>CAYXGZ010000022.1:0-56767 GCA_964464755.1 uncultured Planctomycetales bacterium
GTGCACTTGCCGCCGGTGAGCTCCGCGGTGCGCCCCCACTCGCGGGCGAAGCGCAGGAGCATCTCGCGGCCCATGCCCGGGTACTTCTCGGCCCAGGCGGGCGTGTAGGGCGCGTCCTCGTCGTAGTCCTTCGGGTAGCCCGGCAGGCCGCGGGGCACGCCGTACTGCGCCATGAGCAGGTCGTAGACGGTCGTGACGGTCGCGCTCGTCCCGTCCTTGAGGGCGATCCTGCGGACGGGGATGCCGCGTCGGATGACCTTGCCCATCCCGAAGTCGTTGAGGTTGACCTGGACGACGCCCTCGTTGGCGGCGACGAAGGTCAGGGCGGGGTCGATGTCGCTCCCGTCCTGGCCGTCCTTGAGGAGCATGTTCCACTTGCCCTTGGCCTTGCCCCAGCGGTCGCCCATCGACCCGAGGGGCATCTTGGGCTTCGACTCCTTCGCGTCCCACATGAGGAACTTCCACTCGGGGTTCTCGACCCCGGCGTAGCTCTCGAGGCGGCCCGCGCGGAGCATCTGGCCCGGGCGGAAGGCGTCCCCGTCGGGGTGGAGCTCGACGAGGTAGGGCCCGTCGGTGAACTTCTTCGCGTAATCGATGAAGTACGGGACCTGGCGGTCGTGGTGGAACTCCTTGAGGAGGACGTGGTTGACGGCCATCCACCACGCCCCGTCCTGGCCGGCGTTGATGGCGACCCACTCGTCGGCGTACTTGGCGACCTGGTTGAAGTCGGGCGCGAAGACCCACATCTTGCTGCCGTTGTGCCGGGCCTCGGCGGCGAAGTGGCAGTCCGGCGTGCGGGTCATGTTCAGGTTGGCGCCCATGACCGCGAGGAGCTTCGCGTGGTACCAGTCGGCGGACTCGTTGACGTCGGTCTGCTCGCCCCAGGCCTCGGGCGAGGCGGGCGGGAGGTCGCAGTACCAGTCGTAGAAGGACAGCGAGATGCCGCCCATCAGCTGGAGCATGCGGGCGCCGGCCGCGTAGCTGATCATCGACATGGCCGGGATGGGCGAGAACCCCGCGATCCGGTCGGGCCCGTGGGCCTTGATCGTGTGGAGGGCGCTCGCGGAGATGATCTCGAGGACGGTGTCCCAGGAGGCGCGGCGGAAGCCGCCCTTGCCGCGGGCCTGCTGCCAGCGGGCGCGGGCCTTGGGGTTCTCGACGAGGCTCTTCCAGGCGTCGACGGGGTCCTCGTGCCGGGCCCGGGCGTCCTTCCAGAGGTCGAGCAGGCAGCCCCGGAGGTAGGGGTACTTCACCCGCAGCGGGCTGTAGAGGTACCAGGAGTACGAGATGCCGCGCTGGCAGCCGCGCGGCTCGTAGGGGGGGATGCCGCTCTCGAGGAGCGGGTAGTCCAGCCCCTGCATCTCCCAAGTGACGATGCCGTCCTTCACGTGGATCTGCCACGTGCAGCCGCCGGTGCAGTTCACGCCGTGCGTGCTGCGGACGACCTTGTCGTGCTGCCAGCGGTTGCGGTAGAACTCCTCCCACTGCCGCCCCGCGGCGCCGACCTCGTCCTTGATCCAGCCGTTCTCGCTCATCGCATCCTCCGCTACGCCTGCCGCCGCGTGGCCCCCTCGACGAGGGGCGCCCGCACCGCCCGGAACCGGCGGCGCCAGAAGAAGTCGAACAGCACGAAGCACGCCGCGGCCCCGGCGAGGCCGAGCAGGACGAAGTTCAGGCGGTCCGTCATCCCGACCACCGGGCCGAGCTGGTTCGTCCGCTCCAGGTAGGCCACGAGCAGCGCGACCTCGCCCAGCCCGTTCTCGGGGTTCTCCGAGACGAGCGGGTGGGCCTTGTAGACGGGCTGCATCGTCGGCGAGGGCGGCGAGGACAGCCAGCCCGCGAGGCCGGTGCGCGCCTCGAGCCGCGAGTAGGCCGCCGTCAAGTCGGGCCCGAGGCGGCCGCCGCCGAGCCCGCCGACGCCCTGGACCGTGTGGCAGGAGATGCACGCGGGGCCGCCGCCGGCCAGGGGCCGGACGCCGGTGAAGAGGTCGCGCCCCGCCTGGACCTCCGCTTCCGTGAAGGGCCGGTCCGGGATCTTGCTCGCGGCCGCGAGGAACTGGGACTTCGCGAGCTTCGACTCGTCCTCGATCAGCTTCACCAGGGACTCGGCGCGCGCCAGGTTCATCCCGGGCGTCGTGGGCATCATCACGCCCCGGAACTCCTGGAGGAGCTGCTGGGCCTGCGGGTCGCCCCCGTCGATCATCGCCTTCGGGTTCGACACGAACCGCACGATCCAGGCCCGGTCCCGGCGGGTCGAGACGTCCTTCAGGTCCGGCCCCACCAGCTTGCCGCCGCCGATCGTGTGGCAGCTGAAGCAGTTCTGCTTGAAGTAGTCCGCGGCCTCCTGCGCGGAGGCGGAGGACGCCGCCCCGAGGAGCAGCGCGGCGGCCAGGATCCCGTGTCTCATGTCCCCTCGCTTATTCCTTGGCCTTCCCGCCCTCGCCCACCCACGTCGACGTCCACTCCCGGGTCACCCAGAGCAGGGTCACGAACGTGAGGATCGCCAGCGCGGTCCCCGCGAGGAACCCCGGGGTGAAGCTGCCCGCGTACTGCTTGCCCAGGCCCATCGCGTTGGGGAGGAAGCCGCCCGCGAGCGCGCCGATCTCGCCCACGAGGCTGCCCGCGACGGCCGTCGTCGTCTTGAAGCGCAGCGGCACGAGCTGGAACACCGCGCCGTTGCCCGCCCCCAGGGCGCAGAAGCAGACCACCATGATCGCGACCATGACCCAGGGGTTCGCCGGGAGCATGGCGCAGATGCCCGTGCAGATCACCGAGACGACCGCCACCCACTTGAGCAGGCGGATGCCGCCCATCTTGTCGGCCATCGCGCCGCCGGCGACGCGGAGCACGCTCGCCGCGACGATGATGCCGGCCGCGTACTTGCCCACGCTCTCCTTGGGGATGTGGTACTGGTCGTGGAAGAGGGTCGGCAGGAAGCTCGTCAGCCCGATGTAGCCGCCGAAGGTCAGCATGTACATCAGGTTGAAGATCCACGCGTCCCGGTCGACGAGGACCTTCAGGTAGTCCTTGAGCGGCTTCTTCTCCTGGTCGGGCGGCTCCTTGGCGAAGACCTGGAGCAGGATCATCGCCAGGACGATGGGGATGATGGACAACCCGTACACGGCCTTCCAGCCGTAGATCTTGGCGAGCGGAGGGGCGAAGAGGACGGCGAGCACGGCGCCGGAATTGCCCGCGCCCGCGATGCCCATCGCCAGGCCCTTGTACTTGGGCGGGTACCAGCCGGAGCCCAAGGACAGCGCGACGCCGAAGCTGGCGCCCGCCACCCCCAGGACGATGCCCATGGCCAGGACCCCCGCGTAGGAGTCCACCAGGAGGTAGCCCGCGCCGAGGCCGATGCAGATCATGCCCATCTCGATCTGGGCGGCCCACTTCCGGCCGATGTACTGCGCGAGCACGCCCAGCGGGAAGCGCATCAGGGCCCCCGCGATGACGGGGACCGAAACCATGAAGCCCTTCTCGGCGGGGGAGAGCTTGAAATCGGCGCTGATGAACGGCGCCATGGCCCCGTTCAGCACCCAGACCGCGAAGCAGAAATCGAAGTACAGGAGGGAGGTCAGGAGGGTCGGGAGGTGCCCCGCCTTCCAGAAACCCCGGTCGATCTTCTCCGCCACCACCGCCGACTCGCCGCCCGCCACCGCCGTTCCGGCCATAAGTTAACTCCGTTAAGTATTCCGGGTCACCGCAAGCGACGTGCCAAGGCGGAGAAAGCGGGGACTCGGGTGGAGGGGTGTGGAGTTTTCCGCACTCCGTGCGTAGATTCCGGTCCGGGATCGGGCCCGGCTCGGACGGGGGCCTTGCATGGCCCCTTTGATCCGCTAATAGCCGGCCAAGCGAACTAGCGGCCGCCGAACTTGAAGGTCGCGTTCCAGCCGCGGACGTAGACGGCGCCCTCGTGGACCATCGGCACCGTCATGCAGACCTGGTCGGAGAGCTTCTCCTTGAACACCAGGCGCTCCTTCGCGTCCTTGTCCGCGCGCAGGCAGTAGAGGTAGCCCGTGTACGACGTGAAGAGCACCCTCCCGTCCGCGACCAGCGGCGTCGCGAGCACCGCGTCGGCGTAGTCCTCCGACGACACCGCCTTCGTCCGGTCCGGCACGGCCCAGGTCCAGATCCGCTCCCCCGTCCCGGGGTCGAGCGCGTTCATCGAGCCCGGCTTGAGCGAGGCCATGTACACGGCGCCCTTCGACACCGCCGGGCTCGCGGGGCTCTGCGAGTAGCCCGGCTGCTTCCAGCGGAGCTCGCCGGACTTCCGGTCCACGCTGTGCAGCGTGCCGGCCGAGTCGACGAAGTAGACCGTCTCGCCGTCGATCGCGGGCGTGGTCCCCTCCCCCGTCCCCGCGGTCCAGAGCTCCTTGCCCGTCTTGAGCTCGAAGGCCGAGTGCCCCTTCCTCGTCGCGGCGACGACGATCTCGCCGTCGTGCGCGAAGCAGCCGAAGTCGGAGCCGCCCGTCGCGATGAGGCGCGAGCGCTGGACCTTCGCGGGGTCCTTCACCCGGGTCGGCCAGAACTCGAGCCCCTCCGGCGTGTTGATCACGAGCTCGTCGCCCGCGAAGGAGGGCGAGGACTGGCAGCGCTTCCCCGCGACCTTGGCGGACCAGATGATGTCGTAGCGCTCGCCGCCCTTGGGCGCGTCCTGGACGCCGTCGTCCCCGCCCTTCAGGTGCGCGTCGAAGGCGTAGAGGGTGTCCCCGAGCGTCGCGTAGACGATCCCGTCCTTGTACGCGGGCGTGCTGGAGCAGCCGTTGGGATGGTGCATGGCCCAGATCTCTTTCCCCGAACCGGGGTCGAAGGCGTAGATGTCGCCCGAACCCGGTCAGGGCGAGCCGCCGTAGAGCAGCCCGCCGCCCGCGACGAACTGCGCCCGGCCCGGCATCGTGCAGCCCATCGCCTTCTTCCAGGCCAGGGGCAGCGCGGCGGGGAGCTTGCCCTCGTGGGCGTTGCGGCGCGACGAGCCGCCGCCGAACTCGCTCCAGGGCGGCGCCTTCTTGTCCTGCGCGGCCGCCCCGCCGAGGAGCAGCGCCGCGGTCCCGATCCAGGCCAGGTGTTTCATGGGGTCGATTATCGACCCGGGCGGGCCGCCCCGCAAGCCACGGCGTATACTCGTCCGAGATGCGCGCCGCCGCCCTCCTGCTCCTCGCCGTCGCCCCGGTCCTCGCCCAGGACGTCCCCCCCATCGAGCCCCGCCGCGTCGACGCGGCCGTGCTCCGCGCCGTCGACGCGCTGAAGAAGGACGCGAAGAACGCGAGGCCCTGGAGCCACTTCGGCCAGGACATGAGGTACGACGAGCTCATCGCGCTCGCGCTGCACCACGGCGGCCTGCCGGAACCGGACCCGGTGTTCCAGGACCTGCTGCGGACGACGCTGACGGCGCGGCTCTCGAAGACCTACCTCGTCTCGCTGCAGGCGGTGCTCCTGGAGCAGCTGGGGCGGGTGAGGTTCCAGAAGCAGCTGCACGCGTGCGGGCAGTTCCTCGTCGACAACCAGTGCAAGAACGGGCAGTGGTCGTACGGCGAGCCGAGCCTGGCGGCGGACGCGATCCTCGAGAAGGCGGAGGCGGACGAGCCGCCGCCGAAGGAGGGCGCGACGCGGCCGCTGAAGCGCCGGCCGGTGCGGGCGAGCCGGGCGGGGCCGGAGCACGGGGACAACTCGAACTCGCAGTACGCGGCGCTGGGGCTGCGGGCCTGCGCGGCGGCGGGGATCGACATCCCCGAGGAGACCTGGCGGCGGGCGCGGAAGGCGTGGATCGCGAGCCAGAAGCCGGACGGAGGCTGGTGCTACCAGGCCGACGCGACGCACGGGCCGCACCGCTCCTACGGGGCGATGACGGCGGGCGCGGTGGCGGCGCTGCTGATCGCGCACAAGGAGCTGGGCGAGGACGGGACGACGACGGCGCACGTAAAGGGCGGGCTGGGCTGGCTGGCGAAGCACTTCACGGCGGCGGAGCACCCGGGCCCGAGCGAGATCGCGGGCCTGCCGATGCACGACTACTTCTACTACCTCTACGCGATCGAGCGCGTGGGCTCGCTCCTGGGCAAGGACCAGCTGGGCGGGAAGGACTGGTACCAGGAGGGCGCGCGGCGGCTGCTGGAGCTGCAGAAGCCGGACGGCGCGTGGACCTCGCCGGCGAACGGCAACTTCTTCTGGGACACCTCGTTCGCGATCCTCTTCCTGCGCCGCTCGACCCGCCCCCTCATCGACGTGGCGACGAAGGAGGGGAAGTAGGGAGGGTCAGCGTGGACGAACCCGCCACGTTCGTGCCTTCTCGTTTTCCTCGCGGTAGTCGGGGGGAATCTCCTCGCCTCCCTTCCGCCAGGGAAGGACGACCTTCCCTCCCTCCGGGGTCAGCTCCCATCGCAGGCTTTGACCGTCCGGATCAATCGGTTCCTCGGGAAGATACGCCGGCACGAGGTCAGCCAGGCGACCGGGCCAGGCCCCGCGTTCCGCATGGAATCGGGCCAGCGCCAGGGCGACGCGCAGCCCGCACACATCGCCCTCCTGGGTGCGGATCTCCTCGAGTTCATCCAAGTCCACGAGTTCGTAGGGGGATGGCGGGTGAGCCTCGGCCAGCTTCCCCGACCAGCGAACCCACAGTGCCTGGCTGCTGCGGAGCTCGGGGAGTCCCCTTCGACTCCGCGCTGTGGCGTACTCCTCGAGAAGTTCGGCCACGCGAATCTCGATTCGGAACGCGTGAGCCGGCCCCGGGTACATCAACGTGATCGTGCAGCCCTTTTGGGTGGAGAGCTGCTGCCACGGGCGGCGCTCCAGCACGAGCCGAGTCAGGTGAAGGGTGCGGGCGGCCGACTGGCGATCCATCTCTTCCTTGAGGCTGACTATCCAAGGACTCATGGCTTCGATTCGATTCGAAGCCATCTGGAGGTCCCTCGGCGAGAGTCGGCCGGACTCAAGCACGGGCTTGAGCACCTTGATGACATCCGAGAAGTACTTCTTCCGCTCGAGATCGCGAGCCATGCCAAGTACGGCCATACCGAAACGCAACCCCTCGGAATCCCGGCCGGTGGTGAACAAGTAGTCCATGGCTCCGGCCAATTGGTACCTCAGCCGCCGCCGGGTCACCGATTCCGCGAAGGCGATCTCGTCTTCCGCGAGGGGGTTCCTGGAGATCTTCGCGCACGACTGGGCTTTCTCCACGAGTTCGAGATAGGGGAGCAGCCGCGGTACGAGCTGGTCCATTCGGGCGTTGGGAGCCTTGCGAAACTCCCTCCAGGTCCCGGACAGGGGGAACAACTCGCGATCTTCGTTTGTATACCCGGCGATCGCCGCCTCGTAGTACGTCCAAGCGTCCTCCTCACGAGCGGGCCCAAGGTAGGGCCGGCGGGGACGGGCCTTCCCGAGATCCTCCATGACCTTCACCGCCTCCGCGTCGTGGCGGCGGATCACCTTGAGCGCCTGGCTGGTGCGCCACTCAACGACGCCCCAAGAGGCGCCATGCAGCAGCGCGAATCCGAGGAGCACCCTGGGGATGATCCGGCGATACGGCCAGGGCGCGGGATTCACGATATCCATGCCCACGCTCCCGCCGCCGCGTTGACCAGGGATCCCATCACCGCGATCACGAACGCGACGCGGTCCGCCGTCCGCTGTTTCCGATACGCGAGTATCCCCGCCGGGAGGGCGGCCAGCACCAAGCAGAACGCTAGGCCGATCAGAGCCGCGTGCCTTTGCATGTCGTAGACCACGTCGACGTCGTAGGGGCCCACGGGTCGGAATGTGACCATGCAGACCACCACCGGCGTCGTCAGCGCCGAGAGGCCCGCGAGCGACAGCACGACCCACGACCCGAGGCTGATCCGCACGATCCCATCATAGCCCGCCGAGTTCAGTGCGGGCCGTTCGGCCGGCGCCCCCTCATCGACGTGGCGACGAAGGAGGGGAAGTAGGGTCGACGTCCAGTCGAACCGGCCTCCCCACCGTCACCTCCGAACCCTCCGCCACGAACGCCGAGACCGGCGCGCCCGACAGCGCCCTCCCCCACTCCGCCCCGTAGCAGGCCGCCAGGTCCGCGTCGACCTCGACCCGCGACGCGGCCCTCACCTTCCACGCCGGATGCTCCACCCGGTACTCGACCGTCCCCCCGTCCCGCTGCCGCGTCCAGCCGAAGTAGTGCTCCGCGATCCACCCGTCCAACCCGCCCGCCGGCCCGGGCGCCCCCGGGACGTCCATCGCCAGCCGGTTCCAGCGCCCCAGCTTCCAGCGGTACTCCACCCGCCCCGCCCCGATCGTGCTCTCCATCGGCAGCGCCAGGTACGGCTCGTTGTAGACCCGCAGCGCCAGCCACGCGATCGCCCGCCGCGGCACGAACTCCCGCGCGAACCCCACCCCCCGCTCCCAGCGGCCGCCGATCCGCCGCCGCAGGTAGAACCGGAGATTCACCTCGTCGAAGTCCCGGTGCCCCGGCACCGCCCAGCCCAGCACCCGCGCGTCGAGGAAGCGGAACCCCACCAGGCTCGCGTACGCCGTCCCCTCCCGGAGATCCAACTCCGTCCCCGCCGGCACCAGCGGAGCCAGCAGCGCCGGATCCACCGGCCACGACGCCATCGCGAGATGCCGCCACGTCGCCCGCAGGAACTCCCGATCCTCGCCCATGCCCACATCATCCCCGGTCCGGCCGCCAGATCGGGGTTGCATTCGCTCGACGGCGCGGTTTAACGTGAGCGGCGCCCCCATGGACACCGCACCCGACCTCTTCTCGTATCGCCCGTTCTGGGCGAAGCGCCTCACCCCGGCGCCCTTCCTCCCCATGACCCGCGAGGAGATGGACGCGCTCGGCTGGGACGCCTGCGACGTCATCCTCGTCACCGGCGACGCCTACGTCGACCACCCCAGCTTCGGCATGGCCCTCGTCGGCCGCGCCCTCGAGGCCCAGGGCTTCCGCGTCGGCATCATCTCCCAGCCCGACTGGCGCGACGCCGAGCCCTTCCGCGCCCTCGGCGCCCCGACCCTCTTCTTCGGCATCACCGCCGGCAACATGGATTCCATGGTCAACCGCTACACGTCCGATCGCCGCATGCGGTCCGACGACGCCTATACCCCCGGCGGCCTGGCGGGCAAGCGGCCCGACCGCTCGGTCATCGTCTACGCCCAGAGGGCCCGCGAGGCCTACAAGGACGTCCCGATCGTGATCGGCGGCATCGAGGCGTCGCTCCGCCGCATCGCCCACTACGACCACTGGTCCGAGAAGATCCGCCGGTCGATCCTGGTCGACAGCCAGGCCGACCTTCTGCTTTACGGCAATGCCGAGCGGGCCCTCGTCGAGGTCGCCCACCGCCTCGCCGCCCGCAAGCCCATCTCGTCGATCACCGACGTCCGGGGCACGACGTTCTTCTGCGACGGCGTGCCGGAGGGATGGCGCGAGATCGATTCGTCGACGCTCGACACGCCGGGTCGCGCGGTCGGGATGCCCAACCCGTACGTCAAGGTCGCCGGGGTCGAGCAGGAGATCGCCGCGCCCGTCGCCCTGCCCTCGCCCGTCCCCCGCGACCGCTGCGTCGTGCGCCTCCCGTCGTTCGAAACCGTCGCCTCCGACCGGGTCATGTACGCCCACGCGTCGCGCGTCATGCACCTCGAGACCAATCCCGGCAACGCGAGGGCGCTGATCCAGCGCCACGGCGACCGCGACATCTGGGTGACGCCGCCGCCGATTCCGCTCACCTCGAAGGAGATGGACGAGGTCTACGAGCTCCCCTACCAGCGGGTCCCTCATCCGTTCTATGCCGACGCGAAGATCCCCGCGTACGAGATGATCAAGTTCTCGGTCACGATCCAGCGCGGCTGCTTCGGCGGCTGCACCTTCTGCTCCATCACCGAGCACGAGGGCCGCATCATCCAGAACCGCTCCCAGGCCTCCGTGATCCGCGAGATCGAGACGATCCGCGACACGGTGCCCGGCTTCACCGGCCAGATCAGCGACCTCGGCGGCCCGACCGCCAACATGTACCGCCTCGCGTGCAAGGACCCGAAGATCGAGTCCGCCTGCCGGCGCCCCTCGTGCGTCTACCCCGGCATCTGCGAGAACCTGAACACCAACCACAAGCCGCTCATCGAGCTCTACCGCAAGGCCCGGGCCGTGCCGGGCGTGAAGAAGATCAGCGTCGCCAGCGGCGTGCGCTACGACCTCGCCGCCGAGTCGCCCGAGTACGTCAAGGAGCTCGCCTCGCACCACGTCGGCGGCTACCTGAAGATCGCCCCCGAGCACACCGAGAAGGGCCCGCTCGACAAGATGATGAAGCCGGGCATCGGGACGTACGACAAGTTCAAGGCGCTCTTCGACCGCTACTCGAAGGAGGCGGGCAAGGAGCAGTACGTCATCCCCTACTTCATCGCCGCCCACCCCGGCACGACCGACGAGGACATGGTCAACCTCGCCCTCTGGCTCAAGCGGAACGGGTTCCGCGCCGACCAGGTCCAGGCCTTCCTGCCGACGCCCATGACGCTCGCGGGCGCGATGCACCACACGGGCAAGAACCCGCTGCGCCGCGAGGGCGGGACCTTCGAGGACGTCCCGATCCCCAAGTCGATGGCCCAGCGCCGCCTCCACAAGGCCTTCCTGCGCTGGCACGACGCGACGAACTGGCCGCTGCTGCGCGACGCGCTCGTCCGCATGGGCCGCGGCGACCTGATCGGCGACGGCCCCGACAAGCTGA
This sequence comes from uncultured Planctomycetales bacterium, assembly GCA_964464755.1. Taxonomy (GTDB): domain Bacteria; phylum Planctomycetota; class MHYJ01; order MHYJ01; family JACPRB01; genus CAYXGZ01. The sequence goes on from CAYXGZ010000022.1 coordinate 10,683, forward strand.
TCCCGGCCTGGCAGCCCGCGGGCACCGCGCGCCCGCCCGAGCGCCGCCCCCGCGGCCCGAAGATCGCCACCCAGCACACGCGCCCGGTCGCCTACCCCGGTCCCAAGCCGAGGAAGCCGAAATGACCCCCGAGGAACTGGCCGCCGCCGGGCGACTCGCCCGCAAGCCCGCCGCGCCGGGCGAGGTCGAGCTGCTGCGCAAGACCGCCGACAACTACCTCGCCACGGCCCGGCACCCGCGGATGGACACGGACCTGCGCTACCTCTCCGCCGCGAACGCGATCCGCACGCTCGTCCAGGCGAGGCTCCGCGAGCAGGGCTGGGACACGACCGGTGTGGACTGGGCCGACACGCTGGCCGACGCGGCGCCCGATCCGGGGCCGCGCCTGCTGCGCGCCGCCTGGGAGCGCCGGGACGAGCTGGACGCGGGCGGCGGGATCTCGGTGACCGAGGGGGACCTCCGGGACCTGCTCGACCTCCTCGACCGGATCTAGCCCCGCCCCCGGTGGACGATCCGGAACTCCCGGTCCACCACGATCGCGATCGGCGGGGCGTCGTCCGCCTCGGCCGCCGCGTCGTCGCAGTAGGCGGCCGCGGGGGCGAGCTCCGCGAAATCCCGGTGCGAGATCCGCGAATCCCCCTCGAGCACGAGCGCGCGGTACGCCGCCACCGCCCCGAGCTCGCGCGCCCGGGCGACGAGCAAGTCCATGGCCCGATGATACCCGCGACCCCGTATACTTGAAGTCATGCGCTGGCTCGCCCTGCTCCTCGTGCTCCTCCAGGACCCCGCGCCCGGGGACCTGCTCCGCGAGGCGGCGGCGAAGATGGAGCTCGGCGGGGATCCCGTCGAGCAGCTCGAGAAGGCGGCCGCCGGCTTCGAGAAGGCGCTCGGGGCCGATCCGGCCTCGGCCCCCGCGCTGAAGGGCCGCGCGGAGTCGCAGCTCCGCCTCGCGATCATCCGGGGCCGCAAGGGCCAGGATCCCGTGAAGGCCTTCGAGGGAGCCGTCCTCGACTACACGAAGGCGTTGATCCAGAACCCCAAGGACCCCGAGGCGCTCTGCGGCCGGGGCGAGGCGGTCGTCGCCTGGATCTCGGAGCGCCGGCTCCGGGGCGAGGAGGTCCGCAGCCCCGAGCTCGACGCGGCCATCGCGGACTTCACGCGCGCGATCGAGATCGACCCCGGCCGGGCCGCCGCCTGGGCGGGCCGGGGGTCGGCGCGGCTCCACGTGGGGCTGATCCGCTTCCAGCAGGCCCGGGTCTACGACCAGAACTACGCGCTCTCCGCCGCGGACCTCGACCAGGCCGTGCGCCTCGAGCCGGACCGGGCCTGGTGGCGCTTCGTGCGCGGCGAGGCGCGCTACCTGCACGGCGTGCACCTCGGCTACCGGGCCGTCGACGCGCGCGACGCCTACCGCTCCGCCGCGGAGGACTACCGGGCGGCCGAGAAGCTCGCGCCCGCGTCGCTCCCGCTCTACAAGGAGCACCTCGAGATCGCGGAGCACAACGCGGCCGCCGAGCCGCCGAAGCCCGGCGCCCGCCCCGCGCGCCACATCACGTGGGCGAAGTCGTTCGAGGCCGCCAAGGCCGAGGCGAAGGCCCGAAACGTCCCGATCTGGTTCTACGTCTCCGGGGGCGCGGGCTGAGAAGGCTGCCGGTTGATGGAGTCATCGACCCTGGTGGACCTGGAGACGATCGACGCGTCGGCGTCCGTCGTCTGCGTCGTCGCGCACGGCCCCATGGAGCACGGCACGATGGAGGTCGAGGAGGACGGCAAGAAGGTGCGCCGCTGCTCGCTCTACCCGAACCTCGACTGCGCCGAGCACGACGCGAACAGCCCGTTCGTCGGCAACTACATCCAGGGCCGCTACCGCATCCCCGCGTCGTTCTGGCTCGACGGCGACGGCAAGGAGCTCTTCCGCAAGCTGGGCTACCGCCGGCCGCTGGAGCTGCAGCGCGACATGCGCGACGCCCTGGCGAAGCTGCCGGGCCCCCGCCTGCCGGCCGCGGAGTACCGCGCGATCCGGAAGGCCCTGGACGCCGGGCGGGCGGCGCTCGACGCGGGCCGCTGGGGCGAGGCGATGGCCCGGTTCCGCTCGGTCCCCAAGGGCGCGCCCGCGATCCTGCGCGGCCAGGCCGACGCCGCGCTCGCGGAGCTGAGGGGCAACGCGGAGCGGATGCTGGGCGAGGCCGACGTGCTGCGCAAGGGCAAGGACCTCGACGGCGCGAAGGCCCTGCTGAAGACGGTGGCGACGGACTTCGCGGGGACCCCCGAGGGCGACTCCGCGGCGGCCCGCCTCAAGGAACTCGAGTAGCCCCGCCTACTTCGCCGCCGCGTCCGGGAACGGCGCCCGGGCGATGCGCGTCCGCATGATCCAGTCGGCGATCGGGAACACCACGTTCAGGTTCCGCATCGGCACGAGGTGGTGCAGCCGGTGGTGCTGGTCGATCCACTTGAAGAGCCGCGTGCGCTGGAACCAGCGCGGGCCCGGGACGTGCATGCAGTAGTGGAAGTACTCGTAGGCGGCGTAGTACGCGGTGTAGCACGCCATGGCGCCCGGCACCACCCACCAGTTCCCGATCAGCCAGGCGACGGCCACCGGGATCGGGGCGTTCGCCAGCAGGATGACGGGCCCGTTCCACCACGCCATCGTCACGAGGTGCTTGTCGGCGCGGTCCTGGAGGTGGTAGCGCTTGCCGGCGTCGAACACGCCGTGGTGGACCTGGTCGTGCGCCTGCCAGGGGTAGCCCTTCACGAGGACGCCGTGCATGAGGTACTTGTGGAGGGCCCACTCGAAGAAGCTGCCCACCACGACGGCCCCCGCGAAGGAGGCCAGGAGGGTCAAAGCCACCGTCATTCGTTGTCTCCCAGTTGTCGCGGCCCCCGGGCCGCGGGGCCGGCCTACCACTCCATCGAGTAGCTGACCGCGAAGCTCGGCGCGTCGTTGCCGATGTCGTAGGCCAGGTCGAGCATCCGGTTCTTGTCCTTCTCGCCCGGCCACTGGATGCCGACGCCCAGGCTGAACACCTTGAACTCGTCCGAGCGGTTGCTGATGAACATGACGCTGTCGCCCGTCGCCGGGAGGTCGCCCTTGTCCTGGCCCTGGTACGGGGCCTGGTAGAGCCGCAGTCCCGCCCGCGGGAAGAACGTGTACCGGCCCGCGCTGCCGACCCGGTACTCCATGCCCAGCGAGAAGTTCCGGCTGTCCCGGAAGCTGTCGCGGCCCGCGACGGTCGAGTCCGGGTTCGCGGCGTCCCACTTGATGAACTGCGCGTCGAGCGTGAGGCGCAGCGGCAGCTTGTCGAGCAGGTAGAACGTGAAGCCGGCCTGGTACTGCTCCGGCCAGTCGTTCAGCGGCACCACCGTGCTGTCGAGCGAGAACTCGTAGGCGACCTTGCTCTGCCAGGCGATGCCGAAGTTGATCTTCAGGTTCTGCAGGTTGTTGTAGACCCCGAGGAGCAGGCCGACGCCCGCGCCGAAGCCCATGTCGCTGAGGTTGACGGTCCCGATGCCGCCCGTGCGGAAGTCCTTGAATTCGGAGTCCGTCACGCTGACGTCGAGGCCGAGCCCGATCGCGACGTGGGTGAACGCGCCCTCGCCCTCCTTGAGGTGGAAGTCCTTCGCGAAGGCGAGGCGGAGCCGGTAGAAGGTCTGGTCGATGCTCTGGTCGAGCTCGTCGTAGGGCGGCGTGCCCGAGTACGGGAACTTCAGGCGGAAGGGCGCGGAGAAGCAGAAGCCGAAGGCCGCGGGCGATTCGGAGCTGCCGGCCTGCATGACGACGCCGAGGTAGCTGGGCAGGAGCGCGGGGACGGTCCAGCCCATCTCGGCGGGCACCTTGTTGGGCGGCCCGGAACCCGCGGCGCCGCTCCCGCCCTTGGGTTCGTAGACCTGGTAGCTCTGGTAGGAGATGGACATCCCGTCCGGCTGGGTGGCGATGCCCGCCGGATTCAGCCAGATGCTGATCGGGTCGTCCTCGAAGGCGGTGTAGCCGCCTCCCATGGCCTTGGTGCGGGCGCCGACCTGCTGGTCCTGCGCGGTGGCATTCGCGGTCGCGGCGAGGAGCAGGATGGCGGCGAACAGGAATCTCATCAGACCGCATTGTCCGGGATGCGGCAAGGGAGCGTCAAAGCATATTTTTCGGGGGGCCCCGGCCGCGGCCTTGGGGTAGACTCGCTCCCCGACCATGCACCCCTGGATCGCCCTCGCCACGCTGCTCGGATGGCTCGCCCTGGGCCTCCCCCAGCAGGCCGACGGGGTCCTCGAGGACTTCCCCGCGGGCGACGGACCCTCGCGGGCCCGGATCTCCCTCTGCATCGGCATCAACCGCTACGCCCGGATGTCCGGCCGCGACCTCAAGGGCTGCGTCGCCGACGCCCGGAAGTTCCGCGAGCTGCTGGCGGCCCGCTACGGATTCGAGCGGAACGCCCTGCTGACCGACGGCCGGGCCACGCGGGCGGGCATCGGCGCCCAGCTCGCGAAGCTCGTCGCCGAGGCGGCGACCGCGCGGGAGCGCCTCGGCCGGGGCCCGCTTGTCGTCCTCTTCTACTCGGGCCACGGCTCGTACTGCGGCGACCAGGAAACGCCGGAGCTCGGGGCCGACGAGGAGTCCGGGCGCGACTCGACCTGGGTGGCCGCCGACAGCGCGCTCGAAACGGGCGAGAACGACGTGCGCGACGACGAGATCTTCGCGGCGCTGGGCCGGCTCGCCGCCACGGGCGCCGAGGTGCTCTTCGTCTCCGACTCCTGCCACTCAGGGACCGTCTGCCGCTCTGGCGACGCCGCCCTCGCGAAGACCGTCCCCCGCGACCCGAAGGCCCGCGGCCCGGCCGCCAACCTCTTCCCGCCGCCCGCGCGCCCCGCCGGCGCCCCGGCGGCCTCCATCGAGCTGCCTTCGGGCGTGGTCGCGATCACCGCGAGCACGGACGAGCAGTGCGCCCGCGAGTGCGTCGACTCCGCCGGCGCCCACTCGGGCCGGCTGACCTGGGCCCTGCACCGGCTGCTGGCCACCCTGCCCCCCTCCACGACCTACGACGAGCTCTTCGGAAGGCTCGCGACCTCCTTCGCCTCGCGCGGCTTCACGTCGGGCCCCTTCGGCCAGTCGCCCCAGTTCCACGCGGGCGAGGCGGAACGGAAGCGGCCGGTCCTCGGCGGCGCCGCGGCCCCGGCCCCGCTCGACGCGGGCTTCGCGCCGGCCTTCGCCGACTTCGTCGTCCACGCGGCGCCGTCGCTGCCCGCGGAGGCCGCCGCCCGGCTCAAGGCCTGGGCCGACGAGAAGCGCTTCGGGCTCTCGGCCGCGAACTACGACGTCGCGGTCTACCCCGACGGGGCGGGCTACGCGATCCACGCCGCCGAGCTGCTCCCGGAGCCCGACGGCCGGGGCGGGTCCCCGCTGCGCCGCGCCCCGGACCTGGCGGCGCTCTCGGACGCGCTCCTCGAGCTCGCGATCCTCCAGAAGCTCCGGGGCCTCGAGGACTCGGCGGGCGCGCTCCAGGTGCGCGTGATCCCCTGGCGCGAGAAGATGGGGCAGCTGGCCCCGGCGACGGCCGAGCTGGTCGACGGGCTCCCCCGCCTTCGGGACGGCGACCACTTCACGCTCGCGGTCCGCAATCTCGGTCCCGACCCGGTGCACGTCGCCTGGTTCGACGTCGACCTCGGGACGAAGGCCGGGTTCAAGGGGCATCTGGCCCTCCTGCCCCCCTCGCCGCTCGACGAGGACCGGATCGTCAAGCCGGGCGAGGAGGCGGAGTACTTCGTCGACCGGAAGTGGCAGGTCTCGCGGGCCTCGCACGCGGGCCGGCACCAGGTGAAGGCCGTCGCGACGACCGTGAAGATCGACTTCGCCCCGATGCTCGAGAGGTCCGGCCCCGCCCGCGGGGCCGACGCCTCCGACCCCGTGGCGTTCATGAAGGGCGCGGCCGCCGCGTCGGCGCTCCGCGATCCGACCGCCCCCAGGCGCGCGCTGGCCTGGAGCGCCGGGTCGCTCGTGCTCGAGGTCGACTAACCCGCAACTTTAGGAGGTCCTCCATGCTTCGTCGCTGGTTCCTGGCCGCCGCCCTGGGAGTCTCCCTCGCGGCCTGCTCGTCCGGTCCGACGCCCGAGCCCGCCCCGACGCCGGCGCCCGCCGGCCCGCAGGAGCTGTCCGTATCGCCGGACATCGAGGAGTACGTCAAGACCGCGGGCAAGCTCATGGCCCAGGAGCCCGACCCGAAGGGCTTCCCCCTCTCGGCCGCCGTCTGGCCGATGAAGGAGATCAAGGTCGGCTGGGAGAACCCGACGGCCGCCGACGAGAAGCAGCGCGGCTGGGTGCGCGACGCCGTCGAGAAGGCCTGGCCCGTGCACGGCAACATCAAGCTCGTCGGCTGGGGCGCCGCCGACCCCTCGACGAACATCCGCATCCTGATCGCCGACGACGGCCCGCACACCAAGGGCCTCGGCCGGCAGCTCGACAAGAAGAAGAACGGCATGGTCCTGAACTTCACCTTCCAGAAGTGGAAGTGGACCAAGGGCAAGGCGATCAGCCCGGTCCGCGGCTGGAGCCCCGACGAGTTCGCCATCCGCTGCTGCGCCGTCCACGAGTTCGGCCACGCGCTGGGCATCTCCCACGAGCACAACCGCGACGACGCCACCGGCGATCCGAAGATCTGCGCGCAGGGCGGCGACGGGGACATCAAGGTCGGCGCCTACGACGTCGACTCCTCGATGAACTACCGCAACAAGAAGTGGGCGAACTGGGCCGTGCTCAGCCAGGGCGACATCAACACGATCAAGTTCATGTACCCCGCGGCGGAACACCCGAGCAAGGCGCAGGGGACCTTCACCGGGACCTGCGAGGGCACCGTCTCGGGCAAGAAGGCGTCGTTCAACATCGAGATGGACCTCGCCCAGGACAAGACCAACGTCAAGGGCACGATGTACGTGACCTACGTGCACGAGGAGAAGGCCGGCGACGTGACGAAGAAGGTCACCCGCGAGGCCCTCGTCGAGATCTTCGGCTGGAAGGTCAACTTCGTGACGGTCCTCTACTCGTCGGGCAACGCATCGATGCTCTTCGCCTCCGACGAGGAGTCCGCCGCCGCCCCCGCCGGCGCCAAGAGCCTCGAGCTCGCGCTCGGCGTCCGCAAGATCAACGGCGAGGAGACCACCGACCTCGAGGCCTTCAACAAGGCGATCGCCGAGATGGAGTTCGCGAAGTACGTGCCGAACAAGGTCTTCTGCGTGTTCGACGCCGACGGGAAGTCGATGCGGACCGAGGCCGCCGCCGGCGGCCTGATGTTCAAGTTCAAGTCCGCGCTCAAGGAGGAGTCCAACATGGCCCCTGCGCCGGGCCATCTCCGCGACAAGATCAAGAAGCAGTAGGAGAATCCCGCGCGCCGCCGGGGTCCGCGAGGGCCCCGGCGGCCGCCCTTCCCCATGAACCGCCTGCCCGCCCTCCTCCTCCTCGGACTGGTGCTGGGCTGCGACGCCAAGGCGCCGGAGCCGTCGGTCTCGCCCGGCCCCGGGGCCGGGACCCGCGACCCGTTCGGCAAGCCCGCCGCCGGCGATTCCGGCGGCGAGCTCGCCTACCGGGAGCGCCGCGCCCTCGTCGTCGGCGTCGCCGACTACTCGGGGATGTCGAAGCTCGACGGCCCGCCCCACGACGCCGCGGACGTCGCCGCGACGCTCGCGTCGCGCTACGGCTTCCAGGTCGAGCTGCTCCTCGACCGTCCCTCCCCCATCCCGCTGCCGGCCGGGGTGACGCTGCGGAAGGGGCCGCTGGGCCGGGACGCGATCCTCGCGAGGCTCGACGCGCTGAAGGCCGCGGTCGGGCGGAGCGACGCGCTCCTCTTCTACTTCGCGGGGCACGGGCTCCCCGGGGTGCTGTTGCCCTCGGACGCGACGCTCCCGTCGCCCTCGGACCGCGGCACGTGGACGAACCTGCTCCCGCACGGGGAGCTGGCGGCCCGCCTGCGCGCCGCCGACGCCCACCACACCCTGCTCGTCCTCGACTGCTGCTTCTCCGGCTCCGCGCTGGCCGACTCCTCGGGGGTGAAGGCCGCGGTCGGGACGCTGGGGCCGCCCGCGCTGCGCGCCGCGGAGCGGGACAACCTCGCGCGGGTCTTCAACCGCCGCGCCTTCCAGGTGCTCGCCGCCGGGGCCGGCGACGAGTCCGTCGCCGACCTCGCGCAGGTCTCCTCGAGCTACGCGACGCGCCGCGACCTCGAGGGCCACTCGCCGTTCACCGGCGTGCTGCTCGAGGGGCTGCGCGGCCTCACGGGCCGGCCGGACGGCAAGATCGCGGCGAGCGACCTCGGGCACTACCTCGCGACGACGCTCGTGAACGAGAACGAGCACTTCCGCGCCAAGCAGTCGCCGCGCTTCGGCTCGTTCGGCGGCGAGGGCGACTTCCTCTTCCTGCCCACCTCGAAGGCGCTCAACCCCCGCCTCGTCGCGCCCCTGTACATGGCGGGCGCCGACTACGCCGAGCTGCGGCAGTCGGCGGCGGACGCGCTCGCCCGCTTCCTCGCGGCCCAGCCGGCGGCCGAGCACCCCGGGCTTGTCGCCGCCTCCGTCGCCCACCTCGCGCGGCTGCTGCGGGACCCCGAGCCCGGCCCGCGCCGGGCCGCGGCCCGGACGCTGGAGCAGGCGGCCCGGCTGGTCGACCCGGCCGCGCTGACCGAGTTCGCGGAGGCCGTCGCCCCTCTCGCCGCCCTCGCGGGCCGGCCCGCCGACCCCGCGTCGGCCGAGGCCGCCGCGGCCCTCGGGCGGCTCGGCGCGCACGCCGACGAGGCCGCGCTCGAGGCGTTCGCGACGCACGTCCGCGCGACCGGCGACGAGTGCAATTCGCGGCTCGGGACCCGGCCGCTGCCCGACGAGGTCGCGGACCAGATCGCCACCCTGACCCCGCCCGCCGTCGCCGCCTCGGCCCCGCTCGCCGAGCGCTTCGCCCACGTCGAGGCCCGCCGCGTCCTGCACGCCTGGGTCCTCGGCGACGGGCTCCGCCTCGTGGCCGAGCACGAGCGCCGCCACGAGGCCGGCAAGGCGCTGTTCCAGCGGGCCTCCCGATACGCCCAGGAGGGCCGCCATCTCGAGGCCGCCCTCGCGACGTCCCGGGCGCTCGGGATCCACCCGGCCCCGGAGGACCCGTCGCCCCGCCTCATCCGGAACTCCCCGGAGTGGTGGTCGGCCCGGGCCTACCTCGACCGCGCCCCGGACGCCGAGCTGCTCTGGACCGCGGGCGGCGCGAGGCATCATCCCGACCGGATCACCGGGCTCGCCGCCAGCCCGGACGGCCGGCGCCTGGCCTCCCGCCAGTTCGACGGACGGATCCGCATCTGGGACGTCGAGAGCGGCGCGCTCGTCCGCGAGATCGAGCCCCGGCCCCGGGTCTGGGCGCTGGTCTGGGCGGGCAACTCGAGGCTCGTCGTCGTCGACGCCGAGGGGACGGCCTGGGTGGAGGATCCCGAGGGCCGGGCGCCGGCGGGCACCTTCCGCACCGGCGTGCGCTTCGCCAGGGTCGCCGCCCCGCCCGTCGACGTCCCGCTCGTGATCTTCTCCGCCCCGTACGAATCGTCGCAGGCCTGGGACGCGGCGGAGGCCAAGTTCCTGCTCCAGTTGCCCTCGCACGTCTCGACCTGGCCGATCGACGCGCAGACCTACGCGATCGCCGATCCGGAGCGCGGCGTGCTTTTCCGTGAGAGGCTCGACGAGTCGGACTCCGTCGAGGTCCCCCTCCTCGAGGGCGGCTTCGAGACCTGGGCCTTCGACCCGCCCACGAAGCGCTGCGCGATGTCCGATCCGGAGGGCGCGGTCTGGGTGAAGCTCGGCGAGGGGCCCGCCGTGAAGGTCCTTGAGCCCGCGGGCGAGGCCCCCGAGCTCGCCTTCGCGGGCGAGGGCCGGTCGCTGATCGTGCGGCGCGACTCCCGCTCGGGCCTCCTCGACCTCGATTCGTACTCCTGGCGCGAGCTGCCCGGGGTCAACCGGGAGTCGCCGCTCGCCGCCCGCGGCGGGAGGATCTTCGTCGCCAACGGGCGGGCGATCCGCGTGCTCGACGCGCGCCGCGGCACGGAGCTCGGCTCCGCGAGGACGGACCTCGAGCTGCACCGGCAGGTCGCGTTCGACCCCTCGGGCGGGTCGGCGCTGCTCCTCGGCCAGGCCCTGGAGCGGCGCGACGCGGGAACGGGCCGCGTGCTCGCCCGGCGCGAGGAGTCGTACCGGGGCTTCGCGTTCGTCGGGCGCGACCGGGTGGCGGCGGTCGGCGCCGACTCGTGGTCGCTCCTGGATCTCGCGACGCTCGAGGAGCTCCGGCGCCACCCGTTGCCGGACGGCCCGCCGCTGTCGGCCTGCGTGGGCGACCCCGTGCACGGGCGGCTCGGGATCCTGCAGACCGACCGCTTCACCCTCGTCGACGCCGCCACGGGGACCGCCCTGTCCTCCTGGTCCGCCGGGACGCCGGGGAACACGTGGGAGATCACGCTGCTCGACCTGGACCCCTCGGGGTCCGTCGTGGCGCTCGGGCACTTCAAGGACGGGATCGAGGCGAGGGACGTCTCGACGGGCCGGCGGCTCTGGACCTGGAAGTCGGCGGACGCCGTGACCTGCGCGGCCTTCCACCCCGAGCGGGCGGAGATCCTCGTCGGCGGCCTCGACGGCGCGCTGACCCGCCTGTCCACGGAGGACGGCAAGCTCCTCAAGGCCTGGGCTTCGGGGACCACGCCCCAGGCGGTCGCGTGGCACCCCTCCGGCCGCTGGGCGGCGGAGGCGACGTGGAGCCAGGGCCTCCAGCTCTGGGATCCCGGCGAGGGCACCCTCGTGCTCCGGGCCTTCGACGCGGCCGACTCCATCGCGTCGCTCGGGCTATCGCCCGACGGCGGCACGGTGCTGCTGGCCGGCGAGCAGGGCGCGATGGCCTTCCGGCTCGGCCCGTCCCGGCCCTGGGACGGGCGCGTGGAGCCGGGGCTGATCCCCTGCGGGGAGGTCTCCCGGGACGGGAGCACCGTCCGGGTCGCGGACCAGCGGAGCCGGCTGGTCGAGCTCGAGACCGCGACCGGCCGTCTCGTCCGGTCCGGCGAGGCCGCGGGCGCGGACACCTGCTGGCTGGCCGCGTCGCCGGACGGGAGCCTGCTGCTCCGGATCCTCGACAACGGCCGGGCGCTCCGCGTCGCGGACGCCGGATTCGGAACGGCGACCGTCCTCGAGGGCCCGAGGGCGAAGCTCGTCTTCGGGGGCTTCGTCGAGGACGGGATCGTCGCCGTGGACGAGGTCGGGATGATCCATCGCTGGGAGCTCGACGGGACCGGCTACCGACGCAGCGACGCGGAGGAGCACGCGCCCGCGCAGCCCGACCGGGGCGGCGACATCGCGGGCCACCGGCTCGCCTGGATCGGCAAGGCCGGCCGCCTGATCGTGTACGACGCGACGACCGACGAGGTCGCCGAGGCCGCCGAGGTCGGATCCGACGCCGTGGTGCTTCGCCTCTCGCCGGACGGGACCCGGGCCGCCACGGCGACCCGGGAGCAGGAGATCAAGGTCTGGAGCCTCGAGGACGGGAAGGCGCGGCGGCGATTCGGGTGCTTCGGCGTGCCGATGGACCTGCGCTTCGATCCGACCGGGACGCTCCTCGCCGTCTCGGGCAACGGCGGCGCCGTGCTCGTGCTCGACGTCGAGAACTCCCGGCTCCGGGCGTCGTTCGGCGGCGCGGGCACCGGGGCCAACCTCCTGCGCTGGTTCCCCGACGGGAAGCGGCTCGCCACGGTTTCCCGGGACGTCGGGTTCCGGACCTGGGCGCTCGACGATCCCCCGGCCGATCCCGCCGCGCTCTCGGGGGCCTATCGCCACGTCGGCCTCGACGTCGAGTGGCTGGGCCGCCCGCCGCGCGACTCGATCGCCGCGCCGGTCCGCGAGATCGCGCCCCCCGCGCCGCCCCGGGCGCCCGAGGCCGCGGCGGCGGCCGCCGCCGGCGCCGGGAATCACGCCCTGGCGCTGCACCTCGCGGGCCCCCAGGCGCCGCCCGCCTGGGTCGAGCGAATCCGCGGGGAGCTCGAGGAACGGGGTCGGGAAGCGCTGAACGCGGGCGTACCGGAACTGGCCCACCACCTCTACTCGCTGGCCCCGGAGATCGGACCCCGGGAGCTCCGCTTCGCCGCGGCCTTCGGGGTGCACGACGACGAGGCGACGCTCGCGCTGGCCGAGGGGACGTTCGAGCAGGCCCCGGTTCTGCGGGAGCTCTTCCGGATCCACGTCCTGAGGCGGCTCGGGCGCGACGCGGCCGCGGCGCTCGCCGCGGCCCGGAAGCTCGCCGAGACCGATCCCCAGCCGATGTGGATCCGCTCGCTCGACGCGCTCGAGGGGAGGCTCGCGCCGGCGCAGGCGCTGGACGGCCTGGACGGCGTGGCCCGCGCGATCGTGCAGATGAACCTGGGCCTCGAGGCCGCCCGGAGCGGCGACTCGGCGGGGGCCCGGGCGCACCTGGGCCCGCTGGTCGCGCCGGGCGGGGACGAGCTGACGCGCGTCTTCGCGCGCTCGGAGCTGCGCCGCCTCGGCCGCTAGCCCGCTACTTCGGCGGCGGCGCCTGCCACTTGTGCTCGGGCCGGGCCATGATCTCCTCGAGCACCTTCGAGGCCTTCTCCGCGCCCTCGGCCTTCCCCGCCGCCTTCGCGTGCTCGAGGATCTCCCGGGCCTGCGGGATGAACTTCGTGTACCAGCGGTCGGCGACCTCGTACATCCCGTGCCAGTGCGTGTAGTCCGGGGCCATCATCGACGCGCCGTGCCGGGCGCGACGGCCCTCGTGGTGCCACAGGTAGTACCACGACCACTCGACCTCCTCGTCGAACTGCGTCTTCGTCAACAGGTCGTTGTCGTACATCGCCTTCATGATCGACTGGCCCGGCTTGGCGAACTTCTCGTTGAAGAGCTGCACGAGGTCGTCGTACTGCTTGTAGAAGCTCGAGACGTAGTCCGGCGTGTGGCAGTGGCTGCAGACCTGCTTCATGCGCCGGCGCTTGTCCTCCCAGCCGTCCGCGACGAGGGCCTTGCGCTTCTCGGGATCCGTCTCCGTCACGACGCGGTGGTCCTTGTCGGTGTCCATGGGCAGGCTGACCGGGGGCCGGTTCGTCCAGGAGATCCGCTCGCCCGGGTCGTGGGTCACCTTCTCGCCGTTGCGCAGGTTCGCGGACATGTGGCAGGTCGCGCAGGTCGGGGCCTGCGTGTAGTCGCGGCCGAGCACCCACGTCGAGGCGTCGAGGTTCATGTGCTCGCGGAGGTCGCGGTAGGCGACGCCGTGCTTGGACTCCTCGTAGATCTCCTTCTGCGGGTGGTCCGGGCCGAGGTGGCACTTGCCGCAGTTCTCCGGCTGGCGGGCGCGGCGGGGCGAGAAGTCGTGGCGGCTGTGGCAGGCCGAGCAGGAGCCGAGCGAGCCGTCGAGGTTGAGCCGGCCGATGCCCGTGTTGGGCCAGGTGCTCGGGTGGAAGGTGGGCCGGCCGTTCTCGTCGCGGACGACGCGGCCCGCGGCCGCCGCGTCCGTCGGCTTGCCGTCCGGACCGGGCTTGAGGTCGTCGACGGACACGGTCTTCCCGTCCGTGCCCATCAGCGAGACCTTGGAGCCGTGGCACTGCTGGCACCCGGAGTAGGCGCTGGCCATGCCGTTGACCGTCGTGAAGTCGGGCCGGCCCGGCGTCGGGGCGTGCGGGTTGAAGGGCTCGCGGGAGCCCTCTACGGTCTCGGCGAGGAAGTTGTCGAGCGAGTGGAGGATGCGGCCGCCGCGGGCGTGGTGGCTGGAGGCGAACTCCTTGCCCTCGGTGACGTGGCAGCGCGAGCAGTCGCGCGGCGTGACGACGGCGGCGATCTGGGAGCCGTAGTGCTCGAAGGCGTCGACCTCGCCCTTCTCCGCCTGGTGGCACTCGACGCAGCCGACGCCCTTGTGGGCGTGGGTGCTGGTCATCCACTGGTCGATGATGCCGGGGTTGGAGTTGCGGTGGCAGTCGACGCAGGTCTTCGACGAGGCGGGCACGTCCACGCTCGCGCGGCGGGGGTCGCGCTCGGCGCGCTCGCGGGTGACCTGCTTGTACTGCACGAAGAGGAGCGAGATGAAGAAGGCCCCGGCGAGGAGCCCGATGACGACCTGCTTCGTCTTCAGCGACACGAGACCCTCCTAGTGCTTGACCGCGGCTTCCCAGACGGTCAGCCCGATGATCGCCAGCGCGCCCGCGACGCCGATCCAGACGCTCGCCTCCTGGAAGCGGGTGCGCTTGCGGATGAACCCGTCGACGAACGGCCACAGGTACATCACGAACACGATGAAGCCCGTGCTCAGGACCGCGAAGGTCAGCGGGAAGAGCTTGAGCCAGCGGAACGCGACGTAGAAGTACCACTCCGGCTTGATCACCTCCGGCGTCGAGAGCGGGTCCGCCTTCGGGCCCATCTCCGCCGGGAAGAGCACGGCGAGCGTGCTGAGCACGACCATGAGGCCGAGGCCGAGCGCGAGCTCGGTCGCCACGTGGTCGGGGAAGAACTTGAAGTGCGTCGGCTGGCCCGGGGGCTCGTTGCCGCGCTTGAGCTCCGTCACGCCGAGGAGGCGGACGAGGAGGATGTGCAGGCCGATGAGCACGATCATCGCGACGGGCAGGACGGCCGCGTGGAGGACGAAGAAGCGGGACAGGGTGTTCTCGTTGTAGCGGTCGCCCGCGAGGAGCATGCGCTTGAGGAAGACGCCGACGACGGGGACGCTCTCGTTGAGGTTGCTCGCCACGGTCGCGCCCCAGTAGCTGAGCTGCTCGTAGACGAGGCTGTAGCCGGTGAAGCCCGCGAGGACGGTGCAGACGAGGAGGGTCATGCCGACCATCCAGTTCAGCTCGCGGGGCCGCCGGTAGGCGCCGGTGAAGAAGACGCGGATCTGGTGGAGCACGACCGCGGCGACCATCAGGGTCGCGGCCCACTTGTGGAGGCTGCGGAGGAACCAGCCGAAGGTGACCTCCTGGGTGATGACGCGGACCGACTCGTACGCCGAGGCCTGGCTGGGCTGGTAGTAGACGGCGAGGAGCAGGCCGGTGACGATCATGACGACGAAGAGGTAGGCGGGCGTCCCGCCGAGGCAGTACCACCACCACTTGAGGTGGTTCGGGACCGGCTCGCTGGTCAGGTCATTCAGCTGCTCGTCGGTGACGGGCACCCGCTCGCGGATCCAGTCCCCGGCGCGGCCCATCAGCGGGGGACCTCCATGTACACCAGCCCCTGGTCGACCTTCACCGGGAAGCGGACGAGCTCCTGCTTCGCGTCGGCGGGCGGGCCCGCGGTGGCGCGGCCCTCGGCGTCGAAGGCCCCGTTGTGGCAGGGGCAGAAGAAGCGGTTGTTCGCGGCCTCCCAGCTGACCTTGCAGCCGAGGTGCGGGCAGGTGTCGCTCAGGGCGAGGAAGTCGGCCGCGGTGCCGGTCGAGCCGCGCCGCGCGAGCGTCACCGTCGCGCCGGCCGGCGTCTTGAACGGGAGGGCGTCGCCGGGGCGCAGCTCCCGCTCCGGGCGGACGAAGACCCACTGCGTGCGCTTGGGGACGGCCGGGTAGAGGTAGCGGCCCGCGATCCAGCCGAAGGTCCCGTAGCCCGCGACGAGGCCCGCGGCCATCGCGGCGAACGAGAGGAAGCTCCGCCGATCCCGGGGTTCCGGCGAATCCATGAGGCTATAGGTACCTCCGGGCTCCGCCGTCCGCCAGAGGTTTTCTCACGTCGTTCAGGCCGCCCGATACTCGTTGCCCATCTTCCGGTCCGCGATGCCGAGCCCCTCCTCGATCCGCCGCTCCAGCCAGAGCGCCTGGTCGGGCGAGTCGAAGCCGCGCAGGAGCGCGACCTCCTTCCCGCCGTCGAGCACGGCCATCACGTCGTAGGAGTACGTCACGCGGTTGTTCGTCCGGCCGGTCCGCTCGGAGACGTAGAGCTGCTTCAGCCCGCCGGGGGCGATCTCCCGGTTGCCGAACCACGGCACGGGCGAGTGCGCGACGGAGAGCTTCCCGCCCACGACGGAGACGTGGGTGCGGTTGCAGATCGACGCGACGAGGTACCAGGTGATGCCGACGCCGACGGCGACGTGGAGCAGCGGGAAGACCTTCATGATCAGCGGCGAGTCGGTGCTGAACGCGATCCCGTACCAGAACAGCAGGAAGCCGTCCCAGAAGCAGGCGAACACGATCAGGCCGATCAGCGCGGGCCGCCACCAGCGCCAGTGCACGACGAAGTCGCTCCCCTGCTCCTCGAGGACGAAGCGCTCGGGCAGCGGGGGCCGGGGCTTGGCCGGCGCGGCCGCGGCGAGCGCGGGGTCGTCCGCCCCGAGCTGGTCGCGGAACGAGAAGACGGAATGGCAGCCGCGGCACTTGGCGAGCAGCGAGGAGAGGTCGAGGTCGTCGGCGAGGACCTTGGCCTGGCAGCGGGGGCAGTGGACCTGCATGAACGCCCGTTATACCGCGCCTCGGGCCGGAATGAAAAGCGCCCCCGGGGGTGCCGGGGGCGCGGGGAGCTCTCGAGGGCGGGCTACTTCTTCGGCTGGTCGGGGCCCTTCGGAGGCTGCTCGGGGCCCTTGGGCGGCTGCTCGGGGCCCTTCGGGGGCTCCGGGCCCTTGGGCGGCTCGGAGCTCTTCGGGGGCTCCGTCGGCGCGTCCTTCTTGCCGTCGTCCTTCTTGGGATCCTCGGGCTTCTTGCCGCCCGGGGTGGTCACGTCGCTGGGAGCGTCCGCGGCGCCCTTCATCGGGGGCTCGAGGCCCATGTCCTTGTCGCCGGTCATGAGGTGCCAGCAGGCCATGAGGCCGAGGCAGGTCTGGCTGACGAAGAACTTGTTCTTGTCGTCCGGCTTCTCGACGGGCAGCAGCCAGTCGGTCCACTTCCCGTCGGGCTCCTGGTAGGAGAGCATCAGGCCGGCGATGCCGCGGAGCAGGCCGCGGCGCTGGCTCTTGTTGGGCATGAGCTTCGCGGCGCGGGCCATGTAGAGGTGGCTGAAGAGGAAGTAGTAGGGCGCGGTCATGCCCTTGCCGATGTGCGTGCCCTCGCGGCCCTTGATCTTCTGGAGCATGTACCGGTTGTTCCACCAGTAGTTCACCGCGTAGGTGTAGCTCCGGTCCTCGGAGGCGTCGGCGCAGCGCAGGCCGAACTCGGCGACCGGCGAGCGGGCGCAGGCGCCCAGCGGGGAGGCGGACGACGAGTACGTGTTGCCCATCTCCATGTACTTGTAGGTCCCCTCGCCCATCTTGAGCTTGCGGAGGCACTCGACGGCCTTGGGGACCATCGCGTCCACCTTCTCCTTCTCGTAGCCGAGGTTCTTCAGCGAGAGGAGGGCGACGATGCTGGCCGCGGTGCTGAACGACGAGGAGTTCTGGACGAAGTTGTAGTAATACCAGCCGCCGTCGCCGCGCTGGAGCTTCTGGAGGCGGTCGACGTGCTCGGCGATCGCCTTCTTCATCTCCGCGCCGTACTTCTGCATGATCGCCTCTTCCTTGGCGCAGAAGGCCAGCGCCTCGGTGCAGAAGATCGCGCCCCACATGTCGTCGCCCTCGAGGCGCCCCTCGGAGGGGTTGCCCTCGCCCTTGCGGGACTCCATGACGACCAGGAGGGTCTTCTCGAGCGCGGGCGGGATCTCCTTGCCCTTCTCAAGGTCCTTGACCTTGGCCAGCTGCCACTCGGCCCAGAGGCTCATGAGGCCCAGGGAGGTCATGCCGCGGCGCGCGTGCACGCCGGCCTCGGTGAAGTCCCCGCCGAAGGTCCCGTCCTGGTTCTGCTTCGTCTTGATGAAGGCGATGCCGCGGCCGAACGCGCCCTTGAGCATGTTGTAGAGCTCGAGGTTCAGCGGCACCTCGAGCATCTTGGTCAGGTTCGCCAGCTCGGTCTTCGCCCCGGTGTGCTTCTCGTTGAGCTTCAGGGCCTCCTCGAAGAGGGCGCGGGCCTGGTCGAAGAGCTCGAGGTCCCGGGCCTGCTTGCCGAGGGAGACGCAGAGCTCCGGCGTCAGCTTCGCCTGGGCGACGAGGCTCTCGCGCTTCATCTTGATCACGCGGGCGAAGACCTCCTCCGCCTGGTCGTAGAGGCCGTACTCGTCGCGGACCTTCTTGGCGAAGGACTCGAGGAGCTTCACGTTCTCGTCGAGGGTCTTGTCGGGCTTCTCGATGCCGCCCTTCTCGAGCTCGAAGGCCCGGAGGAAGTGCGCCTCGGCCTTGTCGTCGAGGTCGTCCTTGCGCTCCTTCGTCAGGCAGTCCTTCGCGAGCTTGCGCTGGTCCTCGGCCGTGTCCTTGGCGCGGGCCTTGGCGGCCTCGTACCACTTCTTGTTCTCCTCCTCGCGCTCCCAGGAGGGCTTGCTCGGGGCGATGCCCTGGACCTCCTTCTCGGGGAACGAGAGGGTCTTCTTCTCCCGGTCCTGGACGATGACGTACATGCCGGTGCCGCCCTGGGGGAGGTTGCGCTTCTCCCGCTTCAGGACCTTGCACTCGATGATGTTGCCGTCCTTCAGGTAGAGGATGTCGGCGTGGCCGGCCGAGCTCCCGAGGAGCAGGACCGGGACCGCGAGGATGGACCAACCGAGCCGGCTCATGGAACCTCCTGGATACCCCGGCGGGACCGCGACGCGGCGGCCCCCGCCTTCCCCTTCTATACGTATCCGGGGCCCCGGAAGTAACACGGGCCGCGGAAAATACCCCGCGCCGGAAAGGCGTTGAACCGGGCCGAGGGGGACGCTATCATTCCGGCCTTCCATTTTTTTCCGGAGCCCGCGCCATGGCCCACCGTTCCCGCCGGCAGATGCAGAAGTTCCAGTGCACCCACAAGGGCTTCGGCAAGTACTGCCACTTCTGCAAGGACGTCGCCGCCGGCAAGCCCGTCGGCCGCAAGACCAAGAAGGACGCGAACACCGGCGAGCAGGTCGAGGTCGCCGCGCCCGCCGTCCCCAAGACCTGGAAGCGCGCGAAGTGCCCCTACTGCGGCGGCAACCGCGTGAAGAAGAACGAGATCAACGCCTTCTCGGCCAACGACGCGAAGGAGTACCGCTGCACGAGCTTCGAGTGCAAGAAGCAGTTCAACTCCGACCAGGTGAAGGAGTACGAGGAGGTCGAGGCCAAGGAGAACAAGGGGCCCGTCGAGCGCTGGAACCGGCTCACGGACTAGACCGGCGAATCCGCGGAAGGCCCCGGGAGACCCCCGGGGCCTTTCTCATTTCTTGTCCTTCTCGCCGGGCGGCTTCCCGAAGATCCGCAGCAGCAGCCCCGCCGCCACCCCGAACGCGAAGCCCCCGAGGTGCGCCGCCACGGCCACCCCCGTCGACTTCCCGTCGCGGACCTCGACCCAGAGCAGCCACTGCATGCCGGCCCAGAGCAGCACGGCGTACCAGCACGGCGACTTGATCGTCTTGAAGAACGGCAGCACGAGGAACGTGATCGGCGCCGTCGGGAAGAAGACCAGGTAGGCGCCCATCACGCCGCTGATCGCCCCCGAGGCCCCCACGCAGGGCAGCAGCGCCGCCGAGCCGTCCGTCGTCAGCACGTGCGCGGCCGCCGCGGCCACCCCGGCCAGGTGGTAGTAGACGAGGTACGTCACGTGCCCCATCCGGTCCTCGACGCTGGCCCCCGCGATGAAGAGGAAGAGCAGGTTGCCCAGCAGGTGCCAGATCGAGCCGTGCAGGTAGATCGACGTCAGCAGCGACTGCGCGTTCCACGCGGCAGGGACGAGCGCGTAGTCCTTGAAGCCGAAGTCGGGGCGCGTCGTCTGCCAGGAGTAGACCGCGACGTTCGCGGCGATGAGCAGCAGGTTGAAGATCGGGAACGAGTGGCGCTTCGTCCCCTCCCCGACCGGGATGATCACTTGATCAGGCCCCGCTTCATCCCAAGGTAGACGGCGTGGGGCGAATTCTGGGCCTCCATCCTCAGGAGCAGCCCGGCGCGGTGGGCCTCGACGGTCTTGGACTCGATGCCGAGCCGGCGCCCCGTCTCCTCCGCGGTGCAGCCCTTCGCGAGGAGCTGGAGGATCTGGAGGTGCCTCCGGGTCAAAGCGTGGCGGTCCTTGCGCTTGGCCATGGGATGCCCCAGTCTACCACACTCACGCGGCCTCGGCGGGGTCCGGCGGCGCATCGTGCTCGGCCGGCTCCCGGCGGCCGAACTCGACGATCAGGGCCTCCATGTCGGCGGGCGACGAGACCCGCATCCCGCGGTCGCGCAGCTCGGCGCCGCCCGCGACGCCCTTGATGAACCACGCGATGACCTTCCGCGCCCGCCGCGTCGCGGAGTCGTCCCCGTAGAGCCCCCGCATGAGGGCGAAGTGCTCGCGGAGCACCTCCGCGCGGTCGGCGACGGTGGGGCGCGCGTCGAGCTCCTCCCCCGCCAGCGCCGCCTGGCACTCGCGGTAGAGCCAGGGGTTGCCCAGGGCGCCGCGGGCCAGCATGACGCCGTCGCAGCCGGTGTTCTTGACCATGCGCACGGCGTCCGCGCCGCGGCGGAGGTCGCCGTTGCCGATGACGGGGATCGTGACGGCCTGCTTCACGGCGCGGATCGCGTCGTGGTTCGACATCCCGCGGTAGAGCTGGGCCCGGGTCCGGCCGTGGGCCGTGATCGCCGCGACGCCCGAGCGGTCGGCGATGCGGGCGACCTCGAGGAAGCGGTCGTCGTCTCCCTCGTCGAAGCCGGTGCGCATCTTCATCGTCACGGGGATCTTCACGGCGGGCACGAGCTTGTCGAAGATGCGCTTCACCTGGTCCGGCTCGCGCAGGAGCGCCGAGCCGCACTGGGTCTTGACGACCTTGTTGACGGGGCAGCCGAGGTTGAGGTCGATGACGTCCGCGCCGAGGCCCTCGAGGACCTTCGCCGCCTCGGCCAGCGTGTCCGGCTCGCGGCCGAGGAGCTGCATGCCCAGGGGGTGGTCCTGGTCGTCGGTCGCGAGGAGGAGCTTCGTCTTGTCGTTCTCCTCGAGCACGGAGCGGTCCTTGACCATTTCGCAGAACGCGAGCTCGCAGCCGAAGCGGCGGGCGATGGTCCGGTACGCCAGGTCCGTGCAGCCCGCCATGGGCGACTGCAGGACCTTTTGCTGGAGGCGCAATCCGCGGCTGTTTAACATCCGTTTCCCGTGAAGATCGTCCTCGCGTCCGCGTCCCCCGCCCGGCGGGCCCTGCTGAGGGCCGCCCGGGTGCCGTTCGACGCGGTCCCGTCCGGCGTCCCCGAGCACTCCGGTCGGGGCCTGACCCTGCGGGCCGCGGTGCTGGCCAACGCGGAGCGGAAGGCCGCGGCCGTCGCCCGCGCGCACCCGGGCCGCTGGGTCCTGGCCGCGGACACGATGCTCGAGTTCGGGGGGAGATTATACGGCAAGCCGGCCTCCCGCAAGGCGGCCGTCGCCCTGCTCGCGAGGATGGCGGGCCGCTGGCACGTCCTGGCGACCGGCGTCGTGCTGAGGCGCGGGAGCCGGGGCTGGCGCGGCGTGGTCCGCACGCGGATCCGCATCCGCCGGCTCGACGCCGCGGCGATCGACCGCCTCGTCGGCCGCTCCGACCCGACCGGCGCCGCGGGCGGCTACCGGATCCGGAAGGGCCGCGATCCGCTCATCGAGCGAATCGAGGGCTCGCACTCCAACGTGGTCGGCCTGCCGATGGAGTGGCTGCGTTCCCGGCTGCTGAAACTCGGGATATGATGTGGGCATGATCCTCCCGACGCTGCTGGCCGGCATGCCCTTCTTCACTCTGACCGACCTCGCCAGGGCGCGGATCGAGTCGATCTCCTTCTTCCTCGTCCTCTTCCTCCTCTGCGCCCTCGTGCTCAAGGTCCTCTGGAACTGGCTGGCGAAGGACTTCGAGAAGCTGCCCCGCCTCACCTACGGCAAGGCCTTGGCCGCGACCTTCCTCTGGGGGCTGGTCTTCGTCATCGTCCTGACGATGATCTCCGGCGCGCGCGAGCTGCTGACGCCGGGCGCGTGGGAGAAGGACGGCGCGACCTACAAGCTGAAGGGGTCGGCGAGGTGACGCGCGGCCGGAAGTGGTTCTACGGCTGCGGCTGCGTCGCGTTCCTCCTCCTCTACATCGTCGTCATCCCCGGGCTGGGCTACTTCGCCGGCCTCGAGATCCCCCTGGCCCTCGCGGTCGGCTGGATCAAGCACCCCGCCAGGACGTGGCCGCACCTCACCTGGAACCTGGCGGGCCTGGCCACCTTCGCGCTCGGGCTCGCCCTGACGGCCTGGGTCGGGCACCGCTTCGCCTCCTGGCTCTGGAAGGCCCGGGGGCGCGAGGACGCGTGGAGGCCGAAGTGGACGATCGCGGGCCTGGCGCTCATCCTGCTCATGTTCGCCTCCGGCATCGCGCTCACCGGCGTCGTGCACCAGGCCGGCTGGCTGGCGAGATCGGGCCGGTTCCTCCAGAGCTCCAGCTCGAACGACCGCAACGCCAGCGCCAGCCTGAAGACGATCGCGACGGCGCAGGCTGATTTCCGCTCGAACGACCGGGACAACAACCGAGTGAACGACTACTGGCGGAAGGACATCGCGGGATTGGCCGTCCTGGGCGGTCCCGAGGTCGCCAACATGATCCGGCTCATCGAACCCTCGGTGGCGGCGGCCGACGCCCGCCCCAAGATACCGACGCCGACGGCCCTCTTCCTGGCGTGGCAACCCAAGGCAGGATACTGGTACGCCGCGCTCCGATTCGCCGACGAGAAGGAGCCCGATCCGGATCGCTGGGCGGCCGCCACCTGGCCCGCGAGCGAAGGCTCCGGCGACCTGGCCTTCATCATCAGCCACGACGGAGTGATGTGGAAGAAGCAGGTCTCGTTCCCCTTCTCCATCGAGATCTTCCCCGCCGATCCCGCCGCCGAGGGGTGGTCGAAGCTGGATTAGCAAGACAGCAAGAGAGCCCGAAAGCAAGAAAGCCGGAAAGCAAGAGAGCCAGAGGATCGTCCACGTACTGGCGTTTCCGTCCCTTGGCCTTCTGGCCTTCTGGCTCTTGGGCCTTCCTGCTTTCCTGCTTTCCTGCTCTCCTGCTTTCAGGCTTTCTGGCCTTCGAGCTTTCGGGCTTCCGGCTCTCGGGCTTCCCGGCTCTCGGGCTCACTCGTGCCGGTACGTCATCGGCTCGTCTTCCTTCCACCAGATCGTCAGCAGGTCCGCCTGGATCCGGTACCGCAGCCGCTCGACCTTCCCGCGCGACGTCAGCTCCAGCGTCTGCCCGTCCACGAGCTTCCAGGTCCAGCGCGAGCTCACCTCGGTCACGATCCAGTGCTCCAGCCGCCCGTCGGCGTGGAACTGCAGCCGCATCCCGAGGTTGCCGACCCGCGGGTCACGGGCCGTCGTCTCGTCCAGCCAGACCCCGACCAGCGCGTCCGCCGGCGACTTCGAGCACCCCGCGACCACCACCAGCAACCCGGCCAGGACCACCGCTCTCGTCATCCGCTCCCCCTCGGGCTTTCCTGCTTTCCTGCTTTCAGGCTTTCTGGCTTTCGAGCTTTCGGGCTTCCGGCTCTCAGGCTCTCGGGCTTTCCGGCTGTCCTGCTCTCCTGCCGTCCCTCTGCCTCATGGCTTCCGCGCACACCACCGCCGCCGCGTGCGACAGCGACAGCGAGCCCGTCCGCGTCGGGATCCGCAGGATCGAGTTGCAGCGGTCCCGCACCGCGCCCGACAGCCCCCGCTTCTCGCCGCCCACCGCGATCACGCAGGGCTTCCAGAGCTGCGTCTCGTGCAGCGTCCGCGACGCGCCCGCCACGCAGCCGTAGAGCTTCAGCCCCGACTCCTTCAGGCCCTCGAGCACCGCGATGTCGTCGAAGAGCACCAGCGGCAGCCGCTCGAACGCGCCCGACGACGGACGCGTCACCTCCACCTCGTCGAAGTCCCAGGCCCGCTTCCGCAGCAGCACCGCGTGCGCGCCGAAGGCCTCCGCGCTGCGCAGCACGAAGCCCAGGTTGCGCGCGTCGTCCGCCCCCTCGAGCAGCAGGAGCAGCGCCCCGCCCTCCGCGCCCTTCACGATCCCGGGGAGGTCGGCCGGCCCCTGCAGCGGTCGCGGCGAGCACGAGGCGACGACGCCCCCGTGCGACTTCGCGTGGGTCAGACCGTCCAGCTCCGCCGCGGGCACCCGCCGCACCGCGACCTTCCGCGCGGCCGCCTCGGCCAGCAGGTCCCCCACCCGGTCCGCGGGCGCGGCCTCGTCGACGAGGACCTCCCCGAAGGTCCGCCGCCCCGCCCGCAGCGCCGCCAGGACGGTGACGCGGCCCTCGAGCCGGATCACGCGCCGCCTTCGGTGAAGGGCTGCAGCGCCAGCGCCAGGGCCTCGGCCGACGGGTACCGCTCCTCGGGCGCCTTCGCGAGGCAGCGCGCGATCACGTCCGCCATCCCCGCCGGCACGTCGGGCGCGAACTCGAGGACCGACGGCGCGGGCGTGTAGATGTGCTGGTAGAGCAGGTCGCCGCCCTCGAAGGGCGCGCGGCCCGCCACGAGCTCGAACAGCGTCGCCCCCAGCGAGTACAGGTCGGTGCGGAAATCCGGCACCCGCCCCAGCACCTGCTCCGGCGACATGTAGCGCGGCGTCCCGCAGATCGTCCCCCCGGACCTCCGCGTCGCGTCCTCGCTCAGGTCCAGGACCTTCGCCAGCCCGAAGTCGAGGATCTTCACCCCGCCGCCCTCGGGCAGCGCGATGTTCGCGGGCTTGATGTCGCGGTGCACGACCTTGCGGGCGTGCGCGTACGCGAGCCCCGACGCGACCTGGACGCCGACGTAGGCCGCCTCCGCCGCCTGCATCTTCCCGTTGACCGCGATCCACTGCTTCAGCGTCACGCCCTTCACGAACTCGGTCACGAGGTAGACGCTGCCCGTCTCCTCGACGACGTCGTAGATCCGCACGATGTTCGGGTGGTCGAGCACGGCGAGCGCCTGGCCCTCCTCGAGGAAGCGGGCCCGCGCCTCCGGGATCGCCAGCAGGTCCGGCGCCAGGCACTTCACGGCCACGTCGCGCTTCAGCTTCGTGTCCTGCGCCAGGTACACGACGCCCTCGCTGCCCCGGCTGACCTCCTCGCGGATCGCGTAGCGGTCGGGCGGCTTCACGTCCATCGTGAAGTGCGTCTCCTCGAGCTGCACCTCGCCCTTCTGCTCCTGGAGCGCCGCCTTCACGTTCCAGACCCGCGTGTCGATGTCCGCGTAGCGCGACTGCACGCGGCCGATCTGGTCGTAGACCGCGAGCGCCTCCTCGAGCCGGCCCGCCTGCTCGAGGAGCCCCGCGTACTCGTAGAAGAACCGGGCGTTGGCCGACGTGATCTGCAGCGTCGCCGACGCCTCCTGGAAGCGCTCGATCGCCTCCGCGGTCCGGCCCAGCCGGTTGTACGCGTGCGCCGCCAGGCCGACCGCCTCCGCGTAGCGCGAGTCCGTCGGCGCGACCTGGCGGAAGGACTGGGCCGCCGCCTCGAAGTCGCCGTGCTCGATCAGGTGCTTCCCCGCGGCGATGAAGTCCCCCCGCCGCTGGAAATGGCCCAGCAGCGCGCCCGGGTCGCCGAGCTTCCGGAAGGCCTGCTCGGCCAGCGCGTGGGCCCCGTCCTTCTCGAAGGCGAGCGCCGCGCCCGCGTGGTCGCCCAGCTGCTGGAGGATCAGCCCCGCGTCCCGGTGGTAGCCGCCCGCCGAGTAGGCCCCCGCCGCCCGCAACGGCTCGCCCGCCTCGATCCAGGCCGCCGCCGCCTTCTGCGTCTCCCCGGCCGACTCGAGCAGCTCCGCGGCGCGCACCTTCTCGCCGGCCGCCATCAGCGACTCGGCCTTCGCGAGCGTCGCGCCCTTCGCGTCGCCCGCCGCCTGCAGCGCCTCGGCCATCCGGTCGGGCTGGCCGGCGCGCTTGAAGTACCCCGCGGCGACCTTCGGATCCCCCGCCGCCATCGCCGCCTCGCCGGCCTTCGCGTACTCGCCGGCCCGGTCCCAGAGCGGGTAGGCCTTCTTCGGGTCGTTCAGCGCCTGGTAGAGCTCGGCCGCCCGGGACGAGACTTCCTTGATCTCGGCGATGTCCTTCTCGCCGACGACCTTGCGGCCCGAGAACTCGATCGAGCACTGCGCGTAGGCGTCGGCCGCCTTCGCCTTCGAGCCGGCCTGGTGCCAGAGGTCCGCGGCCTTGCGGACCTGCCCGTTCTCGAGGTAGCACTTCGCGGCGTCCTCGCGACGGCCCGCCTTCTGGAACATCTCCGCCGCGAGCAGCGGCTTGTGGGCCTTGCGGTAGCAGTCCGCCGCCTGGTCGTGCTGCTGGAGCTTCTCGAAGATCGCCGCCGCCTTGTCCCAGAGCCCGGCCTTCAGGTACTGCGCCGCGGCCTCGGACTTCCGCCCGGCGCGCTCGTGCATCTCGCCGGCCAGGGAGGGGTTGCCGCCCTTCAGCGCCAGCTCGGCCGCCCGGTCGAACTCGCCCAGCGACTCGTAGCGGCGCGCGGCCTCGACGTGGTTGCCCTGGCGGGAGGCCTTCTCCGCCCCGGCGCGGATCTCGCGGCGGCGCAGCGCCTTCTCGAGGCCGAAGAGCCGGCCGAGCCATTTCCAGCGGAGGAAGGCGCGGACGACGAGGAAGATCGCGGCGAGGCCGCCCACGCCGAGGATGAGGCCGCGGGACTTCGGCGACGCCCACTGGGCGCGGATCCAGTCGAGGGCCGGATCGAGCCAGTCCATGGACGGGTATTGTATCGCGCCGCGGCTACTTCGCCGGCGTCATCCGGCCGAAGATCTTCGCCTTCTTGAAGCGCTCCAGCACCCCCTCGGCCTCCGACTTGGGGATGCCCTTGGCGATCGGGATGACGAGGCGGTTCGTGAGCTCCCGCGCCTCGTCCTCGCTGATCTGCTTGATCTCGCAGATCAGCTCGACGGCCCGGGCCTGCTTCGCCTTGTCCACGATCTTCGAGAGGAAGACGTTGTAGAGCTCCTCGTCCTCCGCGGGCGCCTCGTCCTCCGGGAGCAGCTCGACCTCGTCGGCCTGGTCGCTCCCGGGCGACTCGATCTCCTTGAGCTGGATCTCCTCGACGGCGCCCGGCAGGTCGAGGCCCTCGCCCTCGCCGGGCAGCGGCGCGTTGTCCGCGGCCTCGTCCATCGGATCGATGGGGGCGATCTCCTCCGCCTCGCGCGAGACGTCCAGCGGCGGTTCGCCCGCGGGCGCCACCGGCTCGGGCTCCGGCTCGGGGATCAGCGGGGGCGGCGGGCGGCGGCCCGCCAGCGGCGACGGGGGCTTGTTGAGGACGGCCGGGGGCAGCGGCCGCACGGCCGGCGCCGACGCGGTCTCCGTCGAGGGCGCGGGATCGGCCAGCGGGAGCTTGCCGACGCGCTGGAACACGAAGGCCTCGCCGCAGCCGGGGCACACGAAGGCCGCGTTCTGCCAGTCCCAGGACAGGCCGGTGGCCGTCCCGGATCCGGCCGCCGTGAACTGGGGCCGCGCGGGCCAGTTCAGCTTCGGCACCTTGCCGGCCAGCCGCGCCGTGATGCGGAACTCGAGCCCCTTCTCCGAGAGCTTCTCGAGCTTCGGCGTGACCGCCTTCACCTCGGCCTTCGTCAGCTTCTGCGCGAAGACGATGGGGACGCTCTTGACGACCTGCGCCGAGACGTCCGGGTCGATCCCGAACGCCTCCGCGAAGTCCTTCGCCGCCTCGGCCAGCCGGGCGGGGTCGTTCGCCGTGATCACGAGGGAGAACTCGCCGACGTCGGGAGCCTTGGCGGCCATGACCTGCATCCTCCGGAGGTGGGCGGAGTCTAGCACCGCCGCGGAAACACCGTCAAACTTTCGCGGAACTCAGAGCAGGTCCTCGGCCCGGTACCAGGCCAGCGTGTCCCGGAGCCCGTCCGCCAGCGGGATCCTCGACTCCCAGCCCAGCTCGCGCTTCGCCCGCTCCGGCGAGCACGTCCACCACTTCTGCGTCATCTCGATTGCCTTGTCGCGCGTGAACAGCCCGCCCCGGCCCAGCAGGCGCGTCGCGTCCTCCGCGACGGCCCCGAGCAAGTGCACGACGCGGTCCGGGATCCGGATCTTGATCGCCCGGGTCCCCAGCGCCCGGAGGATGAGGTCCATCAGCCCCGTGAACGACTGCGGCTCCGCGTTCGAGGCGAAGTACAGCCGGCCCTGGCCCGCCGCGCCCGCCGAATCGGCGATCGCCCGCGCGAGATCCGCGGCGTGGACGATGCTCACGTGCTTCGGGCCGCCGATCACGGGCTGGATCCCCTTCGCGAGCGCCTGGTACAGCTCCAGCAGGCCCTCGTCCCGCGGGCCGTAGACCACGGGCGGCCGGATGACCGTCACGGGCCGCTCGCCGCGCCGCTTCCAGACCTCGCGCTCGGCCTCGAGCTTCGAGCGGCCGTACTTCGAGACCGGCTCGCAGGGCGAGTCCTCGTCCACCGGCCGGCCGTCGCGCGACGGCCCGCAGGCCGCCAGCGAGCTGACGAACACGAAGCGCGCCGAGGTCGGCGCCGCGTCCAGCAGGTTCCTCGTGGTCCCCCAGTTGCCCGCCCGGTACTCGGCCCAGGAGTCGCCGCGCAGCAGCCCCGCGACGTGGAAGACCGCGTCCACGCCCTCGCAGGCCGCGGGCAGCGTCGCCGGGTCGGAGAGGTCCGCCGTCGCCGTCTCGACCTTCCGCCCTTCGAGCCAGCGGAGGCGGCTCGTGGAGCGCACCGTGCAGCGGACGCGCCAGCCCCGAGCGAGCAGCTCCTCGACGAGGTGGCTGCCGACGAACCCCGTGGCCCCGGTGACGAGCGCGAACATGGGGGTACATCTTATCCTCGCTCCCCTAAAATGGGGGCGTGAGCCTCAACCTCGCCCAGGTCTTCGTGCGCTACCCCGAGCTGGAGGGCGTCCGCCAGGCCCTGCAGCCCTGGATGGCGGCCCGGCTCCGGGCCCGCATCGAGGTCCCCCGCCTCATCGCGGCCGAGACCGGCGGCCCGTGGATCGCGGTCTACGCGGGCGGGGACAACCCGCCGCCCGAGCTCGCCCAGCACCTCTCGCGCTCCCTCGAGGCCGAGGCCCTCTGGTTCGGCGTCGCCGGCCGCCTGCTCGCCTACCGCCGCCAGGTCTGGAGGCACGGGCGCCGGATCTCCGAGGAGACCGCCCCGCCCGAGATCTTCGGGCTCGCCGCGGACCGCGTCCCCCTGCCCACCTACCCGGACGCCGAGCGCGAGGTCTTCGAGTGGCTCGACGGGATGGGCATCCCCCCCGCGCACCGCTTCCTCGGCTCGGCCGAGCTCGGCGCGTCGCCGGACTCGCCGGACCGCGCCCCCAACGCCTTCCTGCTCGGGCCGGCCGCCGATTCGCCCGACGGCCTCGACGAGCGCGAGTTCCACTTCCGCACGCCGCGCCGCGAGGAGGCGGCGGTGCGGACGCTCTTCGACCGGTTCGACGGCGAGCACGCGTGGGTCGAGGACGACGTGGCGCTGCGCGGCACCTACGAGGCCCAGCGCGCCCGCCGGCTCCTGACGCTGCTGCAGGCGATGTCGCTGCGCCGCACCCTGCCCCGGGGCTGGGCGATGCGGTACCGGCTCGAGTCGCGCTCCGGCCCGGAGCTGCTCGGCCCGATCGCCGCCCTGCACCACGACGAGGCCGAGGCGCGGGGCTGGACCTACGAGCTGGCGCCCCCGTGAAGACGCTGCTCTTCGACGCGGGCGGCACGCTGGTCTTCCCGAACTGGTGGCGCATCAGCGCGGCGCTGGCCCGGCACGGCGTCGCGGTCGACCCGGCCGCCCTCGAGAAGGCGGAGCCCCGGGCCCGGCGGCGCCTGGACGAGCCCTCGCTCATCGGCCGATCGACGGACGCGGGCCGCTGGTCCCTGTTCTTCGAGGAGATCCTGCTCGAGTGCGGGATCGGCGACGCCCCGGCGCCCGCGTTCGCGGAGCTCAAGGCCTACCACGACGAGCAGAACCTCTGGGAGCACGTGCCGGACGGCGTGCGGCAGGCCCTGCACGCGCTGAAGGGCCGGCGCATGGCGGTCGTGTCCAACGCGAACGGGACCGTCGCGGCGAAGCTCGACCGCGTGGGCCTGGCGGCGCACTTCGAGGCGATCGTCGACTCGCACGACCACGGCGTGGAGAAGCCGGACCCCCGGATCTTCCGGATCGCGCTGGAGCGGCTGGGGATCGCGCCCGGCGAGGCGGTCTACGTGGGCGACTTCTACCACCTCGACGTGGTCGGGGCCCGGGCCGCGGGGATCGAGGCGGTGCTCCTCGACCCGCTGGGCCTCCACGCGGACAAGGACTGCCCGCGGGTCCGGACCCTGGCGGAGTTCGCCGCCTCGGTGTCCGCCCGCGATTGACCCGCCGTTTCGCGGGGCCCTATACTCCCTCCGGCATGCCCTACCTCGTCGTGCGGGAGCTGGGGACCGAACGGGCCTTCCCGATGCAGGAACCCGAGATGAGCATCGGGCGCTCCCGGCAGAACCCGATCCGCCTCTCCACCGAGCAGTCCTCGCGCAAGCACTGCGTGCTGAAGCGGACGGGGAACGTCTGGAGGGTCGTCGACCAGGGCTCGTCGAACGGGACCTTCGTCAACGGCCTGAAGATCGACGAGAAGGACCTCTCCGACGGCGACCTGATCGGCATCGGCCAGGCGACGATCACCTACAAGGAGGGCGAGGCCCCGAAGGCCGTCGCCCCGCCGCCCGAGACGCAGACCGCGAAGATCCCCCTGCAGGACCGCAACGTCCAGCTCCTGCTCCAGACGGTCATCGCGGCCCCGGCGGCCGCGACGCTCGACGAGTACCTCCAGGCGACCGTCGACAACATCATCGAGATCACGCAGGCCGAGCGCGGCGTCCTCTTCCTCCGCGAGGGCGGCGAGCTGAAGGCCCGCGTCGCGCGCGACGACAAGCGCCGGCCCCTGCCCGAGACGACGGGGATGAGCCGCTCGATCCCCCAGCAGGTGCTCGAGTCGAACAAGGCCATCTACCTGCTCGACACCGAGCAGGAGAAGGACTCGGTCCAGAGCCAGAGCGTCTCGATCTACCACCTCCGCACCGTGATGTGCGCCCCGCTGCGCGTCGGCGACAAGATCCACGGCGTGATGTACGTCGACAGCCACGCCAAGGCGCGGGAGTACAGCGCCGCGGACCTCGCGCTCTTCGAGGGCGTGACGAACTACCTCGCGGCGACGATCGAGAACGTGCGGGCGGCCCGGGACCGCGAGGGGCGGGAGGCCGAGCGCCGGCGCACCCTGGAGCAGGAGAACGCCGTGCTGCGCGGCGCCCTCGAGAAGCGCAAGCACCTCGTCGGCGAGTGCCCCGAGATGAAGGCGGTCTACGA
Organism: uncultured Planctomycetales bacterium; assembly: GCA_964464755.1. GTDB lineage: Bacteria > Planctomycetota > MHYJ01 > MHYJ01 > JACPRB01 > CAYXGZ01. The sequence continues at coordinate 41,845 of CAYXGZ010000022.1, forward strand.
GACGCTGCGGAAGGTCGCGCCGACCGACGCGACCGTGCTCATCCAGGGCGAGAGCGGCACGGGCAAGGAGGCGATCGCCCACGTCATCCACGACCTCTCGCCGCGCTCGCCGAAGCCCTTCGTCGTGATCGACTGCGCGGCGATCCCGGAGACGCTGCTCGAGAGCGAGCTCTTCGGCTACGAGCGGGGCGCGTTCACCGGCGCCGCGGGGATGAAGCCCGGCAAGTTCGAGCTGGCCCAGGGCGGCACGCTCTTCCTCGACGAGATCGGCGAGCTCTCGCCCGCCCTCCAGGTGAAGCTGCTGCGCGCGCTGGAGCAGAAGACGGTGATGCGCGTCGGCGGCACGGAGGCGATGAAGATCGACGCGCGGGTGGTCGCGGCCACGAACCGGGACCTCTCGTCGATGGCGGCCGAGAACAAGTTCCGCCAGGACCTGTACTTCCGGCTGAAGGTGGTCACGGTCCAGCTCCCGCCGCTGCGCGACCGGGGGGGCGACATCCTCCTGCTCGCGAAGACCTTCCTCGACGAGGCGAACACCGCGAACGGTCGCACCGTGCGGGACTTCAGCGAGGAGGCGAAGGCGGCCCTGCCCATGCACAAGTGGGAGGGCAACATCCGCGAGCTGAAGCACCGCATCGAGCAGGCGGTGATCCTGACGAACAACGAGTACCTCTCGACGGAGGACCTCAACCTCTCGAGCCAGACGGGCTTCTTCCGCTCGCTCGAGGTGGCCCGCGACCTCTTCGAGAAGGCCTACATCGTCAAGGCGCTCGCGCGCAACGGCCACAACGTCACGCACACGGCGAAGTCGCTGGGGATCTCCCGCCAGCACCTGCAGAACCTGATCAAGAAGTTCGCGATCACGAAGTTCACCGACACGGGCGAGTTCCAGGTCGGGAACCCGTAGGCGTCCCCCTTCAACCCCGGATCCTCTCCACCCGCCAGTCGTCCCCGAGCGCGCTGCGGCGCTTCGCGGCGATCGCGCGGACCTGCGCGCGGGTCGGCTTCGTGCGGAACGGCAGCTCGAGGAAGTAGTCGTCCCCGCCCGACCGGGGGTGGATCCAGAGCTCCACGAGCCAGCGGTGGCCCTTCGCGACGTAGATCCGGATCCGCGCGGCCCGCTCGGCCGCCCGGCACCGCCGCTCCTCCTCCGACCACTCGGCGATGCTCTTGACCACGCAGCGGCGGCATTGCTTCCGTTCCAGCGAGAGCTCGAGGATCGCCCGCTTCCCGCAGCGCGCGCAGTCCCCGATGGGCACGCGGGCGGCCAGTCTCCTCGCCAGCGTCGCGACCTCCGCAGGCCCCAGCCGGAGCAACGCCTTCCGGACGTCCACCTGGTGCGAGGCGCCGAGGCGGTCGGTGTACCGGATCGGGAACTTCTTCTCGATGCCGATCCAGTTCGTGTCGAGCGGGAGCTCGACCGCCAGCGCGAGGCCCCGCGACTTCACGCGCGCCCGCCAGCGACCCCAGCGGCGCTCCAGCTCCTCGCGGTCCTCGAACCAGCCCATGCTAGGTCGCCCCCGGCCCGGGGTTCAGCAGGGCCCGGGCCTCCTCGACGTGCTCCTCGGGCACCTGGAGCTCCAGGCAGCGGACCGCCGAATTGGGCACGAAAGCTCCGTCGTTCAGCATCATCGTGGGGATGCCCGCCCCCTCCAGGATCGCCCGGGCGACGGCCATGGCCCCGGGCGCCATCGCCGACGGACCGCTGCTCCGGAACAGCGTCACGTACGGGCCCGAGGGCGCCGGCGCGGGATCCGGCTCCAGGGCGCGGCGGCAGGACGGACAGACCAGGACGTCCGCCGCGAAGACCGCGTTGCAGGCCAGGCAGGTGCTCATGGCTTCACCTCCGACTGCTCCGGCACCCGTTTCGTTGCCGGATCCCGGAAGCGGATCCGGCGGAACTCGCCGATCTGGCGGTACCCGAGCTTGCGGTACACCGAGTTCGAGGTCGGGTTCGCCGCGTCGGTGAAGAGGAAGCAGTACGCGCGGCCCGACGCGAGCCGGTCCGCGGTGACCGCGGCCGTGACGGCGCCCGCGTAGCCCCGTCGGCGGAACTCCGGCGGCGTGTAGACGCTGCTGATGCGCACGCCGCGCGGCGTCGGGCCCTGCCAAACCGCCAGCGAGACCGGGCGGCCGTCCACCCAGAGCCAGGCGCAGCCCGACCGGATGTACATCCGCGCGCGTTCGACCGCGTCCCCGCCCGGCACCGGCTCGCCGACATCCCGGCCGAAGCCGAGGATCCACTCCGCGAGCAGCTTCTCGTCCGCCGGCCCGGCCTGCCGGGCCTTCCCCGGCACCCCGACCGGCGCCTTCAACTCGGTCAGCTCGTAGAGCAGCTGGTCCATCGTGCTCTCGACCGGGGCGCCCCAGAGCCCGGCGCACTGCAGCGCGGACCCCGTCGGCCCGACGACGCCGCTCAGCGGGCCACGAGCCTTCAGCACCTCGACGAGCGCCGCGAGCGCGGGCTCCGGAGCCCGGCTCACGATCACCGGCCAGGGCGGCGTGCGCAGCGCCGCGGCCACGACCGACGCCCCGTCGTGCACCGTCGCGAACCACGGGGGCTCGCCGTAGTACGCGGGCGTCTCGCGGACGCGGTCCGCGATCCCGTAGATGAGGTTGTTCTCCGCCTCGCGCCGCGCGAGGAACTCCCCCGCCGCCGCCAGGAAGGCCTCCGAAGTCCCGTGCACCTCGACGCGCATGACCGGATCCTAGCGCCGCCGGAGGTGGGCGGGGATGAGGATCCGCTCGAGGCCCTCGAATCCCAGCTCGACGAGGATCGCCAGGATCGCGGCCGGGATGGCGCCCTCGAGGATCAGGCCCGAGTCGTTCAGCGTGAGGCCGGTCACGATCGGCTCGCCGAGGCCACCCGCCCCGATGAACGCGGCCAGCGTCGCCGTGCCGATGCTGATCACGGCCGCGGTGCGGATCCCCGCGAGGATCGTCGGCGCGGCGAGCGGCAGCTCGACGTGCCGCAACCGCTGCCCCGCCGTCAGGCCCATTCCGTTCGCGACCTTGAGCAGCACCGGATCGATCGACAGCAGCGCCGTCGTCGTGTTGCGCAGGATCGGCAGCAGCGAGTAGAGGAAGAGCGCCACGACCGCCGGCAGGGCGCCGATCCCGAAGAGCGGGATCATGAAGGCGAGCAGCGCGATCGACGGGATGGTCTGCAGCGCCCCCGCCGCCCAGGCAACGGGCCGCGCGGGCGCGCCGAGCCGCTGCACGAGGATCCCCAGCGGCACCGCCGCGAGGATCGCGAACGCGAGGCCGAGGAAGCTCAGCCAGAGATGCCGCCCCGTGCGCCGCAGGATGCGCCCCACCCGGTCCGGCGACGCGGACGCCGGTCCCGCCGCGCCGCGCGAGGCGAGGAAGTCCCCCGCGATCGTCTCGATCGCCACGCCGTCGACGACCGCCCGCGCGTTAATCGCCGTCATCGTCGCGTCGTCGATCGCCCCCGCGAGGCCGTTGAGCAGGGCGCGGACGCCGGGGTCCAGCCCCTTCCTCGCCACCGGCGCCGCGAGGTACTTCGGGAAGTAGCCGCGGTCGTCGCGGAGCACGACGAGGTCGTAGCGCTTCAGGTCGCCGTCGGTCGAGTACGCGTCGGTCGCGTCGATCGAGCCCTCGTTCACGGCCCGGTACGCCAGCCCGTGCTCCAGGCCCGAGGGCGACTGCGGGAGGCGGTACGCGGCCGCGAGGCCGGGCCAGCCGTCCTTGCGCTCGAGGAACTCGTGCGAGAACCCGAGCTTCAGCTCGGGCCGCGCCGCGAGGTCGCCGATCGACTTCAGCCCGAGCGCGTCGGCGCGCTTCCGGCTCATCGCGATCGCGTAGGTGTTGTCGAAGCCGATCGGGTCGAGCAGGTCGACGCCCGCCTCGTCGGCCAGGAGTCGGCGCAGGGTCGCGAAGTCGAGCCGCTCCGTCCGCTTGAGGATGGCCTGCTCCAGCGTGCCCGAGTACTCCGGGTAGACGTCGATCCCGCCCGAGGTGAGCGCCTCCCAGCACACCATCGTGCCCTGGAGGCCGAAGCGCCGCTCGACCGCGTGGCCCTTCGCCTCGAGGGAGCGCGCGAGGATCTCCGCGAGGATGCGGCTCTCGGGGAAGTTCTTCGAGCCCACGACGACGGGCTTCGCCGCCGGCGCGGGGGCGAGGCCCAGCGCGAGCCCGAGGACGCAGAGCCACTTCATCGGAGCTGCGCCTCGAAGAGGGAGCGGACGAATTCGTCGGCGGGCGAGCCGATCACGTCCGCCGTCGGGCCGTGCTGGAGGACCCGGCCGCCGCGGACGACGGCGATGCGGTCCGCGAGGAGCTTCGCGCCCCGGAGGTCGTGGGTCACCATGAGGATCGTGCGCGGCTCGGCGCGCTGGAGGCGCCGGAAGTGCTCGTGGACCTCGGCGCGCGTGATCGCGTCGAGGGCGCCGAAGGCCTCGTCGAGCAGGAGCAGCGGCGGGTTGAGCATCATCGCGCGGCAGAGGCCCACGCGCTGCTGCTCGCCGCCGGAGAGCTCGTGGGGCAGGCGGCGGGCGAGGTCCTGGGGGAGGCCGACGCGGTCGAAGAGCTCGCGGGCCCGGGGCTCGGTCTTGGCCAGGGTCCAGCCCTCGAGTCGGGCGAGGAGCGTGACGTTCTCGAGGGCGTCGAGGTGCGGGAAGAGGCCGGTGCCCTGCACGGCGTAGCCGATGCGGCGGCGCAGCGCGATCGCGCGACGGGGGTCGACGGGCTCCCCGAACACGCGCACCGTGCCGGCGTCCGGGCTCAGCAGGCCGTTGACGAGCTGGAGCAGCGTCGTCTTGCCGCTGCCGCTGGGGCCGACGATCGCGGTCGTGACGCCGTCGGCGATCTCGAGCGAGACGCCGTCGAGCGCGACCTTCGCGCCGTAGGCCTTGCGGACCCCCTCGAAGACGACCTGGCTCATGCGGTCGGCGATTGTCCCGCGCCGCCGCCCCCGCGCGCAAGGGCGGTCCGGGTAGAATGCCCTCCGTGAAGCTGCCCCGCGACTTCTACGACCGGCCCACGCTGGACGTCGCGCGCGACCTGATCGGCCGCGTGCTCGTCCGCCGCGGGCCCCGGGGCCGGCGACTCGCGGGGCGCATCGTCGAGACCGAGGCCTATCTCGGCGCCGACGGCGACCGCGCCGCGCACTCGTGGCGCGGACCGACGCCCCGCACCCGCTCCATGTTCGGCCCGCCCGGCCGCGCGTACGTCTACTTCGTCTACGGGATGCACCACTGCGTCAACGTGGTGACGGAGGCCGAGGGCCGGGCCTGCGCCGTGCTCCTCCGCGCCCTGGAGCCGCTCGAGGGCCTGTCGGCCCGCACCTCGGGGCCCGCCCTGCTCTGCCGCGCGCTGGGGATCGACCGCCGCCTCGACGGCGCCGATCTGCGGGGCCGGGACCTCTGGATCGAGGACGGCGACCCGCCCCCGAGGATCGCGACGGCCCGCCGCATCGGCGTGGACTACGCGGGCTCGTGGGCCCGCAAGCCCTGGCGCTTCCTCGACCCGGCCTCGCCGTTCGTCTCGCGACCTACTTCAGCTTGATCGCGAAGTTGAAGCGCTGGCGGCCGCGCTGCACCGAGACCGGCAGGAGGTCGCCGATCTTCCGCGTGAGCCGCACCCACATCTGGAACTCCATCGCCTCGAGGTCGGAGTTCTTCCCGTCCACCCCGACGATGATGTCGTTGGCCCGGATCCCCGCGGATTCCGCGGAGCCCTTCGACTTCACGCTGAGCACCTTGATCGCGATCGCGGAGTCCGAGAGCCCCGCCGCCTTCCGCTCGTCCGGGCCGAGATCCTCGCCCTTCAGCCCCACGTTCGGCCCGCTGTCCCACCACGAGCGGCGCCACGAGATGTCCGTCTTGCGCCAGTCGTCTCCCTTCAGCGCGATCGTCGCGCTCTCCGCCTTCCCCGCCCGCTCGTAGCCGATCTTCAGCGTGCCCTGGCGGAACCCGTGCAGCGCCCACTGGACGTCCGCGGGCGTCACCACCCGCTGCCCGTCCACCGACGTGACGACGTCCCCCGCGGCCAGCCCCGCCTTCTCCGCGAGGCCCGCGACCGACTTCACGAGCGTGTTCTTGTCGATCTCGAAGTCGATCCCGAGGTTGTCCGCGGGCGGGTACGGCCAGATCTGGTCCTTCGGCAGCCGCCCGCTGCGGAACTCCTCCTGCCGGATGTAGAAGCCCGCGTGGTGGCAGTGCAGGCAGCCGCCGGGCCGCCGCGGGTCCGCCTTGAACGACGCGAGGTCCTGCGTCTCCACGACCTTCCACGGCCCGGGCGCGCGCCCCGCGTCCTTCTTGTGGATCTCCAGCGCCTTGCGCATCGCGTCGAGGACGCCCTCGAGCGACTGCACCGACTCCCCGTCGCCGTTGCGGCGCCAGCCGTATCGGGAGTAGATCGTCCCCTGCGCGTTCATGAAGAACTGCTGGAACGTGTTGTCGTAGTCGAAGCGGAAGAGGTTGACGTCCACGTCGTCCATCGACGTGACGCGGTAGCAGACGAAGTTCTTCGATAGGGCGGCGACCCGGGCGTCTTGTAGAGCAACCTGCTCGTACAGGGAGCGGCAATCCGCTCAGGGGACTCAGCGGAACAGCGCCCAGATCGGCTTGCCGGTGCGGCGGGCCTCCTCGAAGGCCTTCTTCTTGTCGGTGAGCCAGCGGATGCCGGAGTCCTGCTGGGGCGAGCCGAAACCCGGCAGGGCGACGGCGAGGCCGAAGGCGGCGACGGCGGCGGCGGCCAGGGTGCGACGGGGCATGTGGGGTTCCTCGGGGTTCCGCTCCATGGGTGATACCCCTCCCGGCCCCCCGGGGATTGCGAAATCCTACGGCTGGAAGAGCGCGGCCCAGCCGGTGTCGTCCAGCGGGGACTGCTGGACGAGCTTCAGGTTCTCCTCGACGTGGGCCGGGGTCTTCATCCCGACCAGCGGGGCCACGATCCCCGGCGCCGAGCGCGCGAACTGGATGAGCCGCTGCGCGTCGGTCTCGAGCCCCGGGAAGCGCGTGCGCAGCTGCGGCACCATGCGGCCGATCAGCCGGCCCTGGAGCAGCGGCGCGCTCGTCACCACGGTCACGCCGAACTCGTAGGACGCGTCGAGGAAGGTCGTCGCCTCGCCGTCGAGCTCCTGCGTCGGGATCGTCATCGCCTCGACCAGGCCGAGGTTGAACGGGAGCTGCACGACGCGGAAGCGGTGGTTCTCGCCGCCCGCCTCGACGGCGCAGTTCAGCACGCGCTCCAGCGAGAGGTGGTTCGGCGCGTCCTTGCCGACGCGGAAGCCGTCCCAGGTCGCCGTGCCGTAGCAGGAGAGCTTGCCGTCGGCGCCCGCCTTCTCGAGCTCGCGGAAGGCCTCCGTGAGCCGCGCGTAGAACGCGTCGGCGCCGAGCGTCGCGAGCTGCTGCTCCGGGTTGTGGACGTAGTAGACGTCGACGCAGTCCACGCCGAGGTTCGCGAGGCTGGTGTCGAGCTGGTGGCGCAGGTAGCCCGGCGCCATGCAGTGGCAGTCCTCGACGAGGTCCTCCGCCTTCGCGTGGCCCTTCGCGACGATCTCGGCCTGGAACCAGGCGACGGGCTCCGCGGAGGGCACGTAGCCGCCCTTCGTGCAGAGGATGAGGCCCTCGCGAGTCGCGTCCTTCGCGTCGATCGCGGCCTTCAGGCCGCGACCGAGGGCCTTCTCGCTGCGGCCGTGGCGGTAGTTCGCCGCCGTGTCGACCAGGTTGACGCCCAGCTGCAGCGAGCGGCGCAGGGAGCCCGCGTAGGAGGCGTCGGTGGCGTCGTCGGGGTCGCCGAGGTAGCTGCCGAAGCCGATGGACGGGAAGGTCATGTCGAGGGCCGAGCGCCAATGGCCCTCGGCGGCCGGGTGGGCCGCCGCGTAGGCCGCGGTCCCCTCGGGGGTCGCGCTGCCGCTGATCATGGAGCCAGCAATAGCACGCGCCCCGTTCAACCGGGAAGGAAAACTAGGGATCCAGGACCGCCGCCGCGAAGAGGATCGCGCCGCTCTCGAGGTCGCGGATCAGCGCGACGAAGGGCCGGTCCGCCCGGAACGACGGAGGCATGCCCAGCGTTCCGTTCTTGACGGCCGTCGCCGCCGCCGCGGTCGTGCCCTCCTCGTCCACGAGCAGGACGGCCTTGTGGGCCACCGCGCTGATCCAGGCCCGCTGGGCGAGCATCCCGCCGAAGTCCGCCCGCCCCGGGTCGAAGGCGGCCTCCATCCCGAGCGCGGACAGCGCGGGCTTCAGGGCGAAACCGCCCTCGAGCTTCAGCCGCGGAAGGGCGACGTTCACGGTCTGCTCCTGCGCCGACGCGAGCCGCTCCGCGACCTTCGCGGGCGTCAGGCCCGCCAGCCAGGCCGCGAAGTCCTCCTTGGGCCCGGGCATGAGGAGCTGCATCTCGTGGCGGCCGCCCTTCCCGTAGGGGAGGCGGAGGGCCGAGCCCGCGTCGTCGATCGACGCCAGCTCCCGGCCGTGCCGGTGCATCATCGGAACCTTCGAGCTGGACCCGTCCAGACGGCGGAACGGGGCCTCGCGCGTGAGCTTCGAGTCGAAGGGCGTCGTCCAGGCCCCCTTGAAATGCACCGCGTTGACGAGGATGCAGAAGATCTCCGGGGAGATCGGGCTCTCGACGATCGAGGGGATCAGCCCCTTCGTGGCCTTCGAGACCCAGTCGTTGATCGCCTTCGCGGCCTCGGGGCTCGCGAAGTCCTGCGAGCTCGGGGTCGCGCCGAAGCGGCCCTTGAGGGCCTCGACGAACGGCGGGAGCAGCTCGACTCCCGAGCGCACCCACGCGGAGTTCGCCGTCGTGACCGAGACCCGGGGATCCGCGGACTCCTTCTGCAGGGCGGCGTAGCCCGAGGCCACGGCGGCGGGATCCAGCCCCTCGAGGCCGAGGACCCGGTCCATGGCGGCGAGCGTGTCGCCGCGGGCCCCTTCCCTCGCCATCCCGAGCCCGAGCGAGATGCTGGACGGGCCGACCACCACGTTCTTGCCGGGCGCGTCCTTGGCGAGCTGCGCGAGCAGCCTGAGCGCGAAGGCCTCCTGGCCGCCGGCGAAGGTCGGCTTGGGGCGATCCTGCCCCGCGGCGGGGAGCAGGCCGAGCGAGAGGACGGCGGCGGCGGCGATCAGTCTCATGGGGCCTCCTGGGTCCTTACACGACGCCGAGGGCCCCCCGGGGTTAATCCCGTTTCGGCTTTTCGACCGGCTTCTCGGGGACCGTCGTCTCGTACCTCACGCCCTTGGGCATCGGCACGGGCTGAGTGACGGTCGTCCCGTGGCTCCCCTCGGTGCGCTCCGACGCGTCCACCGCGACGAAGGCCGTCAGCTCGCAGAGCACGCCGTACTTCAGCGACACGGCCTTCAGCTCCTCGAGCAGCGCGGCCGGCGAGTCGGACGCGACGAGGCGGTCCTGGAGGTCGGCGAGGCGGCGCCGGGCCCAGATCGGCGGGATCGCCGGATGCTCCGAGGCGCCGAGATCGACCTCGATCGGGATGGACACGCGGCGCCCGGCGACGAGCCCGCTCGCGGTGATCGTCGAGCGGCCCCGGCCCGCGGCCCGGCCCGCGAGCACGACCGGCCGGCCGACGAGGAGGTCGGGGATCGTCGCAGGATAGACGTCGGAGACCTGCAGGCCGCCCCAGTCCACGCGCAGGTCGGTCATCGCGGGGTGCTCGAGGCGCTCGAAGGTCGCGTCGACGGCCCGCGCCGTCCCCTCGTCGAGGCCGACGTAGGCGGAGGCGCCCTTCCCGATCCGCGCCATCGACTCCAGGAGGTAGCGGTTGACCGACGAGCCGATGCCGAACGAGAAGATGCGGCTGGGCCCGAGGCGGCGCGAGACCTCGCCGAGGATCTCGGCCTCGTTGCCGATGAACCCGTCGGTGAAGAACGCGACGATCCGGAGCCGGCCCTCCTCGTGGGGCGTGCCGAGGGCCTCGATCACGGGGCCCGCGAACATCGTCCCGCCCTCCGCCTGGATGCGCTCGATGGCGCGCACGCCCGCCGCGACGTTCGCCGCGTCGGCGCCGAGCGGCTCGTTGCTCATCGATCGGACCCGGTCGGAGAACCAGAGGATGCGGAAGGTGTCCTTGGGGCGGAGGCGGTGCAGCGCGCGGATCGCGGCCCGCTTGGCGATGTCGAGGGGCTCGCCCTGCATGCTGCCGGAGTGGTCGATCACGAGGACGATCTCGCGGGGCGGGGCCTGGGCCGCGGAGAGCTCCGCGGGCGGCTGCAGCAGCACGAGGAAGGTCGAGCCCTGCTCGTCGGCGTGCGAGGCGAAGGCGCCGCGGATCTCGGGGCCCGCCGCGCGCCAGCGCAGCACGAAGTCCTTGTTGGGCACGCGGTCCGCCGGCGCGAGGGATACGGTCGCGCGGGTCGGCGCGGGCCGCTCGACCTTCAGCGCGTGGCTGGGGCTCGAGAGCTCCTCGATCCGGCCGCCGGCCTCGAGGTCCACGTCGATGGAGATCTCGTTCGTCGGCACGACCTCGGGGCGGAGGTACGCGACGTCGCGGGCCTGGCCGCTGGGCGCGCCGCCGTGGGGGACGGCACCGACGCCGCCGGTCGAGCCGGGCGGGTTGAAGCGCGGGCCGACGACGGTCGGGATCACGAGCTCGAAGCCTCCGTCCTCGACGCGGACGGAGTGGAAGTAGGTCACGGCGACGTCGATCTGCTTGCCGGGCTCGATGTTCGCGACGGACTGCGTGAAGATGTTGGGGCGGTCCTGGACCATCAACGACGCGCGGTAGCCCTGGCGCTTCGCCTCCTCGTAGATCTTCGTCGCCTCCTCCTTCTCGCGGAGCAGGCCGCGGATGCGGCGCTCGCCGATCTGCAGGACGAAGTCGCGCACCGAGGCGTCGTCGGGCAGCGGGAAGGTGTAGACGACCTCGATCTTCTCGGCGTAGGGGTTGTGGTACTGCTGGACGACGGAGACCGAGGCGACGGCGAGCGAGACCTTGGCCTTCACCTCGGTGTGCTTGAGCGGGAGGGGCTCGGGGCGGCCGTCGCGGCGGACCTCGAGCCGGCCGACCTCGGCGGAGGACGGCGTCGCCCCGCCATGGCGGCCGTGGCCGCGGGCGATCACGAGCACGTCGTCCGGATCCGAGGCCAGGCCGCGGGAGGCCGGGTGGCCGAGCGGCGCGCCCGCCGAGCGGTGGCCGTCGGTGCAACCGGCGAGGGCGGCGACGAGGATCCCGAGGACGAGCAGCTTTCTCACTTGGCACCTCCGCGGCGGACCAGGGTGGCTTTCGGGACGAAGCGCGCGCCGCCGGACTCGGCGGCCGCGACCAGGGTCACGGTGGCGTCCGCCCCGGGGCGGGCGATGGCATGGATCGAGGCGACGCGGACGCGGCCCGCGGGGGCCGACGCGTCGAGCGTGAAGCCGGCGACGAGGAGCCGCCCGCCCGCGAGCGCGGCGGGATCGTAGTACGGCGCCTCGCGCCAGGCCGCGGTGTCGCCGCCCTCGAGGCCGACGACCTCGAGGCCCTTCACCTCGACCTGCCAGGCGCCGAGGACGCGGGACTCGGAGTCGAGGACGACGTCGTAGACCGCGAAGGCGGGGCGGTCCTGGGCCGCGAGCGCGGAGGCGCCGAGCACCAGGACGGCGACCGCGAGGGCCTTCACCGGGCCACCTTCACGCAGTCGCGGGCGATGGCCTCGACGTCGCTCGCGTCGACGGTCCCGTCTCCGTTGGCGTCGGAGGAGAGCGGGACGGGGGCGCCCGCGCGGAGCTTCAGGGCGAGTCGGTAGGCGTCCACGATGTCGCGGGCGGGGGCGTCGGGCCGGGAGAGGCTCCACAGGCCCGCGGTCAGCAGCAGCGCGGCGGCGGCCGCCGGCAGGCTCCAGCGCCGCCACGGCGAGCGCCGCGCGAGGAGCGGGCGGGCCGCGTCGAGCAGGCCGCGGTCGAAGCCCGCGGGCACGTCGAGCTTCGGCGCCTTCAGGTTCCGCAGGAACGAGTCGTCCATCACACCCTTGTAGCCCGCGAGGGCCCCTCCGCGTTCACTCGGTTCCGAAAATACCCCGGAGTTTCTTCACGGCGTGGTGCAGCCGCGACTTCACGGTCCCCTCGGGGACCCCCAGCATCGCGGCGATCTCCGCGAGCTCCAGGCCGTCCGCGTAGCGCAGGAGGACGACCTCGCGCTGCTCCTCCGGCAGGGAGGCGACGTGCTCCTCGATCGGCGCCCCGGCGGGCGGCGCGGGCCGGTCGGGGACCTCGCCGGGGACCTCGCGGCGGCGGCGCTTGAGCGCGAGGTGCTTGAGCACCGGGAAGAGGAAGGTCGTGAAGCGGGCGCGGGGGACGTAGTCGGGCAGCTTGCGGGCGACGTAGAGGAAGGCCTCCTGCAGGACGTCGAGGGCCTCGTCGCGGTCGCCGCAGTAGCGGAGCGCGATCGAGGCGGCCCAGTCGCGGTGCCGGCGGTAGAGCGCCTCGAACGCGTCGGGGGCGCCGCGCTGCGCGGAGGCGATGAGGTCGTCGTCGGAGTTCACGGCGAATCAGTGTACTTGGACGCGGACGGGCGCCGGAAAATGCATAATGCCGCGCATGCCCTACCGGTTGAGGCGGCGAGGAGTCGACCACGGCACCGTGACGCCGGTGGCGCGCGAGCGCCGCTGGGAGCGCTCCGAGCCCGAGCTGCTCAAGGGCGCGGTCGACGTCCGCTCCGCGAAGAAGGAGATCGCCGCGTCGCTGAAGCTGCTCGCCGACCTCCGCCAGGGCGGCGAGCTGGCGCCCCGCCTCGGCCTGCCCCCCGGGTACCGCGTCGCGGGCGTCTCGCAGAACACCGAGGACCCGCTCGAGATGCAGAAGGTCCACGTCGAGGGCGGCGGGCGCGAGCTCTACGTGAAGGCGAACTGGCTCTCGACGCACCCGGGCGACGGCTCGCTGCGGCTGCGCTTCTCGCACGGCGCGGAGATCCTCGACGACTGGCTCGACGATCCGACGGGCGCGAGGGCGAGCGAGCGGCTCTTCGACGCGACCTTCCCCGAGTCGCGGCTGGTGACGGAGAACGCGGCGCTCGCGGCGGAACTGCGCAAGCGGCTCGGCTCGTCGCCGCGCTACGTGCAGCGCATCCTCTACGCGAACCAGCCGGACGGCGGCGCGCTCTTCCACCACGACTACGTGCCCAAGCAGCAGGGCGTGGTCTACGCGCAGCTGGCGGGCACGACGGGCTGGGTCTCGTGCTCGAAGCGGGCGCTCGCGCGGAACATCCAGGAGGCGACGGGCCGCTGGCACCACACGCAGGCGCTGCTCGACCACCTCGACTCGCCCGACCAGGCGAAGGTGCTGAAGCTCATCAACCACACGGGGTCGTTCACGCGGAAGCTGGCCGCGGAGGGCTGGTTCTTCGTGGTGCGGCCCGGCGACGTCGTGCTGCTCCCCTCGCAGGGCTGGGACGACGTGGCCTGGCACGAGGTCTTCACGCTCTCGAAGGGCGGCAACCTGTCGCTGTCCTTCGGGGTCGTGGCCCGTTAGCCGCCAAGGATCGTTGGCTCGTAACCTTCTGATCCACTGTCACTTGCATCACCACCTCCCAAACGCCAAGCGGCGTTGACACTTCGGGGGTGGTGACGCGTCGATTCGAAGCGGCAATCGCGGTTCCGGGGCTGGCATGGCCCTTGCGTATTCCCTCCCGTGATCAGGAGAAACTGATACAGGAAAACTGAAAAAGTCGATCCCGCTCCAACTGCCCCGGCCTGTCGCCGGGGCAAATTTTTTTTAAAGCGGGTAGGATGTCCGCATGGTCACCCTCCTCCTGGCCGCCCTGCTCCTGCAGGAAACCCCCGTCGAGTTCCTGAAGAAGGTCGAGGACAAGGTCGCGGAGTCCCGGACGCTCGCGGTCGACTCTACGGCGCTGGTCGAGGCGAAGACCAAGGGCGTGGAGACGAAGACGAGCTTCACCGGCGTCCTGAAGTCGAAGGGGGACGGCCAGGCCTGGGTCACGCTCGAGACCAAGCGCGACGGCAAGCCGGTGCCGGTGCTGAAGCTCGTGTCGGACGGGACGCGGGTCCGCTACGAGGCCTCGGGGCAGTCGGCGACGGCGGACTGCACGCTGCCGCTGGGGACGCTGTCGCGGCGGCTCGTGGCGCGGGCGGGGATCTACGCGTCGGCCGCCCTGCTCTTCCAGGCGGCGGGCTCGCCGAAGGACGCGGGGCTGGAGAAGCGCTTCGAGATCAAGGGCGCGGAGGCCCTGCCGGACGAGAAGGCGGAGGGGCGGGACTGCCGGGTGTTCCTCGTGAAGGTCGCGTCGGGGGATCCCGGCGTGGCGGACTTCGCGCAGAAAGTGTGGATCGACCGGGAGCGCCAGCTCCCGGTGAAGCGGGTGACGACGAGCGCGGATCCGAACGCGCCCGGGTCGGTGACCGAGGTCTACTCGGTCGTGGAGCTCGGCGCGGAGATCCCGGACGACGTTTTCAAGATCCCCGGCAAGTAGTGCCCTATCGTGACACTTCCTCGCGGATAATCTCCGCAGTGGGCGACGTCACCTTTCGAACCGGGGCCGGGTCGCGGCGACACGCCGCCGAGCCGGCCTCCCTCGGCGGAACGCTGGCACGCCCCTTGCACCCGAATCCTTTGACCGCCGTGGTGGCGGCGCGGAGAATGTCGACCGGAGAACCAAGCACCCCGAAGGGGGAGGGAGAAACTCGATGAGCCAGATGATTCCGCAGCAGCCCGCCGACCGGCGCCTGGAGGCGCTGAAGGCCGCCCTGGGCCAGATCGAGAAGCAGTTCGGCAAGGGCTCGATCATGCGCTTGGGCAGCGACTCGCGCCTCGACGTCGAGGGCATGACCACGGGCAGCTTCGCGCTCGACACCGCGCTGGGCGGCAAGGGCGTGCCGAAGGGCCGCGTCGTCGAGGTCTTCGGGCCGGAGGGCTCCGGCAAGACGAGCCTCTGCCTCACGATCGTCGCCAACGTGCAGAAGAACGGCGGGCAGGCCGCGGTCATCGACGCGGAGCACGCGCTGGACCC
>CAYXGZ010000023.1:0-51757 GCA_964464755.1 uncultured Planctomycetales bacterium
GCAACCGCACCAGCCCCTTCGCGTTCACGGGCAACAAGTTCGAGTTCCGCGCCGTCGGCTCCTCGCAGAACATCGCCCGGCCCAACACGATGCTCAACGCGATCGTCGCGGACAGCCTCCAGTGGATGGCCGACCAGATCGAGGCGAAGAAGAAGGCCGGCGCCAAGCTCCACGACGCCGTCAACGCCGTCGTCCGCCAGGCCCTCTCCGACAACCGGCGCGTCCTCTTCAACGGCGACAACTACTCGAAGGAGTGGCACGCCGAGGCCGAGAAGCGCGGCCTGCCGAACCTGAAGAACACGCCGGACGCCGTCGCCGCCTTCAGCGACAAGGAGTGCCGCGCCGTCCTCGTCCGCCAGGGCATCTTCACCGAGCAGGAGCTCGACTCCCGCCGGCACATCCTCCTCGAGACCTACGTCAAGACGCTGAACATCGAGGCCCTGCTCACCGCGACGATCGCCCGGACGATGATCCTGCCCGCGGTGCTCAAGTACCAGCGCCAGGTCGCCGACACGATCGCGACGACCCGCTCCGCCGTGAAGGCGATGGAGCTCCGCCCGCAGGAGGACCTCCTCCACGACGTCATCTCCCGCGTCTCGGCGATGAAGGACGCGATCGACAAGCTCGACAAGGCCCGCGCCGCGGCCGACGCCCACCACGGCGACGTCGACGGCCACGCGGTCTTCTACCGGGACACCGTGAAGCCCGCCATGGACGCCGTCCGGGAGCAGGCCGACGCCCTCGAGTCGCTCGTGGACGACGACCTCTGGCCGCTGCCCAAGTACCGGGAGATGCTCTTCATCTACTGATTCCCCGAATGCCGGGGCCTCGAGCGGGGTAATCTCGGGCATGAGGATCTGCGCGTCCGTCCTGCTGCTGCTGGCGGCCGCCGGCCCCGCCGCCGCCCAGCAGGAGCCCGCCGCCGACGAGATGGCCTTCCTCTGGGCCCTCAACCGCGCGCGCAGCAACCCGCCCCAGTACGCCGCGGAAAACGGCCTGGGCTCCCTGCTCGACGCCGTGCTCCCGGCCCCGCCGCTCGCGCTCAATCCCAACCTCGTCCAGTCCGCCCGCTTCAAGGCCGTCGAGATGGCGACCAACGACTACTTCGCCCACCAGAGCGCCGTCACGTCGACCTGGCCCAACAAGCTCGAGCGCGACAACGGCTACGCGCTCCACTCGTCGCTTTCCGACACGGCGAACAACGTCGAGTCCCTCGCGGCCGGCACCGTGCTCACCGCGCTCGGCGCGCTCAAGCTCCTGGTCGAGGACACCGGCGTCGTCCCGCCCGGCCACCGCTACCACCTCCTCGCCGACGGGCCCAACCGCAGCTTCTACCTGCTCTTCCGCGAGGCGGGCTTCGGCCACGGCTTCGACGCGACCTCCACCTACGAGAACTACTACGCGTTCCACACCGGGTACCGGGACGCCGACTCCGCCTGGCTCACGGGCGTCGTCTACAGCGACGCCAACTCGAACGGCCGCTACGACCAGGGCGAGGGCCTCGGCGGCGTGACGGTGACGGTCGCCGGCGGCGGCAGCGCCGTCACCGGCGCGGCCGGCGGCTGGTCGATCGCGACGACGGCGGGGACCTGGACCGTGACCTGCTCGGGCGGCGCGTTCTCCGGCACCTCGACGGCGACGCCGGTCGTGGCGGGGGACAACGTGGAGGTCGATTTCGAGTCCGGCACCGCGGCCGGGATCGTGGGGTTCAACGCGGCGCCCCCGCCGGGCGGAGGTGGCGGCGGCGGCGGATCGTCGGGCGGCGGGGGCGGCGGCTGCTCCCCCGGCGGCTCCTCGGGCGGGCTGCTGCCGGTCTTCGCCGCGCTCGGCCTGCTCGCCCTACTTCGCCGGCGCTAGGGACTCGACCAGCTCCACCACGGCCGACGTCACGGCGTCCTGCAGGGACTCGCGGGCCAGGGTCGGAGGGAAACCCATCGCGCCCGTGGTCGAGATCTTGGCGAGACCCCGCGCCGACTTCGAGTGGATCAGCTCGCCGGTGTCCACGCGCAGCGCCTTCACGTGCAGCTCGCACTCCGCGATGAGCGACTTGGTCATCGAGTCCTCGCCCTGCACCGACTCCATCCGGAAGCCGATCTGGACCACGCGGCCGGTGACCACGACGTCGGCGCCGAGCACCTTCGCCGCGCGGACCCGGTCCGGAACGCCGGCCCCCCCGGTCTTCTGCTCGTCCAGCACCCGCCGGATCGCGGCGGACTCGAGCACCGTGAAGCGCCCGGCCCTCAGGAGCTCCGAGGTCGCGAGGTCCGCGGCCTGCGTCCCGAAGTCGGTCTTCCCGTACTGGGCGTGGTTCTCGAACTCGAGCACCACCACGCGGAGCTTCGGCGCCGGCTCGGCCGGCGGGGCGGGATCGGGCGCCGCGCAGGCGCAGCCGAGGAGGAGGACGGCGGCGGACAGGAGTCGGTTCATCGCGGGGCTCCCCTTTCCACCAGCTTACGACGTCGCCCCCGAAATGCCGGCCCGGATCGGCGCCACTCCCCCGGCGGGCGGCTCGTCCTGCGCGAGCAGGCGCTTCACCCGGTCGACCAGCTGGAGCTCCCGGTAGGGCTTGCTCAGGAATCGGTCCGCCCCGGGGTCCATCATGTCGAGGTAGCTCCGGCTGTGGAACTCGTCGAGCAGCACGAGGACCCGCGTCCCGGGCGACAGGCTCTCGACCTTCGCCGCCAGCTCCCGGCTGGCGCACTCGGACTGCCCCGTCCCCGCGACCACGAGGTCGATCCCCATCCGCGCGACGCAGGCCAGCGCCTCGGGCAGCGACGGCCTCAGCGTGACCAGGTAGCCCTCCTGCGACAGGAGCGCGTCGAGCCGGGTGAGCTCCCCGAGATCTCGGTCCATCACCAGGATGCGCTGCCGGTGCGAGTCCGCCATGAGCCACGTCCTTTCCGTTCGGGTGAGTACGTCGACACGGTGTGTACGTCGTTCCCGGGGAAAGGTCACATTTGGGACGCGAATCGCGCGGGGCCGGCTCAGGAGGGGCGGGCGATCCGGGCCTTCAGGTGCTTGAGCTCGGCCACGAGGATGAAGCTCAGGATCACGAGCAGCGCCCAGGAGCTGATCTTCCCCGGGTGCACGAAGGCCCAGCCCTGCCGCTGGTTCGGGTAGACCCAGGCCCCGAGCGCCGTCGAGAGGTTCTCGGCCACCCACACGAAGAACCCGATGAGCAGGAACGAGAGCGCCAGGGGCATTCGGCGGCGCGCGGTCCGCGCCGTGAAGAGCACGCGGGTGCGGACGAACACGATCGCCACGAGCGCGGCGAGGATCCAGCGCACGTCCGGGACGTAGTGGTGCGTGAAGTAGTTCGCGTAGATCGCGGCGCAGAGCGGGATCGTCGCGGCCCTCGGCGGGTAGTCGACCAGCTCCAGGTCCAGGATCCGCCAGGCCTGGCACATGTAGCTGCCGATCGCCGCGTACATGAACCCGCTGTAGAGCGGCACGCCGGCGACCTTCAGGAAGCCCGGGTCCGGGTAGCTCCACGACCCGATCCCCGGCGAGGTCTTGAAGATCTCGAGCCCGAGCCCCAGCAGGTGGAAGAGCCCCAGCACCTTCACCTCGGTCCAGGACTCGAGCCGGGCCGCGAGCATGGCGGCCTGGATCGCGACGGCGGCGAGGAACAGGAAGTCGTAGCGCGTGAGCGGGCCCAGCGGGGCGACCTTCGCGACGCCCATCGCGAGGATCAGGAGCCCGGGAAAGAGGCAGGCCCGCGCCTGCTTGAGGCCGAAGTCGACCAGCTCCCGCATTCCCCCTCCCCCGTCCCGGCGCTCAGGAAGACCGGCGTCGCCCCAGCGAGACCACGAGCCGGGTGATCGCCCACGCGGCGAGCCACGCGGGGATCGCGCTCGCCAGCACGGCGGGCACCAGGTAGATCCAGTCTCCGCGGTGGCTCCGGCGGTAGCCGTACCCCGGCCTCGAGCCCATCTGCGACCAGCCCCAGGACCAGAGGTCGGTCGTCGCGTGCACGATGAACGCGGCCGGGATCACGAGCACGACGAAGAGCGCCCCGGTGAGCGTCTCGATGCGGCCCCCGGTCAGCTCGCTGATCTTCTCGTGGATCCGGCAGTCGCGGCAGTACTGCGCGTAGCGGTCCTCGTTCGCGAAGGCGAGCCCGCACGCCCGGCAGCTCCGGTAGCGCGGGGCGAGGCGGGCCGCGAAGGGCATCGAGCGGAACAGCTCCCCCGCGCGGCGAGGCTCGGGGCGGGGCGCCGGCAGGATGACGAGCTCGACGCCCTCCCCCGCCCCCCGGTCGCCGAGCGCCGCGAAGGCGCGGTCGAGCGCGCCCTTCTCCCGCCGCAGCGCGGCCTTGACCAGGCGGTCGAGCGCGGACTCGTCCAGCGAGACCCGGTCTCCCAGCGCCCGGACGACGGCGAGCTCCTTCGGCGCGAGGCTCCCGTCGGCGGCGACGACCTCGAGCACGGCGCGAAGCGTCGCGAGCCGGCCCGGGCCGTCCTTCGGGATGCGCATCCGCGGCGGGTTCTCGGCCTCCGCCTCCTTCTGGATCCGGCGCGCGGCGTCGGGATCCAGCCCGAGCTTCAGGACGTGCGCGTTGAGGACGCGCTGCTCCTCGGCGGCGATGCCCTGCTCCGCCCGGGCGGCGGAGACCAGGTTCCAGTAGGCGATCTCGGCGGCGTTAGGATCCATGGGCTCTATGAGGTCCCCCGGCAACGTCGTGACGGCGGCCCGCTTCGGGTGTTGGACCGGAGTGACGGGAAACGCCAACCAGCGAGCATCGCGATGTCGCGAGCGAAGGTCCTCGGGACGATCGACTTGTCCAGCAAGATGATGAAGTGGCCCGAATGCCACAACGTCCGGACCCTGGCTCCCGGGAAGTGCTCTCGAAAGGACTCGCCCAGGGCCTTCATCCAATCGGACCCCTGCACCTTGGACCACAGCTGGCGGTGGTCCCTTCGCTTCGGGACGATGCTGCAACAGAGCAGGTTCCCCGCCTCCGCGCTGAGCAGGATCTCCCGAGTGACGTCGAACGTAGCTCCGCAGGCCACGTGGACTTGGTACTTCCGAAGCGAGACGTACCTCAGCGTCCAAGGTCGTCCGACCCTGGCGAGCGCGGCTCGGGCCATGGTCAAGTACTTGGCGGTCGCCAGCCAATGAGGGAAGGGCCGGGAGATCGGCAACGACGATTCGACTCGAACGACGCCCCCTTTGCTTGCCGCGACCAGGGCACCTGGGCGATCCAGCAGGCACTCGCCCAGGATCTCCGGCGCCTTATGCCCGGGTCCCGCCATTCCCGGACAAGCCAGGAGCAGGGACTTCCCCAACATCTTTCTGGCCTTTCCGTGGCGCCAAGCGCCCCGGGTCCTGAATTGGAGCACCGCCGTCCCCAAGTGCCCGGGGCTCTTTCGGAAGTACATGGTCTCGATCACGGGCGCTCGGCCCAAGTCCGTTTGCACGAACAAGCTCCGCTCCAATTCCAGGTTGGCCGGCCACCACCCGGATTCGCGTGCACGCCGGACCATCCTCGCCTGGCGGACCTGGGTCAGCCTCACCGGACCACCGCAACGTGGAGGGTCAGGTTGTAGGACTTCAGCGCCAGGGAATCTTGAGACGCCTTGGGCAGGTCAAGCTTCCGAAAGAGCTCCATTCCGGCCACGAGGTTGGTCTTGCCGGAAACGGCCAGCACGATCGCCTCGTTCCGGCCCGGCAAGCTCCAGGCCTCGACGAGGTTCCCGTCGTCATCCGCGTCCATGAGGGCAAGCTCCTCCGGCAGGGCCCCAGACTCGCGAAGGAGGACTCGAGCCCGCATGGCCGGCATCCCCACGTCCAAGACGCGCTCGGCCCCGCGCGCGGTCGATGCGCAACCCGCCGAGGCCGCCGCCAGAACGAGGACGAGTCCGCGCACCATGCAACCACCTCCCCCTCAGAACTGCCGCGCGAAGGCCGTCCCGTAGACCGCCGCGAGGAAGGTCCACAGGGCCGCGAACCCGACGTGCACCGCGGTGTGCAGGCGGTTCCCCCGCCAGAGCTCCGGCCGGTAGACGAAGAACTGGAAGATCCAGCGCAGCGTCCAGAACGCCGCCAGGCCGCCGCTCACGGCCCTTGCCAGCGTCCCCCGCTCCGCCAGCTCCGCCGCGCAGGCGAGGCTCAGGATCCCGAAGCCCCCGACCGTCAGCGCGATGAACACGACGTGCACCCAGAAGATCTGGCGGGTCAGCAGGGACACGGCCTGCAGCTCCGCCTTCCACCCGAAGCGGCGCGGGAACAGGAGGTGCGCCAGCGCCAGCAGCACCTGCAGGGCCCCCGCGACCTGGATCAGGCGGACCAGCGTCACGGCGCCCTCCCCAGGAGCAGCGTCCGGACGAAGGGCGTCCGCCTCCGCTCCCGCCGCACCTCGAGTCCCGCCACGCCGGCCAGTCTCCTCCATTCGCCCGCGGGAAGGAAGTGCAGGACCCCCGGCCCGTACGCGAGCAGGTTCGCGACGTCCCGCGCGTGCTCGACCACCAGGACCGCGCCCCCTGGCGCCGTCACCCGCGTGAGCTCCCGGAAGAGCGCCTCGCGCGCCGCCGGCCGCCGCAGCTCGTGCGCCGCGAAGAACAGGAACACCGCGTCGAAGGCCGCGTCGCCGTACGGCAGCCGCGCGGGGTCGACGCGGGCCGCCTGGGCCGGGCGCTCCGCCCGGGCCCGCGCGATGCTCGGCTCCGTCATCTCGCCGGCCACGAAGAAGTCGGCGGTCGTGCCCTCCGAGCCCGGGAACGCGCTCCGCAGCGCCCCCGAGCTCTCGTCGACCCCCGCGTGGAGATTCAGCCAGCGCCGCGGCACCGACCCGAGCTCCCCGCCCACCCAGTCCCAGCTCATCAGGCCGGACCGGTCGTAGATCCAGTACGAGGCGGCCAGCGAGTTCACGACGAGGACGGCCGCGCCGATCCCCGCCACGAGGCCCGCGATCCGAAGTGCCCCCGGGACGGCCGGCCAGCACCCGGCGCCGATGCCCGCGACCGCGACCACCAGCCCGCCGACGTAGTACGGCCAGTTGTAGCGGACGATCTGCCCGACCCCGTGGAGCCCGCTCACCGGACCGCCTCCAGCGGCTCGACCACGCCCCGCTTCCACGCGTAGTCGATGTCGCGGACGTGGAACGCGTTCGCGAGGACCGGCCGCGCTTGGTCGAAGGGCGGGCGCTCGAGGAAGCTCATGCGCCCCACCTCCACCGACACGGGCCGCGGCGTCCAGTTCTCGCGGACGCCCTCGATCAGGACCAGCGAGTGCGTCTCGCGCTCGTAGTCGAACGTGAACGGCAGCGGCCCGGCGTAGAGGCGGGCCTGCGCCAGGTCCCGGAACGGCGACCCCGCGGGCGGGGCCTCGGGCGCCGCGGCGAGATCCGCCCGGACCTCCACGTCGGCCGCCCCGTCGGGAGTCCGCACCCGGATGCCCAGCGCCCCGTTCTCCTCCGCGCACTCGACCTGCGCCACGTGGTACTGGTAGTGCGTCAGGAGATTGCCCCCCGCGGCCATCAGCCGGCGGTTCGTGTCGCTCCGCAGGATGCGCAGGCCCCGCAGCGTCCGCCCCGACGCGGACCGGTAGCGCGCGAAGATCCGGTACCCGGCGAGGAAGAAGTCCTGCCCGAAGGCCGCCGGCAGGAAGGCGGGCCGCAGCCGCCGCGTCTGCACCATCGCGACGGCGAGGAAGCCGAGGCCGTCGAGTTCGTCCAGCACCAGCCCCGGAGGAAGGAGCGGGCGCAGGAGCTCGGCCGGGTACGCGTACGTCAGGACCAGCGAATGGTCGAACCACGCCCGGATCGGCACCGGATGGCGGCGCAGGAGGTGGCGCATGGTCCAGGGGATACTAGAGGCGTCCGGGAGCCCTTACACCACCAGCCCCGGACCGTAGCGCGTCAGCCAGCGGTCGTGCGCCTGCCAGCCCGGGCACATCCGCTCGACCTGCCGCCAGAAGCGCTTCGAGTGGTTCGGCTCCTTCCGGTGCGCCAGCTCGTGGCAGAGGAGGTAGTCGACGACCTCCTCGGGCGCCAGCAGCAGACGCCAGTTCAGCGAGATCGTCCCCGTCGTCGAGCAGCTCCCCCAGCGCGACTTCTGCGAGCGGATCACCACGCGGCCGTACGCGATCTCGTGCCGTTTCGCGATCGCCGCCACGCGCGGCGGCAGGATCTCCCGCGCCTCGCGCCGGTACCAGCCCTCGACCGCGGCCCGCACCGAGCGCTCCGACGTGGGCGTGGGCACGGTCACGATGAGCGAGTCGCCCAGCCGCCCCGCCCGGACCCTCCCCTTCCCGAGGTCCAGCACGAGGTTCCGGCCCAGCAGCGGCAGCTTCGCCCCGTGGACGAGCTTCCGGTCGGGGAGGACCTCCTTGAGGGCGTCGGCCCGCGCGAGGTGGCGGCGGATCCAGGACTTGCGCCGCTCGAGGAAGGCCGCGGCCCGGGATTCATCCGCCCCCGCGGGCAGCACGAGGCGCACGAGGCCCCGCGAGTGGACCTCGACCCGCATCCAGCGCGCCCGCGCGCTGATGCGGACCTCCACCGGAACCCGCCGCGCGCCGAGATCGATCTCCACCCGGACATCCTACTTCAGGATGTCCTCCAGGCGCCCCACCCGCAGCGTCCCCGCGTCGATCCGGTAGTACAGGCCCTGACCGCCCAGCACGCGATCCAGCACCTTGCCGAGCGGCTCGCCCGAGGCCGCGACGTGGCCCTCCGCCGGCTTGGCGTGCAGCTTCAGCGCCAGGCCGAGCTCCGCCGCGACGCGCTCGAGGAACGCCTCCGCGGGCTCCGACGCCGTCACGCCCTGCGCGAGCAGCCACCGGGCCTCGCGATCCGGATCCGCCGTCGCGCCCACCCGGCCCAGCAGGCCCCGGGCCGTGAACGTCCTCAGCGACCCCGGCTGGATCGCCGCCGAGCCCCGGATCCGCGCCCGCGCCGCCAGCGCGCCCAGCCGCAGCGCCCGGTCCGCCGACGCCCACGCCAGCGCCCGGTCCACGGCCCCGAGATCGCCGACCCGCACGCCCGAGAAGACCCGCTCCTCCAGCGACGCGTCGGCCAGCGCGGCCTCGACGGCCGCCGCCCACTCGGGCTTCACCGACTCCGCCGCCGCCATCGCCTCCAGCGCCAGCAGCCGGGTCCTCGTGTCCTCCGCCGCGGCCGCCACGCGCGCCGCGAGCTCCAGTCCCGCCGCCGACGTCTCCGCGTCCGCCTTCAGCCACGGCGAGAGGTCTCCGCCCGCCGCCGCCAGTCCGGCCAGCAGCGCCGAGCCGATGCGCAGCCGCGTCGACACCGCGTCCAGCACGGCGTCCGCGTCCACCGCGGTCCCCGCCGCCTCGAAGCGGTCCAGCACCGCCGCGAGCCCCCCGACGCCCGGGGGCAGCTCCGCCGCCGTCGCCGCGGCCGGCACGCCGCGACCGTCAGTCACCGTCCAGGACGACCCGACGCCCACGCCCCGAACCTCGGGGTCGTACATGGGCTCGACGTCCGGCGGCAGCGCCCGCAGCGCGCCCGCCGTCTCCGCGACCGCCTCGTAGTAGCAGTGGCTCGTCCCCGCGGGCAGGCGCCCCACGAACTGGTGCGACGCCCAGTCGCCGTGCTCCGTCACGCCGCGCAGTTCCTTCGCGAGATCCGCGGGCCGCAGCTCGCCGGCCGGCACGAAGCGCCGCTCCCGCAGCGCCCGGCGCAGGAGCCCGAGCGCCCAGGCCGATTCGCGCCGCCGGTCGCCCCGCGCGCGCCTCAGCTCCCCGCGCAGGCCCTCGAGGTCGGGCAGGTCCAGCCGGTCCGTGAGTCCCGACTCCGTCCGGAGCGCGACCTTCAGCGGCTGGTCCAGCCGCTCGACCGGCTCCAACCCCGCCGGCCGGGGATCCGTGATCCGCACGTAGCTCCGCTCGACCGGGGTCGTCACCGAGAGCTGCACGAGCACTCGCGAGCCCGCGGCCACCGCGCCCTCGACCGGTCTCCAGCCGTCGCGGGTCGACACGTAGTAGCGCCGGGTCACCTCGAGGCCGCGCGAGAGCGGCTCGGTCGCCGTCCCCGCCACCAGCCCGCGCAGGGCCAGCGAGTAGAACCCGCTCCCCGTCCCGTCGTAGGTGAGCTCGACCACGACGCGGTCGCCCCACTCGCCCTCCCGGGCCTCCGTCACCGCCACCTCGCCGTCGAACGCCGGATCGGGCTGGTCGGGGAGCACGAGCTCGCGCGCGACCTTCCCGTTCACCTTCACCGTGACGCGGCCCGGGCCGGACTCGACCGCCGACGGCCGGTCCAGCACCGCGGCCAGGCCGAGCAGCGCGTAGGCCGACTCCATCGTCGAGCGCCAGCCCTTGCCCGTGCGGCGCGACAGCAGGAAGAGCACCTCGCGCGAGACGTCCGCCCCGCGGGCCGCCTTCCAGGCCAGCAGCGCGGAGACCACGGGGACCTCCGAGGGCGTCCGGCCCTCCGCGGTCCGCCACAGCCGCTCCTCGGCCTCCTTGAGCCCGGCCCGACGGCAGGCCAGGCCGAGGAAGGCCTCGTCCGCCGCCGACGTCCTCGAGCGGTCCGCCACAGTCCGCACCAGGCGCGCCGTCGCCGCCGACTTCGCGGCGAAGGCCGCGTCGTGCGAGGCCAGCGCGAAGGCCGCGTAGGCCTCGATCGAGATCGACGAGGACATCGGCACGCGCGGCACCGCCGTCGCGGGATCGGCCAGCAGGTCCGAGAGCCCGGTCCGCAGCCGCGCCGCGGCCCGGTCGACCGCCGAGCGGTCCACGCCGACCCCGGCCTCCTTGCAGACCGACAGGCCGTGCAGGACGTAGGCCGTCATCGCGATCGACGTCGCGTCCTTCGCCCACCAGCCCCAGCCGCCGTCGGGATGCTGCAGCGAGTACAGCCGCGCCAGCCCCGACGCGAGCACCTCGGGCAGCTTGTCCTTGTAGCGGTGCTTCACCTTCGGCCCCAGCGCCCGGTCCACCGCCACCGCGGGCAGGAAGCGAGACATCGTCTGCTCGGTGCAGCCGTACGGGTACTCGATCAGCGGCTCCAGCCCCTCGACGACCGCCGCGTGCACGCCGGGATCGAGCTTCAGCTTCAGCGACAGCGTCCCGCGGATCGCGCCCGCGGGCAGCGCGATCGCCTCCTCGACTGGCCGCCCCGCGGCGACCGAGCCGGCCCGCGATTCCATGAACGGCGCGCCGTGGCGCCGCACCGGCAGGACGACCCGAAGGCCGTCGCGGACGCCGTCGCCCTCCGCGCGGAGCTCGAACTCCGCCTCGGGCCGCCAGGCGCCGACCTCGACGAGCCACTCGACGCGCGACATCCCGCGCGCGGGCACGGCGATCTCCTCCCCGCCGCCCGAGACCTTCAGCGGCGTGGCCAGGGACACCTTCACGGTCCGGTCGCGATCGGTCGAGTTGTGCAGGAAGGCCTGCGCGACGAAGGCGTCCCCCTCCTGCAGCGTCCGCGGGAGGGCGAGCCGCGCGGAGAACTCGCGCCGCACGACGGCGCGCTGGCGGATCGAGCCGACCCGCCCGTCCTTCGCGAGGCCGCGGGCCGTGAAGCGGAACGCGGTGAGGTTGTCCGGCCAGGCGAACTTGACCGTCGCCGCGCCGTCCGGCCCGGTGCGCAGGTGCGCCGACCAGTGCGCCGTGTCCACGAAGCGCTCGCGGACGGCCCAGGCGGACTCGGTGGCCATGCCGCCGCCGCCCCGGGCCGTGAGGACCTTTCGGCCGCCGAAGCGCCCGCCGTACCGTCCGCCGCCCCCGCCGCCGATGCCCAGCGCGTCGTAGACGGAGGAGAGGCCGCGCACGAAGGTCGGGGCCTTCCAGGCCAGGAACGGCGCGGGCGCGGGGATCGAGGTCCAGCCCCGCTTCAGCTCCAGCTGCCGGCGCGAGCGGTGGAACCACTCGCGCAGGTCCGGGGTCGTGTCCTCCTGCACCGCGTACACGCCCTCGTCCACGACGGAGAGGGAGATCTCGCAGTCGGGGACCTCGCGGCCCGCCGAGTCCCAGACCTTCACGGTCGCCGAGCACGGCTCCCCGGGCCCGTACTCCGGCTTGTCCGTCTGCACGTCGACGGTCAGGAACCGGTCCGTCGGCGGGATGACCAGCTCGGCCCGGGCCTCGTGGACCGCGTCGCCCGACACCGCCACCGCGACGTAGGTGAGGTTCGGCCCGTCGGCCGGACCCAGCACGCGGTCGAGCCGCGCCGCGCCCTTCTCCAGCCTGAGCAGCCGGGCCTCGGAGACCCCGCCGCCGCCCGACAGGAGCAGCACGTGCTGCCCGGGTGCGTCCGCGGCCACCGCGAGCACGGCCGTCTCGCCGGGCCGGTGGATCGGGCGGTCGACCGAGATCGAGACGCCCGCCGACCGCTCGGGCCGCGGGACGACGACCAGGGGCAGCTCCGCCCAGTCCCAGGCGTCGCCCACCTTCAGCGCGTAGCGCAGGGGCCGGACCGGATCCGCGATGCGGACGTCGATCGCCCCCGAGCCGCCCGCGTCGAGCGCCGCGGACACGGAGAGGCGGTCCTTGGCCTCGGCGACCTCCTCGATCTTCACGGCGGTGTGCCCGGGGGCGCGGAAGCGGATCCGCGCCGTCTCGCCGGGGAAGTAGCACGCGCGGTCCGGCTCGACCGAGGCCGTCGCCGCCGCGCTGCGGACCGCGAAGGCGGCCGACCCGGAGAACTCGCGGCGCGACGGATCGAGCGCGCGACCGCGGACGATGACCTGGCGGGACTCCCCGGGGTCGCTGCGGTAGCGCAGCACGGCCCGGCCCTTCGAATCCGTCACCACCTCGCGGCGCTCCAGCTCGACCGCCTTGCCCTCCCGGGCCGGCGGGGCGTGGAACCACGCGGTCGCGGCCGCCTCGGCGCTGCGCGCCGGCGACAGCGGCGACTCCGTCATCCGCACCTCGATCGCGATCCCGGGCAGCGGGTCGCCCGAGAGCAGGCGGGCCTCGATCCAGATCTCGGCCTCGCCGCCCGACACCGCCTCCGCGGGCGCCGTCACCACGAGCTCCGCCTCGGCCTTCCGGTACTCGACGACCTGGAAGACCTCCCGGAACCCGGAGTGGTTGACCGCCGCGTGGACGTCGGCCACGTAGACCCCGGCCGGCAGCGCGAACTCGCCGCTGAACGTCCCGAACTCGTTCACGGGCCGGGTCTCCGCGTGGATCGTCCGGCCCCCGTTGCGGAACTCGACGATCGCCTCGGTCCCCTCGTAGGCGTGGAGCCCCTCGGCGTCCTCCGTGCGGACGATGCCCTTGTAGTAGACGCGGTCGCCCGGGCGGTAGACCGGCCGGTCGGTCAGGACGAGGGACTTCAGCGCGCGGCGGGCCAGCGAGCCGGGCACCTCGACGCGGGCCTCGGCGGGCGTCTTCCCGTCGTCGGCCAGGACCGTCACGACGTACTCGTAGTCCGCGTTCCACGCCGGCGCGGCCTGCAGGAGCAGCCCGTCCGTGTCGGTGGCGCCCGCGAACTCGGCGCGCGAATCCGGGTTGGCCTTCTTGAGGTCGGCCGCCCGGCCGTAGCCCGAGCGGTAGGAGTTCACCGCCTCGACCTCCGGAGCCTTGCCCGCCCAGGCGTCGTCGAAGCCGCGGCGGTACTCCTTCGCGTCGGAGTCGTCGGAGGGGACGAGGTCGCTCGGCCGGACGGCGTAGCGGCCCACGACGGTCCCCTTCACCTTCAGGGACGGGATCGCCGCGCCGGTGGTCCGGTGCGCGGAGTAGACGACGAGCCGGTCCCGCGCGGCCTGGACGAGCAGGCCCACGTCGCTGACCGCGAGGCGGGCGACCGCGACGACGGGGCAATAGCGCGCCTCGGCGCTGACGACGTAGAGGCCGGGGTCCTTCGCGGGCACGTCGATCGCGAGCGTGCGCAGCGTCCCGTCGACCGGGCCCAGCGGGCCGCCGTCGACCTCCCAGTCGCCGGCCGGGACCAGGCCGCCCTTCCCCGCGACGAAGCCCGCGGCGTCGAGCTTCTCGTAGGCCTCGAGGGTCGGGACCTTCCAGAGCCGGGCCCGGATCGGGCCGCGGAACGCGGTCTGCAGCTCGACGCGGGCGGGCCGGCCGGTCGTGAACGCGCGGCCGGGCTGGACGAAGCGGAAGCGGTCGTACTCGAGCAGCAGGTAGAGCTGGTCGGCGAAGCGCTCGGCCTCGGAGACGTTGTAGCCGGATTTGTGGACCGGCTCGTCCATCTCGGTCGGCGCGACGGTCATCGGGCGCGACGTCGCGTAGAGCCGGCGCACCTCCTCGTCGATCTCGGCCTCGAGCTTCGGGTTGCGGCCCAGGCAGGCCTCGGCGCCCGCGTCGAGCACGGCGAGCTCCTTCGGCGCGTGCTTGCGGAGCAGCGCGAGCTCGAGGACGCGGCGCAGGGCGCGCTCGTCCGAGCCGAGGATCGGCGTCCAGGCCTCGACGGCCCGCGCGAACTGGCGCTCGCGGAAGAGGAGCTCGCCGACCCGGAAGCGGACCTCGGGATCGTCGAGCGGGGGCAGGTCGCGGAACGGCGCCTCCCCGAGGGCGTAGCGCGCGGCCCGGGCCAGGGCCTCGACCCGGGCGTGCTTCGCGTCGAGGGCGCCGTAGTCGCGGGCCTCGGCGGCGGCGGCGACGAGGGCGGCGGCGGCCTGCGAGGCCTTCGCGGGGTCGAGCGACGGGGGCCCCTCGAGCCGCAGCGCGGCGGGATCGTGGAGCGCGGGCAGGCGGCCGCGATCGAGGCCCTCGGCCTCGAAGCGCTGGGCGGCCGCGGAGACGCGGAGCGCGAGCAGCCGCGATCCGAGCGCGGGGTCGAGCCCGGCGGCGGGCACGGGGGCGAGGGCCTCGCCGGCGCGGACCGGGTCCTTGGCGGCCAGGAAGGCCTCGGCGAGCTCCAGTCGCGCGCGGCAGGCCGCGGCGTCGGAGCCCAGGGCCCCGGCGGCGCCCAGCGCGCGCTCCAGCTTCCCTTCCTTCACGAACTGGCCGACGCGGTCGACGAGGGCCGCGTCGCCCGGGGTCCCGGCGGGGCTCCCCTCGCGGTCCCGGCCCGTCCAGAAGCCGATGAGCAGGAGCGCGGCGGCGGCCAGCAGTCCCGCGGCGTAGCGCCAGGGCGCGGCCGACGACGGGGCCGGCGCGGGCGCGGGGGCGGCGGCGGGCGCGGAGCCCGCGCCCCGGAGGATGCGGTCCTCCAGGCCGGAGGGCACCGGCTCGGCGGGCAGGCCGCGGCGCAGCGCCTGCTCCTCCTCCTCGAGGCGGCCGAGCGCCTCCGTGCAGGACGGGCAGGTCGAGGCGTGCTCGCGGAGGGCGGAGGTCGCCGCGGCGTCGAGCGCGCCGGCGACGAGGCGGTCCAGCTGGTCGAAGGGGGGACAGGTCACGGGAGCGCCCTCCGGAGGTTCTGCTTGGCGCGCCAGACGAGGACGCCGACGTGGCCGGCCTCCAGGTCGAGGATGCGCGCGATTTCCTGGTTCGAGAAGTCGTCCTGGTACTTCAGCGTGAGCACGGCCTGGTCGCGCGGGTCGAGCGTCGCGAGGGCCTTGCGGATGTCGGCGGCCTCGGCGGCCCGGTCGGACGGTTCGGGCCCGGGAGCGGCGTCGGCGCGGTCGTCGAGCGGCACGATCTTGCGCCGGCCCCGGAGGACGTCGACCGCGGCCCGGTACGCGACGGTGAAGATCCAGCGGCGCAGGTCGTCGTGGGTGCCCACGAACTTCCCGGCCTCCTGGACCGTGCGGACGAACACCGTCTGCGTGACGTCCTCGGCGTCGGCGTCCTGGCCGACGAGCCGGCGGACGAAGCGGTGCAGGGACGGCGTGAGGACGCGGACCAGCTCGGTGACCGCCGCGGGGCGGCGCTCGCGCAGGTCGTTCATGGCGAACCGGGCCTCCAGGTCCCGGGAGACGTCGTCGGCACGCCGGAGGCTAACGGTCATGGGGTCGCTCCATTACGCGGATTCGCCACAGGGTACCCTTCGCGGCGGCTTCCTCCAACGGAAGGCCGCGCCCGGGGTTCGGGATATACTGCACGGGCCCATGAGCGACCCCGAAGCCGACGCCCTCTCCGAGGGCATCTCGATCGTCGCCCACCTCGCCGTCAAGCACGGCTTCGTCACCCCCGACCAGATGAAGGGGATGCTCGAGGCCTCCGGCAAGGTCGACTCCGGCCGGCTGGGCCAGCGCCTCGTCTCCGGCGGCCACATGAAGTCCCTCGAGCTGGAGACCCTCTTCGAGATCGCCGCCTGCGAGAAGATCGGCGACGCCGAGGGCGCCGCCGAGGCGACCGCGCGGCTCGCGGAGCTCCGGAAGGAGGCCGCCCCCGCGGCGCCGGAGGCCGCCCCGATCGACCCCGAGATCGCCCTCGCCCAGAGCGACCCCAAGCGCCGCTTCGGCAAGTACGTCATGCTCAACGAGCTGGGCCGCGGCGGCATGGGCATCGTCTACCGCGCCTGGCAGGCGGATCTGCGCCGCATCGTCGCCCTCAAGGTCCTGCCCTCGGAGCTGGCGGACGCCGAGGAGCGGGCGCGCTTCGAGCGCGAAGCCCGCGTCGCCGCCCAGCTCAACCACAGCAACATCGTCCACGTGCACGAGTGCGGCCAGATCGACGGCAAGCCGTACTTCACGATGGACTACATCCAGGGCAAGCCGCTCTCCGCGCTCATCAAGGAGGGCGGGTTGAACTCGAGGAAGGCCCTCGAGATCGGCGCCCAGGCCGCGATGGCCCTGCAGTTCGCCCACGAGCACGGCGTCGTTCACCGCGACGTCAAGCCCGCGAACATCCTCGTGGACGCCCAGGGCCGCCCCTTCCTCGTCGACTTCGGCCTCGCCAAGAGCACGGCCGATTTCTCGATGACCACCACGGGCATGGTCATGGGCTCGCCCTACTTCATGAGCCCCGAGCAGGCCCAGGGGCGCACCAAGGAGATCGACCGCCGCAGCGACATCTACTCGCTCGGCGCCGTGCTCTACCAGGCGCTCACCGGCCGGCACCCCTTCGAGGCCGACGACTTCGGCCGGCTCTTCGACATGATCCGCGAGGAGCGGCCGCGCCCGCCCTCGGAGCGCGTCAAGGGGCTGTCGAAGGACCTCGACGCCGTGATCCTGAAGTGCCTCGAGAAGAAGCCGGAGCGCCGCTACGCGCACGCGTTCGACCTGGCCGCCGACCTGAAGCGCGTGCTGGTGGGTCAGCGCGTCGAGGCCAAGGGAGGCGCCGCCAAGACGACCCAGCACCACGGCAAGTCCACGACGCGCATCCCGAAGGTCGCGGCGCCCAAGTCGTATGGGAAGGCCGTCGCGGGCGGCGTGGCGATCGTGGCGCTGCTCGCGCTGATCGGCGTGGCCATCGCCACCACCGGGAAGACCCCCGCCCCCACCGCGACTCCGCTCGCCGCGAGGACGGTCGAGCCCGAGCCGCCGCCGGCGCCCACCGCGGCGCCCACCGCGACGCCCACGCCCCGCCCCACCCCGACGCCGGAGGCCGGGCTGGAGGCCACGGAGACCGAGGTCTACCGGCACCTGCGCGACCGGCGCTACGGCGAGGCCATGGCCCGCGCGACCGCCGCCGTGCCGCGGGCTCCCGAGGACGAGCTCGCGCTGGTCTCGCTGCGGAAGCGGATCGAGTCCGAGGCGCGCCAGGCCTGGCTCGACGCCGAGGACCGGGCCGTGCGGGCGCTGATGGAGGGCGACGCGGGCCGGGCCCGCGCGGAGTACGAGGAGGTGCTCGCGCACAACCTGGAGCCCTGGACCGGGAAGGCGAGGGAGGCGATCAAGCGGATCGCGGCGCCCGCGCCGACGAGGACTCCGGAGCCCGCCCCGACCCCGCCGCCGCCGGCGCCGACGCCGAGCGCGGCCCCGACGCCGGATCCCGCGATCGCGCTCGAGGCCGAGGCGCAGGCCGCGCTCAAGTCGCTTCTCGAGGCCGAGAAGCGGAAGGACTGGAAGAAGTGCCGCGAGCTGCTGGCCCAGCGGGAGCGCTGGGAGGCCAGCGAGGCCTGGCGGCAGGCCGGGACGCGGCTCGACGAGATCGCGTTCGCGTCCGCGGAGGTCTCCGAGGAGGGCTACTTCGCGGTCCGGCCCCGGAAGGCGGGCTCGCAGCTCGAGTGGCGCTACGATTTCGCGCAGGCCGCGCAGGTCCGCGACTGGGCCGTGCGCGCGCCGGACGTGGCGTGGCTGAACAACGTGAACGTGGCGCACGGGCTGAGGCTGGAGCGCGAGTCGCTCGTGGTCCGCAACGCCATGGCGCGCTTCCTCGTGGACCTGGAGGGCGAGCTCGCGATCTCGGCCGAGGTCGCGATCGTCGAGCGCGGCCGGGGCGTCGCGGGCTTCGCGCTGGGCGGCTACGTCTTCAACTTCTTCGACGGGCAGAACGCGACGGTGTCGGGGCCGACGGGCCAGTTCGCGACGCAGCCCCTGCCCGAGCCGGCGACGGGCCGGCTCGCGAAGGTCGTGTTCCGGGTCTCGCGGGCGCAGGTCCTGGCGACCGTCGACGATCTCGTGGTGTTCAAGGGCGCGCCGCCCGCCCCGCCGGTGCCGGGCTACCCGGAGCTCCGGGCGGTCCTGGACACGGCGGTCGGGCTACGGCGGATCTCGCTGACCGGCGCCCCGGTCCAGGGCGCGCTGGAGGCGGCGAAGTCGCGGGCCGCGCTGCTGGGGCAGGTCGGGCGGGCCTTCCCGCTCGGCGGCGCCACGCTGCTCTGCGACGGGAAGTCCGAGGGGATGCTCGACAAGCAGGAGGCGGGGACGTGGACGGTCGTGGAGGGAGCGCTGCGGGGCAACTCGCCGGACAAGGGCCGGCACGCGGAGCTGCACGCGCTCAATCAATCCTGGCGGAACTTCCGCTTCCGGATGAGGTACCGCGCGCACTCGGGGCTCTTCCTCGACGTGGGGCTGCGGATGGGCGGCGGGCAGATCAACCTGCAGCTGCCGATGGACCAGCCCGAGAAGTGGCGCGAGGTCGAGGTGATCGCGGCGGAGTCGGCGATCCAGGCGACGGTGGACGGGCTGCCGCTGGCGCCGGAGGAGCAGCCCGCGACGAACGAGAAGGGCAACCTGCGGATCCGGCTGATGGGCGCGAGCGCGTCCTTGAAGGACGTGACGATCGAGGAGATCCGCGGCGTGCCGACGATGGAGGTGTCGCGGAAGCGGGATTCGCGGGCCTCGGTGAGCGGGGTCGTGTCGATGCAGGAGGCGGGCCGCTGGGTGCGGACGCCGAAGCTGGTGGAGGGCGTGACGCTGAGGGCGGACGCGCGGATCCGCATCGACCACGCGGGGGCGGTGTGCTGGCTGGAGACCGGGTCGCGCTTCGCGATGGACGGGGACCGGCTGGACCTGCTGGAGGGGACGGGCTCGGTGACGATGGAGGTGGCCGGGAAATTCCGGCTGGCGCTGGGCGGGCACCGGGTGGAACCGGTGACGAAGCAGGGGCGGCTGGTGGTCGTGGCGCGGCCGGACCGGGTGCTCGCCGAGGAGGGGCTGGCGAAGTGGGACGACGCGGACCTGCTCGAGGGGGTCGAGTACGACCTGAAGTCGAAGAAGGCGGAGGCGCAGCGGACGCGGTCCCTGCCGGCGGCCCTGCGGCCGAAGGAGACGCCGACGTGGAGGCTGGAGGCGGCGCTGCAGAAGGCGAAGCTGCTGCAGGGGGCGGCGGTGGAGCTGCCGGGCGGGCGCAAGGGGTTCAAGTCGGTGCTCTACAAGATGCACGAGTACTTCTACGGGGGGGTGACCTACGACGGGTCGACGGCGGGGCTGGTGGTGAAGGAGCGGCTGGCGCTGCGGTTCCGGATGCAGCTGAAGGAGACGAACGGGCTGACGCTGCAGATCTGGGACGAGACGCAGAACAAGAACCTGAAGCTGGGGATCGAGGCGCCGCCGGACACCTGGGTGACGATGACGATCTTCCTGAAGGACCTGGGGAATCCGGACGCGAAGATCGACCGGATCGCGAAGGTGGACGACAAGCTGGGCGAGTTCTCGTGGCTCGTCGGGAAGCCGGGGATCGCGGCGGAGGTGCTGCTGGCGGACGTGCAGCTGGTGGAGATCGAGCGCTAGGGATTGCCGCCGGGAGTCGCCGTGGTATGATCCCCGTCCGTTGCCGTGGCGACGTTGGGCGGGCCGTAGCGCAGCCTGGCTAGCGCGCTTGCTTGGGGTGCAAGAGGTCGCGAGTTCAAATCTCGCCGGCCCGACCATCGTCGCCGCGGACCCCGCGCCCATCCCGGGCGGTTAGCTCAGCGGTAGAGCATCTGCCTTACAAGCAGAGGGTCGGGGGTTCGATCCCCTCACCGCCCACCATCTCGACTCGCCCCCGTTGGGAGTCGGGGGCTCGCCCGCCCCGAGCTTGTCGAGGGGCTCAGTGCGAGCATCCCATCACCTCGACCCGAAGGGCCCGCGGACCCCGGTCGCGGAGTATGATCGCGACATGAGCGAACTCGTGTCCCTCCCGGCGCCTCCCGTCGCCCTGCCCCCGAAGTGCGCCTGCTGCCTCGGCGAGCCCGACGACGCCTCGGCGCGCCCGGCGAAGCCGCTGTCCGTGCGCGTGCCGCTCTGCCGGCCCTGCGCCCGCCACCAGGCCCGCGGCCGGCTCCGCGTCGCCCTCTGGATCGTCCTCGTAGGGGCGGGGATCGCCGCCCTCGTCACCCTGGCTCCACCGCGCGGCCGGCTGGCGCCGGACTCGCGCGCGCTCCTGCCCGCGTCCATCGTCATGGGAGTCGTCGCCGCGGGAGCCGCCGCGCACCTCCTGCTCCCGCGCTCGAAGCACCGGGTCGAGAGAGCGCCGCTCTCCGTCTACGCCGCCTCCCCCGAGGCGTGCACCTTCCTGGTGCACGAGCCGCGCTACGCGGACCTGCTGGCCGCGACCTCCCCGCGTTCGGGCCGCCAGTCCGCCGGAGTCGACCTGCCGGCGATCCTCCTCGGCCTCCCCTTCGGCGGCGCCTGGGCGCGGTTCGGCGTCCCGATGCTCTCGATCCCGCACGCGACCGTCGTGCTGGTCGCCTCGGGGGCACTCCTGGTCCTGCTCTGGCCCAGGGCCGGGGACACGGCCGCGCTCGAGGCGCTACGGCGGGCCCCCGGCCTGCCCGCGGTGAAGGCGTTCCTCGCCGACTACCCCGACTCGCCGCACCGCGACGAGGTGCGGGACCTCGCCTGGGCCCGCGTCTCGACGTCGCGGGACAAGTTCGAGCTGCGCAAGTACCTGGAGATCCCCGGCGCCCACCACCGGGAGAAGGTGCAGGGGATCCTGGCGGAGCTGGAGCTCGCGGAACTCGACGCCCGCCCGGAATGGAGCCGGTTGGCGCGGTTCGCCGCCGAGAACCCGGGGCACGCGCGGAGCGCGGAATTCCGGGGCCGGCTCGCGGCCTCGCTGCTCCCAGCGGCCGCCGACGGCACGCCGCCCGTAGAGGACTTCCGCGGGATCCTCAAGGCGGCGGCGGACGGGAAGCTGCCGGTGGTGGTCTCCGGTTTCGCCAACTTCGGCGAGCACCTCGCCGGCGTCCGGAAGTTCGTGGAGGAACGGCTGAAGATCCACGGGATCACCCCGACCTTCGTCCCCTGCGGCTCCCCGGCCACGATCGTGATGGTCGGCGTGCCCAGCACCGTGCGGTACCGGGCGCCGGGCGAGTCGCGGATCACGGAGGGCATGACGTACACGGTGGAGATCGAGGTGAAGAAGACGGGCGGCGGCTCGTGGACGGCGCGCGTGGAGGGCGACCCCCCGAAGACGATCATGGTCCGCAAGGGCGAGGAGGACCGGGAGGCCTACCAGGTCCGCGAGATCGCCTACCAGGGGCTGATGTCCAAGCTCTGGTCCGGCCCGCTGTTCATGTACCCGCGGGCCGAGCCGGGGAAATGAGCGCGCGCGGCCGTCCACCGGGGCCATCCCGACTTCCCGCGGATCGAGGCGCCGGGATCCCCAGGAGCGCTTTCCCCACCCGCACGCTCCCGCCGTCATCCCCTGCGCCCTCGGGCTTCGCGCCCGGTGAAGGAGCACGCGCCGGCGTGCAGGCGATCGCCTCTCCAGGGCGGACCCTCGGATCGGTGGATTCCAACTCGGGAGATCTGGCATGACCAAGAAGAAGGTGTCGGCCCGGAGCACCGTGAAGCTCTCCAGCGAGAAGCCCGGGATTGTCGTGACCTACACCCTCGTCCCCGAGGCGGAAGCCGATCTCCGGCTGGGGAAGCTCTCCCTATCCTCGCCGATCGCGACCGCGCTGCTCGGGAAGACCGTGGGGGACCAGGTGGAGATCGCGGTCCCGGCGGGCACGCTCCGCTTCGAGATCCTGGGAATCTCGCCGTGAAGCGACCGTCGAGCCGGTGACGGGCACGGGGTCGCCGCACGACCCCTTTCCCTCGCCGGACTCTACCCTCTCCAGGGCCAGACTCCCGTCGAAGCGCAAACGGACGGCGCGCGGCCCCGTCCTAGTGCACCGACAGCCAGACGCCGCCGCTGTAGGTGTGCCCGCAGCCCTGCCCGTGCCGGTGATTGTCGTGGTGGTACCAGGCCCCGCGGCGCTGGTAGTGACCGCAGTCGTCCGAGTGCACGTGGCCGGACGGGATCACCGCGACCGTCCCGTGGGGGCCGCGCACCACGCACGCCGGCAGCATCGTCGCCCCCAGGGCGAGCGCGAGGATCATCAGGGTCTTCATGGTCGTACTCCTTGATCGAGGTCGGGATCCGCGCGCCGGGCCAGAAGCGGCTCCGCGCCGGTCCACCCTACCCCATCGCAAACGGACGGCCCGCGGGGAGGCTCGATTCCGAGCCCGCATCGGCCTGCGCCCGCCCCGGACCCGATCAAGCGGATGCGGCCCCGCGATAGTGATCGCCCGGCCGACGCCACGCGATTCACCGCCGCGCCGGGACAGGTCATCCCCCTCGCCGACCTGAGCTTCAGCCTCAAGGTCTGGTTCGAGGCCAGCGGGGCCAGCAGCGGCACGAGCTGGAAGTCCACGATCAAGGCGACCACCGAGACCGGCCCCAAGATCCGCGAGAAGCTGCTGGTCGACGCGACCGGACAGGCGGACCGCGTCCAGCCGTGGAAACCCCACCTGGAGAAGGCGGTCGCCAAGTAGGGGGGCGAAGGACGAGAGTCGAGTCGAGGGAGCGCTACCCCGCCCGCTCCACGGCGCGGTCAAGCGCCTCGCGCAGCGCCAGGTCGCGGGGGTCCCCCCGCAGCGAGGTCCCCATCCGGCTCGTCACGTACCCGTAGCCGAGGCCGCGCGCCGGGTCGGCGTAGCCCATCGACCCGCCCGCGCCCAACGACCCGTACGACGCCGCGCCCCCGAAGCTCCAGAACGAGCTCGGCTTCGCGAAGCCCAGCGAGAACTGCACGTCGTCGGACAGCAGGGCCTCGTCGTGGAAGCCGCGGCGCGGGGGCCGAGCCGGCGCCTCCAGCTCTCGGAGCGTCGCCGCCTTCAGGCCCAGGACCTTCCCGCCCGTCGCGAACTCGCCGTACGCCGCCGCGATCGCCCGCGCCGTCGCCACCCCTCCCCCGGCGGGGACCTCGAGCTCGCGCGCGTACACCGTCTCCGGATCGCGCACGACCTCGGACCCGGGATTCACCCCGAGCGCGCGGTAGATCTTCGACCGGGGATAGAAGGACGCGAAGAGCAGCTTCAGCGGGAACGACCCCGGCCGCAGGGATTTCAAGCTCGGTTGGGACAGCAGCGAGAGCCTCGAGTTCGGAAGCGACGCCGGGATCCGGATGTAGGCCTCGAGGCCGAGCGGCGCCGCGATCTCCTCCTGGAAGTAGCGCCCGAGGCTGCGGTGCCGGGGATCCACGCGCCGCAGCAGTTCCCCCTCGTAGAACCCCAGCGTGAGCCCGTGGTAGGCCTGGCGCTCGCCGGGCGGCCAGTCCGGCTTCTGCCGCGCCATGACCTCGGCCAGCCGGTCGAGGTCCGCCACCGTCGCGCGATCCACCGGCTCCCGGAACGCGTAGAGCCCGGCCTGGTGGGCCAGGAGCTGCCGCACCGTGGTCGCTTCCTTGCCCTCCCGCGCGAACTCGGGCCAGTACGCCGCGACGCGCTCGTCGTAGTCCAGCCGCCCCCGCGAGTGCGCCAGCGCCATCGTCATCGCCGCCAGGCCCTTGGTCGCCGAGTAGAGGAGGGCCAGCGTGTCCTCCTCCCAGGGCTCGCCGGTCGCCGCGCTGCGGATCCCGCCCCAGAGATCGACGACCTTCTCGCCCCGGACGTAGGCCGCGCAGGCCCCGCCGAGCTCGCCGCGCCGCGTGAAGTTCTCGGCGAACGCGTCGCGGACCGCCTCGTACCCCGGAGAAACGCCGCCGCGCACCTGGTCCATCGGCGGATTCCGGTGCAAAGGACGTACCCGCGGGCCTCCGCTCCACGGGCTCCCGCCTCGCACGGCGTTTTTCCGGCGGAGGACGGGAAAGTACCGGCTGCGACCGCGGCCCTACTCCCGCGCGCTGCGGATCACCTCGACCAGCCAGCCCGGCCGCGCCGAGGACACCCAGATCGTCCGCGGCCTCCCGGCCGGCGTGGTGAACTCGATCTCCGCGATCCCCGCTCCGGCGACGATGTAGGTCCTGGCGGGAGTCGGCGACCCGTTGACCAACATCTTCGCCGACCGAACCGCGTGGCAGGGAAAGCTCAGGCAGCTCCACCGCCCGCCCACCCGGACCTCCAGGTGGGTCACCCGGACTCGAAGCATGGAACGGTCAAGGGCCGCCCACGCCACGCCGACCGCGACCACGGGAAGCGCCGTTCCCAGTGGCCGCGCCGCGACCCCGAAGAGGCCCGGGTGAGTCCAGGCCAGGATGCCGACCGCGAGGGCGGCCGACGCGCCGAGCCAGGCCACGGCCCGCCCCTTGCCCGGCCGCCGCAGGGTGTCGTCGAGGCGGATCTCGGGGTCGTAGGGCTCCCCGTCCACTTCGACGCGCTCCGGGGAGCGGATGCGCAGGTCCAGGCGCGCCGTCGAGGGGTGCTCCTGCGACCAGGAATCGTCGTCGTGCGACCAGGATTCGGAGACCTCGCCGACCAGCACGAAGCGGCCCTCGCCGGAGGGCTCGACGCGGCCCCGGAGCGTGTCACCGGCGCTCCCCATCGGGCCGGCGCTCGAGACGGTCCTCAGTTCGAAGGCCAGGGCCCCGGGCTGCTTCGTGAAGATCCGCAGGTGACGATGGTTGTCGCCGTAGCGGTTGTTCCCCGTCCACGCGTAGCGGCCCTGGATTTCCACGGGACCAGTCAAGCACGCGGGCCGGGGGCCTGTCCAGCGTGTACCATGGGGCGACGATGCGAGACACCCTGGTGGACGGAGTCAGCCTGGCGATCGAGATCGAGCGCCTCCTCCCGGCGCTGGAGCGGGAAGTCGGAAAGGTCCTGGGCGGGCTCGGGGACTCCCGGCCGAAGGGCTGGCAGCAGCACGCCCGCGAGCTGCGCTCAGGGCTCCAGGTCCTGGGC
Source organism: uncultured Planctomycetales bacterium (assembly GCA_964464755.1). GTDB lineage: Bacteria > Planctomycetota > MHYJ01 > MHYJ01 > JACPRB01 > CAYXGZ01. The sequence continues at coordinate 25,284 of CAYXGZ010000023.1, forward strand.
GCCGCGATCGACCGGCTGGAGCGGGAGCCGCGGCCGGTGTCCGAGTTCGCGCCGCTATGGCGGACCCTCGCCACGTTGGGGGCGCGACGGGCCCGCGCGAGCTACGAGCCGATCTGGAGGGCGATCGTCCGGCGCGCGGTGGCGATGACCGGATCCCGGGGGGACTACGTCCGGGGCGAGCGGGAGATCCAGATCCGGTGCTCCAATTGCCCCGGCCCCGCGGTGCGATTCCTGCCGGGCGCCAAGTTCGGCGGGGTGCGGCTCACGAAGGAGGAAGCGGACTTCGTCCGGCCGCTGCTGGCGCTCTCGTCCTCGGCGCTTCCGATCTACCTCGGGAAGCACCTGCGGCTCGGGCTCGACCGGTACTGCCCCCCCTGCGGTCTCTTCTACTGCGGCCCCTGCTCGCCGCTCCGGGAGGAGCATCCCGTGTTCAGCGACGCCGAGCGCGTGACGGCGACCTGTCCCCACGGTCACGAGCGGGTCGTCGATCCCGCCTGAGCCGCGGCTACTTGGGCAGCACGACGTAGTTGATGCCGCGGACGACCTCGTGGACCTTGTAGGACACCGAGTCCAGGAAGTCCATGTAGTCCTTCAACGAGGTCTTGAACTCGGACTGGAACTGCTCCTCGAACTCGAACACGATCGGCATGCGGTGGCGGCGGATCGTCGCCGCGGCGCCCTTCAGGGCGAGGAGGTCGCTGCCCTGGATGTCGATCTTCATGAAGCTGATCGGCTTGGCCAGCTCGAGGCTGTCGATGGTGAGGGTGACGACCTTGCGCCCCGTCGTCGCCCGCGGGTCGATGCCGTAGGACCCGTAGGAGCCGAAGCGGACGAAGTCCGGGACCGGGTAGTAGGCGGTCTCTCCGTTGCGCTCGTGGACGGCGTTCTGGTAGACGCGGATGTTCGTCCTGCCGTTGGCGGCGATGTTCTTGCGCAGGATCTCGGCGACGTAGTCGTCGGCCTCGAAGGCCAGGACCTCGCCGGTGGGCCCGACGAAGTCCGAGAACAGCAGGGCCATCTGGCCGAAGCAGGAGCCGACGTCCAGGACGGTCGTGCCCGGCTTGATGTAGCGTTTCGCGATGTCGACGATCTCCGGCTCGAAGATCTCCCCGTTCTTCATCTGGTTGATGACGATGTCGGTGGTGATCCCCTCGGGGAGGTAGTAGTTGCCGTGGCGGGTCTTGTAGAGGGCGAGGGGCAGGTCGTGCCGTCCCCCGCCGCCCCCGAGGAGCGAGCGGACGCCCTTCTTCAGCCAGCCCAGCATGATCGTCTCCCGCGATTGGCCGGTTCCGCCCAGTTCCCGCGGTCCCGGATCGAGCGCGCATTATATCGGATGCCCGGAACGCGTCACCGGCGATCCGGGGGTGCGGACGAGGGTCCGCCCCGGGCGGTCACTTCAACTCGAACCGCGGGTTGAACTTCGCCCTGATGTGCTCGATCACGCGCGCGTTGTAGGCCGCCACGAATCCGCTCGACCGCGGACACTCGCAGCAGCCGACGGAACCGAGGCGCACGCGTCGGGCGAAACACCAGCACTGCCCGAGCCGCGCGAGCCATCCCAATGCGCCCTCGCGCCGCCGGTACTGCCGCCCGCACTTCACGCACAGCTCCCGGGGGCTCCTCACCAGTCCGGTCGTCAGGATCTCGAACGTGCCCCCCGCGATGGCGGCGACCGCCTTCGCTTCCCCCTTCTTCGCCGCCCCGGATCTCCGCCGTTCCTTCTCTCGGCGCAGGTCCTCCGGCGAGAGCTTCCGATCTTCCTGGCGCTCGATCATCTCGACGGCCTGCTCCGCCTCGTCGACATCCCAGTCGGCACCTTCCAGGGCGATCCGGCAGACGTCCGCCATCGCGTCGGTGCGATCCATCAGCTCCCTGAGCGCGCCCTCCTCCTTCGGGCTCGCGGGACTCGCCCCGGGTCCGAGCTCCTGGACCTCCGTCGCCTGCAAGCGCGGCAGCGCGGCCCACTTCAGGAAACGCACGAAGGCCTGCGTCGCGCCCTCGGGGCCGTCGACCTCGATGGCGACCTTGTGCGGATTCCCCTCGAGAAACCGCGCCACGAATCCCTCCCGGGTCACGCCGCGAACGGCGCCCTCCGCCTCCGTCCATTCGAACGAGGGGACGGAGCGCAGTAGGCCCGGCCACTGGCCGCGCTCGATCGGCGAACGAAAGGACAACTCGACGCGTTGGGGAGGAGGGGGAGGAGGTGCCGGCTCGGGGGCCAGCTCGGCCGGCGTCGGGATCCTGCCTTCCGCGAGTATTTCCGCCTCGGCTTGGATCAACCGCCACTCCTCGCCCGACATCCTCAAGGCACGGCCGATCGCCCGCGGCGAAACCACGGAAGGGATCAGGCGGATCTGCCGGATCGCGGCCCTGGCACGAGCCCTCGCTTCGTCGATCCGCCCGCACCGCATGAGGCATCGCGCCGCAAGGAGGGATGTCGGCACGTAGGACGTCGTCGGCCGGCAGGCGATCCAGTCGGGAACCACCCAGTCCAGGTCCTCCCAGGTCCCCTCGACGGGTCCGTCCGGCCATTTCTCGCGAGCCTCGAGTTCCCCGTAGACCTCGGCGGCGGCGCCGAAGTGCCCTTCCAGCTCGAGGCATTCCGCCAGGTCGAGGAGGTCATTGGGGTCCCTCGTTGCCGCGACCTTCGAACGGGCATCGGCCGCGTCGGCGAACACCTGGTACTCGATCTCGATGTCGAAGTCCGGCTTGAGATCCGCGAAATCCCAGGTCCAGGCATGGGGCGTCCGGGCTCGCGGATCGGGAGTCGCCTTCCGGACCGCGCGCGGATCGACCCCGTCGAACTCGAGGATGATCCGCGCCGATCCGATCGCGCCGCGCCACCCCGCGCCCGTCTTCAGGATGTACGAGAACCGCCTCGCGCGGAACGGCGTGTGCTTCGTGTGCGGGTCGTCGCGCGTGTCCACGGCATAGGAGACGTCGACCGCCACTCTCGAATCGGCGGCGAGATCCTGCATCCAGCAGAGCCATTGGCGATACGGGGCCTTCGTCGCGGGCTCCGCGGAGGGATCGTCCGGGCGCTTCTCCTGCTGGACGACGGCCACGGCGGGGGTCCCGTCCACCCGCGCTTCGAACTCACGAAGGTCGACGGCGTCGTGGTCGCGGGACCATGACGTGCCGGCCGGGAATCCGATCTCGAGCCGCTCCGCCGGACCCGGATTGCGCAACACGAAGCGCGCATGCACTCGAGCTTCGTCGGGGCGCAGGACGATCCGCACGACCTCGGATTCCATTTCCACGCGCGTGGCTTGCCGCGGCTCGATACCCTCGCCGGCCCGGCCGAGTGGCTCCGGCGCGATGTCGGGCGGCATTCTCCCGATCATACTTCCTTCGAAGCGCGGCGCGAGGGAGCATCGGCGTCGAGAGTCCGTGGGGCCGGAGGCAGGACGCCGCACCCTCTTCTCTCCCGGGGCGGAAGCGAGATCCTCAAGTCGTTGGCCCTGAATCCGCTGGCCGGCACGGCCCGTTGAGGTTCGACCCGCCCCGGTTCGATTCGTAACGCCGCCGGTCCCGCCCCCGCTCGGGCCGGCGCTGGCACGCGGATTGCACTCCCCTCCCGCGAAAGGAGCCGCGCATGCTCGACCGGATGATGAGGGCCCTCCGCGGATCGCCCGACGCGGAAGCGGCCATCGGAGCGGGCCCCGCCGCCGAAATCGTCGCCTCCATCCCGCCCGCCCTCCGGGGCGAGCTCGGCGGCGAAGTCCCGATCACCCCCACCTACGACGCGTTCCTCCGGCTCTTCTCGTCGGCGACGCGCTGCCTGAAGCTCTTCGTCCCCTACGTCGACCCCAGCTTCACCGCCCTCGTCGCCCACTGCCGCGCCCCGGTCCGCGTCCTCACCACCGTCCCCGACGGCCGCGGCGTCCGCACCAGCCCCGTCCTCGAGCGCTGCGCCACGGTCCGCGACCTCCAGGTCCGCTACCTCAACGAGCGCCGCTCCAAGTCCCTCATCTACCAGGTCCACGCCAAGCTCATCATCGCCGACGGCGCCCGCGCCTACGTGGGCTCGGCGAACATGACCGACACGAGCATCCACTACAACCTGGAGCTGGGGGTCTGGCTGAGGGACGCGGAGATCGTGGGCCGGCTGGAGCGCCTCTTCGACCGCATGTACGACCGGGTCGGGGTGCCGTCCAAGCTCGTGGGCTGATCAACGACGGCCGAGGACCACGTCCACGAGCTGCTCGAAGCGGTCGATGCGGTGGGCGGCGCCGTCGAGGTCCCCGTCCTTGCCGTAGCCGTACGTGACGCCGCAGAAGTCCACGCCCGCGTTCCGGGCCGTCGCGTGGTCCACGTCGCTGTCCCCCACCATGAGGGACCGCGCCGCGGGGACCTCCAGGGCCGCCAGGCTCTCCCGCAGCGCCGCCGGATCCGGCTTGTGCACGGGCAGGGTGTCCGCGCCGTAGACCCGGGCGAAGCGCTCCTCGAGGCGCAGGCCCGCCAGGATCTTCCTCGTCATGTGCTCCGGCTTGTTCGTCACGATCACGCAGGCCGCCTCGAGCGCCGCCAGCGTCTCCCGCACCCCGGGGTACAGCGTCGTCCGCACCAGCAGGCGCGTCCCGTAGACCTCCCGGATCCGCGCCACGGCCGCCGGGCAGCGCTCCGGGTGGCTCGCCCCCAGCAGCCGGTCCACCAGAGTCGAGATCCCGCCCCCGATCGCCGCGATCACCTCCGGCTCCCGGAACTCCGGCAGCCCGAACTCCCGCATCACGGCGTTCGTCGAGTCCGCGATGTCCGGGCCCGAGTGGATCAGCGTCCCGTCCAGGTCGAGGAAGAGCAGGTCGTAGCGCACGGCGGGACATCATAGCGAGGCGGCCGCTTTTCGTTGATCGTTCCGCCCCGCCGTTTCCATAATGCGCGGCGTACCTACCCCCGGAGCCGCCCATGCCTGAAGCCTGGAAGGACCTCGCGACCCTGAAGACCGAGCTCGCCGGCTGCCTCAAGATCGGCGCCGACGGCGTCACCGTCACCGACGAGAAGGCGTTCCTCGACGCCAAGCTCGACTCGCTGGTCCGCACGGCCGCGCTGACGGCCGACCCGGCCGCCAAGGCCGCCGCGATCTGGATCCTCCGCTCCGCGGCCAACGCGCTGGGCGCGGTCTCGGCCTCCATCCAGGGCCTCTACGACGCCTTCGCCCGGGGCGAGGTGAAGGGCTTCACCGTCCCCGCCCACAACATCCGCGGCCTCGTCTACGACAAGGCCCGCGCCCTCTTCCGCGTCGGCAAGGAGCTCGACGCGGGCGCGTTCGTCTTCGAGATCGCCAAGAGCGAGATGGGCTACTGCGACCTCCGGCCGGCCGAGTACGCCGCGTGCGTCCTCGCCGGCGCCATGAAGGAGCGCTGGAAGGGCCCCGTCTTCATCCAGGGCGACCACTTCCAGTTCGCCCCCAAGGACTACGCCAAGGACCCCGTCGCGACCACCGAGGGCATCAAGAAGCTCACCAAGGAGGCCGTCGACGCGGGCTTCTACAACATCGACATCGACCCCTCGACCCTCGTCGTCCTCGAGCGCCCCACCGTCAAGGAGCAGCAGCGCGACAACTACGAGCGCTGCGCCGAGCTCACGGCCTACATCCGCTCCATCGAGCCCAAGGGCGTCACGATCAGCGTCGGCGGCGAGATCGGCGAGGTCGGCAAGAAGAACTCCACCGCCGAGGAGTTCGAGGCCTTCTTCGAGGGCTACAAGGAGAAGTACTCCGGCAAGCCGATCTCCAAGATGTCGGTCCAGACCGGCACCTCGCACGGCGGCGTGATCCTTCCCGACGGCTCCCGCCAGGAGGTCTCCCTCGACTTCAAGGTCCTCGAGAGCATCACCGCGGCCTGCCGGAGGCACGGCCTCGCCGGCACCGTCCAGCACGGGGCCTCGACGCTGCCCGAGAAGTTCTTCGACCAGTTCCCGAAGCACGACGCGATCGAGATCCACCTCGCGACCGAGTTCCAGCGCCTCGTGTTCGACCACCCGAAGTTCCCCGCCGAGCTCCGCAAGAAGATGCACGACTGGATCCGCGTCACGAAGCCCGCCGAGTGGAAGGAGGGCGCCAGCGAGGCCCAGAACATCGAGAAGTGCGCCAAGCGCGCCTGGGGCCCCCACAAGAAGGAGATCTGGAGCCTGCCCGCCGACGCCCACGCCGCGATCCTCGGCACCCTCGAGAACAAGTTCCGCACGCTCTTCGGCCTGCTCAACGTGAAGGGCACCCGCGCCGCCGTCGCGAAGCACGTGAAGGCCGTCCCGGTCGCGGCGCCGAAGCCCGCGGGACTCTAGGAGGTCGCATGCACGGCTCGATCATCACGATCCAGCGCCACATCGCGGCGCTGCAGCACCAGTACGCCGACGCGAGCGGCTCGTTCACGGCGATGCTCTGGGACCTCGTCCTCGCGGTGAAGATGATCGCCCGCGAGGTCCGCCGCGCCGGCCTCATCGACATCCTCGGCACGATCGGCCACGCCAACGTCCACGGCGAGAAGGTCCAGAAGCTCGACGAGTACGCCCAGGACCAGGTCTACCACTCGATGATCCTCGGCGGCCACGTCTGCTGCATGGCCAGCGAGGAGCGCGCCGAGCTGATGCGCGTGCCCCGCGAGTTCAAGAAGGGCAAGTACGTCCTCCTGTACGACCCGCTCGACGGCTCCTCGAACATCGACGTGAACATCTCGATCGGCACGATCTTCTCGATCCACAAGAAGATCACGCCCGGCGAGGAGGGCCAGCTCGAGGACTGCCTGCAGACCGGCCTGAAGCAGGTCGCCGCGGGCTACGTCATCTACGGCTCCTCGGTCATGCTCGTCTACACGACCGGCCAGGGCGTGCACGGGTTCACGCTCGACCCGACGCTCGGCGAGTTCCTGCTCTCCCACGAGAACATCCGCATGCCCGAGCGCGGCAAGACCTACTCGATCAACGAGGGCAACTCGGCCTCGTTCGACAAGGGCACCGCGGCCTACGTGAGCTGGCTCAAGGAGAAGGACCTCGCGTCGGGCCGGCCCTACAGCCAGCGCTACGTCGGCACGCTCGTGGCGGACTTCCACCGCACGCTGATCAACGGCGGGATCTTCATGTACCCCGCCTCGCCGCGGCCGAAGCTGCGCCTCCTCTACGAGGCGGCCCCGATGGCCATGATCGCCGAGCAGGCCGGCGGCAGCGCGACGACGGGGACCCAGCGCATCCTCGAGATCCAGCCGACCGAGCTCCACCAGAAGGTCCCGCTGATCACCGGCAGCCGGAACGACGTGAAGGACTACGTCGACTATTTCCAGGGGAAACGGACGTAGGCGAATCGTTGCAACGTCCGGGAACCCGCGTGGTATAGTTCAAGAAGGTTGGGGCGCCCGGGAAGGGCGCCGGGAGAGCGGCGCGGCGCCCGCCGCGGCCGAGGAGAGAGGAGGGGGACATGTCCGAATCCGATTCCACCCAGCTCCGCCGGATTCTCGAGCTCTGCAAGGCCGGTTCCCGCCTGCCCGAGGAGGCCGTCGCGGCCCTGATCGCCGGGCCGCCGTCCGTGGAACCGCTCCTCGTCGACCTGGTCCGCTCCCGCGCCGTCCGCGACGACGCCTGGGGCCCGCTCTGGGCCATCGTCGTCCTCGGCGAGCGGCGCTCCCCCGCCGGCCTGGGCGCCATCCTCGACGCCATGCGCGACGGGGCCGAGCTGATCCACGAGGGCGCCGAGTTCGCGCTGCTGCGCTACGGCGCCGCGGCCGCCGGGCCCGTGCTCCGCTTCCTCGACGAGAACCCCGGCCTCGAGGGCCGGGTGCACCTCTACTCCGTGCTCGCCCGCACCGGCGACCGGCGCGCGCTCGACTACCTCGCCGCGCAGCTGCTGCGGGACGAGGACGGCCGCGCGGGCGTCGCGTGGAGCATCGCGGAGTGCCGGGATCCCCGCGCCGTCGCCGCGCTCGAGATCTACCTCGCCCGGCCCGGCCGGCGCGACCCCGAGCTCGTCGAGGCCCTCGAGGCCGCGTCGGACCCCGAGACCCTGCACAACCCGCTGCTGCGCGACTGGCGCCTGCACTGGACCTGGACCGACGAGGACGAGGCGCTGCCCGAGGACGAGGAGGACGCCGTCGAACCCGCGGGCGAGATGCCCGAGGAGACGCCGGCCTTCCAGCCCCGCTGCTACGACGTGGACTGCCCCCAGTGCGGCTCGAACCTGGAGTACGACACGAGCGACGGGTCGGTGCGGGTCACGCGGAGGGGGCGGGTCGGGTCGTCGCGGCCGGGCCGGCGCTAGGCCGGTTCGCCCGGCTTGGAGAGGTGGCGCTGCAGCTTCTTGAGCGCGACCTTCTCGATCTGCCGGACGCGCTCGCGGGTGATCTTCATCTTCTTGCCGATGTCGCCGAGCGTCATCGGCTGCCCGTCGTACAGCCCGTAGCGCAGGCGCAGCACGGCCGCCTCGCGCTCGCTGATCGCCTTGAGCAGGCCCTCGATGCGCTCGCCGTCCATCGTCGTGAAGACGGAGGTCTCGGGCCGCGAGGCCTCCTTCAGGTCGGCGACCTCGTTGGTCGGCCACATCACGTCGAGGCTGACGGGCCGGCCGAGGTTGTCCGCGGCGTTCATCGCGCGCTTGAGGATCTCCATCCCCTCGCCGCCGAGCTCCATCGCCTCGGCGATCTCGGAGACGTCCGGCTTGCGGCCGAGCTTCTGGGACAGCTCGTTGTTGACCGTCTTCCACTTCGCGATGACCTCGACCATGTAGGACGGGATGCGCACGGTCTTCGCCGTGTTCACGAGGGCGCGGCGGATCGCCTGGCGGATCCACCAGGTCGCGTAGGTGCTGAAGCGGCACTTGCGGGCGGGGTCGAAGCGGCTGACCGCCTTGAGCAGGCCGAGGTTGCCCTCCTCGATGAGGTCGAGGAAGGCGAGCCCCTTGTTGACGTAGTTCTTGGCGACGCTGACGACGAGGCGGAGGTTCGCGCGGATGAACTGCTCGCGGGCCTTCAGCGCGTCCTCGCGCGCGGCGGCGTCCTTGGAGGACAGCTTCTTCATCCGCCGGGCGAGGTCCATCTCCTGCGGCCCGGTGAGCAGCTTGACGTCCTGGATCTCCTTCAGGTACTGCTCGACCCCGCTCTCCTGCCTCAGGATGACCATGCTCGGGCGATTCTAGCGGGACCCGTCGAGACGCCGCAAGTCATACGGAACTTGAATACGCCGCCTCCCAGCGCGCGACGAGGCGGTCGATCCCGAACTCGCGCAGGGCCCGTTCCCGCTCGGGTTCCGCGGCGCGGCGGGCCGCGACCGGGTCCGCGAGCAGCGCGCCCAGCTTCGCCGCGAGGGCGGCCACGTCGCCGGGCGGGACCAGGCCGGCCGGGCCGACGACTTCCCGGGCCCCGCCCGCGTCGGCCGCCACGACCGGGACGCCCGCCAGCATCGCCTCCACCGGGCCCAGCGGCGAGCCCTCGCCGAGGCGCGACGGGAACGCCGCGACCGCCGCCCCGGCCAGCGCGGCCGGGACGTCCTCCACCCAGCCCGCGAACTCGGCGTCGACGCCCGCCTTCGCGGCCCGGCGCTCGAGTCGCCTCCGCTCCGGCCCGTCGCCGAGGACGAGCAGCCTCGCGCGGGGCGGTTCCAGCCTCGCAATGGCGTCGATGAGGTCGTCGATCCCCTTCCCCGGTACGAGCCGGGCCGCGGCCGCGACGAAGTGGGGCCTCCGGGCGGGCGACGGGCGGGTCGCGGGGGCCGGCACGCCGGGCCGGACCACCTCGCCCTCGAGGCCGAGCTCCTCGCGCGCGTGCCGGGCCACGGCCTCCGAGACGAACTCGACGGAGTGCGCGAGGCCCTTGGTCGCGCGCTCCAGGGCCCGGTGCCACCAGGCGCCCTCGAGCGTGTGGATCGTCGAGCGGACGTGCTTCACGCCCGCGAGCCGGCCGCCGACCCGGCCCAGCGCGTTGGCGGGCGCGAGGTGCGTGTGCAGGATCTCGGCGCCGAAGTCGCGCAGCGCCCGGGGCAGCCGCCAGAGGATGCGCGCGTCGCCCTTCCCCGCCATGCGGAGCCGGTGCACGGGGACGCCCGCCGCCTCCAGCGCGGGCCCCAGGGGGGCGTCGCCGGTGAGCACGAAGACCGCGGGCTCGAAGCGGGCGCGGTCGAGGCGCGGCACGGCCCACTGGACCAGCCGCTGGGCGCCGCCGTACCCGAGGTCGACGAGGAGGTGGGCGACGCGGACGCGGGGCATCTACGTGAGGTAGTCGAGCAGGCGGGAGAGCTCGGCGCGCAGGGCCGCGCGCTCCACGACGCGGTCGAGGAAGCCGTGCTGGAGGAGGAACTCGGAGGTCTGGAAGCCCTTCGGCAGCTCCTGGCGGATCGTCTGCTCGATGACGCGGGGGCCCGCGAAGCCGATGAGCGCCCGCGGCTCGGCGATCACGACGTCGCCGAGGGCCGCGAAGCTCGCCATGACGCCGCCCATGGTCGGGTTCGTGAGCACGCTGACGAAGAGGCCGCCCGCCTCGCCGAAGCGCGCGATCGCGGCGCTCGTCTTCGCCATCTGCATCAGGGAGAGCGCGCCCTCGTACATGCGGGCGCCGCCGCCGGAGCCGGACACGAAGACGACGGGGAGCTTCTTCTCCCGGGCGTGCTCGAAGGCGCGGGTCACGACCTCGCCGACCACGGAGCCCATGCTGCCCATCATGAAGCGCGAGTCCGTCAGGCCGAACACGAGGGGCCGGCCCTCGAGGCGGCCCGTGCCCGCCCAGATGGCGTCCTTCTCGCCGGTCTCCTTCTGGGCCGCGGCGAGCTTCTGCTTGTAGTTCGTCGGGCCCTCGAACTTCAGGGCGTCCACCGGCTCGAGGTCGGTCCACATCCGGTCGAAGGTCCCGGGGTCGATGATCAGCTCCAGCCGCTCGGCGGGCGAGAGCGTGAAGTGGAAGCCGCAGGAGGGGCAGACCTTCTTCTTGTCGTCGAGCTCCTTCTTGAAGACCATCCCGTCGCACTCCGGGCACTTGGTCCAGAGCCCGCCGGGGAGGTCCTGCTTCTTCTTGCCAAGGAGCTTGCGGATCTTCTCGAAGGCCATGCGCTGATCCTACGCCCCGCCCGCGTTGCGGCGCAAGGCGGCGATGACGCCGGGGACGTCGGCCGAGCGGAAGGTGGCCGTGCCCGCGACGAGGACGTTCGCCCCCGCCCCGCCCGCCGCGCGGGCCGTCTCGGGGTTGATCCCGCCGTCCACCTCGACGTCCATCGCGGGCGCGAGCTTCCGCAGCTTCGCGACCTTCGGCACGACCGCCTCGATGAACTTCTGGCCGCCGAAGCCGGGCCAGACGGTCATCGCGAGCGCCAGGTCCGCCCGCGGCAGCAGCTCGGCGACGCACTCCGCGTCCGTGTCCGGGTTCAGGGCCACGCCCACGCGCTTGCCCCGCTCCCTCAGGGGGGCGATGCAGGCCTCGACGCGCTTCAGGTCGAAGAGCGGCTTGCAGACCAGGCTCATCGCGTAGCCGCGCTCCTTGCGCACCCTCGCGTAGTCCATCGCGACGGCCTCCGCGTGGAAGGTGCACGAGTCCGCGCCCGCGTCCGCGAAGATCGGGCAGTACTTCTCGGGCTCGGTGACCATCAGGTGGCAGTCGAGGAAGAGCTTCGTGACGGCGCGCACGGCCTCGACGACCGGCACCCCGATCGTGAGGTTCGGGACGAAGTGGCCGTCCATGACGTCGAGGTGCAGCCAGTCCGCCCCGCCCGCCTCGACGCGCTGGATCTCGTCCTTGAGCCGCGAGAAGTCCGCGGCGAGCAGCGAGGGGGCGATGCGGACGCCGGGCATCTAGGCCTCCGCGAGCGCGGCGACGCCCGGGAGGGTCTTGCCCTCCAGGAACTCGAGCGAGGCCCCGCCGCCGGTGGAGACGTGGGTCATCTTCGCCGCGACGCCGAACTTCTCGACGGCCGCGGCCGTGTCGCCGCCGCCGACGATCGAGACGGCCTTCGAGCCCGCGAGGTGCTCCGCGATCGCGCGGGTCCCCGCGGCGAAGGGCGCCATCTCGAAGACCCCGACCGGCCCGTTCCAGACGACGGTCTTCGCGGTGGCGAGCTCCGCCAGGAAGCGCTTCGTCGTCTCGGGCCCGATGTCGAGCCCCATCCAGCCGTCGGGCACCGTCGCGACGACCCTCGTGGCGGCCTTCTCGTCGAAGCGCTCCGCCGCGACGTGGTCCACGGGCAGGAGGATCTTCACCTTGCGGGCCGCCGCGTCGGCCAGGATCTTGCGGGCGGTCTCGACGCGGTCCTTCTCGAGCTTCGAGGCCCCGATGGGCTCCCCGCGCGCGGCGAGGAAGGTGTAGGCCATGCCGCCCCCGATGAGGATCGCATCGACCCGCGGGAGCAGGTTCTCGACGAGCAGGATCTTGTCGCTGACCTTGGCGCCGCCGAGGATCACGACCATCGGCCGCTCCGGCGCGCGGAGCTGGTCGCCGAGGTAGCGGACCTCCTTCTCCATCAGGAAGCCCGCGACGGCGGGCTTCAGGATCCGCGCGACGCCCTCGGTGGAGGCGTGGGCGCGGTGGGCCGTGCCGAAGGCGTCGTTGACGAAGAGCTCGCCGTGCGCCGCCAGCTTCCTCGCGAAGCCGGGGTCGTTGGCCTCCTCCTCGGCGTGGAAGCGGACGTTCTGCAGCAGGGCGACCTCGCCGTCCTTGAGCATCCCCACGAGGGCCTCGGAGGCGGGGCCGATGCAGTCGGAGGCGAAGCCGACGTCGCGGCCGAGCAGCTCCTTGAGGACGGGCACGACGGGCGCGAGGGAGTACTTGGGGTCGGCCTTGCCGTCCGGGCGGCCGAGGTGGGAGACGAGGACGACCCGGGCGCCGGCCTCGGCGAGGTGGCGGATCGTGGGGACGGACGCGCGGATCCTCGTCGCGTCGCCGACCTTCCCGTCCTTAAGGGGGACGTTGAAGTCCACGCGGACCAGGACGCGGCGCCCCTTCACGGCGACGTCGCGGACCGTCTGCTTCGCCATGGCGGGCCTACTTCGAGAGCTTGGCGATCACGTCGGCGCAGCGCTGGCTGTAGCCCCACTCGTTGTCGTACCAGCTCACGACCTTCACGAAGGTGTCGGAGAGCACCATCGTGGACAGGCCGTCGAAGATCGACGAGTGCGGGTTGCCGATGATGTCGCTCGAGACGATGGGGTCCTCGGTGTACTCGAGCACGCCCTTCAGGGGGCCCGAGGCGGCCTCCTTCATCGCGGCGTTGACCTGCTCCTTCGTGACCTTCTGCTTCAGCTCGACCGTGAGGTCGACGACGGAGCCGTCCGGCACCGGGACCCGGAGGGCGAATCCGTCGAGCTTCCCCGCGAGCTCGGGGAGCACGAGGCCGATGGCCTTCGCGGCGCCCGTCGAGGTCGGGATGACGTTCTGCGCGGCGGCCCGGGCGCGGCGCAGGTCCTTGTGGACCTGGTCGGCGGTCCGCTGGTCGTTCGTGTAGGCGTGGACGGTGGTCATGAAGCCGCGGACGATGCCGAACTTGTCGTTGAGCACCTTGGCGACGGGCGCGAGGCAGTTCGTCGTGCAGCTCGCGTTCGAGAGGATGGTCTCGCCCTTGTTGATCTTGTCGGAGTTCACGCCGAGGACCGTCGTGACGACGTCCTTGTCCTTGGCGGGCGCGGAGAGGAGGACGCGCTTGGCGCCCGCCTGGAGGTGCTTCTCGAGCTCGGCCCGCGCGGTGAAGACGCCGGTGGACTCGACGACCCAGTCCACGTTGAGGTCCTTCCAGGGGAGCTTGGCGGGGTCCTTCTCGGCGACGACCTTGACGGTCTTGCCGTTGACGACGAGCGCGCCGTCCTTGGCCTCGACGGTGCCCTCGAAGCGGCCGAACACCGTGTCGTACTTCAGCAGGTGGGCGTTCGTCTTCACGTCGGAGACGTCGTTGATGGCGACGATCTCGAACTCGGGCCGGGCGGACATGACGCGGAAGACGAGGCGGCCGATGCGGCCGAAGCCGTTGATGGCGACGCGGATGGCCATGGACCCTCCGGGGTTGTGGATCGGGGGAGGAACGCGTGCATTCTAGGGGCGGGGGGCCCCGAGTCAAGGAACCGGGACGGCCGGCCCCGCGCAAAAAGATTGCCGGTCCGGGAGGGCCTGCCTATCATGGCCCGAGGAATGCCGTCCACGGCGGAACTCCCGACCCCGATGCTCCCCCTCGCCTTCTTCCAGCGCCTGCCCGAGGGCGTCAAGCCCCGGCTGGAGATCTACCCCCGCACGCGCGACGGGCGGGAGCGGCACTTCTACGCGCAGGACGTGAGCGCGGCGGACGTGCTGCCGCTGCTGGCGCCGGCGCTGTCGGGGCTCGAGGCGGTCGTGTACCGGATGCCCGCCCCGCTGCTGAACCCGAACTACTGGGAGCCGTACACCCGCGAGGGCGAGGCGAAGGTCCGAGAGAAGATGACGGGCCTGGTCACGCGGCAGGAGGGCGAGCAGACGCAGCTCTGGCGCGCCGACGCGGTGGCCCCGGGGCGCCTTTTCCGCGACGGCGTGGACGTGGAGGCCGAGCTCGTGCTCGGGTACGCCTTCCGCGTGAAGGGGCGCGACCTGCCGAAGCTCGCGGCCACCTGGGACGGCCAGGCGGGCGCGCGGGACCGCTTCGAGTGGATCGCCTACTCGGCGATCCCCGGCGGCGAGGGGCTGAAGGACCGGGTCCTCCAGGGTCACAACGACCTGACGGCGTTCCGCTTTTCCGTGACCGAGTCGCGCATCGCGTTCGCGTCGTCGGGCGACCGGCGGATGCGGGCGATCTTCTCGGACCCGGCGCTGCAGCGGAAGTGCATCGCCTCGGCGATCCGCGGGTACGCGATGCGGACGACGGGCGCGGTGATCGCGATCCCGAACGACCGGGTCTGCGACCAGCTGGCGGCGATCGGCGACGGGTACGGGCTGAGCTCCTCGCCCGCGGCCGATTTCACCGACCGCTTCCGCACCTACGAGTTCAAGTTGCACCTGGGCCGGACCGAGTGGGGCCTGCACCCGAGGGCCGGCGCCGACCTGAACCCCTCGGACGCCCACGTCCTGCTCTACTACGACCGCATCGCCGGCATCTGGGCCGTCGCGCACTAGGCCCGAATCCCCCGCCGCCCCGTCAAGGGGAAGGCCGGAAAAGCGATGCAAATTTGAATCGCCCAATCGGCATTTAAACGCCTCCAAAGGCCGGTTTGGCCGGTTTTGCGGGTCGATTTTCGACCCCGTCTTGCCCCCTCCCGCGGAGGGAGGGTACACTTCCCGGCGCGATTCGACCCGGAGCCGGAGCATGGCGAAACCCACGATCCGCGAATTCCTCGAGAACCGGAGCTTCCTCGCCCTGAAGCTCTCGTCCGGGGAGCTCTCCGGGCTCTTCCAGAAGCGCCTCAGCGTCCCCATGAACACCGTCGGCCTGGCCCTCTACCCCGACGGCGCCTGCGCCCTCATCCCGGGCGGCCAGGAGGTCCGCGGCCGCTTCGACCTCCTCCTCGCCAAGGAGGGCGACTTCGACCTCCCCTTCCCCGTCGAGAACCTCCGCGGGCGCGACGGCCACGCCGTCCAGGCCTCCGTCACCCTCTCCTTCCGCCTCCAGACCCGCCGCGACGACCTCCTCCGCGACTTCGAGCGCTCCTACTTCAACTTCCCCGGGCACTTCACCCTCGCCGACCTCAAGAACGCCCTCGGCCCGGACCTCCGCCGCCTCATCGGCGAGTTCGCCGCCGCGCGCGACGCCGCCGAGCTGCACCGCCGCGACGTCTCCGCGGCCATCTCCGAGTTCCTCCGCCCCGCCCTCGAGCGCAGCCTCTTCGGCGCCGGGCTCGACCTCGTCCGCGTCGGGGAGTCCGCCTTCGAGTCCCCCGGCTACGCGAAGAAGGCCGACGCCGAGGCCCGCCTCGACGAGGACCGCCGCGCCCGCGAGGAGAAGCTCAGGCGCAAGGAGGACAAGATCCGCCGGCTGGCGACCCTGCTCCAGGACCAGTCGATGCGCGACCTCCTCGAGAAGATCCCCGACGACCGCGCCCGCGGCCTGCTCTACGCCAAGCTCATGGAGGACGACTCCCTCGACCTCGACGCCCGCAAGCTCGTCAGCCGCCTCACCAAGGCCCCCGACGACCTCTCCGACCTCGTCTTCCGCACCATGGAGGGACTGCTCTCCTCCACGAGCGTCCTGGAGGCCCAGGGCCTCGAGGCCGAGACGGCCGACCGCATCTTCCTCGCCGCGGGCTCGAAGGTCCTCGAGTTCGACCCGGCGGCCCCGAGGGAGAAGCCGCGCGAGTACGTCTTCAAGGACCCGCTGCGCAGCGTCCGCCCCGCCGAGGTCGCCGGGAACCCCGTGCTCCTCGTCGGCGCCAAGCGCTCCGTGCACATCCTGACCCCCGGCCCCAAGGTGGACTGCGACGAGTACCCGCTGCCGGGGGACCGCTCGCCCAAGGGCGGCGTGAACTCCGTCGCGCTCGTCGACGACCACCTCTTCGCGACGCACTCCGAGTACGGCTTGGTGCGCTGGGACCGCACGCGCCCCGGCCAGCCGGGGACCCCCTTCCACGAGTCCCTCACGATCCGCCACAAGACCGTGCGGGGCGTCACGGCCGTCGGGCACCGCGTCCTTTTCGCGGCGGGCCCGCTCGTCTACGCGGCCGCGGCGGCCGACGTGCGCGTCCCCGAGGCCTACTCGACCGGCCTCGACAGCCCGGTGACGGCGCTGGCGATCGGCGGCGGCCTGATCTACGCGGGCACCGAGAGCGGCGCCGTGGTCTCGTGGATGCTCGGCCAGCCCGGGCACCCCGTCGTCCTCGTCCGCGGGAAGGACCCCGTGGCCAACCTGCGGCTCGCCCGGATCTGCTCGATCCCCCACCTGCTCTACAGCGCCCGCGAGCCGGCCGTGCGGGCCCGTGTAATAGGACAGACCCTCGAGACGTCTTATGAATCGGGCGGTCCCGGGATCGGGGCCCTCGACGCCGCGAGCGACCTGGTCGCCGCGACGGACCACGCCGGCCGGAGGCTGTACCTCTGGAGGGCGTCCGTGCCGGCGAAGCCCGAGGCGGAGGTCGACCTGACCCGCCTCGCGGAGAAGCCGGCGCTCGACCTGGGCTTCCGGAAGGTGAAGGCGGCGGCGCCCGCCGCGGCGGGCGACGCCTGAACATGAGCACGCGCATCACGTCCTCCCTGAAGCCGGCCTACGTCGGCCGCCACGACGCCCTCGTCGCCGAGGAGCGCTTCTTCGAGCGGCTCGCGGGGAACCTCTCCCGGCTCCAGGGCCTCTTCAACCCGCTCGACGGGCGCACCTACGACGCGACGCCGGCCCACCGGACCGTGAAGTCGCTCGACGTCCGCGCCTCCGAGGTGAAGGCCGCGATCCGCAAGCACGCGGACAAGGACCTGATGAAGGTCTACGAGGAGATGCCCAAGAACGCCGTGAGCGTCGTCGAGGTCCACCACAAGGAGATCTTCGGGAGCCGCTCCACGAAGATCGTCGTCGCGGGCGCCTCGTTCAGCCCCGTCGAGGACCTCGTCCGCCGCGGCAGCTCCGCCCGCGCGATCGGCGCCGAGGAGCTCGCCCGGGTCAAGGACCTGCTCTGCACCCGCGAGGACGTCTTCCACTACGTGGGCTGCTTCTCGACGACGACCTTCGACCCCGGCTGCCGGGGCCTCCTGGTCGGAGCGAACCACCTCGTGGCCCTCTGCGACCGCCTCGGCGACGCCTGGCGCACGACCTGGGCGCCGGACACCCGCTGGCGCGGCGCCGCCCGCCTCTTCGACCTGACGACCGACGACGAGAAGGTGGACGCCATCCGCTCCTTCGTCCGCCGCCGGCAGTTCGCCCTGCTGATGGACGAGCTGACCGAGGACTACGTCTTCGACGAGCTGGGCTACTCCATCCCGATCATCCGCGAGGCGTTCGACCGGATCGCCGCGGAGGACCGCTTCGTCCGCTTCGACACCGGCTCGAGGCCCTACCGCCTCGTGCGCAACTACGGCTAGGGGACGCGATGCTCGAGAAAATCCGGAAGCTGCTGGGGGTCGACGAGATCCCGGACGAGGTGAGCCCGCTCTACCGGGGGGCCCGCAGCGAGCGCGAGGCGCTCGCCCTGCTCAAGGAGGCCCGCCGCCGCGACGAGCAGCGGCGCCGCCGCGCCATGCAGGACCTCGAGGTCTTCGGCACGATGGAGGAGGAGCTGCTCGAGGAGGGCAAGGGCGAGGTCAGCGACGGCCGCCGCCTCATGCTCGCCCGCCGGATCAAGGAGATCCGGACGAAGATGGAGGAGCTCAACGCCCGCATCGACAACATCTACAACAAGCGGATCGCGATCTTCAACGAGCACGTCGCGAGCCTGGAGACGGTCCTCGAGCTCCAGGTCGAGCCCCTGCCCGACAAGAAGTCCGTCGAGGACGTCGCCATCAAGGCCCGCGAGATGCTCGAGGGCCTGGAGAAGTCCCGCGAGCTCGCCGAGGGCATGGGCAAGCTGGCCGAGGCGCCCGCGCCCGACGAGGAGGAGCAGGGCATCCTCAAGGAGATGGAGCGGCGCGCGAACCTCGAGGTCCGCAAGGAGCGGGAGCGCGAGGAGAAGGAGCGCGAGCCGGAGGAGAAGCCGAAGAAGGAGAAGGCCGAGAAGCGGGAGGAGAAGGAGAAGCCGGAGAAGCGGGAGAAGGAGAAGCCCCGCCCCGCGGTCGAGAAACCCGAAGTGGAATTCGAGGACTAGGAACATGTCGATCCTGGAAAAGATCTTCCGGCGGCGCAAGCGCCTCACCGACCTCTCGCTCGAGGAGCTCCGGGTCGAGGAGAAGCGGCTCGAGATCCGCGAGAACCAGCACATCAACCAGGTGGACAAGCTGGAGAAGCAGCGGGAGGACGTGTTCAACCAGGGCTCCAAGACGAAGTCGCCCGCGCGGCGGCGCGTCTACGCCCGGCGCTTCAACGAGATCACGCAGCGCGTGAACATCGTGGAACGGGACCTCTCCCGGGTCGTCAAGGAACTGATGACGCTGAACCGGATCCGCGTCATCGTCGAGCGCCAGCGGCAGGTGCCGGGCTCGAAGAGCGTCCTCGAGAACCTGACGGACGAGGACCTGGGCAAGATCACCGCCCTGCTCGGGGACGACCGGATCAACGAGGAGGTCTACCTGGGCAAGCTGGACCTGATGCTCGGCGTCGTCAACGACCCCGCCTACGAGGCCGGGGACATCGGCAACGAGGGCATGGAGGTCCTGAAGACCTGGGAGGCGATGGACGAGGGCGACCTCGACTTCGACGAGGGCCTCAAGGAGGCCAGCGACTCCCGCGAGGCGGCCGGCGGCCGGCGCGAGAAGCGCGAGAAGGAGCGCCGGGAGCGGGACGAGGAACGGGGCGCGGAAGCGAACTAGCGGCGGGGCGGCACTAGCCTGGAGGCGACACGATGGGGATCGATTTCCTGTCCTGGTTCCGGAAGAAGCGGGACCTCTCGCTCATGGACGTGAAGCGGGAGGAGATGAAGCTCAACCTCCGCGAGAACCAGACGATCGGCAAGCTCGAGAAGCTCGAGAAGGAGCGCGAGGACATCTTCGCGAAGGGCTCCAAGCTGAAGTCGCCCTCCCGGCGGCGGCAGCTCGCCCGCCTCTACGAGATGAAGTCCAACGGCGCCAAGATGCTGGAGCGCGAGCTGAACGTCCTCTCGAAGGAGATCACCACGATCTCCGCGCTCAAGCTCGCCCTGGAGCGCCGCGAGAACGCCAAGGAGGGCATCGGCCACATCCTGAACCGGGTCGACGAGGCCCACCTCATGGCCCTGCTCGAGGACGACAAGATCAGCCAGGAGATGTACGCCGAGCGGCTCAACGAGGCCCTCTCCACGATCAACGAGGGCAGCGAGTCCATCACGCACGACCTCGGCAAGGAAGGCAACGACGTCATGAAGGTCTGGCAGAAGATGGACGACGGCGAGATCGAGAGCTTCGAGGACGGGCTCCGCGAGGCGGACCGCGTGGTCCGCAAGCGCGAGAGCGCCGAGGCCGAGGGCGGCGGTCGCCCGGACTTCGAGAAGGAGTAGGACCGCGTGGAGCTGGACCTGCACGAACCGATCCGCAAGGCGCTCGCGAGGGCCAAGGAGGCCGTCGACGCGCGGGAGTTCCGCCGCGCCGCGTCCTCCTACGAGAAGGCCGCGAACCTGATGTCGCTCTACGCCGAGCAGGCCACGGGCCGCGAGGCGGAGGAGCGCCGCAAGCGCAAGGCGATCGAGTACCGCGAGATGGCCCAGAAGCTCCGCAGCGGCGAGATCTCCGACCGCCCCGCCGCGCCCGCCATCGAGCCGCCGTCCGGCTCCGGCCCGGCCCCCGCCTCCGGCGCCCCGGGCGGAGAGATCAAGTCCATCGTCTCCAACCTCATGGCGACCGCCAAGGTCACCTGGAAGGACATCGGCGGCCTCGACGAGACCAAGGACGAGATCAAGTTCGCCCTCGGCATGACCATCGCGAAGCAGCCCGAGGGCGTCGCCGTCGCCGCCTGGACCAAGATCCTCTTCTACGGCCCGCCCGGCACCGGCAAGACCCTCCTCGCCGCCGCCACGAGCAACGCCGTCCGCACCGGCGAGGACGTCCCCAGCGTCTTCTACAACGTGAAGATCTCCAGCGTCCTCTCGAAGTACTTCGGCGAGAGCTCCAAGATCATCGGCGAGCTCTACGGCACCGCGCGCGACACGAGCCCCAGCGTCGTCTTCCTCGACGAGTTCGAGGCCATCTGCGGCAAGCGCGACAGCGGGGACTCCGGCGCCGAGCGCCGCATCCTCTCCACGCTGCTCTCGGAGCTCGACGGCCTCGACCAGAAGGGCCGCCACGACGTCTACGTCCTCACGATCGCCGCGACGAACCGGCCCTGGGACCTCGACCCCGCCGTGCTCTCCCGCTTCGAGAAGAAGATCCTCATCCCGCTGCCCGACGAGGCGACCCGGGAGAAGATCCTCCGCATCCACCTCGAGAAGAAGGGCTACCGCAGCGAGGTCCCCTACCCCGAGCTGGCCGCGCTGACCTCAGGCTACAGCGGGCGCGAGATCGAGCGCTTCTGCAAGGAGGTCACCACGGGGATGATCGAGGAGATGAACCGCGACATCCCGGCCCTCGTGGACCGCGGGCTCGACCAGGTCCGCGAGTACCGGCTCAAGGTCCGCGACCTCTCGCGGGCCGACTTCGAGGCGGCCGCCCGCCTCGTGCACCCCCAGACGACCCCCGAGGAGATGGCGAAGTACTACCGCTGGAAGGAATCCGTCCAGGAAGAGTAAAAAGGAGCGTCCATGGCCCTGACCCACTGCGCCGACTGCGGCCGCGAGGTGTCCACCCGCGCCCGCCACTGCGTCCACTGCGGCCGCCCCTGGCCGGCCCCCGCGAGCGGGACCGCCGTCCTCGTGGGCGCCGTGGTCGCCCTCGTCCTCGCGGGCGCCGCCGCCGGCGCCTTCATGCTGAAGCGGGACTGCCGGAGCCACGAGATCGAGATCCGGTCCGTCCCCGCGGTCCCCGAGAACCGATAGGAGCGCGCCATCCATGGGAATCTTCAAGTCGAAGGAGGAGCGGAAGATCGAGCGCGACATCGAGATCCGCAAGGGGATCGCGTCGCTGCGCCGGAACATCCGCGACCTCTCGAAGCACGAGCTGTCGTACGTCGACAAGGCCAAGCGGGCGAAGAAGATCGGGGACCGGGAGCAGCTCGTCTTCCTCAAGAAGATGCTGAAGAAGACCGCCGCCCAGAAGCGCATGCGGGAGAAGCAGCTCCTCTCGATCGAGACCGCCGTCCAGATCAAGAGCCAGGCCGAGAGCGACGCGGACTTCGCCAAGTCGATGGGCTCCGTCGCCAAGGGCATCTCCGAGGTCTACGGCAGCACGGACTTCGTGAAGACCCAGAAGAACTTCGAGAAGGCGATGATGCAGGCCGAGACCCTGCAGCAGCAGATGGACGTCTTCCTCGAGATGTCCAACGAGCACGTCATGTCCGGCGAGGTCGAGGGCGAGAACGAGGTGATCTCCGACTCCGAGATCGACAAGATGCTCGAGGACCAGGTGGTCCACGAGGAGGGCAAGGAGGTCGACTCGGAGATCGAGAAGGGCCTCCGCGAGATCCAGGACGAGCTCGGCAAGGAGGAGAAGTAGCGTGAACGACGACCGGCGGGAGCTCTGGATCCTCGTCGCGGGGGCGGCCGCCTTCGCGGCGCTGGCCGCCGTCCCGGCCTCGGCCGGGGAGACGGGCTGGATCCTCGTGCCCCTGCTGGCTTCGCTCGGCCTGGTCACGCTGGCCGCGGCGCACTCGCGCTTCGGCCGCTGGTCCTGGCTGGAGTGGACGAGGCGGAAGCTGCGCCTGTCCGGCGCCCACCGCCATCCCCGCGCGGGCCAGCCGCGCTCCCGACGCGAACTGACGGTCGATCCGGAGTCGGACGACCCCTGGCTCCCCTACTAAGGAACGGAACCAACCATGGACTCCCCCCAGGCCGTCGCCGTCGCCCCGAAGAAGTCCCGCTGGTGGCTGTGGGTGCTCCTCGGCTGCGGCTGCCTCACCCTCGCCGTCGGCGGCGTCTGCGGCGGCTGCATGTGGTGGGGCTACCGCTTCGCCAACAGCGTCATCAAGATGACGCAGGAGATCGAGGCGCTCGCGCGGAACAACCCGCACGTGCGCGACGAGATCGGCGACATCCGAAAGGTCGAGCCCGTCCAGGACCCCGGCGCCCAGGCCAAGGACATGGGCAGCATCCCGATGAAGTTCCAGGTCACCGGCACCAAGGGGACCCGCATGGTCCACGCCGTGGTGTCGATGTCCTTCACGTCGTTCGAGCTCAAGTCGGTGCGCCTCGAGCGCGAGGACGGGAGCTTCATCGACCTCAAGTGACGAGATGCCCAAACCGTTCCTGCTCGAGAGCTTCGAGAAGCACAAGAGCCTCGGCGTCCGCGCCTTCCAGGGCGGGGACGTCAAGGAGGCGAAGTACCACTTCCTGAAGGCCGCCGAGTACCTCCTGGAGCTCGCCCGGCAGTCGGACCCGCCGCTGCGCGAGGTCCGCACGCGGCAGGCGAAGCAGCTCGTCGACCTGGCCCGGTCCGTGAAGGCGAAGCGCCGCGCCCTCCGCGAGCGCCTCGCCGCGACCCGCAAGGCCGGCGGCCCCTCGGCCCCCGGCGCCTCCCCCCGCGACGAGGACGACGACGGCGAGGTCCCGGAGGAGTGGCTGGTCGCCGAGAAGCCCCGGATCCGCTTCGCGGACATCGCGGGCCTCGAGGACGTGAAGGAGCAGATCCGGGTGAAGATGATCTACCCCTTCACCCACGCCGAGAAGGCGAAGAAGTACCGCATCCGCTCCGGCGGCGGCATCCTCCTCTACGGCCCGCCCGGGACCGGCAAGACCATGATCGCCAAGGCCGTCGCCGGCGAGCTCGACGCCACGTTCTTCGCCATCGCCCCCAGCGAGATCCTCAACAAGTGGGTCGGCGAGAGCGAGAAGAACATCCGCAAGCTCTTCGACGCGGCCCGCAAGGCCGAGCGCGCCATCATCTTCATCGACGAGGTCGAGGCCCTCACCCCGCCCCGCCGCGACGGCGAGAGCGGCGGCGTCATGCAGCGCGTCGTCCCCCAGATCCTCAACGAGCTCGACGGCTTCGACCGCAAGGACGCCCACCCCCTGCTCTTCATGGGCGCCACCAACGAGCCCTGGAACATCGACTCCGCGATGATGCGCCCCGGCCGCCTCGACGAGAAGATCTACATCGGGCTGCCGGACGCCGCGGCCCGCCGCCGCATCCTCGAGATGAACCTCCGCGACATGCCCCTGGCCGCCGAGGTCGACCTCGGCCGCCTCGCCGACCGCCTCGACGGGTACAGCGGCGCCGACCTCGCCTACCTCTGCCGCAAGGCCGCCGAGGAGAAGTTCATCGACTCGGTCGAGAAGAACTCCGACGGCGAGATCACCCTCGCCGACGTCGACGCGATCCTCGCCCGCCTCAAGCCCAGCGTGCAGAAGACCGACCTCGAGCGCTTCCGGAAGTTCAAGGCGCCCTAGGTGGAGACGTCCGGGTGGCGCTCGTGGACCGCGCTCGGCCTCCTCGCGGCGACCGTCGCCCTCCTCTACCTCAACTACCTCGAGAAGGACCACTACCCCGGCGCGCTCGACGCGCCGCCGGGCGCCGTCAACGCGGAGCGCCCGGCCTGGCTGCCGCCGCTGCTGGCCCATCCCTGCACGCTGCGCGCGATCTGCCCCCACGCCCTGGAGCTCTCGGGGAACCGGCTCCTCGTCACCGTGACCGACCGCGACGGCTGGTACCGGCTCTGGAACGCGGGGAGCGAGACCTACCTCTACGACGACCCCTCGCAGCTCCGCGGCGCCCTCGAGAACCCGACGGCCTCCGCCGACGGGACCTGGACGATCCGGGGACGCTACGCCCCGGCCGCGGTCGCGGACCTCGCGCACCGCTGCCGGCCCGCGCCCGGCGAGTTCGAGCTGCGCTACCGCCTCCGCCTCGGGCGCTATCCCGCCGGGGAGCTCCGCCTCGCCCGCGACCCGAGCGGCCTGCTCGTCGTCCCCCGCGAACTCCCCTGGGCCTCCTTCGAGGGCGTCGACTTCTGGTGGGAGCTGGAGAACCCCTCCGACTTCGCGGGCGCCCGGAAATCCCCCTGCCCCTGCGGCGGGTTATGATCGTGCCGATGCTCCACGTCGCCGCGCTGCTCGTCGCGCTCCAGGCCCCGCCCGCCGAGCGCCTCCCCGAGACCTACGCGCACCCGTTCTACGGCTACAAGATCCGCATGCCCCGGGGCTGGACCCGAGTCCCCAACCACGGCAAGGCGGACTGCAGCTTCCAGGGCCCCAAGGCCGAGGGCTACGTCCCCCGCGTCGACATGTACGTGAAGGTCCGCGACGCCGAGGTCGAGGGCGCCGCGCGCTCGCTCAAGGACACCTTCCTCAAGCAGTACCCGGACTGCGTGGTCGAGGCCGACGACGTCTCAAAGGTCCGCGGCCGCGACGCCCACCACTTCCGCCTGAAGTTCACGGACGGCGGGATCCCGATGCTCGCCCTCTGGACGCTCGTCGGGATGCCGGGACGGGTGACGATGCTCGGCTGGGCCTGCCCCGCCGCGGGCGGCGCCCGCTACGCGGCCCCGATCGAGGCGATGATGCGCTCGCTGCGCCTCTACGACCTGCCCGTGCTCGACGCGCCGCAGCGGGAGGCCGCGACGAAGGCCTACCAGGCCGGCGAGAAGGCCTACCTCGCGGCGGACTACAAGGAGGCCGCGGCCCGGTTCCGCGAGGCGGCCGCCCTGCTGGCCCGCTACCCCGAGGTCCACGCGACCCTCGGCATCGCGCTCCTCCGCCAGAAGGACTTCGCGGGCGCCGAGGCCGCGTTCCGCAAGGCGATCGAGATCGACCCCGAGGACGGCGACCACTACTACAACTTCGGGTCCACCCTGCTGCAGCAGTCCAAGGACAAGGAGGCCGCCGCCGCCCTCGAGAAGGCCGTGAAGTTCGAGCCCGGCTTCGAGCCCGCCTGGACCAACCTCGGCGTCGCGAGGATGGGCGCGGGCGACCTCCCCGGCGCGGTGACGGCCCTCAAGCTGGCGGTCCAGGCCGATCCCGAGAGCGCCGCGGCCCGGTTCAACCTCGGCAACGCGTACGAGCGCTCCGGCAGCCGGGAACTCGCCGTCGCCCAGTGGAAGGAGTGCCTCAAGCTCGACCCGAAGCACGGGCCGGCGCAGGAGGCCCTCGAGCGCGCCGGGGCCCGCTAGCCTTTTTCCCCGGCCTCGGGTACATTCCTCGCTTCCATGGTCGATCTCGACACCATCGTCTCGCTGTCCAAGCGCCGCGGCTTCATCTTCCAGTCCAGCGAGATCTACGGCGGCCTCGGCTCCGCCTGGGACTACGGCCCCCTCGGCGTCGAGCTGAAGCGCAACGTCAAGAACCTCTGGTGGCGCGAGAACATCCACCGCCGCCAGGACATGCTCGGCCTCGACGCCGCGATCACGATGCACCCGAGGGTCTGGGAGGCCAGCGGCCACGTCGGCCATTTCGCCGACCCCTTCCAGGGCTGCCTCGACTGCGTGCGCTACTTCCGCGCCGACCACCTCGAGCGGGAGATGAAGGCCAGCAAGTGGCGCGCGGCCGTCGAGAAGCTCCTCGCGGGCCCCGCGGGCCAGAAGGACCCCGAGAAAGCCCTCCGCAACTGGGCGCAGAACGACGGGCGCAAGCTCGCCCCGAACCACCCGGCCATCAAGGACCCCGGCCAGTTCGAGAAGCTGAAGTCCCCGCCCGCGGACTGCTGCCCCTTCTGCGGCGGCCGCCTCTCCGAGCCCAAGCCCGCCGACCTCATGCTCACGACGGTCCTCGGCCCCGTCGCCGCGACCGGCACGAAGGTCTACCTCCGCCCCGAGACCGCCCAGGGCATCTTCGTGAACTTCGACAACGTCCTCCAGGCCATGCGCAAGAAGCTCCCGTTCGGCATCGGCCAGGTCGGCAAGAGCTTCCGCAACGAGGTCACGCCCGGCAACTTCACGTTCCGCACGCGCGAGTTCGAGCAGATGGAGATCGAGTACTTCTGCAAGCCGGGCACCGAGGA
>CAYXGZ010000024.1:0-50642 GCA_964464755.1 uncultured Planctomycetales bacterium
CTCGAGGAGGGAACGACGTGAAGCGCAAGACGAATGCTCCGGGCCCGCGCAAGGCGGACACCAACGGCCACGGCGCCGCCGGCGCGGAGGTCCGCTTCCGCCTCAAGGTGGGGCTGGCCGAGATGCTCAAGGGCGGCGTGATCATGGACGTCATGAACGCCGAGCAGGCCGAGATCGCGCAGGAGGCCGGCGCGGCGGCGGTGATGGCGCTCGAGCGCATCCCGTCGCGCATCCGCGCCACCGGCGGCGTCGCGCGCATGAGCGACCCGGCGATGATCGTGGCCATCCAGAAGGCGGTGGACATCCCGGTGATGGCCAAGTGCCGCATCGGTCACATCGTCGAGGCGCAGATCCTCGAGGCGCTCGAGATCGACTTCATCGACGAGTCCGAGGTGCTGACGCCCGCCGACGAGGCGAACCACGTCTGGAAGCACGACTTCCAGGCGCCGTTCGTGTGCGGCTGCCGCGACCTCGGCGAGGCGCTGCGGCGCATCGGCGAAGGGGCCGCGATGATCCGCACCAAGGGCGAGGCCGGCACCGGCAACGTCGTCGAGGCCGTCCGCCACATGCGCTCGGTCACCTCGGAGCTGCGCCGGCTGACGACCCTGAGGCCCGAGGAGCTCGTGAAGACCGCCAAGGACCTCGGCGCCCCCTACGAGCTCGTGAAGCTCGTCGCGGAGACGGGCAAGCTGCCCGTCCCGAACTTCGCCGCGGGCGGGATCGCCACGCCCGCCGACGCCGCGCTCATGATGCAGCTCGGCGCCGAGAGCGTCTTCGTCGGCAGCGGGATCTTCAAGTCCTCCGACCCCGCCAAGCGCGCCAAGGCCATCGTCCGCGCCACGACGCACTTCCGCGACCCCAAGGTGCTCGTCGAGGTCTCCGCCGAGCTCGGCGAGCCGATGCCCGGCCTCGAGATCTCCAAGATCGGCGCCGAGAACCTGCTCCAGACGCGGGGCTGGTGATGGGGGGGACGGGGGTCCTCGCCCTCCAGGGGGACTTCGCGGCCCACGCCCGCGCGTTCGGGGGCGCCGTCGAGGTGCGCCGCGCGGCCGAGATCGACGCCCTCGACCTCCTCGTGCTCCCCGGCGGCGAATCGACGACGCTCCTCAACCTCCTCGAGGGCTCCGGCATCGAGGAGGCGGCGCGCCGGCTCCTGGCCCGGGGCGGGACGGTCTTCGGCACCTGCGCCGGGGCCATCCTCCTCGCGAAGCGCGTGACGGGGCCCGCGCAGCCGTCCTGGGAGCTGATCGACATCGACGTCGAGCGCAACGCGTTCGGCCGCCAGGTGGACTCCTTCGAGGCGGTCCTCGAGCCGGACTACCCGGCCGTGTTCATCCGGGCCCCGCGCATCCGGCGCTGCGGGCCCGGCGTCGAGGTGCTGGCGCGCTGGAACGGCGAGCCCGTCCTGGTCCGGGAGGGCCGGGTCTTCGCCGCGACCTTCCATCCCGAGCTGACCGGGGACGGCCGCATCGCCGGCCTGGTCCGAACCGCGAGGTGACCCCATGCCGAGGCTGAAGAAGATCGACGACGCCGGCGCGACCGACGAGGTCCGCCCGGTCTTCGACGAGGTCCGCAAGGCCCGGGGCAACGTCCCCAACATGTTCCGCACCATGGCCCACCGGCCCGAGATCCTCCGCACGATGGCGGCGCACTTCCGGGCCGTCATGGCCCCGAGCACGCTCTCGGCCCGCCTCAAGGAGCTCGTCGTGCTCCGCGTCAGCGAGATGAACGGCTGCGAGTACTGCCTCGCCTCCCACGTGAAGCTCGCCGCGAAGGCCGGCTCGCCGCCCGAGGAGATCGCCGCCGTCCGCAAGGGCGACTACTCGAAGCTGCCGGAGAAGGACGCCGCCGCGGTCCGCTGGGGCGAGTGGGTCACGCTCGACTCGAACCACGTCCCGGAGGACGTCTTCGCCGCCGTGAAGAAGCACTACACCGAGGGCGAGATCGTCGAGATCACCGCCGCCGCGGGGCTCTTCAACTACTTCAACCGCTTCAACAACGCCCTCCACATGGAGATCACGACCTGATGGGCCTCGTCGTCCACTTCGACGGCCTCTGCCAGCCCAAGAACCCGGGGGGCGTCGCGACCTACGGCTTCGTGGTCCGCGAGGGCCCGAAGCTCCTCCACGAGGAGTGCGGCCTGGCCGCGGAGCCCTGGACCCCCGGGGCGACGAACAACGTCGCCGAGTACGCGGGCGTCGTGAAGGCCCTCGAGTGGCTCGAGGCGCGCGGGGCGACCGGCGAGACGATCGTCGTGCGCGGGGACTCGGACCTCGTCGTCAAGCAGCTCCGGGGCGAGTACAAGGTGAAGGCCCCGCTGCTCGTCGGGCTCTTCGGCCGCGCGCGGGACCTGGCGCGGAAGTTCCCGAAGCTCCGCTTCGAGTGGATCCCCCGCGAGGAGAACGGCGAGGCGGACGCGCTGACGAACCGGGCCTACGCGGAGTTCCTGGCCAAGGGGCGGCCGGCCCGCGGGCGGGGCGACGGCGAGCTCCGCGCGACGCGCGGGTTCCGGCTCGACCTGGACCTCCCCGCCCCGGCCTCCGCGGCCTGGCGGCTGCTCCCCTCCCCCGGCTTCCTGCGAGACGCCTTCGGCGCGGGCTCGCGGATCGAGCGGCGGAAGGGCGGGCGCGCGCGCCTGGGCGGGGACTTCGAGGTCGAGGATCTCGCGCCGAACCGCTACCTGCTCCTGGGCTCGGCGGAAGGCCTCCGGGTGAACCTGACGCTCCTGCCCCTGACGGACGGGACGCTGGCCCGGGTCGAGGTCTCCGGGTACCCGGCCACCCCCGAGGGGGACGCGGCCCGCGCCGCGGCGGAGCGCCTCTGGTCGGCCGCGCTGCTGGCGCTGCAGTCGGCCCTGGAGGACCGGGGCCCGAATTAAATTGGAATTCACCCCCCGGCCTCCCTACACTCTTCCTCGGACATGAGGAAAACCGCGGGCCTGGTCCTGATCCTCGGCGGCCTCGCGATGATCTACGTCTTCGCGGCCTACGGGGCGGCCGGCGGCGGGGCCGTCTCCCCCGCCCGGATGCCGTTCTCCGCCCTCGGCGGCAACTTCCCCTTCGACGCCCTGATGCTCGTCGGCGGGCTCTGGGGACTCGGGCTCGGGGCGTGGATGGCCTCCTCGGAGCCGGACCCCTCGTGGCGGCCGATGGCCCGCTTCTTCCTGGTCAACAGCCTGCTCCTGCTCACCTCGCTGGTCGCCGCGGTGATCGGCGCCCGGTTCAAGACGGCCGGCGCCGCGTTCGCGATCTTCGCGGCCGTGGCCCTGCTCCAGATCGGGACCGGGCTGATCCTCGGCGTCCTCGCCGCCCTCGAGCGGCCCCGCGGCATCGTCAGCCTGGCCGTGGGCGGGGCCCTCTACGTGGCCGCCGCCGCCGTGACGCTCATCTGCTTCCTCGGGGAGGGAGCCTAGATGCCCATCCGCCACTGCACGAAGTGCGGCTTGAAGGTGCTCGTCAACGACGCCCAGGCCGCGACGGCGGACTTCCTCTGCCAGCGCTGCGCCACCGGCGGTCCCGCCGCGAAGCCCCCGAGCGCCGGCGGCCGGCCCTCGGTCAAGTGCACCTGCCCCTTCTGCAAGGCCTCGTTCTCGGGCGGCATCCCGTCCAAGCCCGCGAAGGGCGCCTGCCCCGTCTGCCGCAAGGACCTCATCCTCCTGCCCGACGGGAACATCCAGGGCGCCGCCGGATTCGACATCGCGGCCTGGCAGCGCGAGCAGGACGCGAAGAAGCCCGCCGTCGAGGAGGCCTTCCCCGAGCCCGGGATCCCCGGCGGCCTCGGCGACCAGACCATGCTCGGCATGGGCGACATCGCCCCGGGCCCCCGCAAGCCCGGGCCGAAGCCGCCCGCGCCCACGAAGTTCCCCGCCGGCGACGACCTCGAGGCGCTCCCCGGCCTCGCCGAGCCGACGATGCTCGGCATGGGCGACGCGGGCGGACCCCGCAAGCCCAAGCCCGCCCCCGCCGGCGATCTCGAGGGCCTGCCCGGCCTCGGCGACCAGACCATGCTCGGCATGGGCGACATCCCGACGATGCCGAAGAAGCCGGCCTCGAAGCTGCCGCCGCCGACCTACCCGCACGCGAAGAAGGGCGAGGACCTCGAGGCGCTCCCCGGCCTCGCCGAGCCGACGATGCTCGGCATGGGCGAGATCCCCTCGGGCCCCCAGAAGCCGCACGTCCGCATGCCCCCTCCCGGCCCGAAGAAGCCGCCGAGCGAGGAGCTCGAGCGCCTCCCCGGCCAGGACCACACGATGCTCGGCATGGGGGACCTCGACAAGCCCGCGGACGGCCAGGAGATCGACTCGATCCCGCTGCCGCCGGACCTCGGCGACCAGACGATGCTCGGCATGGGCGCGCTCCCGGAGCTCCCGCCCGCCGCCGAGCCCAAGGCGCCGCCGAAGCCCGCCGCCCGTCCCGCCCCGCGCCCGGCCCCGCCGCCGCCGATGGACGAGGAGCTGGAACCCGAGCCGATGCCCGCGCCCCCGCCGAGGCCGGCCCCGAAGCCGGTGGCGAAGCCCGCGACCAAGGTCGCGCCGGCCCCCGCCCCGAGCGTCGCGCTCCCCGGGGCCGCGACCGCGGGCAAGATCGCGGCCGGCTGGATCCTGGTCCTGCTCCCGCTGATCGCGGGGCTCGGCCTGGCCTTCGGCGGCGACGCCGTGGCGGGCCTGCTCGGGAAGATCTCCGAGAAGGGCCTCAAGGGATTCCAGAAGGTCCACCGCCAGCTCCGCGGGAATTGATCCCGCGCCGTGGAACGAAAAAGGGCCGCGCCCCGTGGGGCGCGGCCCTTGTCGTTTCCGGTGGATCGATCTAGCGGCGCAGCGCCCGCCGGATCTCGGCGATCACGTCGGCCCACTGCTCCTCGAAGGTGAGCCCCTCGCCCGTGCGGGGCATGACCTTGCGGGTCTCGGCGCCCTTGCGGGCCTCCTCGGCGCGGCGGGTGTCCTCCGCGCGGCGGGCGGACTCCTCCTCGGCGCGGCGGCGGGCGTCCTCGGCGGCCTTGCGGTCCGCCTCGGCCCTCGCGGCGGCCTCGTCGGCGCGGCGGCGCTCCTCGTCGGTCTTCGCGGCTTCCGCGGCCTTGCGGGCCTCGTCGGCCTTCCGCGCGGCCTCCTCCTCGGCGGCCTTGCGCTCGGCCTCCGCCTTGCGGGCGGCCTCCTCGCGCTGGCGGGCCTCGGCCTCCTCCGCGGCGCGGCGGGCGGCCTCCTCGGAGGCCTTGCGGTCCGCCTCGGCCTTCGCGGCGGCCTCGTCGGCGCGGCGCTTGGCCTCCGCCTCCTCGGCCCGGCGCTTCGCGGCCTCGTCCTCCGCGGGCTTCTTCGACTTCAGGAGATCCTCGAGCGCGGGGTCGCCCGCGCCGGACTTGCCGGCCAGGAGCTCCTTGAGGCGGTTGTCGCAGTAGGCGACGTCGCCCTCGCAGTTCTTCTTCTTCTCGAGGAGCCGCTCCTCCTCGCCCTTGAGCTCGACCATGCGGAGGGTCTTGTCGGGGTTGCTCTCCTGCTTCGAGAGCTCCTCGCGCTCCTTGGCGACGTTGGCGAGCTCCGCGTCGACGTCGGCCAGGGACTTCTTCGCCGACGCGAGCCGGCTGCGCGCCTGGATGACCTCGGAGTCCTCCTCGGCGGGCCCGGGCTTCGGGGAAGGATCGGAGGGACCGCCCGTCCCGGGATCCGCCGGCTTGGCGGTGGGATCCGTCGCGCCCGGCTCGGGCTTCGACGGATCGGACGGCTCGGGGGACGAGGAGCAGCCGGCCGCGGCCAGGCTGAACGAGAGGGCGAGGACGACGAGCAGTGCCTTCATGGCCGGACCTCCTGATGGATGGGCCTTCATGCTAATCCCGGCTCGGACGCGGGGTCAACGTCCACCATACCCCATGGTCAACGCGCGTGGAACAATTCCGCTTCGGCCCCCGCCTTGCGCATCGCATCCCGGAGGCGGTTCGCGATCGCCAGCGTGGTCCTCAGGCCGACGCTGCGACGCTCGACGGTCTCGCGGGCCTGCAGCGTCGTGTAGCCCGCCTCGAGGAGCAGCACCTGGGCCGCCGCGGCCTGCGCCGTCTCGGGGACCTGCAGCCAGACCACGGTGTCGCCGTCGTCGGGCGCCTCGACCCGCGTCTGCTGGAGCTCGGGGTTCGGCGGCGGCCGGAGGTCGTCGGAGCGCTGGATCACGAGGATCGAGTCGCCCTCGAACGTCCCGGCGGCCCGCTCGAAGCGGACCCGCGTGGAGTTCGCCTCCTTCGCGAGCGCGAGCAGGTTCTTGGCGAGCGCCTCGAGGCCCGCGGGGTCGCCCTGGATCCAGACCGTGGACTCGGGGATCCCCGGCTGCGTCCAGGCCGCGGCCCGGGCCCCCTTCGGCAACGCGCGCTTCGATTCCATGCGTCTAGCCTCCCGCGAGCTGGCGGACGGCCGACGCCGCGGCGTCGGCGTCCGCCCCCGTGTTGAAGTACCCGAAACTGAAACGGACCGTCCCCCGGGGAAAGGTCCCGATCCTCCGGTGGGCCCCCGGCGCGCAGTGCAGCCCGGGGCGGCAGGCGATGTCGTGGCGCTCGTCGAGGATCCGGCCCGCCTCGGCCGGGTCCAGGCCCGCGATCGAGATCGAGACCGGCCCGAGCCGCCGCGCCGGATCGGAGGCCGCGTGGACGACGACGCCGCGGATCCCGCGGACGGCGTCGGCGAAGCGCAGCGCGAGGTCGCGCTCGTGGCTCCCGATCTTCCCCACCCCCTCGGCGAGCACGAAGGCGATCCCGGCCTCGAGTCCCGCGAGGCCGTGCGCGTTGGGCGTGCCGCCCTCGAGGCGGAACGGCATCTCGGACGGATGCTCCTCGCTCTCGGCGGCGAAGCCGGTGCCGCCGCGGCGGAACGGGCTGAGGTCGAGGCCCGGCCGGACGTAGAGGGCGCCGGTGCCCATGGGGCCGAGGCAGCCCTTGTGGCCGGGGAACGCGACGAGGTCGAGCTGCTGGGCGCGCGCGTCGATCGGCACGACGCCCGCGGTCTGGCTGGCGTCGAGCAGGAGCACGGCGCCCGCGCGGCGGGCGATCTCTCCGAAGGCGGCCGCGTCGTTGGCGACGCCGAGCGCGTTGGAGGCGTGGGTGAGCGCGAGGAGCCGCGTCCGGGGCGCGAGGGCGGCGCGGACGTCGGCGGGGTCGACCGTCCCGTCGTCGCGGGAGCGGACGCGCGTCACCGCGACGCCGCGCGATTCGAGGTCGGAGAGCGTGCGGTTGATCGAGTTGTGCTCGAGGTCGGAGGTGACGACGTGGTCGCCGGGCGCGAGGGCGAGCCCGTGGACGGCGATGTTGATCGAGTCGGTGGCGTTGAGGGTGAGGGCGATCCGCTCGGGCGATCCGGCGCCGACGAGTCGGGCGACGGCGGCGCGGGCGCCGGAGACGCGGTCCTCGGCCTCGCGGGCCATGCGGTGGCCGCTGCGGCCGGGGTTCGCGGCGTGGTGCCGGGCGAAGTCGTCGAGGGCGCGCCACACGGCCTCGGGCTTGGGCCAGGTCGTGGCGGCGTTGTCGAGGTAGATCACGGGCGGATGGTACTACGCGCCGACGTAGCGCGCATAGAGGGCGCGGGCCCGGGCCGGGTCGGACGTCCCCTGGACGATGGCGCGGGCGTCCTCGAAGACGGTGAGCTCGCAGCCCTCGGCCCGGAGGCGGACGAGGAAGGCGTTGCGGACGACGGGTCCGCCCGCGGAGAGGCGGCGCTCGAGCTCGGCGAGGTCGAGCCGGGCGGAGGCGGCGGGAGTGACCTGGACGGCGTCGCGGCCGCAGAGGACGGCGGCCCCGCCGGGGGCGGCCCCGCCGAGGTGCTCGAAGCGGCGACCCGCGCAGACCGGGCAGTCGGGATCGCGCGCGGCGCCGATCACCTGGTGGCGGTTGGTCCAGAGGTCGAGCGCGTGGGTGCCGCGGAGGACGGCGTCGGGGCGGCCCGCGAGGATCTTGAGGGCCTCGCCGGCCTGGAGGGCGGCGACGGCGGCGACGGCCGGGCCGAGGACGCCGGCGGTGTCGCACGTGGGCCCCTCGCCGGGCGGGGGCAGCTCGCCGAGCCAGCAGGCCAGGCAGGCGGTCACGCCGGGGATCACGGGGAGGACCTGGCCGGAGGCGCCGACGCAGCCCGCGTGGACCCAGGGGACGCCGAGCTTCACGCAGGCGTCGTTGAGGAGGAAGCGGGTCTCGAAGTTGTCGGTGCCGTCGAGGACGCAGCCGGCGCCGGCGACGAGGGCCTCGACGTTGGCGGCGGAGACGTCGACGACGCGGGCCTCGAGGGCGCAGGCGGAGTTGACGGCCCGGAGCTTGGCGACGGCCGCGGCGGCCTTGGGGACCCGGTCGCGCGCGTCGGCCTCGTCGAAGAGGACCTGGCGCGGGAGGTTGTCGAGCTCGACGACGTCGCGGTCGCAGATCGCGAGGGCGCCGACGCCGGCGCGGACGAGGAGCTGGGCGAGGTGGGTGCCGAGGGCGCCGCAGCCGACGAGCACGGCGCGGGAGGCGGCGAGGCGGGCCTGGCCGTCCTCGCCGAGGGGGGCGTAGCGGGCCTGCTTGGCGTAGCGGCGGTCGGTCACGCGGGCCTCCGGCGGCGGAGGAGGATCCCGGCGGCGCCGAGGACGGCGCCCGCGGCGACGAGGGCGGCCGCGTGCGGGAGGGCGGCGGGGTACGAGGAGCCGGCGACGTAGTCCGCGTAGTGGTAGCCGTAGAGGACAGGGTCGTGGAGGAGGTCGCGCCCGAGGACGGAGCCCGAGAGGACGGCGTAGGGGTTCACGGCGAGGAGGCCCTGGAGGCGGGCGGCGGGGTCGGCGCCGCGGGAGAGGGCCTCGTCGACGAGGGGGCGGCCCCAGAAGAGGGAGCCGCCGAGGGCGCAGACGAGCAGGCCGCTGGCGAGCTGGCCGGCGAGGAGGTGGGCGCCGGCGGCGAGGGCGGCGAGGGCCGCGGCGAAGGCGGCGGCGCCGAGCCACGCGGAGGCGGGGGCGCCGGCGAGGAGGCCGGCGAGGGAGATCGCCAGGGCGATGGCGACCTGGCCCGCGAGCGCGGGCCTCCAGGCGGGTTTCGGGCCGCCGAGGAGGGCCGGGGCGAGGAAGGCCCCGAGGAAGGTCGCCGCGACGGCGCAGAGATGGAAGGCGCCCACGGCCTTATCCTAGCAGATCAGTCCCGGCCGTTGGCGGTGCCGAGGTAGAGCAGGATCAGGGACTGCTCGGCGGAGTCGAGCTTCACCTTCCCGAGGGCGACCATCTCCTCGACGTGGTACTCCCACTCGGCGTCGGCGTAGTCCTCGACGGAGTGGAGGGAATGGCAGCCCGAGCACTTGTTGACGTAGAGGGTGCGGCCCCGCTGCAGCGAGTCGAGCGTGGCGGCCCGCCCTCCCGCCATCTCGAGCGTGGGGGGCGGGACGTTCGCGGCGACGCAGCCCGCGACGGCCAGCGCGGCCAGCAGGGCCGGGAGGAGCTTCACAGGTGGATCCCGAGGATGAGGCGGACCTGGTTCTCCTCGCCCGTGTCGCCGTCGTCGGGACCGGGGACCTGGTGCAGCCAGGTGAGGGTGAGCCAGAACCTGGGCGCGGCGTAGTGGAAGACGGGGCCGACGTAGAAGGCCGAGTCCTCCTTCTCCTTGAAGGTGCCTTCGAAGGGGGTCTCGTGGACGGCCTCGAGGCCGGCGGCCAACCCGGGGCGGAACTGGTAGGAGGCGCCGAGGGTGAGGGCGAGCTTGGACTCGCGCTCCCACTCCTTCTCCCCGCTGGGCTCCTCCTCCTCCTCCCGCTCGAACTCGACGATGGCGTTGGCGGCGAAGTTCCAGCGCTGGACGATCTTGTTGGCGATGAACTTGAGCTCGAGCTCCTGCTCGTCGGGGCCGAGGCCGAGCTCGGCGTAGGCGAGGAGGCCGATCGGGTCGGCGGCGGGGTCGCTGAGCTTGTACTTCCACTCGCTGGAGACGGACTCGAACTCGAACTCGGACTCGTCCCCGATCTTCTCGTGGGCGAAATTCAGGTAGAGGGCGGTGGTGAGGAGGTCGGTGATCCCGTACTCGAGCTCCTCGCGGAAGGCGAAGACGCGGAAGGTGCCCTCGGGGCGGCCGGTGCGGAGGGTGACCCACTGCTCGAACTCGAAGGTGCCCCGGGGAAGGGTCTTGGCCTCGTAGGAGTAGGAGAACTTCCGCTCGTCGGCGGCGGCGGGGGCCGCGGCGGCGGCGAGGATCGCGGCGGCGGCGAGGGCGGAGGTCCAGGTCGTCGGCTTCATCGGGGCTCCTTTCCTACCTTTTTGATACTGAGACTCATTCTCAATTGCAAGCAAAAAAGGAACTTCAGGGGCGGCGGGCCGCCCGCGCGCAGGCGCAGCCCGCGCAGCCGGGCCGCTTCAGCGAGCGCACGAAGCCCAGGCCCAGCCACGAGGCCACGGCGGCCACGATCGAGAGCGCCAGCACCGCCTGCAGGTCCGCCATGTTCAGGCCCCCCACCCGGCGGCGATCGCCAGCCGGAACGTCGCCCAGGCCGCCCCGTACGCCAGTCCCCACGTGAAGGCCAGCTGCAGCAGCGCCCAGCGCCAGGCCCCGGCCTCCCGGGCCACCGTGACGACCGTCGAGCTGCAGAGCATCGCGTAGACGTAGAAGACCAGCAGCGACAGGCCCGAGGCGACCGTCCAGCGCCGGCGGCCCGAGCCGTCGAGCTCCGTGCGCAGCCGGTCCTGGAGCGAGCGCTCCGCGTCGCCCCCCTCCTCCACGCTGTACACCGTCCCCATGGTGCTCACGAAAACCTCGCGCGCCGAGAAGAAGGACGTCAGCACGCCGATCCCCGCCTTCCAGTCCCAGCCCAGCGGGGCCACCGCGGGCTCCATCGCCCGCCCCACCTTCCCCACCACGCTGCCCTCGAGCTGCGCCGCCGGCGTCGCCCCCGGCACGCGCGGGAAGCTCGAGAGGAACCAGAGCAGGATGCTGATCCCCACGATCACCGTCCCCGCCCGCTTCAGGAAGGCGAAGGTCCGGTGCCAGAGCTGCATCCCCGTCGTCCGCCACGACGGCCAGCGGTACGGGGGCAGCTCGACGACGAACTCCGAGCGCGAGCTGCGCAGCCTCGTCTTCCGCAGCACCCAGGCCAGGCCCAGCGCGCTGAGCACCCCGAGCAGGTAGAGGCCGAGCATCACCAGCGCCGCCAGCGAGACGATCCCGCCCAGCTTCCGGTCCGGGATCACGGCCCCGATCAGGCAGGTGTAGACCGGCAACCTCGCGCTGCACGTCATCAGCGGCGCGACGAGGATCGCCGCGAGCCGCTCCTTCGCGTCGGGGATCACCCGCGTCGCCATCACCCCGGGCACCGCGCAAGCCATCGAGCCCAGCAGCGGGACGAAGGCCCGGCCCGAGAGCCCGACCGCCGCGAGCGGCCGGTCCAGGAGGAGGACGGCCCGCGACATGTAGCCCGAGTCCTCGAGGATCCCCACGAAGAGGAAGAGCAGCACGATCTGCGGGAGGAAGACGACGACCGACGACACGCCCGCGATCACGCCGTCCACCAGCAGGTCCGTCAGCAGGCCGGGAGGCAGGCCGCGCGCCGCCGTCCCCAGCCACGCGAAGGCCGCCTCGATCCCGTCCATCGGCCAGGCCGCCCAGGAGAACATCGCCTGGAAGACCAGGGCCATGAGGCCCACGAAGATCGCGTAGCCGTAGACCGGGTGCGTCAGGATCCGGTCGAGCCCGCGGGTGCGCGACGAGGGGACCTCGGCGGGCCTCGCGACGGCGGCCGCGACGATCGACGCGACCTCGCGCTGCCGCGAGCCCATGAGCAGGTCGGAGAGGTCCACGCCGGCCCGCTTCAGCCCGTCCGCCTCCTCGGCGACGATGCGCCGCACGCCCGAGGGCACGCCCTCGGCCTGCGGGCCCTCGAGCAGGACCATCGCCAGCTCGAGGTCGGAGGCCTCCGCGGGCCAGGTCGCCCGCAGGATCGAGGTCGCCCTCCGCACCGGCACGGGCAGCTCCGCCGCGGGGGCCGCGGCCGGGGCCCCGCCCATCGCCCGCTTCAGCTCCTCGAGCCCCTCGCCGGTCGTCGCGACGGTCCGGAGCACCGGCACGCGCGCGGCCCTCGACAGCGCCGCGAGGTCGATGCGGATCCCGGCCTTCTCGGCCTCGTCGGCGACGTTGAGGCACGCGACGACGGGCACGCCGAGGTCGCGGACCTGGAGCAGCAGGTAGAGCCCGACCTCGGGGTGCAGGGCGTTGAGCACGACGACGGCGAGGTCCGGCCTCGGCGTCCCGGCCCGGCGGCCGAGGAGCACGTCGACCGCGATGCGCTCGTCGGGCGAGCGCGGGGCGAGGCTGCGGATGCCGGGCAGGTCGAGCACCTGGACGGGCGAGCCGCCGGCGTCGGCGGTCCCCTCCTTGCGCTCGACGGTGACGCCCGGGTAGTTCGCGACGTGCTGGCGCAGGCCCGTGAGGCGGTTGAAGAGCGTGCTCTTGCCGCAGTTCGGGTTGCCCAGGAGGGCGACCACGCGCGGGGGGGCCGGGGCGGCGACGGTCACGGCGCCTCCATCCGGACGCGGATGCCGGCCGCGTCGTCCCGGCGGACGGCGACGACGAAGCCCGCGCGGCCGAGGACGACGGGGCCGCCGAGGGCGACGCGCTGCCGCACCTCGACGGTGGCGCCGGGGAGGAAGCCGAGCTCGGCGAGCCGGAGGCCCGTCCCGCCGGGGAGCGACTCCAGCACGACGCGGCGGCCGGCCGGGACCTCGGAGAGCGCGAGGCTATCCACGGCGGGCCCCCGGGCGCGAGCAGCGCTCGCAGTAGCCGAAGATCTTGTGGCTGTGGTAGAGGGCCGTGAAGCGGAACTTCCGGACCACGCGCTCCTGGAGCCGCTCGATGCCCTCGTCGTGGAACTCCAGGACGACGCCGCAGCCGAGGCAGCAGAGGTGGTCGTGGTGGTCCCGGCCCGCGGCGGACTCGTAGACGCGGCGGCCGCGGCCGAAGTCGTGCTCGTCGAGGACGCCGCCCTCCTTGAGGACGGCGAGGGTGCGGTAGACGGTGGCCAGGGCGACGGGCGAGCCGGCCTTGCGGAGCCGGTCGTGCAGCTCCTCGGCCGAGAGGTGGCCGCCCGCGCGGAGGAGGAGCTCCGCGACGAGGCGGCGGGGCCGCGTCATCTTCAGGCCCTTGGCCTTCAGGGCCTGCTCCACGGGGGCGAGTTCCGGTTCCATGCTCTAACTGAGAATGAGTCTCAGTATCCATAGCATAGCCCGCGGCGGGCGCGGGGGCAACCGGGAATCAGCGCCGGGGCGGGCGGTGGGACTCGAAGCAGGCGTCGCAGTAGACCGGCTTGGCGGGGTCCGGGGCGAAGGGGACCATCGCCTCCTTGCCGCAGGCCGAGCAGGTCGCCATGTGCATCTCGCGCGGGCCCTTGCCCGCCGGGTCGCGGTCCTTGCGCCGCTGCTGCCGGCAGGGCGGGCAGCGCTTCGGCTCGTTCGCGAAGCCCCGCTCCGCGTGCCGCTCCTGCTCCGCCGCCGAGAAGACGAACTGCATCCCGCACTCCACGCACGTCAGCGTCCGGTCCTGGAACATGCGAATCCCCCTTGACGGCACAGGGCCCGCGGCTACAATCCGCGCCGTGATCTCCCAGAATACTACCACGCCCGAGGCCCCCCGCGGCCGCCGTTGTTGTCGCTGATCCCCCCTCCCCGTCCGTCCCGGTCCCGATCCACGACCCGAAACCCGGAATCTCCATGACCCTCCGCTCCTGTCGATGCGCGTGTCCCGCGGGCAGCGGCCCGCCGGGCGCGCCCCCGGTCCGCCTCCGATGTCGCGAGGCCTGACCGTCCGCGCTCCGGCCGATTCTTCCAGGGCCGCCGTCCCCGCTCCGGGTGACCGCGGCCCTTTTTCTTTTTCCACGTACGAAGGACGACCTCCATGGACCTGACCTTCAGCCTCGTCGGACTCGCCACCGGCCTCCTCGTCGGCCTGACCTCCATCGGCGCCGGCACCTTCCTCACGACCACGCTCGTCCTCGTCCTCGGCCTGCCCCCCGCCGTCGCCGTCGGCTCCGGCTCCCTCGCCACCCTCGGCATGAAGTTCGTCGGCGGCGGGCTCTACGGGCTCCGCGACTCCGTCCACTGGCCCACCGTGCTCCGCCTCGCCTCCGGCTCCATCCCCGGCGCCGTCCTCGGCCTCCTCTTCCTCTCCGCCCTCCCCGCCGAGATCGCCGACGGCGTCATCCGCCGCGGCCTCGGGGCCGGCCTCGTCCTCGGCGGCGCCGCCATCGTCATGCGCCTCGCCCTCCGCGACCGCGTCCCGCCGCCCCGCGACCCCTCGCGCCTCTTCCTCGTCCTGCTCGGCGCGGCCGTCGGGCTCCTCGTCAGCGTCACGAGCACCGGCGCGGGCTCCCTCCTCGTCGCCGTCCTCGCCCTCGCCTCGCCCCTGCCCTCCTCCAAGCTCGTCGGCACCGACCTCGTCCACGCCGTCCTCCTCGCCGCCGTCACCGCGACCGGGCACGCCCTCGCCGGGCGCGTCGACGCCGCCCTCGCGGGCGCCGTCCTCCTCGGCGCCGTGCCCGGCGTGCTCCTCGGCGCGCGCCTCGCCTGGTCCGTCCCCGAGCGCGTGCTCCGCGCGGGCCTCGCCACCGCCCTCGTCGGCGTCGGCTTCTACCTCGCCGTCGTCCCCAAGCCCGCCGGCCGGGCCCCCGCCGCGGCCGCCGAGGAGGTGCGCCGGTGATCCCGCCCGCCGACCTCGACGCGCGCGACCCGCTGGAGATCCTCCGCTGGGCCGCGGACACCTTCGCCCCCCGGCTCGGCTTCGCCACCGGCTTCGGCCCGGAGGGCTGCGTCCTCGTCGACCTCGTCGCGCGCCACCGCCTCCCCGTCGACGTCTTCACGCTCGACACCGGCCTCCTCTTCCCCGAGACCCGGGAGCTCTGGCTCCGCCTCGAGCGCCGCTACGGGATCGCGATCCGCGCCGTCCGCCCCGCCCGCTCCGTCGAGCAGCAGGCCGGCGACGAGGGCCCCGAGCTCTGGACCCGCGACCCCGACCGCTGCTGCGCCCTGCGCAAGGTCGACCCGCTCCGCCTCGAGAGCGCGAAGTTCGACGCCTGGATCAGCGCCATCCGGCGCGACCAGACGCCGGACCGCGCCGCCGCGAGGGCGGTCGAGCGCGACCTCCGCTTCGGGCTCTGGAAGGTGAACCCCCTGGCCGGCTGGACCGCCGCCCGGGTGCGGGAGCACCTCGAGCTCCACGACGTCCCGACCAACGTCCTCCACGCCCGGGGCTACCCCAGCATCGGCTGCGCCCCGTGCACCTCCCCCGTCGCCCCCGGGGAGGACCCCCGGGCGGGCCGCTGGCGCGGCACCGGGAAGATCGAGTGCGGACTCCACCGCCGCCCCGCGGGTGCGGACGCGGCCAGGACCTAAGGAACCAGGAAAGGAACCCGACATGACCACGACCCTGCAGAACGCCGACGACGTCCTCGTCGCCCCCCACGGCGGCGCCCTCGTCGACCGCTTCGTCACCGGCGAGGCGGCCGACTCCGTCCGCGCCCGCGCGGACAAGCTCGTCCCCGTCCGCCTCGACGCCCGCGAGCTCGCCGACCTCGAGCTCCTCGCCACCGGCGCGGCCAGCCCGCTCACCGGCTTCCTCGGCGAGGCCGACTACCGCTCCGTCCTCGCCGACCTGCGGCTCGCCGACGGAACCCCCTGGCCCCTGCCGCTGACCCTGGCCGTGGACGCGGAGACCGCGTCGCGCCTCGTCGCCGGCCGCGAGGCCGCGCTCCTCGACTCCGCCGGCGGGCTCCGCGGCGTGATCCTCGTCTCCGGCACCTACGTCCGCGACCCGCTCGAGGAGTCGCGCCTCGTCTACGGCACGGAGGACGCCGCCCACCCGGGCGTCGCCTACCTCCTCCAGCGGCCCGTCCACCTCGTCGCCGGCTCCGTGAAGGTCCTGCCCCTGCCCGAGGACCGGCCCTTCGCGTCGATCACGCTCACCCCCCGCCAGCTCCGCGAGCGGATCCGCGCGCTCGGCTGGAGGCGCGTCGCCGGGTTCCAGACCCGCAACCCGATCCACCGGGCCCACGAGCACCTCACGAAGCTCGCGCTCGAGGCGACCGACGGACTGGTCATCCACCCGCTCGTCGGCGAGACGAAGGGCGACGACGTGCCCGCCGCGGTCCGCGTCCGGACCTACGAGGCCCTGATCTCGAGGTACTACCCGAAGGACCGCGTGATCCTCTCCGCCTTCCCCGCCGCGATGCGCTACGCCGGCCCGCGCGAGGCGCTCTTCCACGCGATCGTGCGCAAGAACTACGGGATCACGCACCTCGTCGTCGGCCGCGACCACGCGGGCGTCGGCCGCTACTACGGGCCGCTCGAGGCCCAGCGCATCTTCGACCGCTTCGGGCCCGCGGAGATCGGGGTCTCCCCGCTGCGCTTCGAGCCCACCTTCCACTGCACGGCCTGCGGCAACCTCGCGTCGTCGAGGACCTGCCCCCACGACGCCTCGGCCCGCCTCGAGCTCTCCGGCTCGAAGGTCCGCGAGCTCCTCGCCTCCGGCGCGGCGCTCCCGGCCGAGTTCACCCGGCCCGAGGTCGCGGAGATCCTCCGCGAGCACTACCGCTCCGCGGCGAAGCCGCGCGCGAAGGGGCTGATCCTCTGGTTCACGGGGCTCTCCGGCGCGGGCAAGAGCACGCTGGCCAACGCCCTCCGGCCCGCGCTGGAGCGCGAGCGGCCCGTCGAGATCCTCGACGGCGACGAGGTCCGCACGCACCTCAGCAAGGGCCTCGGGTTCTCGAAGGAGGACCGCGACACGAACATCCGGCGCATCGGGTTCGTCGCCCGGCTCCTCGCCCGCCACGGCGCGATCGCCGTCGCGGCCGCCATCTCCCCGTACGCCGCCGTCCGGGCCGAGGTCCGGGCCGCGGCCGAGCAGGAGGGCATCGCGTTCGTCGAGGTCTTCGTCACCGCGGAGCTCGACTCGCTCGTGAAGCGCGACGTGAAGGGCCTGTACCGCAAGGCGCTCGCCGGGGAGCTGAAGAACTTCACCGGCGTGACCGACCCCTACGAGGCCCCGACCGCGCCCGAGCTGACCGTGGTCTCGGACCGCGAGTCGGTCGACCAGGGCGCCGCGCGCATCCTGGCCGTCGTGAAGTCGAAGCTGGGAGGGACGCCGTGAGCCTCTACCCGCTCTTCCTGAAGCTGGCCGGCCGGCGGGTCCTCGTCGTCGGCGGCGGACCCGTCGCCGCGGCGAAGCTCGACGGGCTCCTCGCGGCCGGCGCCGCGGTGGACGCGGTCGCGCCCGGGTTCGTCCCCGGCTTCGACCGGCCCGGCGTGACGCTCCACCGGCGCCCCTTCGCCCCCTCCGACGTCGATGGGGCCTGGTTCGTCCTGGCGGCCGCCCCGCCCCCGGTGAACCGCGAGGTCCATCGCGCGGCCGAGGAGCGCCGCGTCTGGGTGAACTCGGTGGACGAGCCCGCGACCGCGAGCGCGTACACCGGCGGGGTGTTCCGGAGACCGGGACTGACCGCCGCGATCTCGACCGAGGGCGAGGCCCCGGCCCTCGCGGGGCTGCTGCGCGAGGCCCTCGAGGCGCTGCTGCCCGAGGACTACGACGACTGGGTCGCGGAGGCCCGCCGCCTCCGGGAGGAATGGAAGGCGCGCGGCGAGCCGGTGCCCCGGCGCCGCGGCCTGCTGCTCGATCGGCTGAACGCCCTGCACGGGAGGACCCCATGAGCGGAACGGTGTCGATCGTCGGCGCGGGACCCGGGAGCCCGGACTACCTGACCCTGCGGGCCGTGCGGAAGCTGGAGGAGGCCACGGTCGTCCTCCACGACGCGCTCGTGACGGAGGAGGTGCTGGAGCACGCCCCCGCGGCGCGGCGGATCTGGGTGGGCAAGCGCGCGGGCCGGCCCTCGGCCCGCCAGGAGGCGATCCAGCGGCTGCTCGTCCGCCTGGCCCGCCGGGGCGAGCGAGTCGTGCGTCTCAAGGGCGGCGACCCCTTCGTGCTGGGGCGGGGCGGAGAGGAGGCGCTCGCGCTCGCGGAGGCGGGCGTCCCCTTCGAGGTCGTCCCGGGCGTCAGCTCGTCGATCGCCGCGCCCGCGCTCGCCGGAATCCCGGTCACGCACCGGGGCTACGCGTCCGCCTTCGTCGTGGTCTCGGGCCACTCGCCAGCGGCGTGGAGGCCGGTGCTCGACTCCCTGCCGCCCCGCTCGGCGACGCTCGTCGTCCTGATGGGCCTGGCGGCGCGCGGGGAGATCGCCGGTGCCCTGCTCGACCGGGGCTGGTCGCCGGAGGTCCCGTCGGCCGTCGTGCAGTCGGCCTCGACCGAGGAGCAGGTCGCGTGGACCGGGCCGCTGTCGCGGCTCGGGTCGGCCCCCCTCGGCGAGGGCCTGGCCGGGACGATCGTCATCGGGTCCGTGGTCGCGCTCGCGGCCCGCATCCAGGGAGGCCAGCATGTTCTCGATCGATGATCCGAAGGTGCAGGGCCCGACGCGGCTCTCGTTCGCGGAGGAGAAGGACGTCGACCGCTTCGCGGAGACCCTGTCGCGCTTCGAGCGCGGCGAGATCGGCCCC
This sequence comes from uncultured Planctomycetales bacterium, assembly GCA_964464755.1. Classification (GTDB taxonomy): domain Bacteria; phylum Planctomycetota; class MHYJ01; order MHYJ01; family JACPRB01; genus CAYXGZ01. The sequence goes on from CAYXGZ010000024.1 coordinate 18,492, forward strand.
GACGAGTGGAGGGCGTTCCGCCTCGTGAACGGCGTCTACGGCCAGCGCCAGGACGAGTGGCAGATGGTGCGGGTGAAGATCCCGCAGGGGGTGCTGGACCCGGCGCAGCTCGAGGCGCTCGCCGAGGCGGCGGAGCGCTGGTCGAACGGGAAGGGCCACGTCACGACCCGCCAGAACGTGCAGTTCCACTTCATCCGCCCCGGCGACGCCGAGGCGGTGCTGCGCCACTTCGCGGAGGCGGGGCTGACGACGCGCGAGGCCTGCGGCAACTCGGTGCGGACGATCACGACCTGCCCGTACGCGGGGGTCTCGGCGGTCGAGCCCTTCGACCCGACGCCGTACGCGGAGGCGCTGACCCGGCACCTGCTGCGCGGCGAGTGGTCGTCGACGCTGCCCCGCAAGTTCAAGATCTCGTTCGGCGGCTGCTGCGGGACGGACTGCGTCGCGGCCGCGATCAACGACCTGGGCTTCCTCGCGAGGACCCGCGACGGGGAGCGGGGCTTCCGGCTCACGATCGGGGGCGGGACGGCGACGCTGCCGCGCTCCGGGTTCGTGGCGCACGAGTTCCTCCCCGCGGGGGAGCTGCTCGAGGCGGCGGAGGCGGTCGTCCGCGTTTTCCACCGCGTCGGCAACCGGAGCAACAAGCACCAAGCCCGGCTGAAGTTCGCGATCGAGAAGCTGGGCCGCGAGGGCTTCCTCGCGGAGTACGCGCGCGAACGGGATCTCATCCGGGCCGGGGGCGGGAGACCCCTGCCCACGATCCCGGAGCCCGAACCGTCGCCCGCGCCGGAGCGGGGACGAGCGGAGCTCCCGCTGCCGGGCTACGCCGCTTTCGACCGGCACAACGTCCGCTCGCAGAAGCAGGCGGGACGCTCGGCGGTGACGATCCGCCTGCCGCTCGGCGACGTGACCGCCGCGCAGTTCCGCGCTCTGGCGCGGCTGGCGGCGGAGTTCGCCGGGGGGGAGCTGCGCACGACCCACGAGCAGAATCTCGTGCTGCGCTCGGTGCCGACGTGGCGCCTGGCCGAGCTGCACCGGCGGCTCGTCGAGGCCGGGCTCGCGGAGCCCGGGGCCCGGACGGCGGGCGACGTGACGAGCTGCCCGGGGGCGGCGAGCTGCAAGCTGGCCGTGACGGCGTCCCGGGGGCTGGCGGAGCTGCTGGCCGACCACTTCCGGGAGCGGCCGCGGCTGGCGGAGCTGGCGGGCGATCTCTCGCTGAAGGTGTCGGGCTGCCCCAACGGCTGCGGCCAGCACCACGTCGCGGGGATCGGCTTCCAGGGCAGCGTGCGGAAGATCGACGGCCGCGCGGCGCCCCACTACCTCGTCCTGCTCGGCGGCGGCATCGGCCCGGAGGGCGCGTCGTTCGGTCGCGTCGTCGGCCGCCTTCCCGCCCGCCGGATCCCCGAGGCCGTGGAGCGGCTGCTGGGCTGGTACGGGCGGGAGCGCTCGCCCGGCGAGGCGGCGGCGGCGTACTTCCGTCGCGCCCCGCTGCCCGCGGCGCAGGCCCTGCTGAAGGACCTGGAGGCCGCGGGTCCCGAGGACTTCCGGGACCTGGGCCAGGATCGGGAGTTCGCGGTGCAGGTCTCGGCGGGCGAGTGCGCTACATGAACCCGCGGACGGCCATGCCGGCCGCGACGACGAGGAGGACGAGGGCGAGGGCCGTCTTGAGTCCCGCGGCCGAGACGCGGGGGGCGACCGACGCCGCGAGCTGCGCGCCGACGGCGGCCCCGAGCCCGGTCCAGAGGGCGACGGGCCACTGGACCTCGCCGGTGCGGATCGCGTAGACGGCCGCGCCCGCGAGGCTCGTCACGAGCAGCGAGAGCTGGCTCGTCGCCGTGGCGACGTGCACCGGCAGGCCGTAGACGACGACCATGAACGGGACCTGGGCGAAGCCGCCGCCGATACCGAGCAGGGCGGCGACGAAGCCGACGAGGACGCTGAACAGGAGGCCGAGCCGGAGGTTCACCTCGTAGGAATGCGTCGCGCCGAACGAGTCCGTGAACTCCCGGCGCAGGCCCCGGCGAAAGAGCGCGAAACGGCCGTCGGTCGCCGAGGGGCGGGCGACGAGCAGGTACACCGCGACGGCGGCGACGACGAGGCCGAACGTGACGAGGAACGAGCGGCGGTCGATGCGCGTGGCGACCTCCTGCCCGAGGAAGGTGCCGGGCACCGTCGCCAGGCCGAGCCCGAGGCCGACGAGCCAGTCGAGCCGCCTCTGGATCGCCCAGCGGGTCGTGCCGCTGGCCGAGTTGAGGACGATGGCCGCGAGCGAGGTGCCCGCGGCGGGCACGTGGCCGAGACCCGCGAGCTGGGTGAAGTACGGGACCATGAAGAAGCCGCCGCCGATCCCGACCAGGGTCCCGAGGAAGCCGACGAGGAGCCCGAAGGCGACGAGGGCGCCGGGGTGGAGCACCGCGCCATCATAGCGTAGACTGCGCGCGATGCGGATCGTCACCCTCGGCGGCGGCACCGGGCAGGGCCAGCTGCTGCGCGGGCTCGCCGGGCTCGGCGTCTCCGCGACGGGGATCGTCGGCGTCACGGACAACGGCGGCCACAGCGGCCACCTGCGGCGGGAGCTCGGGATCCCCGCGGTCGGCGACCTGCGCAACTGCCTGCGCGCGGCGTCGCCGGACTCCCCGCTGGCGCGCTTCCTCGACGTCCGCTTCGCGGGCGGGGAGAGCGCGGGCAACCTCCTGCTCGCGGGCCTGCTCCGGCAGGGGCTGACGCTCAGCGGGGCCGCGGCCCGGCTCGGCCGGAGGCTCGGCGCGCTCGCGGACGTGCGGCCCGTGTCGGACGCGGCGGCCCAGGTCGCGGGCGAGCTGGCGGACGGCCGCCGGATCGTCGGCGAGTGGGACCTCATCCGCCGCTCGCCGCGGAGCCCGATCGTCCGGATGTACCACGCCCCCGCCCTGCCGGCGACGCGCGCGGCGCTCGACGCGCTCCGCGGGGCGGACCTCGTCGTGCTGGCGCCCGGGTCGCTGCGGACCGGGATCGTGTCGATCCTCCTGGCGACGGGCGTGCGGGCGGCGCTGCGGCGGGCCCGGGTCGTCCAGGTCCTGAACATCCTCACGCAGCCCGGCCAGACCGACGGGTTCTCGGCCGCGGACCACGTCGCGGAGGTCGCGCGCTACCTCGGGCGGCGGCCGGACGTCGTGCTCGCCAACACGGCGCGGCCCCCGGCCTGGGCCCTCGAGGGCGCGGAGTTCGTCGACCCCGCGGGGATCGACGCCGTCCGGGCGGACCTCCTCGAGCGGATCTCGCGGGCGCAGGTCGCGGGCCGTCGCCGCCCGGGGGCCTTCGTCGCGGGCCCGCACCTCGTGCGGCACGACCCCGCGCGGATCGCGCGGGCCGTGCTCAGTATCGCGCGTCGATCCCCACGATGACGTTGGTGCCGGGCTCGTTGGTCCCGGAGCCGTGCCAGCGGTAGTCGCGGTCGGCGAGATTCTCGATCGACAGCGTCCCCTGGATCCGCTTCGTGAGCGCCATCCCGCCGCGCAGCGTCAGGACCGTGAACCCCGGCGTCCCGCCGGGCGGGATGCGCTGCGTGTCGGTCTCGTCCGAGGGCGAGAGGTGCTCCTGGGCGTGGACCGCCGTGACGAGGAGTTCCGCCCAGGGCCCGTCCTTGGAGACGCGGAACCGGGCGCCCAGGTGGGCCGCCGCGGGATTGAGCTTCGAGATCGGCTGCGACTTGACCTCGGCACCGACGAGGGCGTCGAGCTCCCCCACCGCCGCGGAGCCGTCGAGCCAGAGGCACCAGTGCTCGTCGAGGTCGATCCAGATCCCGCCCTCGACGCCGCGGACGAAGCCGTCCGAGAAGTTCTCCTTCGTGAACGCGGTCGGGCCGATCGACGGGGCGGGCACGCGGCCGATGAAGTCCTTGAGCTGCGTGTGGAAGACGAAGGCCTGGGCGCGGACGGAGCCCCGGCGCCAGCGCGCCCCCAGCTCGTAGTTCAGGGAGGTCTCGGGGTCGAGGTCCGGGTTCGGGAAGTCGGTCTGGCCGGACATGACGAGCCGGACCGCGGTCGTGTCGTCGAGGTTCGGGGCCCGGAAGCCCTGCGAGATCCCGGCGACGAGGTCCCAGTCCTCCGACGGCCTCCAGAGCAGGCGGACGCTGCCGGAGAGGTTCGAGTAGGTCTCGGTGAACGACCCGAGGCTGGGGCCGCCGAAGCCGCTGGGGTCCACGTCGCCGGCGTCGAGCTTCTGCCGCGTCTGGCGGAGGCCGAGGGTCAGCGTCGTGGCGGTCCCGAGGTCGATCTCGTCCTGGACGAAGAGGGCGAGGAGGTCGAGCGTCGAGTCGCCGGCGACCTCGCCGCGCTCGAAGTCGGTCTCGACGCCGGCCGCGGTCCGGTCGAGCGCGTCGCTGTCGACGCGGTCGCGGTAGGCCTCGACGCCGAACGTGAGCCGGCCGATGGACAGCCGGCGCGCGGCGCGGGCGAAGAACCCGGGGGTGCTGACCTCGAAGTCGCGGAGCTCGCGCTTGAGGGCGGAGGTCACGCGCATGGAATCCTCGGCCTGGCGCTGGAGCGAGAGGGAGAGCTGGAGGCTGTCGACGACGGAGCCCAGGTCGTCCCAGCGGGCCTGGGCGTAGTAGAGGTCGCGTTCCTGGTCGAAGCGGAGCTCGAGGTCGGTGCCGACGGTGGTGCCGTGCCACTCGCGGCCGTACACGGTGCGGTGGGTGCGCCACGCGTCGTCCTGCCGGGTCCGCTGGGCGGCGAAGGTCAGCGTGCCCTTGGCGCCGAGGCGGACGACCGCCTTGAGGTCCGCGTCGTACTCGTCGTACCCGGTGCGCGGCTGCTCGCCGGTGTGGCGGCCGCCGACCACGTCGTCGTAGTCGCGCACGGTGAGGCCGCCGACGACGGCGCCCCGCGCGTTGGCGACCGTGAACTCGGCGCGCTCGGTCAGGGAGTCCTCGGCGGAGGCGTAGCGGCCGACGCCTCGGAGGGTCCAGGTCAGCTCGTCGGGGAAGCTCTCGACGCCCCGGGTGTGGAGGTACACGGTGCCGCCGATCGCGTCGCTGCCGTGGAGGACGCTGGAGGGGCCGAAGAGGACCTCGACGCGGTCGACGAGGAAGGAGTCGACGGTGTTCCAGTACTGGTTCGGGCCGTCGCGGAAGGCGGCGTGGTTGAGGCGGATGCCGTCGACGAGCAGGACGGTGCGGAAGCCGGTGAAGCCGCGGAGGAAGGGCGAGCCCTGGCCGTTGGAGGTCTTCTGGACGTTGACGCCGGGGACCTCCCGGAGGAGTTCCGGGGTCGTGCGGGGGAGGGCCCGGTCGATGTCGGCCCGGGGGAGGAGCTCGACGCGGTACGGGACGTCGCCGACGTCCTTGGGGTCGAGCGGCGAGGCGGTGACGACGACCTTCTTCTCCGGACCGGGGGTCGGCGTCGGGGTCGGGTCCTGGAGCAGGAGCAGCGCGGCGACCAGGGGCCAGGGCATGGAGTCTCTCCTCGGGAAGGCGGGGGGAATGCAACCCGCGTGCCAACCCGGCCCCCTCGGGGCGGGCGGCGGCCGGCGGCGCCGCTGAAGCGGAAATCGCCACGCGTGGCGAGGGACTGGCCATCCGTTTTTTTCGACGTCCGGGGTTCGAACTGCGTCATACTTGGAGCCATGCGAACGGTCCCCCTGGCCCTGCTGCTCGCGCTCGTCGCGGCCTCGCCCCGTCCGGCGCCCGGCCAGGAGGAGATGACGGACCGCACGCAGGCGGCGATCGAGAAGGGCCTGAAGCACATCACGACCCGGCAGCTGCGCAACGGCTCGTACGACGGGTCGACGCCGGTGGCGACGACCGCGCTCTGCGGGCTGGCGATGCTGGCCTCGGGGAGCACGCACGACCGGGGACCCTACGCGGACAACCTCAAGCGGGCGACCGAGTTCCTCTGCCGCTCGACGGGCCGCAACGGGCACATCAGCGAGGCGAACTCGGGGATGGGCGGCGGCTCGGCGATGCACGGCCAGGGCTACGCCACGATGTTCCTCGCGGAGATCGTGGGGACGATCACCGACAAGGAGGTCGAGGAGCGGGTGCGGGAGAAGCTGCACCTCGCCGTGCGCTGCATCGAGGGCTGCCAGAACCAGTGGGGCGGCTGGAACAGCACGCCGGACAAGAACGCGGGCGACGACGGCTCCGGCGCGGTGGCCGTCATGCAGATCCTGGCGCTGCGGGCCTCGAAGAACTGCGGGATCGAGGTTTCGCAGCCCGTGATCGACAAGGCGATCAAGTACATCCTGAAGATCACGAGCGACGCGGGCTGGACGGCCTACAACATCCACTCGCAGGGGACGCAGTCGAGCGCGACGACGGGCGCGGGCCTGTCGATCCTCAACGCGCTGGGGCTGCAGGAGACGACGAAGCTGAAGAAGGGCATCGCGAACCTGATGAAGAGCGCGCCCTTCCTGAAGGGGCCCGGCGACCAGGGCTGGCAGGGCTGGTACTTCTACACCGTCTTCCACGCGACGCTGGCGATCTTCCAGTACGGCGGCGAGGAGTGGAAGAAGTGGTGGCCGGCCGTCCGCGACGACCTCCTGCGCCAGCAGACGGCGGGGGGCGAGTGGGCGGGGTCCTACGGGAGCTACGGGCCGCTCTGGACCGCCTTCGCGGTGCTCACGCTGGAGCTGCCCTACCGCTACCTGCCGCTCTTCGCCGAGGGCGGGCGCGGCGCCGAGGGCCGCTAGCTACCCGTTCGGGTACTCCCGCATGAACTTCGGGTCGATCTTCCCCTCCGCGTGGCGCTTCGCCGTCTCGAGGTAGCGCAGGGCGCGGTCCTCGAAGTGGGCGAACTGGGCGTCGTCCACCTTCCCGACGACGCGGGCGGGGACGCCGGCCACGATCGAGCGGGGCGGCACGACCTGGTTCTCGCGCACGAGGGCCCCGGCGGCGACGAGGCAGCCCTCCCCCACCACGCTGCCGGCGAGGAGGCAGGACTGCATCCCGATGAGGCAGCGGTCGCCGATCGACTTGCCGTGGATCATCGCGAGGTGGCCGATCGTGACGTGGGAGCCGATCTCCAGGTCCAGGCCCGGGTCGGTGTGGAGGACGCAGCCGTCCTGGACGTTGGTGAAGGCGCCGACGGAGATGCGGGCCATGTCGCCGCGGATCACGGCGCCGTACCAGACGTTGACGCCGCGGGCGAGGCGGACGTCGCCGAGCACGACCGCGTTGGTGGCGACGTAGACGCCGTTTTTCTCGACGAGGGCGAAATCCATGGAGGGGGTCAGGCGGAGCGGGGCTGTTCCAGCGGGGGGCGGAGGAGCTTTAGGTAGCGTTCCTTGTCGCGGTCGAAGCAGTAGATGATGCTCGTGACGCGGTGGGCCCGCCAGCCCGCGGAGAACTTCTTCGCCCAGTCGAGGGCGACCTGCTGGGGGTCGGGGCAGCAGCCCTTCTCGACGCCCTGGATCCACTTCTCGCGCTCGATCTCGGCGAGCTGCTCGGAGATCTCGCTGGCGGGGTTGATGCTGCGGCAGTGGATGATGAAGAACTTGACGATGGTCTCGTCGGGGAGCTGCTGGCGGGCGCGCCGGCACTGCTCCTCGCGGAAACAGTCGATCTCCTGCCGGTGGGCGGTCAGGAAGCGCTCGAGGTCGGCCTTGATGTGGTCGAGCTGCCCCGACTCGTACTTCCGCCGGATCTCGTCGAGCTCGCTCATGACCTCCGCCGTACCCCCTCGCACGTCCAGCCTCCAGTATTACGGCCGCCGGGCCCCGAATTCACCTGAAATCCGGGGGCCGTTCCGGCGGGACTAAACCAGGCCGAGGAGGTCGGCCAGGTTGGCCTTGCGGGTGAAGATGGGCTCGAGGTGGCCCTTGGGGCTCGAGAAGAGGGCGTTGATGCCCAGGCCGTGGCCGGCGTAGCGGCTGGAGCCGTGGACGACGACGCCGATGGTGACGGCGCCGGACTGCCAGCGGTGGCCGTGGGAGGCGTCGTGGTCGGTGAGGGCGACGAGGTCGCCGAGGCGGACCTGGTCGAGGCCGAACTCGCGGACGGCCTCGGGGGAGCTGGTCTGGACGTCGACGCCGCCGACCTGGGGGTGGCGGGCGCCGAGGCCGGCGCCGAGGATCTTGCCGGGGAGGATCTTGGCGACGGGGACGCGGACCTTGCCGTTCTTCTCGGAGACGTTGAGGGCCTTGAGGAGGCGGGGCGAGACGTTGAAGACGTGGACGTCCGGGTGGTCGGTGAAGCGGAGGCCGACGCCGGCGGCGCGGACCTGGACGGTGTCGCCGGGGCCGAGCTTCTCGAGGACCTTGCGGGGGAAGTAGACGTGGAGGCGGTCGCCGTTGCGGTGCTTGCCGGTGACGACGCCGGCGACGCCCTTGAGGCGGACGTCCTTGCCGTCGAAGCAGGCGCTGGTGAGGACGGCCTCGTTGCCGATGCAGGCGAGGGTGACCAGGCCGTCGTTGCAGCGGGCGTCGGGGTGGGCGATGCCGGCCCCGGGCTCGACGTGGTCGGCGCCGGCCCAGCCGTGGGCGGGGTCGCCGACCTTGACGTTGAAGGAGATGCCGGCGCTGCCGACGGGGACGAAGGTGCTGCCGTCGGCGGCGGCCTTGAGGTGGTCGGCGTCGAGGCGGGGATGCACGATCGCGCCGGCGACCGCGGTCTCGACGAGCTGATCGAGGTTCGACTTGATCATCGGGCCCTCCGGAGGGGGATCGGGTTCATTCCGGTTGGAAAGTCATACTTTACAAATCCGGCATGTCCGATGCAATGGCCGGGGCCCGGGGTCAATTCACATTTGCATCACGGGGCCCGGACGGGGAATTCGAGGGTGACCGTCGTCCCTTCCCCCTTCCGGCTGGCGATCGAGAGCTTTCCCCCGTGGTTGTCCACGATGCTCCCCGCCACGGCCAGCCCCAGCCCCGTCCCCTCCCCCTGGTCCTTCGTCGTGAAGAAGGGGTCCATGCAGCGGGCCAGCTCCTCGGCGCTCATACCTATCCCGTTGTCCACGATGAGGATGCGGATGACACCCTCCCCGATCTCGTGGCCGACCCGCACCCGGCCCGAGCCCGCCGCGCAGGCGTCCACGGCGTTCATCAGGACGTTCAGGATGGCCTGCTGGAGCTCCAGGGCGTCCCCCTGGATGGCCGGCAGGTCGGCCGGAAGGGCGTTCTCGACCGCCACCTCCTTGCGCCGGGCCTTGTGGTCCAGGAAGGCCATAGACTTTTCGACCACCTCCCGCGGGCTCACCGGCACCGGCTCGAAGGCCCGGGGCCGGAAATGGAGCACCTGGCCGACGATCTTACGCACCCGCTCCAGCCCGTCCTGGACCAGGTCGAGGTACTCCTCGCGCTTCGCGGGGTCCAGCTTGCCCGACTTGAGGGCCTGCAGGGCGTTGAGCATGCCGCCGAGGGGGTTGTTGATCTCGTGGGCGATGCCGGCGGCCAGCGTGCCGGTCGCGGAGAGCCGCTGGGCGTGCACGAGGATGCGCTCGGTGTGCGTGATGCGCTCCCGGGCCTGCCGGATGTCCTCCTTGAGCCGCTGGTGGTAGGCCTCGATCTTCTCCATCATCGAGTTCATGGCCGCGATCAGCTCGGAGATCTCGTCCTTCCGCCCGACGGGCGCCGGGACGCGGCCCGAGTAGTCGCCCTCCGAGACGCGCCGCGAGGCGTCGAGGATCGCCTGGAGGGGCCGCAGCACGACCCGCTGGAGCAGGACCCAGGTCAGCAGGACGAGGATGACCGTCCCGAGGACCATGATCACGACGATGTTGCCGAGGCTCTGGGTCAGGTCGAAGCCGCCGGCGATCTCGTGGCCGCGGAGGTCGAGCCGCACGGCGTGGTCGCCCTCGCCCGTGGCCAGGGGGGCGTAAGCGCGGGTGCCGAGGACGCGGACGCGCTTGTCGGCGAAGACGCCGCGGAAGACGGCCTCCTCCTCGACGCCGAGGTCGCGGTCCCCGCTGCTCGTCTCGATGGACAGGGTGCTCCCGTCGCGGCCCCGGGCGACGACGAGCCAGCCGGAGACCAGGGGGCTCGTGGAGAGGCGCCGGTCGAAGGAGGCCCAGTCGGTCGTGCGGAGGCTGGGGGTGTGCTCGACCCAGTCGGCGGCGAGGCGGGCGAGGAACTCGGCCTTGTCGGAGGCCTGGGCGGAGCGGCGGGCGATGCCGTCGGCGACGAGGTTCGCCGTGAGCAGCCCGCCGACGAGGGTCATCACGAGGATGACCCCGGCGAGCATCTTGGAGCGGAGGCTCATGCAACCCGTCCCGAAATGGGAAGGGGCGCCCCCCTGCGGGGGCGCCCCCTGGATTCCGCCCGGACGCCGCCCCTTACTGCTTGCCGCCGATGCCCTGCAGCAGGCTGATCAGCGGCAGGAACAGGGCCACGACGATGAAGCCGACCGTGAAGCCCAGGCCGACGATCAGCATGGGCTCCAGGATGCTCATGAGGACGCTGACCGCGGCGTCGACCTCGGCGTCGTAGTTGTCCGCGATCTTCAGCAGCATCTTGTCGAGCTCGCCCGTCTCCTCGCCGACGTCGATCATGTTGATGACCAGGTCGTCGAAGACGCCGCTCTGGGCCAGGGGCTCGGAGATCGACTCGCCCTCGCGGATCGAGTCGTGGACCTTCAGGATCGCGTCGCCGATGACCTCGTTGCCCGTCGCGTTGCGGACGATGTTCAGGGCCTCGAGGATGGGCACGCCGGACTGCAGCAGCGTGCCCAGCGTGCGGCAGAAGCGGGCGATGACCGACTTCTTGATGATCGGCCCGACGAGGGGGGCCGTGATCTTCAGCTTGTCGATCGTGTGCCGGCCGCCCTTGGTCTTGCCCCAGGCCTTCACGGCGAAGAAGCCGATCACGGGGAAGGCCAGGAGGATGAACCAGTAGTCCTCGACGAAGGCCGAGCAGGCCATCAGGAACTTCGTCATCGGGGGCATCTCGACGTTCACCGACTTGAACACGTCGGCGAACTTCGGGACGATGAACTTCATGATCGCCAGCACGACGGCCACGGCGATCAGGATGACGACCACGGGGTAGATCGAGGCGCCGACGATCTTGCGCTTCAGGGCCTCCATGCGCTCCATGAAGCCCGCGAGGCGCTGCAGGATGACGTCGAGCACGCCGCCCGCCTCGCCCGCCTTCACCATGTTCACGTAGAGCTTGTCGAAGGTCTTCGGGTGCTTGCCGAGGGCCTCGGAGAGCGAGGAGCCGGTCTCGACGTCCTCCGCGACCTCGGCGACCTGGTTCTTCAGGAGCGAGGGCTTCATCTGGTTCGCCAGGATCTTCAGGCTCCGGACGACGGGCAGGCCCGCGTCCATGAGCACGGAGAGCTGCTGGGTGAACTGGGTGAGCTGCTTGTGGCCGACGCGGCCGAAGAAGCCGCCCCCGCCGCCCTTCTTGGGCTTCGCCGCCGGCACGACCGCGGCGGCCATCTGCCCGCCGGGGACCGCCGTGGGGGCGTGGCCCTTGTTGACGCCCGCGGCGCCGGCGCTCGCGCCGGCGAGCATCCCGCCGCCCGCGTCCTTCTCCTTCACGTTGACCGGCTTCATCCCCTGGCCCTTCACCTTGGTGATGGCCTCGGCGGACGATCCGGCCTCGACGTCGAACTTGACGCGCTTGCCGCCCTTGTCGACGGCCTCGACGGTGAACCCCGCCATGCTCCGACCTCCTCGCAAGGGGGCCCGCCCGGCGGGCCCCGACCGAAACCCCGATCCTAACCCCGTGCGCCGGGGAAGGCAACGACCTAGGCCTTGGAGAACATCGTCTCGCGGACGACCTCCTCGATGGTCGAGTGGCCGTCGAAGATCGCCAGCAGGCCGGACTCCCGCAGCGTCCGCATGCCCTGCTCGAGGGCGACGTGCCGGATCTTGTCCGTCGAGGCCTGCTGCATCACGAGCTCCTTGATCCGCTCGTTGAGCAGCATGATCTCGAAGATGGCCTGGCGGCCGCGGTAGCCCGTCCCGTTGCAGTTGGCGCAGCCCCGGCCCCAGCAGAACTTCTTGTTCTTCACCTGGTCCGGCGTCAGCTCCAGCTCCATGAGCATCTCCTCGGTCGGCGAGATCTCCTCCTTGCACTTGGCGCAGATCTTGCGGACGAGGCGCTGGGCGACGATGGCCTCCAGCGAGGCGCAGATCAGGAAGGGCTCGACGCCCAGGTCGAGCATGCGGGTGATCGAGCTCGGGGCGTCGTTCGTGTGCAGGGTGGAGAACACGACGTGGCCGGTCAGCGCGGCCTCGACGGCGATCTGGGAGGTCTCCAGGTCGCGCATCTCGCCGACGAGGATCGTGTCCGGGTCCTGGCGCAGGATCGAGCGCAGGAGCGAGGCGTACGTCACCCCGATCTCCTCGTTGATCTGGCACTGGACGATGCCGTCGAGGTCGTACTCGACGGGGTCCTCGGTCGTGATGATCTACCAGCGGACGTCGTTGGCGTAGTACAGGCAGGAGTACAGCGTCGTCGTCTTGCCCGAGCCCGTCGGGCCCGTGACGATGATGATGCCGTGGGGCAGGTTGATCAGGTTCTTCAGGAGCTTCATCTCGTCCTCGCGGAGCCCGATGTTGTCGAGCTCCAGCTTGACGACGCTCCGGTCCAGCACGCGCATGACGACGCTCTCGCCGAAGATCGTCGGCAGCGTCGAGACGCGCAGGTCGACGGGCTTGCCGCTGACGGTCAGCAGGATGCGGCCGTCCTGGGGCAGGCGCGTCTCGGAGATGTCCAGGTTCGAGAGCACCTTGACGCGGCTGATCAGCGGCAGGGCCAGGTGCAGCGGCGGCGCCTCCATCTCGTAGAGCACGCCGTCCACGCGGTACCGGACCTTGAACTCGTTCTCGAACGGCTCGAAGTGGATGTCCGAGGCCTGCGCCTTGATGGCCGTCAGGAGGATCAGGTTCAAGAGCTTGACGACGGGCGCCGCGTTGATCATCTCCTCGACGTTGTAGGCGCCGCCCTTCTTGCGGAGGGACTCCTTGACGTCCTCGAACTGCAGGTCGCCCTCGCCGATCTCGCCGAGCACCTGGTTCAGGGACTGGACCTTGTGCTCGTAGTACTTCTCGAGGGCGGCGTCGATCTCCTCCTCGCTCGTCACCGCGCCGACCACCTCGCAGTGCAGGGTGTAGCGCAGGTCGTCCATCGCGTTGATGTCGTGCGGGTTGCTCGTCGCGACGGTGAGCGTCTTGCCCTCGAACTTGATCGGGATGACCTTGTAGTTGCGGGCGATGGTCGCGGGGACCTTGTCGATGACCTCGGGGGGGACGTCCAGCTCGGCGAGCTTGATGACCTCCATCCCGCGCTGCGCGCCCAGGGCGACCAGGAGCTCGTCCCGGTTGATGTAGCCGAGCTCGACCAGCGTGTCGCCGATCGCGCCGCCCTTGTCGCGCTGGATCGCGAGGGCCTCCTGGATCTGGCCCTCGGTGACGAGTTCCATCTCCTTGAGGAGCTGGCCCAGCGGCTTGAAATCCCCGGCCACGATGGCCTCCCTTGGTTCCGGTGCTCCCGCCGACTCCCCCCGGGCTCCCCGAAGCGGGGATTATAGTGGCCCCGTCACTCCGCCCTGTCAATTATTAGCCTTGAGCTGGCCGATCTAGGTCCTACAGTACCCGTGATGTCCCTCATCCGCGCCGCGGCCCTCGCCCTGCTCCTCGTCGCCCCCGGGACGCAGGCCCCGGACCTCGGCGACCAGGCGGCCGCCGCGATCGCCGGCGCCCGGCTCAAGGACGCCAAGCTCGGCGTCCTCATCCACTCGACGCGCTCCGGGACCCCCGTGTTCAGCCGGGACGAGAAGAAAGTCCTCCGCCTCGCCTCCAACTCCAAGCTCTTCCCGACCGCCGCCGCGATCGCCCTCCTCGGCCCCGGCTACCGCTTCCGCACGACCCTCGCCCTCGACGACGCCACCGGCGACCTCCACGTCCTGGGCTCCGGCGACCCCAACATCTCCGGCCGCCTCCACGGCGGCGACCCCCTCGCCTGCTTCCGCGAGGCCGCTTCGCGCCTCAAGAAGGCCGGCGTCGCCCGCCTCGCCGGCGACGTCGTCGCCCACCCCGGCATCTTCGACGACGAGCCCCAGCCGCCCGACTGGCGCCAGCACAGCCACCTCGAGTGGTGGGCCTGCCAGGTCTCCGGCCTCACCTTCAACGACAACTGCGTGGACTTCGAGATCGACGCCGGGGCGGTCGGCGCCCCGCCGAAGGTCCGCATGATCCCCGACACGCGCTACGTGACCTTCGTCAACAAGGCGAAGACCGTCCGCGGACGCGGCACCTGGGGCTTCTCGCGGAAGGACGGCACGAACGAGATCGTCCTCTCCGGCGAGTTCCCCGCGGGGGCCGACAACGTGAAGAAGTCCGTCGCGATCCACGACCCCGCCCGGTACTTCGCCACGGTGCTCCGCGAGACCCTCGTGCGCGAGGGCGTCGCGGTCGACGGCCAGGTCCGCCTCGCCGGCGACCTCGCCGTCCCGGCCAAGGCCCGCGAGATGATCCTCGCCGAGCACACGCTCGCCGAGGCCGCGGCCTCCTGCAACACCGTCAGCCAGAACCTCCACGCCGAGCTCATCCTCAAGCTCCTCGGCTTCAAGCTCAAGGGCGAGGGCAGCACCGCCCGCGGCGCCGAGGCCGTCCAGGACTGGCTCCGCAAGGACCTCGGCATCTCGGACGTCGTCCTCGTCAACGGGTCCGGGCTCACGCGCGACAACAAGGCCTCCGCGGGCTCCGTGGCGGCCCTGCTCGCGTACATGCACGGGCACCGGCACGGGAAGGCCTTCGTGGACTCGCTCGCCGTCGCGGGCACCGAGCCCGGCACGCTCCGCGACCGGCTCGAGAACGTGAAGGGCCGGGTCCGCGCGAAGACGGGCACGATCGCCGGGGTCTCCACGCTCTCCGGCTACGCGGAGGCGGCCTCGGGCGAGACCTTCGTGTTCTCCATCCTCGTCAACGACTGGAAGGACGGCAGCCCCAAGGCCCTCGAGGACCGCCTCGCGACCCTGATCGCGGGCTGGAAGGGCTCATGAAGGTCGCCGTCGTCACCGGCGGCACGCGGGGGATCCGTCTCGGCCGGGCGGGTTGGCCTGTCCTCTTCCTCGCCCTGTGCGGCACCGGCTGCACGACGCACTTCAAGGTCCTCGACGTAAAGGTGGTGGCCGCGAAGGACCCCACGGTGGAGCTCGTCGTAGACGTCGACATGGACCTTGGCGCTGAACGGTGGAAGGAGCACACGGCGAGGCTGAATTTCGTCGTCCTGGATCCGGAGCGCTTGGGCCGGATTCGCCGCGAGCATCCGGATCTGCCGGAGGACGTGGAGGCGGCCGGGGAGTTCATGATTCGCGACTACCACTGGCACTACAGAGTCTGCAGCCCCTGGAAGGAGCCCTTCGACCCCAGCCAGGTCGCCGAATTCGAGCATGGAGGTTTTTCTCCGGGTAAGAAGGTCGCCGATGGTCTTTGGAGGCACCGAATCTGGATTCCATTTCGAGAGTTCCAATACAGCTCTCCACCGCCCAAGGCCGATTCGCCTGATTGCGTGCGGTCTGATGCCTACTGCCTGGAACCTGGAGGTGAGTACCTGCTTTGGGGAGAGATCTTCGGAACACAGTACATCGGGTACCCGCAATTCAGGTCGGATCACTTCAAGATCAAGCTCAAGATCCCCAGGAATCCGTAGATTCTGGCCGCCTCGTGGATTTCGAGGAGTAGCCGGAGCTCGCCGACCGGCCCAGCTCGCCTTCCCCGTGCTAGAATCCCCAACCCAATGAAAGTCGCCGTCGTTACCGGCAGCACGCGGGGCATCGGCCTCGGCATCGCCACCGGCCTCGGGCGGGCGGGCTGGGCCGTCCTGCTCAACCACCTCCGCGCCGCCGCGCCGGCCCGCGCCGCCTCGAAGGCCATGGAGGACGCCGACCACGCCGTCGTGCGCGCCGACGTCCGCCGCCCCGACGGGGCGAAGCGGCTCGTCGACGCGGCCCTGCGCCGCTGGGGCCGCCTCGACCTCCTCGTCGCCAACGTCGGCGACTTCGTCCCCACCCCGGTCTCCCGGCTCGAGCTGGACAAGTTCGACGCGATGCACGACTCCAACGTGCGCGCCACGCTCAACTCGGTGAAGGCCGCGCTCCCGGCCCTGCGGAAGTCCCGCGGCTCCGTCGTCGTCCTCGGCGGCACCGTTTCCGGCCTGCTCCGCGGCAACCCGGCCTACGCGGCCTACGCGATGGCCAAGGCCTCCCTCGTCGTCCTCGCCAGGTCCCTCGCCCAGGCCGAGGGCCCCCGCGGAGTCCGCGTCAACATGGTCTGCCCCGGGTTCATCCGGACCTGGGCCTACAGCGACCTCGAGGTGGCCTCGCTCGCCCCCAAGGTCCCCCTGCGGAGGCTCGGCGATCCCGCCGAGATCGCCTCCGTCGTCGAGTTCCTCGCCTCGGACCGCGCGTCCTACGTCAGCGGCGCCGTCATCGACGTCGGCGGGGGCTTGTGGGTCTGATGGACCTCTTCGAGAAGTCCGCGTCCAAGGGCCCCGCCCCGCTCGCCGACCGCATGCGCCCCGCGGACTTCGCGGAGTACGTCGGCCAGGCCGAGATCGCCGGCGCCGGCTCGCCCCTCGCCGCCGTGCTCGAGTCGGGCACGCCGCCGCCCTCGATGATCCTCTGGGGACCGCCGGGCTCGGGCAAGACGACGCTCGCCCGCCTCGTCGCCGCCCGCGCGGGCCTGCCTTTCCGCACCTTCTCGGCCGTCACGAGCGGCATCAAGGAGGTCCGCGAGGCGATCGAGGAGGCCCGGGCCGCCCGCGCCGCCCGCGGCAAGGCGACGCTGCTCTTCGTCGACGAGATCCACCGCTTCAACCGGGCCCAGCAGGACGCCTTCCTCCCCCACGTCGAGGACGGCACCGTGGTCCTCGTCGGCGCCACCACCGAGAACCCGTCCTTCGAGCTCAACGCGGCCCTGCTCTCGCGGAGCCTCGTGCTCGTCCTCCAGCCCCACTCCGACACGTCGCTGCGCGTCCTCCTCGAGCGCGCGATCACGGACAAGGAGCGCGGGCTGGGCCGCGAGCGCCTCGAGATCGGCGAGGGCGTGCTCGACTGGATCGTCAACGTCTCCCACGGCGACGCCCGCTCCGCCTACAACCTCCTCGAGCTGGCCGTGAACGCCTCGCCCCGGGCCGGCGACCTGACCCGCCGCATCACCCTCGAGGGCGTGAAAGCCGCGGCGCCGCGGCTCCTCTCGCGCTACGACAAGGACCGCGACCAGCACTACGACCTGGCGAGCGCGCTGATCAAGTCCCTGCGCGGCAGCGACCCCGACGCGGCCCTGTACTGGATGGCCCGGATCCTGGAGGGCGGCGAGGACCCGCTCTTCGTCGCGCGGCGGCTCGTCATCTTCGCGAGCGAGGACGTCGGCAACGCGGACCCCCGCGGGATCATGGTCGCGGTCGCCGTGCGCGACGCCGTGGACTTCGTCGGCATGCCCGAGGCCTGGATCCCGCTGGCCCAGGCCGTCACGTACCTCGCGACGGCGCCGAAGTCGAACGCGAGCTACCTCGCCATGCAGGAGGCCCGAGAGGACGTCCGCTCGACGCCGCACGGCGCCGTGCCGCTGCACCTGCGCAACGCCCCGACGGGGCTGATGAAGGACCTCGGCCACGGGAAGGGCTACCAGTACGCCCACGACCAGGAGGGCGGCGTCGTCGACCACGGCCACCTCCCCGAGGGCCTGCAGGGCCGGACCTACTACCGGCCCAAGGAATCGGGGTACGAGGTCAACCTCCGCAAGATGATGGAGGAGCGGGAGCGCCGTCGGAAGTCGCGGAAGCCGCAGGCTTGACCCCGCCCCGGCCCGTCCGGTATGAGGGACGCATGAAGTCACTCGCGCTGGCCCTGCCGCTGCTGCTGGCCGCCTGCTCGTCGGGCCCCTCGTCGTCCGGCCCCACGCAGGACCAGGAGTTCTCCGTCGTCACGAGCCTCGCGGTCCAGGACCCCTCGAAGCTCAGCGTCGGCCAGTGGGTGCTCTACTCGGTCCGGCGCGAGGGCGCCCTGACCCCCTTCTCGACCAAGATCTCCGTCGTGGCGGAGCAGCCCGACGGCGCCCTCTGGGTGGAGAACCGCGCGCCGTCCGACTCGGGCTTCACGGTCTGGAAGTCGCTCGTCGCCAAGGACGGGAAACTGCAGGAGCTCTGGGTGGGTCCGCCCGGCGGACGCGCGATCTGCATCTACCCGGGGGTCGACATGCACGGCCGCCCGGTGCAGCCGCCGAAGCGCGTGCAGCCGGACCCGAACGTGACGGTGGAGACGGCGATCGAGTCCGTGGCCGCCGCGGGCCGGACCTGGGACTGCACCCGCCTCACCTCGACGGCGGCCTGGGCCGGGGGCAAGACGACGACGCTGGTCACCTGGTGCCACTCCGACGTGCCGTTCTCGGTGGTCCAGGGCGGCAAGTCGCACGGCGGCGTCGTGCGGCGCATCTACGGCAAGACGATCCTCGAGCTCGTCGCCCACGGCACCGGCGCGGAGGCCGAGCTGAAAGTCCGCTAGACGACGACGTTGACGAGCCGGCCCTTCACGACGATCACCTTCTTCGGGGCCTTGCCCTCGAGCTGCTTGCCGAGTTCCGCGAGCGCCGCGGCCTTCACCTGCTCCTCGGTCGCGCCGGCGTCCACCACCACCTTGCCGCGGACCTTGCCGTTGACCTGGAGCACGATCTCGAACTCCGACTCCTTGGCCGCCTCGGCATCCGCGACGGGGAAACCGCCGCGGAACACGCTGCCGCTCCCGCCGAGCCGCTCGTGGAGCTCCTCGCCGAGGAAGGGGGCCATCGGGGCGAGCACCTTCGCGAGGTGCACGGCCGTCATCCGAAGGGCCTTGCGGTCGTCGTCGTTCGCGGGGGCCGCGTCGAGGAGGTTGAGGAGCTCCATCGCCTGCGCGAGCGCCGTGTTGAAGTGGAGATCCTTCTCGTACGCGAAAGTCGCCTTCTGGATGACCTGGTGGATCTTGCGCCAGACCGCGGTGACCGGGGCCGAGAGCTTCGCGCGATCCGGCTCGCCCGCCGGGAACCCCTTCACCTTCTCCGCGAAGTCCTCCACCCGCCGGAGGAAGCGAGCCGCGCCGACGAGGCCGCTCTCGCTCCAGCTGATCTGGTCCTCGCTGGGCGCGAAGAAGCACATCGCGATGCGGCACGCGTCCACGCCCCACTGGTCCATGATCGCGCCGGGCGAGACGACGTTGCCCTTCGACTTCGACATGATCTCGCCCTTCTCGTCGCAGACCATGCCGTGGTTGAAGAGGCGGACGCAGGGCTCGTCGACCGGGAGCTTGCCGAGGTCGAAGAGCACCTTCGTGATGAAGCGGAAGTACAGGCAGTGCCCGCGCGCGTGCTCCACGCCGCCGATGTAGAGGTCGACGGGGAGCCACTTCTTCGCCTCCTCCATCGACCAGGGCTCGCGGTCGTTCTTCGGGTCGACGTAGCGGTTCTGGTACCACGACGAGCACATGAACGTGTCCATCGTGTCCGGGTCGCGCTGCGCCGCGGCGCCGCACTTCGGACAGGCCGCCTTCATGTACTCCGGCGAGTCCGCGAGCGGCGAGCGGCCCTTCGGGATGAAGTTCTTGATGTCCGTCGGGAGGACGACGGGGAGCTGCTCCTCCGGCACCGGCTGGGGCCCGCACTTCTCGCAGTGGATGATCGGGATCGGGCAGCCCCAGTAGCGCTGCCGCGAGACGAGCCAGTCCTTGAGCTTGTAGTTGATCGTCGGGCCGCCCCAGCCCTTCGCCTTGGCGTGCGCGGTCACCTTCGCGATGCCCTCGGGGTTCGGCGTGCCATCGAAGGGGCCCGAGTTCACCATGATCCCGTCGTCCGCGTAGGCCTCCGTCATCGCGGCGGGGTCGAGAGTCCCGCCCTTCGGCTGGATCACGACGCGGAGCGGGATCTTGTACTTCCGCGCGAACTCGAAGTCCCGCTGGTCGTGCGCCGGGACGCCCATGACGACGCCCGTCCCGTAGCCGCCGAGCACGTAATCCGCGACCCAGAGCTGGACCTTTTCGCCTGTGAAGGGATTGATCGCCTGGTTCATCAAGGAGACCCCGTCCTTCTCCTTGTCGCGCTGGGCCTCGTCGCGGACGAGGGCCTTTCGGACGTACTCTTCAACCTTGTCCTTTTGAGGCGGGGCGGTAAGGGCATCGAGCATTTGGAATTCTGGAGAGAGGGCGAGGAAGGTCACCCCGTAGATCGTGTCAGGCCGGGTGGTGAAGACCTTGAGCTTGAGCTCGCCACCTCCCACAACGGGGAACTCAACGATCGCGCCCTCGCTGCGGCCGATCCAGTTGCGCTGCTGGGTGCGGACCTGCTCGGGCCACTCCGTGAGCCGGTCGATGTCCTTGTGGAGCCGCTCCGCGTACTTCGTGTAGCGGAAGTACCAGCAGCGGTCGAGCTTGCGCTTCGTGACGGACTTCCCGCAGCGCCAGCAGGAGCCGCCCTCGGCCTGCTCGTTGGTGAGCGAGGTGTCGCAGGTCGTGCACCAGTTCACCCAGGAGGCGCCGAGGTAGGCGAGGCCGTTCTTGTAGAGCTGGAGGAAGATCCACTGCGTCCAGCGGTAGTAGTCCGGGTTGCAGGTGATGATCTCGCGGTCCCAGTCGTACGTGAGGGCCATGCGCTGGAGCGTGGCCCGGCCCGTGGCGATGTTCCCGAGCGTCCAGTCGCGCGGGAGGATGTTCCCCTTCTTGATCGCCGCGCCCTCGGCGGGCTGGCCGAAGGCGTCCCAGCCGAAGGGATGGAGGACGTCGTAGCCCTGCATCATCCGGTAGCGGGCGGGAATGTCGCCGATCGTGTAGTTGCGGAAGTGCCCCATGTGGATGTCGCCCGAGGGGTAGGCGAACATCTCGAGGACGTAGTACTTCCGCTTCGGATCGGGCGAAGTTCGGTAGCTGTTCAGACCCTTGGGGTCGTTCCACAGCTTCATCCACTTGTCTTCGGTCTCGCGGAAACCCATGGCGTCCCTCGGATGGAGGCGGACATTATGCGATGGCGGTCGGGGAAATCAACGGGAGGGGGGCGGGCTACGGCAGTCGGAAGGGGCTCACGTCCAGTTGAACCGGCCCCCGCTCCCGGGGTTCGCGGCATTCCGTCGCCGGGCCCGCGGAGGTAGAATCGCCCCCCGATGGCGGAACCCCGGGAAGGCGTCCAGTTCGGCGCCCTGGCGATCAAGCTCGGCTTCACGACGCTCGACAAGCTCGACGAGTGCCTCGGGATGCAGGAGCGCCTCCGCGCGCTCGGCGTCGCCCCGAAGAAGCTCGGCGAGCTGATGGTCGAGAAGGGCTACCTGACCGCCGAGCAGGTCCGCCGGATCTTCCAGCACCAGGGCGCCTCGGGCGGCCACACGCAGCTCGCGGGATACCGGCTCGAGACGCAGATCGGCCAGGGCGCGATGGGCCGCATCTACAAGGCCGTCCAGCTCTCGATGGACCGCGTCGTCGCCGTGAAGATCCTCGCCCCGGTCTACGCCACGGACCCCGCGCGCCGCGAGCGCTTCTTCCGCGAGGCCCGCGCCGTCGCCAAGCTCAGCCACCCGAACATCATCCAGGGCATCGACGTCGGGGAGTCCAACGGCGTCTGCTACTTCGCGATGGAGTACATCGACGGGCCCACGGTCGGCGAGCTCGTCCAGCGCGGCGGCGCCCTCGACGAGAAGCGCGCCGTCCAGCTCCTCCTCCAGGTCGCCAAGGCCCTGCACGCCGCCTTCCAGGCCGGCATCACCCACCGCGACATCAAGCCCGACAACATCCTCGTCACCCGCGAGGGCGTCGCGAAGCTCTGCGACCTCGGCCTCGCGAAGCTCGCCGCCGACGCGGACCCGGTCTCCGGCCAGAGCTCCCCGGGGATCACGCTCGGCACGCCCCACTACATCTCGCCCGAGCAGGCCCGGGGCGAGAAGGACATCGACACGCGCAGCGACATCTACTCCCTGGGCTGCACCTTCTACCACATGGTCGTCGGCGAGGTCCCCTACCCCGCCGCCAACGCCGCGGGCGCCGTCACGCGCCACCTCACCGACGAGATCCCCAGCGCCCGGAAGAACAACCTGCTCGTGTCGCCGCAGACCGAGTTCGTGATCCGCAAGATGATGATGAAGACGCGCGAGTCGCGATACCAGTCGCCCGCCGAGGTGGTGTCGGAGCTGGAGAAGCTCGCCGCGGGCCAGAACCCCACGGGCTTCGACGCGGCCGCCCTGCTGAAGAAGGCCTCGGGCTCCGGGCCGGGGCCCGCGAAACCCGTCGACGACGCGCGCGCCCGCCTGCTCCGAAAGGCGCGCCGGCTCCGCCGCTAGTCCTTCCAGTCCTTGGCCTGGAAATTCGCCACGGCGATCGACTCCTTGCCGTCCTTGCCGCCGAGCTCGCCGGTGATCCGGAACTCGGCGTCGCCCTTCAGCGACTTCGCGAGCTCCGCGGCCTTCTCCCCGGTCAGCTCGTAGGCCTGGCCCGAGCCCAGCGCGGCGAGGAAGACCCCGTCCTTCGTGGAGCTGACGCGCCCGCGGCGGACGATCTCCACCTTCTCGAGCTTCATGTCCGCCGGCACGGCGGCCTGGAAGGTCTTGAGGCGGACGGCGCGCTTCTCCTCGATCGAGACCCGGAGGGTCAGCTTCGCCGCGTCCTTCTCGACCGACTTCACGCCCTGGATGCCCTTGAGCTGCGTCTCGACCTGGGACACGCACTCGTCGCAGTGCATCGTCTTCACGACCAGGGTCGCCGTCCACGGCTCGTCGTCGGGCACGACGGCCGCGGCCAGCGCGGCCAGGACCAGGATTCGGATCGGCATCACGGCGCGCCCTCCAGGCTGTCCAGGTGCTTCGTCCAGGCGGCCTCCGCGGCCGCGTCCACGAACGCGGCAGGACGTCCCGCCGCGAGATCTCCGGCGAACGCCGCCAGCAGGGGCCGGCGGGAGCCCCCGTCCGAGCGCAGGAGGAAGTGCGCGGCCGCCCAGGCCCGGGCCGGGCCCGGCTCCGGAGCCGCCACCAGCGCGGCCAGGTTCGGCCCGGGACGGCGCGCCTCGGCGAGCACGGCCGCGGGCAGGGCCCGCTCCGGCGACCCGAGCGCCCCGGCCACGGCGTCCGCCCAGGCCCCGCGGAACCCGAGCCGCCGGGCCGCCGCCTCCGCCGGATCGAGCTCGTCCATCGCCAGCTCCCCCGCCGCGGCCCGGTACGCGGACCTCAGCTCGCGCGTCGCGAAGACCGCGACGCGGGCGGGCCCGGTCACGCCGGCCGCCGTCGCCAGGGAGTGATACGCCGCCGCCGTCGACTCGGCCGCCGCTCCGGCGAGCTCGGCGTGGATCCGCAGGCCCGACTCCTCGCGCACGAACCGGACGCCGAAGGCCGCCGGGCCCCGGACGACCGCCAGTCCCCGCCGCGCGAGCCGCCAGGCCTCCAGGTCCGCGGGCCCGGCCAGCCGGACCGCGAGGTCCATCTCCCGCCGCCCGAGCGCCGCGTCGCCCTTGCGGACGCGCAGCAGGCCCCGCACCGCGAGCGCCAGCGGGTCGCCGTTCCTCCGCCGCAGCGCCTCGTCGGCCGAGTCCGCGGCCTTCGCGTCCTCGCCCGCCTCGAGCAGCAGCGCCGCGAGGCGCGCGTGCGCCTCGACGAAGGCCGCGTTCTTCGTGACCGCCGTCGCGAGGTCCTGCCGGGCCCCCGCCGCGTCGCCGGTCGCGAGCCGGGCGAGCGCCCTCCAGTACCAGGACGGCGCGTACTCCGGCGCCGCCTTCACGGCCGCGTCGAACGCCTCGAGCGACTCGACGCGCCCGTCGCGGGCCGCCGCCTCGCGCGCCTTGGCGACCAGGCCCTTCGCCTCCTCGGGCAGCCGCGCGATCGCGCCCTCGTCCTCGGCGGAGAGCGCGGCCTCGACGACGCCCCGCGACCCGCCGGCCGAACGGAGCAGCTCGTCCATCGAGCGGAGGCGGCGGGACATCTCGTGGGCCGGGACGCGCGCCGCGATCCGCAGGCCTCCGAGCACGACGGGCCCTCCCCGCGCGCCGATCCGCAGCCGGCCGCGGACCGGCCCCGGGCCGGGGAACGTCAGCACCTCCTGCTCGCCCAGCCGCACCCGCCAGAGCCCCTGGCGGAACGCGACGAGCAGCGGGCGCTTGCCGTCCGGCTTGTGGGTCGACGTCGCGAGCGCCGCCTTGGGGCCGCCGTCCCACTCGTGGACTGCGATCCCCGACGGGCCCGCGAGCAGCGCCGCGCCGCGGCCGGCCGGATCGGGCAGCACGGCGACGACCAGCGCGCCCTCGCCCGACAGGTCGGCCTCGAGCTCGACCCAGCCGTCGACCTCGAGGTCGCGCAGCGTCCACAGCGAGTCCCCCTGCGGCTGCAGGCGGAGCGAACCGGCGGCCATCTCGACCTTGCCCGAGTCGCCGACGAAGTCCTTCGCGAGATCGGGATCGGCCCCGCTCCAGCGTCCCTCGAGGCTGTCGCGGCCCGCCCCGCAAACCGGCCCGCGGAACACCGCGGGATCGGCGAGCAGCACCCCGGGCTCGGGCAGCCGCCCCTTGCGCGAGGGGTCGAGCCGCGCGGCCTCGGCGAACGCGGCCTGGGCCTCCTTCCACGAGCGTCGCTCCAGCGCCGCCCGCCCGTAGTCCACCCAGCCGTCCGCGCCGGTCAGCTTCGCCACGAGTTTCCAGGCCGCGGTGAACGACGCGTCGTCGAGCGCGTCCCAGGCCACGAGCAGGTCGACGGGGCCGTCGGCGCCCTGGCCGACGAGCCGGACGTCCTCGCGCGTCGCCTCGGCGATCGTCGCGGCCCGGATCCGGCGCCCGCCCCGCAGCATGGCGTCGATCCGCTCCTCCTTGATCCGCGCGCGCACGCGCCGCGAGCGGCGGAGGTCCGCCGCGGCGAGGTCGAGCAGGTCGCGGGACGCCGAGTCCACCCGGCGCTCTGACTCCTCGCGGAGGTCGTACTCGCGGCCGGAGACGCCGTCGCCCGAGGCCGTCGGCGCGTCCTCGATGCGCTGGAGGGCCTCGACGATCTCGGCCCGGTGCGCCTGCACGAAGGTCGTCCAGCTCAGGCCGTCGCGCAGGAGCTTGAGCTTCTTCCTCGCCTCGAAGAGGTTCTGCCCCGCGATGAGCTTCTGCGCCTCGGCCCACTCCTTGGCCGCGAGCGCCTCCTGGCTCTCGAGGTACTTCTTCCGCGCCTCGGCGACCTCCTCGTCCGGAGCGGAGGTGGTCGGCGAGGGCGTGGGCTTCGGCGCCGGAGTCCCCGACGGGATGATGTCGGGCGGCACGTACTTGAAGTCCGGCGTCGGCGTCGCGGCGACGACGGGAGCGGGGCGGTTCAGCGCCCAGCGCGCGACCAGGCCGATCATCAGGACGATCGCGGCCACCGAGACGACACCCGCGATGTAGCGCGGGATCCTCGAGGGACCCCGCCGCGCGGGCGGAGGCTCCTCCGGGGGAGGCGCCGCGGGATCCGTAGGCGCCGGGGTCGCGGCCGCCGGCGCGACCCGCCGGGCCGTGCCCGGCCGCGGGGCCTGCTCGGGGACCGGCGTCAGCTTCGCCGGGTCCTTCGCCTTGACCCGCAGCTTGGTCTCGCCGGCCACCTTCGGGACGACGCGCAGCATCCCCATCGCCGCGGCGGCCCGGTCGCCGGCCAGCGCGGTCGCGCTGCGCTCGTAGCCCAGGAGCTTCAACTCGCCCGAGAGGGCGCCGAGGGAGCGCTGGACGTCGGGCGGGAGCTTCCCGAGCAGCTCGACGTCCGCCTCGGCCGGCGTACGCGCCTTGGGATCGGCGAAGCCCCGGTTGGCCTGCCTCGCGTCGACCAGCGCGGAGGCGAGCGCGGCGCCGTCGACCCAGCCGGACTCGAGCACGAGGTCGCCGTAGGGACGGCGGATCCCCGCCCGCTCGAGGGCGTCCTGGACCTTGAAGAGCCGGTTGGCCGCGTCGGCGCCGAGGACCTTCCGCTCGACGAGGTACTTCCCGAGTTCGAGGTCCGCGGGGCTCGGCATGGGGTTCCTATGATACGCCTCCCGGTACGCCGCGAGGTTAAAAACGCCCCGCCCCGGCCCTGTATCCTAGGGGCATGATCCGGCGCGCGATCCTCCTCGTCCTGCTGGCCTGGCCGGCGCAGGATCCGGCCCCGGCCCCCGCCCCCGCGTGGGAGGACCGCGGCTTCCCCTCCGCCGAGACCGAGCTCGCGGGCACCCAGCTCCACGAGGGCTCGCGGGCCGCCACGCTGGCCGCGGACAACTCGAAACTCGTCGAGCACTCCGACCCCGGCCGCTGGGACGTCGTCGGCAACATGGTCCCGATGGACGGCCGCCTGCTCGCCTCCACGAGCTTCGACTTCACCGAGGGCCGCATGCTCTCGCCCTGGGCCTACTCCGAGGAGAGCCAGGTCCTCGAGTTCGATCCGGTCGAGGACCGCTGGGTCGTCCTCAAGGACATCCCGAAGTCGATGATCTTCAACCTCCGCGTCGTGAACGGGAAGCTCCTGGTCCCGGAGTACTACCCGTGGACCGCGGATCGCGTCACCGCGTACGACGGCAAGGAGTGGAGCGAGCTCGGCAAGCTCCCCGGCGCGATGCTCCACGGCATGGACATCTGCGCCTACCAGGGGAAGCTGCTCTGGTCGGGCTCGTGGCGCGCGACGTCCGTCGAGGAGGCCCTCAAGGACCCGAAGTGGTACGGCGGCTACGGGAAGGTCTTCGAGTCCGCCGACGAGGGGAAGACCTGGAAGGAGATCTACAGCGACCCGCTCAACGGGCGCATGCAGGACCTCGTCGTCTTCAAGGACAAGGTCTACTGCAACCGCCGCGGCCAGACGCTCATGCGCTGGGACGGGAAGGAGTGGAAGGAGCTGAGCATCGGGATCGCCACGAACAAGGGCGAGAAGGCCGTGCTCGGCAGCGGGCTGCTCACCGTGTTCAAGGACGCGATCCTCGCCGTGAGCTCGCCCCTCTACTACCGCTACGACGGCGACGCCTGGCAGGCCTACATGCCGGGCTTCCTGCGGCTCTTCGTCGACGGGGACACCTGCTACGGGATCCGCGACGACGGCCACGTCTACTCGTCCACGGACGGCAAGAAGTGGAAGAAGATCACCGAGACGGGCGTCCCGAAGGCCGAGTACGAGCGCACCTGCCAGATGGGCCGCACGCTGCGGCGCGGCTCGGTGGCGATGCACCACGGGCGCCTGCACGTCGGCACGGGGGCGACCGGGAAGTTCTTCGCCGCCGCCTACCGCCCGAAGGGGACGCTCGTCGGGCCGGCCCGCAAGACCGAGGGCGGGACGACGCTGACCTGGAACGCGCGGGTGCCCGAGGGCGCGAGGCTCGTCGCCTCGGTGCGGACCGCGAGGACGGCCCGGGAGCTGAAGGACGCTCCGTGGCGGGGCGAGTACGCCGCGTCGCCCGCGACGCCGGACATCCCGAAGGGCCACGCCGCGATGCAGGTCCGCTTCAGCTTCGAGGGGGACGGCCGCCGCTCCCCCGCCCTGCGCTCGGTCGCCTGGATCCCCTGATCACTTCCGCAGGCGGGTCCGGAACTTCTCGTAGAGCCGGGTGTGCCGGCTGTCCAGCGGCTGGGGCCGGCCCGCGATGAACATCCCCACGACGTCGGTGACCACCTCGAGCGGATCGCCCGTCGCGAGGATCAGGTCGGCCGACTTCCCCGGCTCGAGGGATCCGGTCCGGTCGGCGACGCCGAGGATGCGCGCCGGGTTGATCGTGATCGCCCGGAGGGCCGCGTCGCGCGGCAGCCCGTACGAGGCGGCCATGGCCGCGTGGTACGGGAGGTTGCGGGAGTTCGAGGAGTCGTTCGAACGGATCGCGAAGAGGACGCCCGCGCGGTGGAGCCGGGCCGCGTTCGCGTAGGCCGAGTCGTACGGGTCGAGCCGGTCGTGCGGCAGGGCGAGCACGGGGCCGAGGAGCACGGGGACCTGCTGCGCCGCGAGCAGGTCCGCCACCTTCCAGGCCTGGGCGCCGCCGGCGATGACCGGCTTGAGCCCGAACGAGGCCGCGAACTTCAGGACCGCGGCGATGTCGTCGGCGGAGCCCGTCGAGAAGAGCACGGGCCGCTCCCCGCGGACGTAGGGGAGCATCGCCTCGAGGCGGAGGTCGCGCTCCGGCTTCGGGGCCTCGCCCTTGCGCGCGGCCTCCTCCCGCGCGGCGAAGCGCCGGGCGGACTTGAAGAACTCGCGGAGCTCCTTGAGGCGCGGGTCGTCCTTGGGCGGCTCCTCGGCGAGCTCGGGCCTGCGGATCGAGGGCCAGTTCACGACGAGGCCGACCCGGTCCGCGACGACCATGTCCTTGGGCACCCAGCCGCTGAGGCGCACGACCGTGGACTGGCCGCAGACGAGGTCGCCCCACTGCCCCGAGAGCGCGGTCGTGAGGCCGTTGGCCCGGGCCACCGGCAGGTACTCCGTGTGGGGGTTCAGCGCGGTCGAGGCGACGAGGTCGGGCTGGATGCCGCCGATCTCGGCGTCGTCCCGCGTGCCGGCGACCGAGCCGATCTCCGTCAGGCCGATCGCGGTGCCCGCGTCGAAGAGGCCCGGGTAGGCGTGCAGCCCGGTCCCGTCGACGACGGCCGCGTCCTTCGGCGGGTCGCCCGCGCCGATCGACTCGATCTTGCCCCCCCGGATGACGATCGTGCCCGAGGCGAGCTCGGGGCCCTCGACGGGGTGGATCGCGACGTTCGTCACGGCCCAGGCGCCCGAGGCCGAGGCGGGGATCGCCAGCGGGGCCCGGCGCGGCCGCGAGGCGATCGAGAAGCCGGGCGTCGCGTGGTTCGGAACGGACTTGTCCTCGAAGACGACCTCTCCGTCGACGAGCGTCGTCACGCAGCGGCTGTAGGGCGACAGCGGGTGGCCGTTGAAGATCGCCAGGTCCGCGTCCTTCCCGGCCTCGATCGAGCCGACCCGCGAGGCGATGCCCAGCTGGCGGGCCGGGTTGAGCGTGATCATCTTCAGGGCCTCGACCTCCGGGACGCCGCCGTACTTCACGGCCTTGGCCGCCTCGACGTAGAGGTGGCGGATCAGCTCGGGGCTGTCCGAATTGAGGGACACGTTGACGCCCGCCTCGGCCATGAGCGCGGCGTTGTACGGCGTCGCGTCGTAGGCCTCGATCTTGAAGGCCCACCAGTCGCTGAAGGTCGAGGCGCCCGCGCCGTGCGCGGCGATCTCGGGGGCGACCTTGTAGCCCTCGAGGACGTGCTGCAGCGTCGCGATCCGGAACCCGAAGTCCTCGGCGACTTTCATCACCATGAGGATCTCGTCGGCGCGGTAGCAGTGGCAGTGGACGCGGACCTCGCCGGCGAGGATGCCGACGAGCGTGTCGAGTCGCAGGTCCTTCCGGGGCGGGACGGAGGCCTCGCCCGCGGCCACGCGGCGGCCGTGCTCGCGCCAGGCCTCGCGGTACTCCACGGCCTCGGTGAACGCGCGGCGCAGGACCGCCTCGACGCCGGGGCGCGAGTTCGGGAAGCGGTTGCCCCGGTTGCCCCAGTTCGACTGCTTGGGGTTCTCGCCGAGGGCGAACTTCACGCCGGGGGGCGCGCCCTCCATGAGCAGGGCCCGGCCCGTCGGGGCGCGGTAGCGCATCTTGATGACCGCGTTGCGGCCGCCGATCGTGTTGGCGCTCCCGTGCAGGACGTTGGCGACCGTGGTGCCGCCCGCGGCGGCGCGCCAGATGGAGACGTCGTCCGGGTTGAGCACGTCGTCGAGGCGGACCTCGCAGGTCACGGACTGGGTCGGCTCGTTGACGCTGCCGTCGCCGGCGATGTGGGAATGGCAGTCGATGATGCCGGGCATGACGTGGCCGCCGGCCGCGTCGATCACCGCCATGCCGGGCTCGGCGGCGAGGTCCTTGCCCACCGCGGCGATCTTCCCGTTCTTCACGAGGATCGACCCGTTGGCGATCGTCCCCGCGGGGCCGACGGTCAGGATCGTCGCGTTGCGCACGAGGCAGGAGCCCCCGGTCCGGGTCTTCGGCGCGCGGTCCGCGACGGTCTCGACGTCCGGATCGTTGGCCGGGGCCGGCTTGTCCTGGGCCGGGAGCCCGGCGGGCAGCAGCAGGAGCAGCGCGAGGAGGCGGATCAGCTTCATGGCGTCCTCTTCCCGGTCCATTTCACGTCGTCGCCGAACGGGCCGGAGGCGGTGCCCGAGAGGGCGCCGTCCGCCCACTCGCCGCGGAACTCGGCGTCCACGCGCTCGCCGTCGACCTTGCCGACCAGGGCGAGGCGGAAGGCCTTTCCGCCCGCCGAGCCGACGGAGCTCTTCGCGCCATCGAGCGGGCCGCCCCTCGCGACCCCCGAGAGGTCGCGGCCCTTCTGCGCGAGCTCGAGGACGAACTCGAGGGGGCCCGCGTCGGACTTCTCGGCCTTGATCGTCCACGAACCGCTCAGGTCCATCTCCGGGGGCGCCTCGAGCTTCGCGTCCGACTTGTAGGTGAACTTCCGGCCCTCGGCCACGACGTGCCGGACGACGGCCTGGCGGTCGCCGAGCGGGGCGCTGAGGAGCACGAGGTTCGCGGGCCGGCCGGGCGCGATCGTCCCGAGCGTCCGCTCCTGGCCCAGCAGCGCGGCCGGGCGGGACGTGAGGGCCTCGACGGCCGCGGCGGCGGGCAGGCCCTTCTCCACCAGCGTGGCGACGGACTTCAGGGTCTCCGCGGGCTCCTTGAGTCCGGCGCCGGAGAAGACGAAGGGCACCCCGGCGGCGCGGAGCGCGATCGCCCCGCCGACGCGGAGCTCCCACTCGCGGCGCTCCTCCTCGTACTGCTCGCGGGGCTTGATCCGCTCCTCGTACGTCTCGTCCTCGCCCTCGGCGGGCGGTTTCGGCGGCGCGGGCTTCCTCGGGCGCTTCGGCTCCTTGGGGAACTTCAGCGAGAGCACGACGGGGACGCCCGCGGCCTTGAGGCGGTCCGCGGCGAGGCCCGCCTCCCGGCCCCCGGTGACGACGACCTTGAGCGAGAACTCGCGGGCGAGGTCGAGCACGCGGTCGATCTCGCGCACGGTGTCGGCGGCGAACCAGAGCGGGACCTTCCCGTCCAGGACGGGGACGATGGCCTCGAGCGAGGGATCGGTCGGCGGCCGGGGCCGGCCGTCCGGCCTGGCTTCCCAGGCGGCCCTGAGCTCGCGGAGGCGGCGCGCGTCGAGGAAGACCTGGCGGAACTGCGCCATCGTGCCCATGGGCGTGGACGGGTAGCCGTCGCCGTACGTGGAGAACGAGGCGACCTGCGCGGGCCCGGCGCGGAGCAGCGACTCCCGCCGGGTGCCGCCGTTCACGGCGAACAGCGCGGTCGAGCCGCCGAGCAGCTCGTTGGCGCAGCCCGCGTGGAACGCGGTGTAGCCCCCGCGGTGGAGGCGCTCGAGATCCTCGGGCGAGAGCTGGAAGCGGTCGACGGCCTGGAACTCCGGCCGGATGCCCTTGCGGTTGGCGGGCTCCATGCCGCCCAGCGAGTCGCGCTTGAAGTCGGTCGCGGTCGCCTCGGCCCGGCGGACCTCCTCGGGGCTGCGCTTCGTGTCGCCGAGGCCCGTCGCGCCGAGCGCGTCGAGGAAGCCCGGGTAGACGTGGAGGTCGCGGGCCTCGAGGATCTCGGCGTCGGGCGGCGGGATCACGTCGCCGCCGACCGCGACCACGAGGCCGTCGCGGATCACGATGGTGGCGATCTCGTGGACGGTGGCCGCGTCGGTCCAGACGCGGGCGCCGCGGATCGCCAGCGCGGGGCCGGGACGACGGTCCTGGGCGGCCAGCAGCAGGGGCAGGAGCAGCCAGGGGAGGAGTCGCATGGCGGAAAATGGTACGGCCCCGGCCCGTCCGCGGGAACGGGAATCCGCTACTCGCGCAGGCCCAGCTGGCGGACGAGGCGGGCCAGGTAGGTCCGCTGCAGGCCCAGGAGCTCGGCCGCCTTGGTCTGGTTCCCGCCGGTCTTCGCGAGGGCCTCCTCGAGGATGCGCCGCCGCGACTGCTCGACCTGGGCGTGGAAGCCCTGCGGCGAGCCCTCGAGCACGGCCGGGCCCGCGACGAGCTCCGCGGGCAGGTCCTCGGGGCGGATCTCGCCGCCCTCGGAGAGCACGACGGCCCGCTCGACGGCGTTGCGCAGCTCGCGGACGTTGCCGGGCCAGGGGTGGGCCTCGAGCAGGCGCCGGGCCTCGGGCGAGAAGGCCAGCCCGGGGCGCTTGCCGTCCCGCGCGAAGGCGGAGAGGAAGTGGTCCGCGAGCACGGGGATCTCGGAGCGCCGGTCGCGCAGCGGCGGGATCGGGATGGTGATGACGTTGAGGCGGTAGTAGAGGT
>CAYXGZ010000025.1:0-48028 GCA_964464755.1 uncultured Planctomycetales bacterium
CCGAACTCGCGCGTCATGATCCACCAGCCCTGGGGCGGCGCGCAGGGCACCGCGTCGGACATCAAGATCCACGCCGAGGAGATCCTGCACCTGAAGCGCCGGCTCTCCGCGATCCTGTCGAAGCACACGGGCCGCGCCCCGGAGCAGGTGGAGCGGGACAGCGACCGCGACAAGTTCATGTCCGCGCAGGAGGCCAAGGCCTACGGGCTCGTGGACGAGGTCGTCGACTCCCTGAAGTCCCTCCCCGGCGGCGGCGCCTCCGAGGGCAAGGGCGGCGACATCGCGGCCCGCGAGGAGCGCTAAGCCGGGACGCCGATTCGGCCGATAATGGGACGGAGGCCCTTCCGGGCCTCCGTTTCCCTTTCCGGGAGTCCACGATGAGCCGCAAGAAGAAGCCCGACGAGCCCGTCCCGCCGGCCGGCGCGGGCGGCCCCCCGAAGCGGCCCGACGAGCCCGTCTGCGCCTTCTGCCTCCGCTCGCAGGAGATGGTCGGCGGCCCCCAGAACCTCGTGAAGGGGAACGACGGCGTCAACATCTGCTCCGAGTGCGTGCAGATCTGCAACCAGTACCTCAAGGAGCAGACCAAGCGCCAGGCCAAGCCCTCGCAGAAGACCCGCACGCCCTACCCGGTCAAGGCCCTCCCCTCGCCCCGCGAGATCAAGGAGGCCCTCGACCTCTACGTCGTCGGCCAGGAGCGCACGAAGCGCGCCCTCGCCGTCGCCGTGAACAACCACTACAAGCGCATCGGGGCGCCCGCGTCGCCCGACCACGTCGAGCTCGAGAAGTCCAACATCCTCCTGATCGGCCCGACGGGCTCCGGCAAGACGCTGCTCGCCCGCACCCTCGCCAAGGTGCTCGACGTCCCCTTCGCCATCGGCGACGCGACCACGCTCACCGAGGCCGGCTACGTCGGCGAGGACGTCGAGAACCTCCTGCTCAAGCTCCTCCACGAGACCCACTTCGACGTGGAGCGCGCCGAGCGCGGCATCATCTTCATCGACGAGATCGACAAGATCGGCAAGACCCAGAACAACCCCTCGATCACCCGCGACGTCTCCGGCGAGGGCGTCCAGCAGGCCCTCCTCAAGATGCTCGAGGGCACGACCTCGAACGTCCCGCCCCAGGGCGGCCGCAAGCACCCGGAGCAGGAGTACATCCAGGTCGACACGACGCACATCCTCTTCATCTGCGGCGGCGCCTTCGACGGCCTCGAGAACATCATCGCCCGCCGCGTCGGCCGCAAGCAGATCGGCTTCCGCACCGACGCCCCCGCGGGCGGCGACATGTCCGAGATGGAGAAGGGCGACCTCCTCGAGCAGGTCGAGCCCGAGGACCTGACCGAGTTCGGCATGATCCCCGAGTTCGTCGGCCGGCTCCCCGTCCAGTGCGTCGTCCGCCCCCTCACGCTCGACCAGCTGACCCGCGTGCTCACCGAGCCCCGCAACGCGCTCATCCGCCAGTACAAGCAGCTCTTCGAGCTCGAGAACGCGAAGCTCGAGTTCACCGACGGCGCGCTCCGCGAGATCGCCCGCCGCGCCCTCGAGAAGAAGACGGGCGCCCGCGCCCTGCGGCAGATCATCGAGCAGTTCATGCTCGACCTCATGTACGACCTGCCCTCGCGCAAGGACCCCCGCGAGTACGTGATCACCGAGAAGCACCTGCGCGGCGAGGAGCTCCCCCAGCCCAAGCCCCTGAAGGTCCCGGCGCGCCCCGCCGAGGGCGGCGGCCAGAAGGAAGCGTCCTAGACCTGTCCGTCCGCTCCGGGTAGCCTTGCACCATGAGGCTGTCCGCCCTGCTCGCGCTGCTCCTCGCCTTCGGGCCCCCCGACATCGACGTCGGGCTCCCGCCCGGCACGCCGCTCGAGTGGAGCCGCGACCTCCACCAGCCCACGCCCTCCTCGGGCCGCCGCGACGTCCCCTCCGTCTCGAAGTCCGTCCCCGCGCCCGACCCGAAGGCCCCGCCGAAGACGCCCGGCGGCACCGTCGTCGCCCGCCCGCCCGAGCCCTACTCGTACGGCGTGACCAACCTCTACGCGTACTTCGGCGTCACGACCGTCGACATCATGTCGCACATCAAGCTCGAGTTCCCCACCGGCGGCCTCGGCCGCAAGGGCGAGGCGAGCGGCGGCACCTCCATCCCCTGGGTCTACCCGCCCTACATGACCACCGAGACGGCCTGGATCGGCGCCGCGGGCTGCCTGCGCGCCATCCTCCACCCCGAGGTCGTCAGCGTCCCCGAGATCGTCGCCCACCTCTGCGAGGTCGGCGAGCCCTCGCTGCCCGGCGCCACCTCGCTCATGGGCCCCGTCGGCGTCCGCGTGAAGAAGCTCGTCACCCCGGTCCCCGACGACAAGATCCCGCCCTTCAAGGCGGGCGCCACGCCCTTCGAGACCATGGTCAACCGCCTCATGGTCATCGAGCTGACCGGCGGCTACCCCGCCTCGATCGACCCGACCTACGCCCGGCGCACCCTCGCCCTCGGCGACGACGCCCTCAAGGCCGTCACCGAGGCCACGAGGAGCGAGCACCGCTTCCTCGCCCGCAACGCGGTCTCCGTGCTCGGCCAGTTCCGCCAGCCCGAGACGCTCGACACGCTGCGCAAGCTCGCCAGCTCCCCCGACGCCGTCGTGCGCTACCGGGCGATCTCCGCGCTCGCGCGTCGGAAGGACCGGGGCGCCGTGACGCTGCTGTCGGGCAAGCTCGGCGACTCCGACGAGGTGCTCCGCGCCGCCTGCGCGTTCGCCCTCGGGCAGATCGGCGACCCCAAGGCCGCGGCCGCGCTGCAGGGCGCCGCCCGCGGCAGCTCGGACCGCGACTTCCTCTGGTCGCTGCTGCCCGCCGCCGCGCGGGTGGCGACGCCCAAGGACGCGGAGTTCTTCCGGCAGATGGAGGCCAAGGTCCCCGGCCTGCCGCCGCTCGTCCGGACGGAGGAGGCGGCCAAGGACATGATGAACGACCGGCCGATGGCGCCGCCGAAGCCCGAACCCGCCGACACGAAGCTCGAGATCCTCAAGGAGATGTGCCTCCTCGGCCGCGCCGCCGCGGGCGAGGAGGAGGGCGTGAAGGCCTTCACCGAGCGCTTCGCGTCGAGGAGCCTCGACGCGTTCCAGAAGCCGAACTGGTACCTCGCCTGCGACGTCGCCGCGAAGGTCGGCCGTCCCGCCGCCCCCGGCCTGCGCGCCGTCTTCAGCGGCCGCTACGAGGCCGCGATCCAGCAGCACGCCCTGCTCCGGCTCTACGAGGTCGTCCTCGACTCGCTCCAGCTCAAGGAGCTCGCCACCTCGTCGGCCAACCCCTCGTTCCAGGCCCTCGCGCTGATCCTGCTGGCCGACAAGGACGAGCGCCTCTTCCGCGAGGTCTCCGCCTCGGTGATCCAGGGCTACTCGGGCAACAGCCCGGGCCGCGCCTTCGTCGTCGGCATCTGCCTGCAGCAGCTCGGGCGGCTG
Organism: uncultured Planctomycetales bacterium; assembly: GCA_964464755.1. Taxonomy (GTDB): domain Bacteria; phylum Planctomycetota; class MHYJ01; order MHYJ01; family JACPRB01; genus CAYXGZ01. The sequence continues at coordinate 3,446 of CAYXGZ010000025.1, forward strand.
GCCTCGGGCAACGGGAACACCCTCGAGCAGCTCTCGCGGGTCGCCGAGCGCGCGATCGCGAACCGCGACTGGGCCTCGCGCAAGGACGACAACGTCGAGGACATCACGAAGGCCAAGATCGAGATCCGCCCGGCGCTGCTCGAGGTCGCGGCCATCGAGCTCGGGCGGCTCGGCGATCCCGCCGCGGTCCCGGTGCTGAAGAAGATCCTGGCCAGCGAGGCGGACGGCGGGCGCGCCGAGGCCCTGCTCGCCCTGGGCGCGATCGGCGGGCCCGAGGCGGTCGACGCGGTGGTCGCGGCCCTCGACGACCCCCGCGACGGCTGGGTGCGCTACTCGGCGTACGTCGCGGCGAAGCGGCTCTCCGGCCAGGACCACTTCGCGGACTGGATCTTTGGCACGGCGATGGACCGCGCGAAGTGCGTCGCGAAGTACCGGGAACTCCTGGGCGCGTCGAAGTAACCATGAGATCCGCCGCGCTCCTCCTGCTCGTCCTCGCCGCCTGCGACCGCCCCGTCGACGAGCCCACGCCCCGCCCCACGACGCCGCCGACGCCCGGCGGGCTCCAGGGCCTCGAGCCCGGCGCGGACCCCGGGCCGGCCCCGCGCGCGGCCGGCGACGGGCGCATCGCGTTCGTCCGCGACGGGACCGCGCTGTGGACCATGAACCCCGACGGGTCCGATGCGAAGCTCGTCGTTCCGGCGGACGGGCAGGCCTGGCTGGGTCATCCCGCGTGGTCGCCCAACCGGAAGTGGATCGCGTTCGCGTGGGACTCGAAGGGCGAGATCAACCTGCACCCGCGCAACCTCTTCATCGTCAAGCCGGACGGGACGGGCCTGCGCCAGGTGACGCCGCTGCCGAGGGCGGGCGAGAACCTGGCCGGCGGGCCGTCGGCCGTCGCGCGCGGCTCGGCCGTGGCGCTGCTGCCCGGGGGGCGGCTCGGCCTCGAGGGCTTCCCGGTCACCGCGGGCGGCGCGGCCGCGACGGCGCGCACCGGGCCGGGCGGGCGCTTCGAGATCGCCGTGCCCGCGACGGCCGCCTGGGTCAAGGTCGCCGGCGAGCACCAGGGCGTCCGCTACTCGGGTTCGTGGATCCAGGTCTTCAAGCCCGGCGAGGTCGTCTCGCTCGGCGAGGTGCTCCTCACGCCGGACGGGTCGGACGACCGCGCGGAGCACCCCGCGTGGACGCCGTCGGGCACGCACCTCGTCTACCTCCAGGCCTCGCCGCCCGCGCCGCCCAGCACGCCCCGCCGCGCGCTGCGGCGGATCCGCCTCGACGGCGCCGAGGGCGTCCAGCTCTTCGCGGAGCCGGACGGCGGGCTCGTCGGCGGACCGCTCGTCGACGCCGCGACGAGCCGGATCTGGGCCCGGCACTGGAACGGGCGGGCGACGGCGATCGATCCCGCGTCGCGCCAGCCCGCGGACCGGGAGGACTGGGGCCCCGTGGGCCGGGGCGCGGCCGCGTCCGGGCCCGGCGGCCGGATCGCCGTGCTGCGCAAGGACCCGACGGCCGACGTCGAGCGCATCGTCCTCCGCGACGGGACGACGATCCACGAGCGCCCCGCGGGCGAGCTGAAGTCGTTCGACTGGTCGCCGGACGGCAAGGCGCTCGTGCTCGAGGCGGGCGGCGCGCTCTGGCGGCTCGATCCCGCCACGAAGGAAACGAAGGAGCTCGGGCCGGGGGGCGACCCCGCCTGGGGCGGGCGATGAGCGCGGTCGACAAGAGCCCGCGGAAGATCCGCGAGATGTTCGACCAGATCTCGCCGCGCTACGACTTCCTCAACCACCTCCTGAGCCTGAACACCGACGTGGCCTGGCGGCGTCGGGCGGCGGAGCTCGTCGCCCCCGAGGGCTCGCGGCCCGCGCGGCTCCTCGACGTCTGCTCCGGCACGGGCGACCTCGCCTTCGAGCTGCGGCGGCGCTGGGGCTGCGAGGTGACGGGGACGGACTTCGCGCTGCGGATGCTGGAGCTGGGTTCGCTGAAGGCCCGGCGGCGGAAGGCTCGCGGCGTCGCGTTCAGCCAGGCCGACACGATGCGGCTGCCGTTCCGGGACGCGACGTTCGACGGGGCGACGGTGGCCTTCGGGATCCGCAACGTGGCCGACACGCGGGCGGGGCTCCGCGAGATGGCGCGCGTGGTCCGGCCCGGCGGGCGCGTCGTCATCCTCGAGTTCACGACGCCGCCGGGCAAGCTGATCCGCTCGGGCTACCTGTTCTACTTCAACCGCGTGCTGCCCCTGGTCGGGGAACTCATCGCGCCGACGCGGCGCGGGGCCTACCGCTACCTGCCCTCGTCGGTGACGTCGTGGCCGACCCCGGAAGTGCTCAAGGCGATGATGGAGGACGCGGGCTTGGAGCGGATCTCGATCGATTTGCTGACTCTCGGAATTGCCGCGATTCACACGGGCATCCGCAAGTAGCTATCCTGCAATGACCTGCACTATTTCGCCCGTTTCCCACGAGGGGAATAGTTTTTCGCCGGGTTTCGGTACTTGGATTGAATGCTGGCCCCTCCACACAGGTTGACTTCCGTGGAACAGGACGTCGATTCTGACAACGAGTTGGTCCGTCGGGTCCTCGGGAACGGGGACCGGATGGCCGCGAACCGGCTGGTGGAAAAGTACCAGCGGCTCGTTTACGGGATCGCGTACCGGATCGTGCTGAACGGGACGGACGCGGACGACCTGGTCCAAATGATCTTTGTCCGGATGTTCGGCGGGTTGAAATCGTGGGTGCCCGGGACGGACTTCAAGTCCTGGCTCTACGCGATCGCGGTGAACACCTCGCTGAACGCCCGCAAGCAGGCGAAACGGCAGCAGGGCGTGGTCGAGAAGGCCGCGCGGACCGCGCGGGAGGCCGACGAGGCCGACCCCGGCGCGGACCTCGCCTCGGAAGAGGCGAAGGCGCGGATCGAGGCGGCGATCGCCCGACTGCCGGAGGAACAGCGCGTGGTGCTCCACCTGAGGTTGAGGGAGGAGCTGACCCACGAGCAGATCGCGAAGATCGTGGGCGTGCCCACGGCGACCGTGACGTCGCGCTTCTTCCTCGCCCGCAAGAAACTGGAACAGCTCCTGCGCGACCCGGAGTCGCGCGGATAGGAAACCATGATGACCTGCGACGACATCCTCGGACGGCTGCCCGCGATGGCCGAGCACCAGCTCGCCCCCGCGGAGCTCTCGTCCGTCAAGAGCCACCTCCGCGCCTGCGCCTCCTGCGGCGCCGCGTGGACGCGGCACCTCGAGATCGAGTCGCACCTCCGCGCCTTCGACCCCTCCGCCGGCCGTCCCGACGGGACCTGGACGCAGCAGCGCCGGCTCATCCTCGACCAGGTCGTCCTCGCCCCGGCCGCCGCCGCCCCCGCCGACCGCTCCGGCCTCGTGCGCTGGGGCCTCGGGGCCGCCGCGGCCGCCGCCGTCGCCCTCGCCGCCGTCGGCCTGCTCCGCAACGATCCGCCCGCCGCCCCCGTCGCGGGCCCCGGCCCCGTCGCCACGACCGCCGCCCCCGCGCCGAAGGCGCCCGAGATCGCCAAGCAGCCCGAGGCCCCGAAGCCCGAGCCGACGATCGCCCCCGAGCCCACGACGGCCCCGGAGATCGTCACGCGGCCCGCGGACCCGAAGCCCGAGCCCACGGTCGCCCCCGAGCCCAAGAAGCCCGAGATCGCCAAGCAGCCCGAGGATCCGAAGCCCGAGCCCACGGTCGCCCCCGAGCCCAAGAAGCCCGAGATCGCCAAGCAGCCCGAGGATCCGAAGCCCGAGGAGAAGAAGAAGCCCGAGCCGCCCGCCCCCCCGAAGAAGCCCGAGGCCTCCGTGGCCGCCGCCCTCCCGGGCGACGCCCTCCACGGCCTCAAGCTGGCCCTCGAGCAGGCGGGCTGCGTCGTGCCCCGCTCCGCCGACGAGAAGCGCGAGCCCGTCCTCAACCGCGACAGCGTCGAGCAGGCCCTCGCGATCCTGGCCGCCGCCCGCGGCCGCCTCGCCGAGATCCAGCCCCTCCTCGACGCGAAGAAGACCGACGCGGCCGCCGAGGTCGTCGACGCCTACGCCGCCCTGGTCGGCGAGGGCGCCGCGCCCATGATGGTCCGCCTGATCGCCGCGAAGGACCGCGTCGCCGACGCGCAGATCGAGCTCAAGAAGCAGAGCGTCATCCTCGAGGGCCTCGTCACCCCCGCGACGAAGTCCCTCCTGCGGCCCGCCGTCGTCGCCGTCGACAAGGCCCGCGAGGGCGCGGCGATCCGCCTCGAGCCCCGCTCCCGCAACCGCGGCGCCACCTGGCAGTCCGCCCGCGAGATCATCGCCCTCGCCGGCGCCCGCGACGTCCGCGAGCGCACCGAGCTGGCCCTGCGCATGGCCGACCGCTGGCAGAACGGCCTGCTCGCCGGCGTGAAGGCCGACCGGCACGAGGACGCCGACGCGGCCGGCACCGCCTACGCCACCCTGCTCGACAGCCTCGTCCTCGTCCTCGAGAAGGTGGACTACTCGGCCCGCAGCTTCTCCCCCGCCGTCAAGCTCGCCAAGACCGAGCTCGACCGGCAGCTCGTCGAGTTCAAGGCCGTCCCGCCCGCCGCGGCGCTCCGCGCCCTGGCCGAGCGCGGCCGCGACGAGGCCCTCGCCGCCCGCGCCCGCCTCGACCAGATCGAGCTCGGCGGCTCGGCCCCCGGCCACGAGAAGAAGGACCCCGATCCCAAGAAGGATCCGGATCCGAAGAAGGACCCCGATCCCCCGGCCCCCCCGGGCAAGGAGGAGAAGGGCTTCGACCCCGAGAAGAAGAACGAGGGGTACGGGACCGGCGGCGGTCCCAAGTAAACGCGTCCTCCCGTCGATGGTGGTGCCGGTGGTGGTGGTGATTGGGCCCCGGGCCTCGTGCCCGGGGCTTTTTTCTTCCGCAACCCGGCACGGCGCCGCTATCTTCCGGCCATGCCCTACAAGGACCTCCCCGACTTCCTCGCCGCCCTCGAGTCCCGCGGCCTCCTCCGCCGCGTGAAGGCCGAGGTCGACGCCGACCTCGAGATCACCGAGATCACCGACCGCGTCGTCAAGGCCGGCGGCCCCGCCCTCCTCTTCGAGAACGTCAAGGGCCACTCCCTCCCCGTCGCCATCAACCTCTTCGGCAGCGACGAGCGCATGGCCCTCGCCCTCGAGAGCCCCTCCGTCGACTCGCTGGCCGACCGCCTCAAGCCCATCCTCGAGATGGCCATGAGCCCCCCGAAGGGCGGCTTCCTCGAGAAGATCAAGGCCCTGCCCCGCCTCATGGAGGCCGCGAGCTTCCTCCCCAAGAACGTCAACGGCGGCCCCTGCAAGGACGTGATCCTCGAGGGCGACCAGGTCGACCTCGAGCGCCTCCCCGTCCTCAAGTGCTGGCCCGAGGACGCCGGCCGCTTCATCACCTTCCCCTGCGTCTTCACCTACGACCCCGAGACGGGCCGCCGCAACGTCGGCACCTACCGCATGCAGGTCTACGACAAGCGCACCACCGGCATGCACTTCCACTGGCACAAGGACGGCGCGCGCCACCTCTCGAAGTCCAAGGCGCCCCTCCAGGTCGCCGCCGTCATCGGCGCCGACCCCGCCGTCTGCTTCGCCTCCACGCTGCCGCTGCCGCCCGACATGGACGAGATCCTCTTCGCGGGCGTCATCCGCCAGGAGGGCGTGAAGATGACGAAGGCCGAGACCCTCGACATCGACATCCCGGCCTCCGCCGAGATCGTCCTCGAGGGCACCGTCGATCCCGTCGCCCGCCGCACCGAGGGCCCCTTCGGCGACCACACCGGCTACTACTCGCTCGCCGACCAGTTCCCCGTCTTCAACGTCCACGCGATCACGCACCGCAAGAACCCGATCTACCACTCGATCGTCGTCGGCCGCCCCGTCCAGGAGGACTGCTTCATGGGCGGCGCGATCGAGCGCCTCTTCCTGCCCCTGCTGAAGCTGCAGCTCCCCGAGGTCGTGGACTACCACCTCCCCTACGAGGGCGTCTTCCACAACCTGATGATCGTCTCGATCCGCAAGCAGTTCCCCGGCCACGCGCGCAAGGTCATGCACGCGGTCTGGGGCCTGCCCCAGGCGATGTTCACGAAGATGATCGTCGTCGTCGACCACGACGTGGACGTCCGCGACCTCTCCGAGGTCGCCTGGAAGGCCCTCAACCACATCGACCCCGAGCGCGACATGGAGTTCGTCCAGGGCCCCACGGACATCCTCGACCACGCCTCGCGCCTGCCGGGCCTGGGCTCGCACGTCGGCATCGACGCGACCACGAAGTGGGCCGGCGAGGGCTTCGCGCGGACCTGGCCGCCCGAGATCGTCATGAGCCCGGCCGTGAAGGCCGTCGTCGACAAGAAGTGGAAGGACCTGGGGCTCTGACCATGGCGGTCTGCCTGGAGTGCAAGGCCGACTACCTCCCCCACGTGACGACCTGCCCCGCGTGCGGCCGGCCGCTCGACGCCGCCCCGCCGGGCGAGCCCCCGCCCGCCGACTTCGTCACCATCCTCGAGGGCTGGCCCGGGACCATCGCGACGGCCCAGGCCACGCTCGAGGCCTCCGGGATCGTCACCCACCTCCTCGACGAGCACTCCTGGAACGTCACCGGCATCCCCCGGGTCGCCCTCCAGGTCCCCGCCGACGACGCGGAGGCCGCCCGCCGGATCCTCGCCGGCGGGAAGCCGCCATAGGAGCTACCTTGAAAATTCGACATCCAATGTCGGATTTTCATGGTATGCTTTTCGCGTGAACGAGCGCCCCCTCCGCGCCCGCGAGCTGGCCTCCCTGCTCTCCCGGTTCCCCGCGGTCGCCCTGCTCGGGCCCCGCCAGTCGGGGAAGACCACGCTGGCGCGCCTCGTCGCCGCGGCCCGGCGCGGCCCCGTGCACGCCTTCGACCTGGAGCGGCCTCGCGACGCCGCCCGCCTCGAGGACCCCGAGCTCGCCCTCTCCGGCCTCCGCGGCCTGGTCGTCCTCGACGAGGTCCAGCACCGCCCGGACCTCTTCCCCGTCCTGCGCGTCCTCTGCGACCGCCGCCCGCTCCCCGCCCGCTTCCTCGTCCTCGGCAGCGCCTCCCCGGAGCTGCTCCGCCAGGGCTCAGAGTCCCTCGCCGGCCGCCTCGCCCGCTACGACCTCGACGGGTTCACCCTCGACGAGGCCGGGCCCGCCCTCCTCCGGCGGCTCTGGTTCCGGGGCGGCCTCCCGCCCTCGTTCCTCGCCCGCTCGGACGCCGCGTCCGCGGAGTGGCGCCGGGAGTACGTCGCCGCCCTGGTCGAGCGGGACCTCCCGAAGCTCGGCATCCCCATCCCCCCGGGCTCCGCCCGCCGCTTCTGGACGATGGTGGCCCACTACCACGGGCAGACCTGGAACGCCTCCGAGATCGCCCGCTCGCTCGCGGTCTCCGACGCGACCGTCCGCCGCTACCTCGACCTGCTCGAGTCGGCCTTCCTCGTCCGCGTGCTCCGCCCCTGGCACGAGAACCTCTCGAAGCGGCAGGTCCGGGCCCCCAAGGTCTACGTCCGCGACGCCGGCCTGCTCCACACCCTCCTGGCGATCCCCTCCCCCGAGGACCTCGAGGGCCATCCCAAGCTCGGCGCCTCCTGGGAGGGCTTCGGGCTCGCCGAGGTCGTCCGCCGGCTCGGGGCCCGCCCCGACGAGTGCCACTTCTGGGCGACCCACGGCGGCGCGGAGCTCGACCTGCTCGTCGTCCGGGGAAAGCGCCGCCTCGGCTTCGAGTTCAAGCGCACCACCGCCCCCCGCGTCACCCCCTCGATGCGCACCGCCCTCCGCGACCTGCGCCTCGAGCGCCTCGACGTCCTCCACGCGGGCGCGGAGTCCTGGATGCTGGGACCCCGGATCCGGGCCCTCGCGCTCTCCCGGATCCTCGGGGAGCTCCGCCCCCTCGGCAGCTGACAAACCGCCCGCCCGCGGGGTATCCTCTCCCCGTGGACCTCTTCACCCTCGTCCTGCAGGACGACGTCGCCGTGGACCCCCGCGTCTTCGGCCCGATCGTCGCCGATGCCCTCGGCATGAACCGCATCGAGGCGCGGATCCTCGTGAAGAAGTCCCGCGGCATCTTCCTCGAGGACGTCCCCGAGGAGCCCGCGCGCAAGGTCTCGGCCGCGCTCGAGGCCGCCGGCGCGCCGAACTGGTGCGTCCCCAACGACCGCCTCCCCGTGCTCCCGGCGCCGCGCAAGGTCTCGCTCTTCGAGCGCGACTCCGCCGCGCTCAAGTTCCGGAGTTCCGGCGCCGAGGGCGCCCCGGGCGCCATCCCCTGGACGCACGTGGGCGTCGTCTCGATCGGCGCCGTCGCCCTGCCCGCCTACCAGGACCACTACGCGGGCATCAAGTTCGAGCACATGCCCTCGCTGCACGCGATGAAGGACGACCCCTCCGCCCGGGAGCTGCTCCGCGAGAAGGTCATGCTCCGGATGTCGGACCCGGGGATCCGCCCCGGCGCCGACGAGGGCCCCCGCCGCAAGGCGGACGACCGCGCGTACTGGGAGGAGTTCCAGAAGAAGAATTTCAAGAAGGTGCGGGCCTACGCCGACGTCGTCGCCGCCGACGCCTCGGACTGGATCCGCACCACGCTCGACGTCGTGGCCTGGGTCCACGAGCCGGGCGGCGTGAAGTTCGGCGAGGCCTACGGCTTCACGTACCTCGCCGCCGAGCTGGCGCGCCGCGCGCCGGCCGCCCACACCGCCCTGAGCTGGAAGTTCGTCCCCGGGGCCGATATAACCCCCTGGGTTTTCCCCACCGAGGAAGAATTCAACCGGTACACCACGTGGCACGCCTACCGCAACGCCCTCGCCGCTACGTCGTCGCCCTCACCGGCGCCTCCGGCGCCGCCTACGGACGGCGGCTCCTCGAGCAGCTCGCCGGCACCGGCGCCCTCGTCCACCTGATCGCCAGCGGGGCCGCCGCCAAGGTCGCCGAGCACGAGCTCGGGATCCGGCTCGACCCCCGCGACGGGGCCGCGTCCGTCCGCGCCCTGCTCGGGCGGGAGGCCGACAACGTCGAGTGGCACGCGCTCGACGAGGTCGAGGCGAGCATCTCCTCGGGCTCCTACGCGCACGACGGCATGGCCGTCGTCCCCTGCTCGATGGGCACCCTGGCCCGCATCGCGCACGGATACTCCTCGAACCTCGTGGAACGCGCGGCGGACGTCTGCCTCAAGGAGCGGCGGCGGCTGGTCGTGGTCCCGCGCGAGACGCCCTACTCGCTCGTGCACCTGCGCAACATGACGGCGCTCACGGAGGCCGGCGGGATCGTGCTGCCCGCCTCGCCCGGGCTCTACGCGAGGTCGGATTCCGTCGAGCGGCTCGTGGACTTCATCGTCTCCCGCATCCTCGACCACCTCGGCGTCCCGAACGACCTCATGCAGCGCTACGGCGAGCCGGTCCGCCGGCGGCATCCCGAAGAGGAGTGACCGCCCGCGCCGCGACCGGGTAGAATCTGGGCATGAAGGTCACCCTCCTCCTCGCCGAGGCCGCGACGAACCACCCCGACGGCACGGTCAGCATGCTCCGCGCGGGCATCCAGCGACTCTGGAGCGCCAAGCTCCCCGCGTCGCTCAGCGGCTCGCTGGTCGTGCGCATCGAGACCGACCTCGCCGAGGGCGGGACGGACCACGAGTTCACGCTGCGGGTGCTCGACGAGGACGGGCGCGACGTGATCCCCAAGCTGCCCGGCAAGTTCTCCGTCCCCGCGGGCGGCGGCAACATCAACCTCGTGATCAACTTCCAGTGCCAGTTCCCCTCGCACGGCACCTTCGGCTTCCACGTCAACCTCGACCGCCAGCTGCAGGACAGCTGGAAGCTCGTCGTCTCCCCGCCCCCGCACCCCGAGAACCGCTGATCCGCGGGGGCGCGGGCGCCCGCCCGGCCCGTCCGGGGACCGCCTGGAGGCCCTCGGGGCGGGGTATACTCGGGGTCGATGGGCTTGCCAGATCAAGTCGCTTCGGTTTTTAAGGCGAGATACCCGGCCCTTCCCACTTCACCTGTTCCCGTCCCAGCGCCCGAATCGACCTTCGTTTGGGCTATCTTCGAACGGATCAACCCGATAGGCACTCGCAACGGAGGCCTGGTTTGGGTCTTCCTCCTGGCAGGCTGCGCCGCACCTCCTGCAGTCGCCCCACCGACCGCGGCCGCGACGCTCGCGCGCATCGAAGAGAATCTCGCCAACGCCCGGGAACTCGCGGTGCGATTCCGACCGCATCGAACGCCTGACGCGTCGCACCCGGGGGTGTTCAAGATCCGGGGACAGGACCAGTTCCTTCTGAGAATGGACCACGACGGCCTTTGCCTGATCAGCGACGGAAAGAACGCCGTGCTCCAGGATCGGAAGGTCAGGTATTGGGGGGACCGCCCCGTGGAGCCCGGGGCCGCCCGGCATACCTTGGGGCTCCTGACGCGATTCCCCTATCCACTAGAACTGTTCTTGCTCATCCACCTGGAGACCATGCTCGAAATCGAGAACGGCTGCTGGAACTTCTTCAGGATCTCGGAGGTTTGCTTCGGCGATTCCGGAGAGTCGGAGCCCTCCTTGGAGTACACCGTGTCGTACACCTTCAAAGGCACCACGGATCGATTCCACGTGCGGCTCTGGTTCGACCGCGAGCAGTTCCTCCCCGTCCGCAAGGCGACCCGCCGGATCTCGGGGGATCCTCTGGCCGAATTCGAAGAGACCTACGACGTCGATTTGGCTCCGCGCCTGGCGGATGGGGACTTCGAGATTCCGCCGGATCCCATGGAAACGGAGTTTCAACGGAAGTGATGTCGGTCGCACGGTGGACTGGATCGGTTCAAGTTCTGGAAGTAGCTCAAGGGAACTTCGAATTCTAGCCGGGAAGGGCCGGCGATCGAGGACCGCCCCACGGCCCTCCGGGCGGGGTATACTCGGGTTCGATGACCGTGTCCGACAAGGCCACTTCGGTTCACCAGGCAGGGTCCCCCTCCCTACCCGTGACTCCAGGCCGGATCCCGCCGCCCGGATCGGCCTTCGTATGGCCTATCTCCGAAGCCCGAAAGCCGGAAAGCCCGAGAGCCCGAGAGCCAGCTGGCTTTCCCGCATTCTGGCTCTCCCGCTTTCCTGCTGTCCTTACCCCACCCTCGCGAACGTCACCACGGCCTTCGCCACCAGCTTCTTTCTCCTGATCATCGCGGCCTCAGCCCCTTAGTCATCGTGACCGCCCCGTCCGCCGCGACGAAGACCGCCGAGACGCCCTCGAGGGACTCCACCAGCTTCAGGCCCTCGACCGGGCCCAGCACGAACAGCCCCGTCGCCAGCGCGTCGGCGAACCCGAGCACCGGCGCCACGACCGTCACGCTCTGGCAGAGCTCCGCGGGATAGCCCGTCCGCGGGTCGATGATGTGGCAGTACCGCTTCCCGTCCTTCTCGAAGTACCGCTCGTAGTCCCCGGACGTGGACACCCCCGCGTTCGACACCGGCAGCACCGCGAGCGTCGCGCCCTTCGTCCGCGGGTGCGCGATCCCGATGTCCCAGGGCCGCCCGTCCTTCCGGCCGATCGCCAGCACGTCGCCGCTCATGTCGATGACCCCGTCCCGGATCCCGAGCGCCTTCATCTTCTCCATCGCCAGGTCCGCCGCGTAGCCCGGCGCGATCGCCCCCAGGCCGATGCGCATCCCCGGCTTCTCGAGGAACACGGTCCGCGCCGCCGGATCCAGCCGGATCCCCCTCCACCCCACGTTCGCCAGCGACGCCGCGACCTCCTCCGGCGTCGGGATCCGCGGGTCGGGCGCCCTCCAGTTCCAGAGCTTCCCCGCGCCGGCGAAGCTGATGTCGAAGGCGCCCCCCGTGAGCTCGCTGACCTTGAGGCAGCGGTCCACGAGGAAGTAGAGCTCCGGCGGGCAGGCCACGGGCCGCACGCCCGCCGCCTTGTTGATGTCCATCAGCGGGCTGTCCGGCTTCCAGTCCGTCATCATCCGGTCCAGCCGCTCCAGCTCCTCGCGCGCGGCCGCCACGGCCCGCTCCGCGTCCCGCTCCGGCCCGATCGCCTCGATCGCGCAGGACGAGCCCATGATCGTGCCCGTCCAGCGCACGGACCGGACCGCGGGCGCGGAGTCCCGGGGCCACTCGACGGGCGCGGCGGGCGCGCCCCCGCAGCCCGCGAGGAGCAGCAGCGCGACGCGGCTAAGGAGCGGGGATCTTCTTGCCACGGTAGCTGATCGTACCGCCGCGCTCGACCTTCACGAAGGTCGGCGTGGACTGGATCCCGTACGCCGCCGCCACCGGGCCCGAGTCCACCAGCACCGGGTAGGCCGCCCCCGTCCGCTGGATGAACTCCCGGACCCGCTCCGCGGGGTCCCCCGTGCAGACGGCGACCACCGGCAGCTTCGTCCTCAGCTCGTTCAGGTGCGGGACCTCCGCCTGGCAGGATTCGCACCACGCCGTCTGGAACACCAGGAGCACCGGCCCCTCGGCCCAGAGCGCGGCCCCCGCGACGGGCTTGCCGGCGGGATCCGGGAGCGCGAAGTCGGGCGCCTTCCCTCCGGAGGCGAGGCCGGGCGAGGCGCAGCCGACGAGGACGAGGATCGAGGCGAAGAGGACGGGTCTCATCAGAACCTCCAGAGGTAACCGGTGATCACGCTGAACGCGTCCAGGCCGTCGCTGCGCATCGTGACGTCGAAGCCGATGTCGAACTCCATGCCCTCCCTCAGGAAGGGCGCCTTCAGGATCACCGCCATCAGCCCGAACGTGTGGCTCGAGAACGCGTCGAGGTCGCTGTCCTGGGTGCGGAGCGTCGGGACGACCGTCCCGCCCTCGTCGACGAAGTCGTCCACCGCGGTCTGCGTGTGGAAGCGGTACTTCGGCTCGAGGATGAGCGCCCCCGGCAGCAGCTCCCAGAACGCTCGCAGCTCGACGTTGATCGCCGTCGCGCCCCAGTCGTCGAGGTAGAAGCCCAGGCCCGGCTCGACCGCGAGGTTCTCAGAGATCAAGTGCCGGATCTTCGCGAACATGTTGTGCCGGATCCGGCTGTCGGGCAGCTCCTCGGTCACCTCGGTGCCCGCGACCTTCACGGAGTTGTAGGGCGTCTGCAGCCAGCCGTCCTGCAGCGTCAGGTCGTAGTTGAAGGACCCGACCGTCCTCGGTCCGATCACGTGGGTCCAGCCGATCCCGGGGCTGATCGACGTGCGCACGTCGTTGCCCTCGCTGAGGCCGGTGAAGCGGATCAGGTCGAGCGTGTCGTGGTACCACGACGCCTTGACCACGATCGTGTCGTTGCGGGACGGGGAGTCCCAGACGATCCGGCCGTACGCCCCGCGCGACTGGTAGTCGTACTCGTTGGAGAGCGTGATCCCGAAGCCGAGGCCGACCTGGTCCGACCAGGCGTAGAAGGCCGAGACGTCGCCGCCGGCGTACTTGTCGCCCGACGCCCCCGACTGGTAGCCCGCCGGGAAGCGGTTGTCGTGGTCCACCGACGCGGCGGTGATCACGTCGCTCTGGAACTTGAACGTGCCGGTCCACTTCTCGCCGAACGACTTCGACACGAGGAACATCGGCTCGAGGACGGTCATGTCCTCCTCGAGGTTCGGGTTGCCCCCGCCGTCGGTCTGGTCGTAGAAGTTGAAGGCCATGCGCACGAAGTCGCGGGAGGTCGAGGCGCGGGCCTTTTCCGGCCCGGGGAGCGGCGCCGGGGTCCCCTCCTGCGCCGACGCGGGGAGCGCGCCGAGCAGGCACGCGAGGAGCGCTAGTTGCCGCATCCGCAGCCTCCCCCGGCCGAGTGGCCGGGCCGGCCGCCGCTGACCTCGCGCGAGGCGCTGACCTTGTTCTGGAACGTGACCTCCAGCTCGTTGGCGTCGGACTGCATGATCCGGCGTCCCAGCTCCTTCTTCTCGTGGAAGGGGACGTCCGTGCAGGCCGAGAGGAGGAGGATCAGGCCGAGGCCCGGGATCCACCGGAGTCTGCGCATGGTGCACCCGTGAAAAAGAGACCCGGAAGGACGAGTACCGCGGAGAGGCCGAAGGCCGCGTGGAGCGACGCCGAGTCGGCGGTCCACCCGAGGAGCGGCGCCACGGCGAGCAGGGCCGCGCCCTCGACGAGCGAGCGCAGCGACAGCGCGGAGGCGCGCGCGGAGGGCGGCGCCCCGTCGTTGAGCAGGCGCCCGATCGTCGGCAGCGCCAGGCCGTGGGCGAGCTTCAGGAGCAGGAGCGCGGCCACGGCGCCCGAGCCGACCGGCAGGGCGAGCAGCGCGAAGCCCGCGACCGAGATCGCGGCCACCACCGGCAGCGGCGAGCGCAGCAGGTGGGCCGACCGGGCCCCCGCCGCCGTCGCGAGCTGGAAGAGCAGGTAGACGGCCCCGAAGGCCGCGAGCGGGACGCCGGACTCGAGCAGGTACGGCTGCTGGAACTGCAGCGCGGCCACCTGGACCGCGCCCACGAGGCCCGCGAAGCCGAGCACCTTGACGAAGCCGGGCCGGAGCGACCTCGCCGCCTCCCGGATCGGGGACACGGGCCCGCGCGCGGGCTCCACGAAGGTCCAGGCCACCGCGCCGGCCGCCAGCAGGACCGAGAAGCGGAGCACGTAGACGAGGCGGGGATCGACCAGCAGCAGCGCCCCGCCGACCAGGGCCGCGAGCGCCGTGGAGACGGAGCCCCAGGCCGCGGCCCGGCCGTAGACGCGGGCGTACTCCTTCGGGTTCCACTCGTAGACGAGCGCCGACTCGGCCCCGGAGGCGAACGCGAAGGCCGCCCCCGCCAGCAGGGAGGACGCGACGAAGCGGTCCTGCAACAGGAGGAGCACCGAGACCGCCTCGAGCACGACCCGCACCAGCAGCGCCGCGCGGCGCCCGACGCGGTCCGCGAACACGCCGCTCGGGAGGTCGAACGCGATCTTGGCGCCCGCGAACGCGAGGACCAGCGTCATCAGGTCGCCGTAGTGGAGCCCGCGCGACAGGCCGTAGAGCGCGAAGACCGGCGCCTGGCAGGTGAAGCCCGACAGCGCGCGGTAGATGAGGAAGCGGCGAGTCATCGGCCCTGACTCTACCGGGGCCGGCTAAATCGACTATTAGCCCGACATTAATTGCGGCTTAGGCTGGAAGCGCACCCGGAACGACGTGCGGCCGGGCTCGCTGACCACCTCCACGGTCCCCTGGTGCGCGGCGACGATCGTCCGCACGATCGCGAGGCCGAGGCCCGAGCCCGCGACGCGATCCGAGCGCGACGGATCGCCGCGGAAGAAGCGGTCGAAGATCCGCGGGAGGTCGCCGGGGGAGATCCCCGGCCCGTCGTCCCGCACCTCGAGCTCCGTCGGTCCGACCAGGATCTCCACGCGCCCGCCCTGGCGCCCGTACTTCACGGCGTTGTCCACGAGGTTGTGGATCGCGCGCCGCAGGAGCGCCGCGTCGCCGGGCACGACCAGGCCCCGGTCCTCGAGCTCGAGGCGGATGCCCCGCGGCTCCGCCGCGATCTGCAGCACGTCGACCACCTGCCGGGCCAGCGGGCCCAGCTCCACCGGCGCGGTCCCGACCGCGAGCCTCCCGGCGTCCGCCTTCGCGAGCAGCAGGAGCTTCTCGACGATCTCGCTCAGCCGTCCCAGCTCCTCGAGGGTGTCGCCGACGGCCTCCTCGAGCTGCGGCGCCGGCTTGCCGAGCGAGGACTCCAGCGCGCTGCGCATCGTCTGCACGGGCGAGCGCAGCTCGTGGGCCGCGTCCGCGGTGAACTGCCGCATCCGGCCGAAGGACTCGTCGAGGCGGCCCAGCATCCCGTTGAGCGTGGTCGCCAGCGCGCCGATGTCGCCCTCGCAGGGCGGCGGCGGGATGCGGCGCGAGAGGTCGCCCGCGCTGATCTCCCGGGCGAGCGCGGACATGTCGCGCACCGGCTTCAGGGCGAAGCGGATGAAGAAGTAGCCGACGACCGAGGCGAGCGCGACCAGGGCGGGGATCGCGATCAGCAGCCCCGTGCGCAGCCGCAGCTGGAGGCGGTCCAGGGGGCGCAAGGACCGGGCGAACTCGACGAGCACGGGGTCCGGCAGGTCCGGTTCCCGCACCGTGATGAAGGCGACCCGGTGCACGCCCGGGTGCCTCGGCGTGCGGAGTTCCCGGTCCCGCAGCTCGATCTCGCCGCCCACCGGGGGCCTCGCGGTCGAGGTCCCGCCGGCCTCCATGGCCGGGTTCGCGTAGAGGAGCTTCCCGTCCTTCGAGTACACCGCGGTGGCCGCCTCGAGGACCTCCGAGGCGTGCCGCAGCGCGGCCTTCCAGTCCTCCTGGACCCCGAGGCCGATCTCCCGCATCTCCTCGAGGTAGAGCTTCCCGAAGACCTCGGCGTCCCGGCAGAGCTCGCGGTCGAACTCCTTCCGCAGGCGGTACTCGGTGGCGACGGCGTAGTAGGTCCCCAGCGCCGCGAGGAAGAGCGCGAGCAATCCCACGTAGACGAGGTTCAGGCGGGCGGTGAAGGTCCTAAGCATCCGCCTTCAGAACATAGCCGACCCCGCGGACCGTGTGGATGAGTTTCACGGCGTGGTCGCGGTCGATCTTCCTGCGGAGCTGGTTGATGAAGACCTCGATGATGTTGCTCTCCCAGTCGAAGGAGTAGCCCCAGACGTGCTCGGCCATCGAGGTCTTCGGCAGCGTCCGGCCCTGGTTGCGGAGGAGGTACTCGAGGACGGCGAACTCCTTGGCGGTCAGGTCGACGCGGGCCCCGGCCCGCGTGACGACGCGCGACAGGAGGTCCATGTCGAGGTCGGCGCAGCGCAGCGAGGTGACGGGCTGGCCCGCGTGGCGCCGCAGGAGCGCGCGGACCCGGGCCTTGAACTCCTCGATCGCGAAGGGCTTGGAGAGGTAGTCGTCCGCCCCCTGGTCGAGGCCCCGGACCCGGTCGGTCGTCTCGCCCCGCGCGGAGGCGATGAGCACGGGCGTGCGGTTCCCCGCCGACCGGAGCTCCATGAGGATCTCGGCGCCGTTCTTCCCGGGGAGGTTGAGGTCGAGGACGATCGCGTCGAACGCCCCGGCCTTCGCCAGCTCGAGGCCCCGGTCCCCGTCGTGGGCGGTCTCCACGGCGTGCCCCTCCTCGGACAGCGCGCGGCCGAGGTAGGTGGCCATGCGCTTGTTGTCCTCGACGAGGAGGATGTGCATGACCGGGAATGATACCCGCGGCGCCTCAGGCCCGGATGAGCCGGAGATTAATTGGCGCTTAGGTTCAGGCGCCCTTCCAGAGGGACTGGACGCCCGACTTGCGCAGGGACTGCCAGAAGCCGGGGTAGCTCTTCCCCACGCAGCCCGGGTCCTGGATGCGGATCCCGGGGACGGCGAGCCCGGCCACCGCGAAGGCCATCGCGAGCCGGTGGTCGCCGTGCGGGTCGATCGTCGCGGCCTGCACCTTCGCGGGCGGGTGGATCTCGAGCCCGTCCGGGTGCTCGACGACGCGGGCGCCGATCTTCGCGAGCTCCTTCGCGAGGTCGCCGAGGCGGTCGCTCTCCTTCGCGCGCAGGTGGGCCACGCCGCGGATCCGCGTCGGGCCCGTCGCGAAGCACGCGAGCACGGCGAGCGTCGGGACGCTGTCCGGCCGATCGCCGAGCGTCGCGTCGATCCCGCGCAGCGGGCCGCCCTCGACGGTCGCGGCGCCCGGCTCGCGGGCGACCTTCGCGCCCAGCGCGGCCAGATCGTCCAGGAAGCCCGCCTCGGGCTGGACCGAGAAGTCGCCGGGGCCGGAGACCCGAGCGCGACCGCCCGTCGCCGCCGCCATCGCCCACCAGTAGCCCGCGGCCGCCGCGTCGCCCGCGACGGCGTAGTCCGCGGCGCGGTACGCCGACGGCTCCACGCGCCAGCGGCCCGAGACCCGCACCCCGAAGGCCTGCATCACGGCCACGGTGAGGTCGACGTAACCGCGCGACGACTCGGGACCCGCGGCGCGGAGCTCGACCGGGGCCGCGGCCCGCGGGGCCGCGAGCAGCAGGGCCGAGAGGTACTGGCTCGACGTCGCGGCGTCGACGTCCACGGTTCCGCCCGCGAGCCCCTTCCCCTCGACGTGCAGCGGCGGCCGCCCCTCGGCGGCGTGGTAGCCGATCCCGGCCCCCAGCTTCCGCAGCGCGTCGACGAGCCCGCCGACCGGCCGCTCCTGGAGCCGCGCATCGCCGGTCAGGTGCCAGCGGCCCTCCGAGGCCGCGGTGGCGGCGACGAGGAAGCGGAGCGCGGTGCCCGAGCCCCCGAGGTCGAGGTCGACGCCCGAGGCGAAGCGCCCGCCGTTGCCCGTGACCGCGAGTTCCATCCGGGGCAGCGGCTCGATGACCGCCCCGAGCGAGCGGAGCGCGCCGACCATCGCCTTGACGTCGTCGGAGGGCGACACGCCCGAGAGCAGGCTGCGGCCCTCGGCGAGCGCCGCGCAGAGGAGCGCGCGGTGCGCGAGGCTCTTGGACCCGGGCACCGTCACGTCGACCCGGAATCCCGGGGGCGGGACGATCTCCACGTGGTCGGTCACCGCGGCACTATACCAACCGCTCCCGACCCGAGTTACACTGTCCGCATGAAACCACTCACCCTGCTCGCGCTCCTCGCCCTGGCGGCCTGCAATCCCCCGACCGTCGAGCCCAAGCCGTCCACGCCCCCCGGCCCCGCTCCCTCCCGGTCGCCGCACGGCGCGACGTCGGATCTCCTCGGTTTCCAGGCCCCCGCGGGCTGGGTCGCCGAGACCCCGGCCAGCAACATGCGCAAGGGGCAGTTCCGGATCCCCGACCCCGCGAAGAAGGCCAAGGACGCCCAGCTCGTCGTCTTCCACTTCGGCTCCGAGAGCGGCACGCTCGAGAGCAACATCGAGCGCTGGCGCGGGCAGTTCGGCGGCGCGGACGCCCAGACCGAGGCGCTCGACAAGGCGACGCTGAAGACGACCGTGGTGGACATCTCCGGCGACTACGCGGGCGACATGGGCGGCGACCCGGTCCCCGGCGCCCGCATGGTGCTCGCGGTCGTCGAGACGGACGACGGCGCGTGGTACTTCAAGGTCGTCGGCCCGGCGGCCACGGTCGAGGGCATCCGCGCGGCGTTCCTCGACGCGATCCGCGCGCTCAAGGCGAAGAAGGGGGCCTGATGCGCGCCGCGGCGGGGCTGATCCTCGCCCTCGCGGCCGCCGTCCCCCAGGACCCGCCGCCCTTCGACGCCCAGCGGCTCGGCGCCGAGCGCGCCGACGCCGCGGTCCCCGTGGACCTCGAGGGCAAGGGCCGGCCCGGCCTGCTCGTGCTCTCGGGCCGCGCGGCCGCGTACTGGACCTGGACCGCCGGCAAGGGACTGTCCGCCGCCGCCTCCTTCCGCTTCGACCCCGACGCCTACCTCTGGACCACCGCGACGTTCTGCGATTCCGCCGCCCCCCAGGTCGTGTCCTTCACCTCGCGCGGCCTCCGGCGCCACCCGCGCAAGGCCGACGGGACCTGGGCGGCCGCGGAGGACCTCGTCGTCCGCGAGAACCTCTTCCGGGGCGGGGCCCAGGCCGACGCCCCCCCGCTGTCCTCCGAGTTCATGCCCGACCTCACGGGCGACGGGCTCTCCGACGCGCTCTACTTCCAGCACGACTCGATCTGGATCTTCGTGCAGTCGAAGGGCGCGGACGGCCGCCCCGACTTCCGGCTCTCGCAGAAGCTCCCGCTGCCCGTGGAGTCCGAGACCCAGCTCGGCTGGGCCGCCCACCACGTCCTGACCCGCTGGGAGCGCGTGCCCCTCGTCGTCCGGGGCGACTTCGACGGCGACGGCCGCACGGACCTCGTCTGGTTCCAGGACGACCAGGTCGGCGCCTTCCTCCAGCGCGCCGACGGGCGCTTCGAGATCCAGGACCCCCGGGTCCTCGGCGAGAAGAAGCCGAAGCGGCGCGGCACGTACTTCCGCTTCGAGGTCCCGCCCCGCTTCGCCGACTTCGACGGCGACGGCCTCGTCGACCTCGCCGTCTCGCACCCCTCGAAGGGGCGCGTCGTCATCCACATGAACCGGAAGGGGAAGATCGACTTCGCGAACCCCGACGCGACGCTCAGCGTGGACGGCTGGAGCACCGGGCTCTACGTCGAGGACCTCGACCGCGACGGGAAGAAGGAGATCATCCTCGGGGCCGTCGAGAAGCTCGGCGTCTTCTCGGGCCTCGGCGCCTTCGTGTCGCGCAAGATCGACCTGCAGCTGCACTTCTTCCGCGTCGACGCGACGGGCACCTTCCCCGCGCAGCCCGTCCAGGTGCTGACCTTCCCGGTCCCCTTCACCTTCAGCGCGACCCGGGACTCGACGCAGGTCGACCTCACCTTCTGGCCGACCTTCTCGGCCGACATCGACGGCGACGGCCTGCAGGACCTCCTCGCGGAGAGCGAGCCGGGGAAGATCCGCATCCACCGGGGGAACCGCAAGACGCTCGCGGAATCGGACCCGTCGGGCGAGATCCCCTACGACGACCCCGCGGGCTCGTCCGGCGTGCGGCTGCAAGCCGCGGACTTCAACGGGGACGGGCGCTCGGATCTCGTCCTGCTCCAGCAGGTGCTCGAGACCCGGAAGTCGGACCTCGCCGTGCTCATTTCCCGGCGCTAGCGAAGAACGCGAACGCGTCGGCGAGGGTCTCGGTCACGATGAGCACGTGCTCCAGGCCCTTGCGCTCGTCGTAGCGGAAGCCGGGCCGCCCCTCGAACGACTTCGCGATCTTCCGCGACGCGAGCACCAGCAGGTCCTGGTCCCCGCAGGCGAGGTAGAGCGGCGCCTTCAGCCGCTCCGGGCTCGCGGAGCCCGCGGGCGCGATCGCGGCGACGGCCTTCCAGGGCGCGCCGGGGAATTCGGCCGCGGCCAGCGCCTGGCCCCCGCCCCGGGAATGACCGGTGAGGAAGACGCGGGCCGGGTCCACCGCGTAGGCCGCCGAGACCCGGCGGACGAGTTCGGCGAGGTGCTCGCCCTCCTTCCCGTCCCCGAGCATCGCGGGCGTCCGCGGCGCGACGACGATCCAGCCCCGCTCCTCGGCCAGGCGCTTGATCTTCCCCGCGCCCAGGATCTCGAAGTAGAAGTTCTCGCTGCCGCCGTGGCCGTGCAGGGCGACGACGAGGCCCGCGGGCTTCGCGGGATCGTACGTCGACGGCACGTGGACCCTCGAGGGCCACGAGGTCTTCCCCATCGCCCAGGCCCGCCGCAGGTCGCCGGTCCGGCGCGCGTGGGGATCGCGCCCCGCGGCCCGTTCCCGCGCGTCCGCCTCCAGCAGGTCCAGCTCGGCGACGGCGTCGGGCACGACCTCGAGCGGCTCGCCCTTCGACGCGTCCTCGAGGATCGAGAGCCGCCAGAGCAGCGAGGCGGCCACGTCGTCGGCGGGCAATTCCGGCAGCGCCTTCCGCAGCGCGGCGAGCCGGGTCCCGAGGTCCTTGACGACCCAGGCCTCGGCGCGCGCGGTGATCGCGACGCCGGCGACGGTCGCCGTGACCTCCTGGCGGCCCGGCCCGTCCGCCGACAGGTCGAAGACGGCGCTCTCGCCGAGCTTCCGGGTCTCGCGACGGGACCCGACGGCGTAGACGACCTCGGGCGGGTCGGCGGGATGGGGGCCGATGGGCGAGACGCGCACGACCACGCGGGCCTTGGCGCCCGCCTCGACGATCCGCGGGTGCACGGCGAGGTACCAGAGCTCGCGGGCCCGGGCCTTGTCGTCCCAGGGGACGCCGTCGACGAGGGCCTTCGCCCGGGCGACGCTCTCGATGACGGCGCCGTAGGCGCCCGCGAAGGTCCCCGCGACGGCCTCGGTGAGGTGGCGGTTGACCGCGGCGCGGGTCGCCACGTCGAGGCTCCCCCGCTTCGCCTCGTAGGCGAGCTCGAAGTCGCGGAAGCGGCCGGCGACGTCGATGCGTTCCTGGAAGGCGGGGTTGAGCATGGCCGCGAGCGCCGCGAGGGCGATCCACCTCATCGGCGGATCATTCTATCGCGCGGCGACGCCGGGCTGGTAGTCGAGGTACTCCGTGCCGCCGGAGTAGTAGAACGTGACGTCGTCGAAGACCGGCGTGGAGAGCAGGACCGTGCCGGGGCGGGCGCCGGCGACGTGGAAGCGGACGCGGTAGCGGAAGGAGCCGTCGGCCGCGAGGTCGACGGGCTGGCCCTCGGAGGTCTCGATCGTCGAGAAGGCGTCGTCCGCGAATCCGTCGACGTCGTTGAGCGGGTACTGGAGTCCTCCCGTCTCGAGCTGGAGGCGGCAGGCCGGCGCGGGTTGCGGCAGGAGCCTCGGGGCGTCCGCGTCCGCGTAGTCGACGAAGCAGGTCTCGATCGAGCTGCCGGAGGGGCCCTCGGCGGGGCGCCAGCTCTCGGGGTACCAGGTCCAGGACACGCCGAGCATCCGGACGGGCTCCGCCGCGGGCGCGGCGACGGCGGGGATCGCGAGGTCCTCGTCGGGCTCGGAAGCCCGGGAGCCGAGGCGGGCCGCGGCGGGCGGCGCCAGGTGGCGGCCGGCGTGGCCGAAGAGCCGGAGCACGGGCGAGGTCCACGTGGCCTCCTCGCCGGAGGCGGGGACGTAGTAGCGGCCCTGGCGGTACTTCTCGCGCGGGCCCTTCTGGGTGAGGCTGTCGATCTCGCGGGCCCCGATCCGGGTCCAGACGTAGAGCTCGTCGTAGGTCCCGTCGGAGGAGAAGTTGCGCGGGAAGGACTCGAAGCCGTGCGTGGAAACCTCGCCGAGCCGCAGGGTGTTCTCGATGATGCGGTCCGTGGCCTCCTCGGGTTCGCCGAAGGACCAGCGGCCGTCGTCGGGATGGTCGTGGTCGATGAAGGACTGCACCGCGAAGCTGGGTCGGCGGGTCTTTTCGTAGGTGGCGCCGCTCACCGGGGCGTAGCCCGCGGGGGTCACCTCGCGGGTGCCGTTCACGACCCGCCCGTTGACGAGGATCTTCATCGAGGGCTGGCCGGATTCGAGGAGGGACCAGGCCATGGTGACGTGGCTCCATCGGTTCGCGCGCAGGCCGTCCCGGTCCATCGGGCGGTCCCCCTGCACGGCGGAGTTGAGGACGGGGGTTCCGCAGTACCGCTCCATCTCGGCGACCTGCGGGGCCACGCCGGGCACCACCCCCGGCGGAAGGGGCGACCACTCCGCGTCCCAGCCCGTGCCGTCGAAGGTGCTCCAGGCCACGTTGAACAGCAGGGAGGCGGGCGACACGGAGGTGAGGCCCTCGGTGTTCAGTCCGCCGCCGGAGACGGGCAGGTGCGCGAACCCGGGTCCCCAGGCCCCCCGGTACTCGAGGGTCCGGATCTCGCCCGAGGCCAGGTGCGCGGGCAGGAAGGTGAGCGTGAACGGGAGCGGGTTCCGATGGTAGAAGTTCGCGCGGTGGT
Source organism: uncultured Planctomycetales bacterium (assembly GCA_964464755.1). Classification (GTDB taxonomy): domain Bacteria; phylum Planctomycetota; class MHYJ01; order MHYJ01; family JACPRB01; genus CAYXGZ01. Next base: position 26,671 of record CAYXGZ010000025.1, read on the forward strand.
ACTTCGCCGCGGTCGCGATCGTGCGGATCTTCCCGCTGACGGCCGGATCGAAGTTGGGCTTGAACCAGAAGCTCACGGCCCCCTTGGTCGTGCTGAAGGAGGCGTCCTCGTCGATCCAGTACGCGAGGCCCGAATGGCGCTCGGAGTAGAAGCCGTCGACGCGGAGGTCGGAGGGGGGGGTCGGCTTCAGCTCCGGCTGCGCCTCCTCCGTGGGCGACCCGGAGGCGGGCTGGCGGTAGGACCTCAGGAGGCGGAAGCGCGTCCCGTCGGTGGGATCGTAGGGGCTCAGGAGCATCGACCCCTTCGGGCCGGTCCGCTCCTCGCCGGGGTCCGGGAAGTTGGAGGCCTTCTCGACGTAGGGGTTCGGGATCGGCACGTCGATGACCCGGTTCGCGCAGGTCGCCGGATCGTAGACGACGCGGCGGATCGTCTTGGTCGAGTCGCCGGTGATGCGGAGGCCGCCCGCGTTGTCGCGGAAGATGTCCAGCTTGGCATCCTGGTAGCGTGAGGACTCGTTCCAGGACAGGCGGTCGTCGTACCGGAAATGGGCGACCATCGACGGCGCGACGAGGCCCGCGCGGCCGTCCGCGGTGTCGAGGGGCCCGTCGGCCGCCAGGGTCTGGGCGAGGGTGTTCGGGACGTGAAGTTCCCCGGTGCCCCCCGCGGTCGGGAGGGCGAGGTACCCGGACGCCTCGTAGCCCCAGCCGCTGGTCCGCGTGGCGTTCGGCGACTCGTAACCGGCGTACCCGTCGATCGACGCGTCGAGAACCTGGCGGAATCCGCCGAAGTGCTCGCCGTACACCAACGGCCCGTTGTCGGGCTCCGGTCCCGGTTCGACCAGGCGCCCGTTGTTCGTGGACTGGGGGACCCGGGCGCGGGCGGAGAGCCCGCCGTAGAAATGCCGCTGGCTCGTCTCGCGGTACAGGTCGTGGACCTTGACCGTGGCGGAGAGCGCGCCTTCCACGACCACCCGGAGGCCCGAGGCATCCCCGGGCGCGAGCACGCGGCCGATGGACCGCACGCGGAAGAGGCCGGTGGGCAGGAAGCAGAACTCGGTCGAGTTCACCACGAGGTCGGTCTTGTCCACCTTGAGGTGGAGGTTGTGGTCGGGGTTCAGCTCGTTGGCGTGGAAGTTCGGATTGAAGTTCGCCTTCAGGACGTCGGCCATGGCCTGCGCGGCCTGGCGGCGCGACGGGCCCTCGGGGAAGCGCGGGTCGTCGAGCTGGCCCTGGGCGGCCAGGTGATCGCAGAAGGCGTGGAACTGGGTCCAGTTCCGGAACGGACCCCCGAAGGCCAGATCGGCGTAGGCTCCCCGCCGTTCGCGGCAGCGGATCAGCTCGCCGGCGATGTAGCGCGCGGAGGGGCCCGAGACGGTGCCCTCGCCGCCTTCGAGGGCCGGGGTGATCCAGAGCTGGCCGAGGGCGTCGTCGTCTCCGACCGGCAGGGTGCGGACCTCGGTCGATTCGGTCGTCGCCCCGGCGGTGTCCTCCCAGGACTTGTGCTCTTCGATGCGCGTGGGCTGCAGCCAGGGGGAGTCGGCGTACGTGTGGCCGCGGTATTCCCAGGAATGCCCGGACTTGATCGAGAGCGTCGTGTTCGGGACGACCCAACGCCGTCCGACGTACTCGATGTCGGGTCCGCCCGGGTGGAGCGGGGCGCCCGTGCGCGACTCCATGAGGAAGACGCCGCGCAGCCCCTCGAGCAGGGCCATGAGCACGGGCTCGGGGGCCGTGTTGACGTTGACCGGGGCCCGGTGCACGACTTCGACGTAGGTCGGCACCAGCTCGTCCTGTCCGTACACCATCGCCGTCGCGCCCGGGTCCTTCTGCGTGGCCGCGTCGGGCATCCACAGGAGCTGCAGTCCCTGGGACCGGTCCGCCGAGCGATGGTCCCGGCCCGGGCCCCGGCGATACCCGCCGGACTCCTGCGACCCGCGGCCGTAATCGACCGGGTAGGAGTGCACGGACTTGGCGCTGAACGGCACCGGGTTCACGACGTTCTTGTCCACCCAGGCCTGCACGGTCAGGAACGGCTCGAGCCGGTCCACATGCTCGCCGCGCACGCGGCCCGTGCGGACGAGGATCGAGCGCAGGTCCTCCCAGCTCGCGTAGCCGCGCGCCGGACGATTGTCGATCACCAGGTCGCCGAGGCGGCCCACCTGCACCGCCGAGTGGCGGCCGAGCGCGTTCAGGATGCGGCGCAGGTTCTGGGAGACCGACGAGCGGTTCCCGCCCGCCTGGCGCACGCCGTCGTTGACGTGCAGGCAGGCCGACAGGTCCCGCACCTCGAGCGAGTAGACGCTGCCGTCGGCGAGGTGCCCGCCCTGCCTCATCCGGCCGCTCACGCCGACGACCTGGGTGCCGCCGTCGCGGGTGCGGATCCGGATCTGCTCGACCGGGCGGCCGACCGCGCCCAGGGCGAAGGAGGGCCGCTTGGCCGTCTCGAGCGGCGACAGCCGCAGCTCGGGCCGCGTGCCGTCCACGTCGTCGCCGAAGTAGCGCCAGCGCGCCTCGGGGTCGAAGGAGTCGCGCAGCACCTGGCCGCCCGAGAGGCGGGAGACGGCGTCCTCGAGCCCGGCGCGCGCGAGCAGCCGCGCCTCGATCGTGCGGAGGTGATTCGAGGCCGTGCGGCGCTCGACGCCGTTGAGGAGGGTGAACGTGACGCCGAGGACGGAGAGCACCGCCAACACCGAGAGCACGACGAGGAGCACCATGCCCCGGCGCTTCGGCCCGCGCGTCCACCAGACCACCACCGGCACCCTCCCAAGGCCAACCACGGCCCTGCGGGATCCTTCGGAAGCCACCCCTACTCTATTCCATCATCCATGGGCTGTACGGATGAAAATTCCCGATCTCTTCCCCTTTCCAGAAAATAAATGCCGTTATAATCCCCCCATGAAGACACCCCGGGGAGTGCTGGTGGCCGCCATCGCTATGCCGTTGGCCGCCTTGGGGATATCTCTGGCCGTCTTCCAGCACCGGAAGGCCTCCCTCGAGGCCACCCCGACCCCCAAGCCGATCGACGTGCGGCAAAAAGCAATCGAGACCATTGACGCCGCCTCCCACCTCCCCGCCGAGGCCCGGCTCGCGGCGATCGGCGCCGCGGAGAAGCTCAACGGCGGGCCCTTCGTCGAGTCGATCCTGGCCCGCGCCCGCCTCCACCGCGCCGCCGGCCGCGCCGCCGCGGAGCACGACGAAGTCGCCCGCGCCGAGAAGCTCGAGCCCGCGCATCCCGACGTGCAGATCGCCCGCCTCGGGCTCGAGTCGATCGCGTGGGCCGCGCGCTCGCTGCCCGTGCCGCGCCTCATCGCGTCGTCGACGTCGTTCGCCCGCCCCGTGACCAACCCCCCGTCGAAGGCCCCGCCGATCGACGCGACCGGCTGGACCGCCCGCCCCGCCGCCCTGGCCGCCCTGCTCCTCCGCGCGACGTCGGACCAGGACCCGGGCCCGGCCCTCGGCCCCGCCAGCCGCGAGGGGATGGACGACCGCCTCCAGGGCGCGCTCGGCGTCCAGGCGCTGCGCGCCGGGCACCACGACGCGGCCATCGCCTGGCTCCGCGGGGCCGTGGCCGCGGATCCGAAGCGCCCCGAGCCGCGCCGCGCCCTCGCCCTCGCGCTGCTCCTCCGGGGCGACTGGCCCGCCGCCCTCGAGGCCTGCCGCGAATGGATCGCGCTCGCGCCGACCGACGCCGACGCCCCGGCCTGGGAGGCCGTCGCCCACCAGGCCCTCGGCGACCGCGCGAAGGCCCGCGCCTCGCTCGAGGCCTCCGCCAAGCTCGGCCCCGCGCACCGTCTCGCCGCCGCCTGGGGCGCCTTCCACGCGGGCGACCACGCAGCCGCGCGCGCCGCCGCCGAGGCCCTCGTCCCGGCGGAGCCCGACGCGCGACTGCTCCGCGGCGTCCTCCGCCTCGAGGCGCCCGACGCCGCCGGCGCGCTGGCCGACGCCGAGGCGATGCTCGCCGACCGCAAGGACGATTACGACGCCCTCTGCCTGAAGGCGGACGCGCTCGTCGCGATGAACCGGGACGAGGAAGCCCTCGCGGCCTGGGCCGCGGCCGAGGCCCTCGCCCCGGGCCGGCCCCAGGCCCGCCTCGCGCGCGCCGACGTCCTGCGCCGCCTCAAGCGCTACGGCGAGGCGCTCGCCGACCTGGCCGAGCTCCCCGAGCTGTCCGACGCGCTCTGGCGCCGCACGCTTCTCCTGCTCGACAAGGGCGACGTCGACGAGGCCTACCAGGCCGCGAGGACCGGGCTCGACCGCTACCCCGGCGACCCGCTCCAGCGCATCGGAATGGCCCGCGTCCTGCACGTCCGCGGCGACCACTACGGCGAGCTCACCGCGCTCAAGCAGGCCCTCTCGCTGGACCCCAACCACGCGGAGGCGAAGCGACTGGCGGAGGAGTGCCGGAAGGAACTCGAGCCGAGGTGAATCAGCCCCGCGCGAACCAGGACGTGAAGATCGCCAGCTGCAGCGCCTCCTGGAAGTCCGCGCGGTCCACGCCGCCGAGCACGCCCGCCTTCAGGCTCGTCACCCAGAGCCACCCGCTCAGCGCGGGCACGTTGAAGAGCAGCACGAAGACCCCGACCATCGCGTAGGGCGCGACCCGCCAGGCCCGCTTCAGCGCCTCCCCCTCCATCCACGACGTCGCCACGCCGTAGCCGTCCAGCGGCGGGATCGGCGCGAGGTTGATCAGGCACGACATCACGTTGAGCACGATCACGAACGCGAGCGCCAGCCGCAGCGGCTCCCAGCCGCCGCCCGCGGCGACCATCCCGAGGTAGGCCGCCAGCAGCGCGAGCGTCGCGAGGACCGTCCCCCCGGGTCCCGCGAGGTAGGTCAGCGCGATCCAGGGCTTGGAGCGCAGCGCCGAGCGGTCGATCTGCACCGCGGCGCCCGGCAGCGGCAGCCCGCCGTAGAGCAGCGCGACCAGCGGCAGGACCAGCGAGAGGAACGGCGACGTGAACCAGATCCGGATCGGCGAGAAGCCCCCGCGCTTCGGCACGCCCGAGTCGCCGCCGACGTAGGCCGTCACCGCGTGCCCCAGCTCGTGCACGTAGACGCACGCGAACCAGAGCAGCAGGGTCAGCAGCTTCACCTGCAGGTGCAGCGGCATCAGGAGCGGCCGCCCATCTGCCGGACCGTGTCCTGCACGGCCCGGTCGGCCGCCCGGGCGTCGTCCTCGGTCGTCTCGAGCTCGTCGTACCTCGCCTTGAGGAAGAGCCGCGTCAGCTCGCGCGCGGCGGGCGGCGCGGGCCGGACCCTCTCCTCGAACGCGTCGAGCAGCTCGAGGGCCGTCATGCCGGGCGTCCTCGGGACGCCGCGGCGCCCCGCGAGCTTCAGGAAGTCGAGGTAGGACTCGACGACGCGGACCCGGGTCGCGCGGTCCCGGCGCGCCGGCCTGCCCGGCCGGGGCGGATCCTCGAGGACCCAGCGCGGGGGGCGGCCGTCCTCCCCGGTCGCCTCCTCCTCGAGCCGGGCCTGGCGCCGCTTCCAGCGCCGCCAGAGCCAGCCGCCGAGCGCGGCCAGACCGACCGTCGCGAGCAGCGCCAGGCCGACGTCCCTCGAGACGCGCCAGGTGCCCGGCGCCACGTTGTCCGCGAGCGTCGGGCTCCCGTCCTCCGCCTTGCCCCCGCCCGGCGGGCCGCCGCCCGCGGGCTCGTCCGCGGGCCGGTTGTCCGTGCTGTCGTACGTCCGGTCGAACTCGGACGGCCCCGCGGGGACCGGCGTCGGCGCCGGGGTCGCCTCCGGGGTCGCGGTCGGCCGCGGCGTGGACGCGGCCGTCGGCCGCGGGCCGCGGGTCGCGCCGGCGGTCGGCCGAGGCGTCGAGCCCGGCGTCCCCGCCGTCGTCGGCTCCGGGGTCGGCGCGACCGGATCCGTCGTCGGCGCCGCCGTGGGCACGAGCGCCAGCGGGGCGGGAGTCGGCACGGCCGTCATGAACGCGTCGACGGGCGCGCCCGCCGGATCGTAGGGGATCCAGCCGATGCCCTCGTAGTGCACCTCGACCCAGGCGTGCGCGTCCTTGCGCCGCGCCACCCAGACCCGCTGCACCGCGTCCCACTCGCCCTTCGAGAAGCCGGTCGCGATGCGCGTCGGGAGCCCGGCCACCCGCAGCACCAGCGCCAGCGCCGAGGCGTAGTGCTGGCAGTACCCGGTCCGCGCGCGGAGGAAGGCGAGCGTCGGGTCCTGGCCCGGCGGCAGGTTCGGCTTCAGCGAGTACGCGTAGCCCGAGAGCTCCTCGACGAGCGCCCGGGCCTGCCGGTGCGCCGACGGCCCGGCCCGCTGCGCCAGCGCGACCAGCTCCTGCACCCGCGCGTCCGAGCGGATCGCCGGCGGCACCTCGAGGTAGCGGGACTCGGGATGCCTCGCGACCGCCGCGAGCAGCTCCGACGAACTCGGGGACGGCGGCCGGCACATCGCGCGGTAGCGGAAGCGCCCCTCGTGCGTCGTCCGGCGCTCGAGGGTCCCCTCGCCATCGACGGCCACCGAGGGAAGCTCGACCCCGTCGGGCGGGTAGAGCAGGAACAGCGTCCGGCCCGCGAGCGGCGACACGAGCACGCGCAGTTCGACCGGCCGCCCCGTCGCCCGCGGCTGCTGCAGGGTGACCCAGCCGTCGCGCAGCCCGTCGTCGCCGTCGTTCCAGGTCCGCTTCAGGCCGGGGTCCGCAATCCACTCGCGGCCGCTGTAGACCGACACCGCGCCGGCCCGCCAGTACAGCGGCGAGCCCGGGTCGCGCACCACGTCGCCGAGCATGTCCCGCAGCTGGACGACGAGCACCACGTTCTCCGGGTGCGTCAGTCCCCCGTCGTCGGAGCGCACGTCGCCGAACCGGAGGTCGCGGTCGAACGCGACGCCCGCGATCTCGCCCTTCACGCCCGGCAGCGCGGCGTTCCAGGCCGCCACCGGGTTCGGCTGCGCGCGATCCGGGATGGCGGTCCGGGCCGACCCGGGCGGCGGCTCGACGAGGTCCGCGATCGTCGGCCCCGGGTCGCGCGTCACCGCGTGGAACGCCGCCAGGAGCAGCACGAGCAGCAGCAACGAGACGCCCGGCCCCGCGAAGCGGATCCGCGCCTGCCCCGGCGCGTGCACCCCGCGCGCCTCCTCCTCGATCTCGCGCCGGAACAGCACGGCCGACTGGGCGGCGAAGAGCACGAGGTACGCGCCCGCGACGGCCATCGAGGGCCGGAACAGCAGCGCCGTCAGGAGCAGGAACCCGTTCAGCGCCGCGTGCATCAGGAACGAGCGCAGCGACGCGAGCAGGAAGGTGAAGAGGCAGGTCGCGCCGACCACGGCCTCCCAGCCCCTCAGCACGACGGGCATCTTCCCGAACGCCGTGGCCAGCAGCATCAGCGCGAAGGCCGCGACGAGCAGCAGCGCCCCGTTGATCTCGCGCAGCAGCCCGCGCGGGATCGTCGGGTAGCCCTCGGTCAGGCGGTCCGAGACGACCAGGCCCGCCGCCGTGAGCGCCAGGCAGATCGGCAGGCCCCAGCCCGTGCTGCCCGCGCCGAAGGTGAACGTCGCGTTCGAGACCGTCACCACGGTCATCGCCGCCGCGAGCATCGCGGGGATCCGGTGGACGAGCGCGTCCTTCATCGCGGCGCCCCCGCGGTCCGCCGCGCGAACGAGGCCGCCAGGTCCTCGCCCGAGCGGACCACGCGCGGCGCCAGGCCGATGGCCTCCAGCGCGGCGACGGTCGCCGCCGCGGCGCCCTTCCCCTGCCCCGGGTCCATCGCGGCGAACGAGGCCGCGTCGAGCACGATCGGCACGACGCGCACCGCCTTGCGCCGGAAGCCTCCGAGGATCTCGACGAGCCGGTCGTCCGGCGCCTCCGTGCCCGGCAGGATCAGCAGCACCACCGAGCCCTCCGGCACCAGCCGCAGGCCCTGCATCACGAGCTGGAGGTACGGCGTGCGCCCCGTCGCCTTGAGCACCGCGAGCGTCTCGAGCAGCGCCGCGCGCTGCGCCGCGCCGGGCCGGGCCGGCAGCACCACCGGCGTGCCTCCGTCCGCGATGAGCCGCACGGAGTAGAGCCGCGACAGGGCGTGGTCGCCGACGGAGGCCGCGATCCGCACGGCCGCCTCGAGCGTCGAGCCCCGCCCCAGCCCCCGCAGCGAGGCCTGCGAGGCGTCGAGGAAGATCGTCAGGTCGAGGTTCGTGTCGGTCTCGAACTCCTTGAGCACGAGCCGGCCCCAGCGCACCGTCGAGGCCCAGTGGATGTGCCGGGTGTTGTCCCCGGGGCGGTACTCGCGCGTCCCGAGGAAGCCCGCCGCCTGGCCCGCCCGCGCCGCCTCGGGCGACGACACGGGCATGCGGCTCTGCTCCTCGCGCAGGTCGAGGTCCCGGATCGGGAACGGCCGCGGCGTCACGAGGATCTCGCCCGTCCCGGCCGCCGGCACCGCCCGCCGGAAGAACCCGAGCGGGTCCGTGACGATCACCTCCGCGGGCCCGATCTCGAACTTCCCCCGGCCCTGCTCGCAGCGGCCCTCGTAGGCCAGCTCGAGGCCCCGCGGGTCCGCGCCGAGGAACGGGACGAGGATGCGCTTCAGCGGCAGGAAGTCCGGCGCGAACCAGTCGTGGACCTCGAGGTAGAGCAGCGGCAGCAGGAAGCGCGAGCGGACGCGCAGCACCACGGGCACGGGGTCGTCCTCGACGGCCCGCGACGGCAGCTCCCGCGCCACCGCGACGGAGGCCGCGCCGAGCCGGACGTAGAGCCACGACAGGAGCAGCAGCGCGACGAGCGACTCGAACGCGGCGATGAGGACGCGGTTGTCGTAGAGGACGCCGACGACGCCCGCGAAGACGGCGAGCAGGAGCGTCGTGCTGAGCCGCGTGACCGTGCGGATCTGGTCGTAGGCCGACACCGCCCTAGCCCTCGACGGAGATCGGGACCTCGACCTTCGCGAGCAGGTCCTTGAGGATGGCCTCGTCCGTGGAGCCGCGCAGCGCGGCGTGCGGCTTGAGGACGAGGCGGTGCCCCAGGACCAGCGGGGCGAGCTTCTTGACGTGGTCGGGGGCGACGAAGGCCTGGCCGCCGAGGAAGGCGAAGGCCTGCACGGCCCGGATCAGGCTCAGCGTGCCGCGGGGGCCCGCGCCGAGGGCGACGTCGGGGTGCGCCCGGCTCGCCCGGGCCAGGCGCGCGCAGTACTGCTTCACCGACGGGTGCACGAAGACCTGCTGCACGGCGGCGCGCAGCCGCTGGATCTCCTCGAGCTGCAGCGCGGGCTGCAGGGTGTCGACGGGGTGCCCGCCCGCCTGGCGGTCGAAGATCTGCACCTCCTCGGCCTCCGTCGGGTAGCCGATGCGCAGGCGCAGCGCGAAGCGGTCGAGCTGGGTCTCGGGCAGCGGGAAGGTCCCCGCCATCTCCACCGGGTTCAGCGTCGCGATGACGAAGAACACGTCGGGGAGCTTGTGCGTGCGGCCGTCCGAGGTGACCTGCGACTCCTCCATGCACTCGAGGAGGGCGGACTGCGTCCGCGGCGTCGCGCGGTTGATCTCGTCGGCCAGCAGCACGTTGCCGAAGACGGGGCCCTTCTTGAACTCGAAGTCCTGGGTCTTCGGGTTGAACATCGACGCGCCGGTCACGTCGAGCGGCAGCAGGTCGGGCGTGAACTGGATGCGCTTGAACTCTCCGCCCAGGGAGCGGGCGATGGCCTTCGCGAGGGTCGTCTTGCCGATGCCGGGAACGTCCTCGACGAGGAGGTGGCCGCGCACGAGCAGGGGGACGAGCGCGAGGCGGATCTGCTCCTGCTTCCCCACCATGACGGTGCGGACGCTCTCCTCGAGCTTGCGGGCGAGACGGGCGGCGTCCTCGAACCCGGGCGCGGGGGGCCGGATCAGCGAGGTCCCGCGGGGGGCGTCGTTCGGCACGGCGGGGATCATACCGGATCGGACGCCGGCCCGCGCCGCTTCTTTCTCGATCCGCCGCCGCCCTCCGGGTATCCTTGTCGCCTTACCCAACGAGGAGATTCCATGAAGGCGTTCGCCCTGCTGCTGGCCCTGCTCGTCGCCGCCCCCCAGGACAAGATCACCCTGAAGCCCAACGAGGCGAAGGGCGACAAGATCTCGCACCAGTCCACCACCAAGGTGTCGATCAAGATCGACATGCAGGGCCAGGAGATCCCCGTGGACTCCACCAGCATCACCAAGCAGGTCCGCGAGATCCACGAGGCCGTCGACGGCCGCGCCACCCGCCTGACGCTCGAGACGACCGAGGAGGTCACCAAGTCCTCGTCGCCCATGGGCGTGCAGGAGCAGAACGGCCCGCTGCACGGGCTCAAGGTCACCTACAAGATCGTCGACGGCAAGCCGGTCGTCGAGACCCCCGAGAAGCTGGCCGAGGCCGCGGTCGCCGCCCTCGAGATCGGCCGCCACTACAAGTTCCTCCCGAAGACCCCGGTCGGCCTCGGCGAGTCCTGGGAGATCAAGGGCCAGGACGCCGTGGACCTCTTCGGCAAGAAGGGCGAGAAGGTGATCTCCGCGAAGGTGGTCAACACCCTCAAGGAGGTCAAGGAGCTCGACGGGAAGAAGGTCGCCGTGATCACCTCGAAGATCGAGGTCAAGCAGGTCGGCCAGCCCGAGGGCGCGCCGATGGAGCAGACCATCACCTTCAAGGCCGAGGGCGAGAACATCGTCCTGATCGAGAAGGGCCTCTCGATCTCCGTGAAGATGAAGGGCTCGATGGACCTGGTCATGGGCCCCGAGGACGAGGAAGGCGCGCTCAAGGGCAGCGGGACCATCGAGATCGAGGCCAAGGACGAGCTGCTGAAGTAGCATGCGGAGCGCCGCCGCCGCGCTGGCCGTCCTGCTCCTGCTCGGGTGCGACCGCAAGGCCGCCCCCCCGGAGCTCGCGGTCACCTACGTCTGCGGCGACGAGCCCAACACGCTCGACCCCCAGGGGACGAGCTGGGGCGCCTCGGCCCGGATCCTCGTCAACGTCTTCGAGACCCTCGTCACGTTCTCGGCCGACGGCCGCTCGATCGTGCCGGGCCTGGCCGAGAAGTGGACGACCTCCGCCGACGGGAGGACCTGGACCTTCACGCTGCGGACCGCGAAGTTCCACGACGGGACCGACTTCGACGCCGCGGCCGTGAAGTTCGCCTTCGACCGGCTCCAGGGCCGCTCGGAGTGGAAGCCCAAGTCCTACCCCTACGGCCCGCAGTTCGACAACGTCGAGGCCGTCGAGGCGACGGACGCCCGCACCGCGACCTTCCGCCTCAAGGCCCCCAGCGCGATCTTCCTGCCGACGCTCGCGCTCTTCGCGGCCGGCATCCCGTCGCCGACCGCCGTGAAGAAGGGCGTGGAGGAGTTCGGCTTCCACCCCGTGGGCACGGGCCCGCTCAAGTTCAAGGAGTGGGAGCGCGGCGTGAAGGTGGTGCTGTCGAAGCACGCGGGCTACTGGGGCGCCGCGAAGGCCTCGATGGACCGGCTCATCGTGCTGATCGCCTCCGACCCCCAGACCGCGCTGCAGAAGCTGGTGCGGGGCGAGGCCCAGGTCTGCGAGCACATCACGCTGGCCGACGTCCCGACGGTCGAGAAGAACCCCGACCTCCGGATGGAATGGGAGGAGAGCCTCAACGTCTGCTACCTCGGCTTCAACGTCCGGGTCGCGCCGTACTCGGACGTCAACTTCCGCCGGGCGCTGGCCCACGCGATCGACCGAAAGAAGCTGAACGACCTCGCGTACCACGGGCAGGCGACGGCGGCGCGGACGATCGTGCCCCCGGCGATCTGGGAGGCGCCCGCGGACCTCGAGCTGCCCGCGTTCGACGTCGCGAAGGGCAAGGAACTGCTCGCGAAGGTGGCCCTGCCGGCGGGCTTCCAGCCGGTGCTCTGGCACATGACGTACCCCCGGCCCTACGTGCAGGAGCCGGACAAGGTCGCGCTGGTGCTGAAAGACGCGTTCGCGGCGCTGGGTCTCGACCTGAAGCTCGAGGGCTTCGGGATCGACGCGTACAACAAGAAGATCCAGGACCCCGCGCACCCGATGTTCCTGCTGGGCTGGTCGGCGGACTACGCGGACCCGGACAACTTCCTCTTCGCGCTGCTGCACGGGGACTCGATGGGCGACCGCGCGGCGCCGTCGGGCACGAACAATACGTTCTTCGACGACGCGCGCTTCAACCAGGTCACGCTCGCGGCGCAGACCGAGCTGGACGCCGCGAAGCGGAAGGCGCTCTACGACGAGGCGCTGCGGATCGCGGCGCGCGAGTGCCCGTCGGTGCCGCTGGTGCACGTGCGGCAGATGGCGGCCTGCCGGAAGGCGGTCCGCTACGACATCCACCCCATCGAATACCGGCTCTGGGACATCAAGTAGTGGCCGGCTACGTCCTGCGACGCCTGGTCTCCGCCCTCCCCCTGCTCGTCGCCGTGTCGTTCCTCGTCTTCTTCCTCTCGCGGACCGGGAGCCGGGATCCGGTGGACGCGATCCTCGGCGAGAAGGGCACGGCCGCGGCGCGGGCGCAGGTGACGAGGGACCTGGGGCTGGACCGGCCGCTGATCGTGCAGTACGGGATCTACCTCCGGGGCATCGTGACGCGCTTCGACTTCGGCAAGTCGTACGCGCGCGGGGGCCAGTCGGTGTCGGAGCAGATCCGGCGCCGCTTCCCCGCGACGGTGGAACTGACGCTGGCGGCGCTGCTGCTGGCGATCGCGCTGGGGATCCCGGCCGGGCTCCTGTCGGCAGTCTACAAGGGGACGTGGATCGACGCGGTGTCGATGGGCGTGTCGCTCGCGGGAGTGTCGATCCCGGTGTTCTGGCTGGGCCTGCTGCTGCTGCTGGCGCTGGGCGGGATCTTCCCGATCGGCGGGCGGATCGACGCGGCGTACGACTTCCCCGAGGGGGCGTGGCGGAGCGGGTTCCTCGTCCTGGACACGCTGGCGAACGGCGAGTGGGCGGCACTGGGGGACGTGCTGCGGCATCTCGCGCTGCCCGCGCTGGCGCTGGCGACAATCCCGATGGCGATGACGGCGCGTATCACGCGGGCGGCGATGCTGGACGAGCTTTCGAGCGACCACGTGCGGACGGCGAAGGCGAAGGGGCTGGGGCCGGTCGCGGTGGTGTGGAAGCACGGGTTCCGCAACGCGCTGGTGCCGGTCGTGACGCTGCTGGGGCTGGAGGCGGGCTACCTGCTGGGCGGCGCGGTGCTGACGGAGACGGTGTTCGCGTGGCCCGGGATGGGGACGTACGTGGTGGACTCGGTGTTCGCGGCGGACCCGATGGCGATCTGCGGGGCGTCGATCGTGATCGGCGCGACGTTCGTCGCGGCGAACCTGGCGGTGGATTTGGCGTACGGCTTCATCGACCCGAGGATCCGCCATGGATCGGCGTAAGTGGCGGGTGCTGTTCCGGCACAAGGGCGCGATGGCGGGACTCGCGGCGCTCGGGTTGCTGGTGCTGTTGTCGCTGGGGATCGGGGTGTTGACGGGTCACGATCCGAACGCGATCGCGGGGCGGGAGATGCAGGGGCCGTCGGCGTCGCACTGGCTGGGGACGGACGACCTGGGGAGGGACCTGTTCGCGCGGATCGGCCACGGCGGGCGGGTGTCGCTGCTGATCGGGCTGGCGTCGGTGGCGCTGTCGATGCTGATCGGGATCCCGCTGGGGGCGGTGGCGGGCTGGTTCGGCGGGTGGACGGATTTCGTGGTGTCGCGCCTGCTGGAGGTGATGCTGGCGCTGCCGTCGATCCTGCTGGCGATCCTGATCGCGACGTCGCTGGGCAAGGGGATGGGGACGCTGGTGCTGGCGACGGGGATCGTGGGGATCCCGCAGTTCGCGCGGCAGGTGCGGGCGGGGGTGCTGTCGCTGAAGGAGCGGGACTTCGTGCAGGCGAGCCGGGCGCTGGGGGCGGGGCCGTGGCGGACGCTGTTCCGCGAGGTGCTGCCGAACGCGATGGGGCCGATCCTGGTGCTGGCGACGCTGGGGGTGGGCGGGGCGATCCTGACGGCGGCGGGGTTGTCGTTCCTGGGGCTGGGGGTGGAGACGGGGACGCCGGAGTGGGGGGCGATGCTGCACGAGGGGCGGCGGGCGTTCCAGAAGGGCGCGCACCTGGCGGTGTACTCGGGGCTGGCGATCACGCTGGCGGTGCTGTCGGTGAACCTGTTCGGGGACGGGTTGCGTGACGCGATGGATCCGAGGACGACGAGGGGGTAGAAATGGATGAGCCGACCATCTCATCGTTATGAAGACCCAGCATGCTGCACGATAGATCACTGACTGCGAGAATCGCCGTTGCCTATGTTGATCGTTTGGTAACTGCGGCCGGAATGATCTGGCGCCAGTTGACCGGAGAAGACATCGGCCTCGACGGCCTGATTGAATCAAGGGCTCGCGGCTGCACCTTCGTTCAGGTCAAGGGCACGGCTTCGACCTTTGTCTCCAAGAAGAAGATCCGCTTCCCCTTTAAGAGAAACACTCACGACAAATACTGGCTCTCTCGCGGAGTTCCGGTCCTCATCTGCCTCGTAGAGCGGGCTAAGAGGGAGGCAGAAGGTCAGGTTTGCCATTGGATCGACTACAGTCGAGCCCAACGCACTCGTCCGCTTGCTAAGACTTCCTGCACCCTGGATCTCACTGAACTCAAGAACCAATCGCCAAGTACGTACCTTCGCACAACCACAATTCGCGATTCCGGGCAGCTGGCAGAGTGGCTCAATCAAGTGGTAGTTTCTTTGAAGTCGTCGAACCTAGACGATGGACTGCGAGCAGCAGAGTTGCTTCTTGAACAAGGGTCTCCAAGAGAAGCCCTCAGCATTCTAAAGAAGTCGAAGCAGGGACTGGGCGGAGCACTTCCCATCGACTTGACGCTTCGATTGGCGAAAGCACTTCGCCGCCTAGGGGATGGAAGGAGTCTCATTGCTCTTGCTGACCGGAGTGGACTGGAGGGCTCTGCCAAACGCACACTCCATTACGAGCTTGCATTCCACTACATGTTTAGCGCGTTCCGACGGAAAGCAGACAGCGGGGACAAGAACTGGACTCTAGCCAAGTCCCACCTAATGAAGAGCTTTCCCGGCACCAGGCCATCAAAAGAGAAGCTCATCGCGTATAGCGGACTCGTTCTCTGTCAGGCTATGCGCAAACTCTGCAACAGGCAATTTCGAATGCACAAGAGGCCCCTGCTTGAACTTCGACGCCTGCTTGGTTGGTGGATTGGTTGTGGCCTAGAGAGAAACCGAAGGGACTACACCAAACGCATTCTCAACGCTCAACTTGCACTTTGCCGAGCTAACGCCGCATTAGGGGAGTTCGATGAAGCCAAGAAGAATCTTCAAGCGGTTCGAGCACTCTATCGCCTACGGAAGTCGTATCATTCGCCGCTCTGGCTCGCCCATCTCTATCTCACAGAGCGTCTACTCCAACTTCTGTTCCCGCGGGCCTGGAAGCCTGCTGATGGCATTCAGGGAGATTTGGCACTTGCCAGCGTACGGGATGACCCTGAAGTACATGCGTTCAGAGATTTCATTGAAGGGGCGCCTGCGTCTTGAGCTCACTCTACCCAAGGCCCGCGAAGGGCAAGATCAACACTCAACTCTAGCGAACCGTAGCTTCTGGCCCTCAGGAGGAAGTTTCGCGGTGCCGAACGACCCCGGCCTAGAGATCGAGATCCTGCAATCGTGAAGAAAAATCGAGTTACGTCGTTTCAACGGCTGATAGGTCCGCTGCTGATTGCCTTGGGAGCGGCCGCCTTTCACGGGGGCCGTCGCATGAAATTCGGCCCGACAGTAGGCAACCTGGTCCTGACCGGGGTCTGCCTAGGGCTGGGACTCTGGTTAACGTGGAGGGCGATCTGGAGAAGCAGGCGCGGACCGGCCAGTGGAGATGATTGACTTGGAGCTCCTATGCGGGCTGTGGACCTGAGAGGCTCATCGAATTGAATAGAGAAACGCGAGGCGACAGACTGAGATCTCAGTGGAGGACCCATGGATAAGTTGATCAAGCGGCCAGGCGACGTTCGCGTATCGAAGGGATCTTTCATTCTTGGCTTGGGGGTGTGGGCGAAGAAGGACGAGTCGGGAACCATCCACATCCATCTGACTGGAGATCGGAAGTTCCACACGACGATCACGGACAAGCCAGACTCAGTTCGATACCATCGGACGTTGTTCCGTAACCTGCAGCGGATGCTGGAACAGCACGGTGTTTGGCCATATTGAGAGCCGCGCTCCAGAGCTCTGCCCCCAGCCGAAAGCCGCATGGTCCCGCTTGAGCCCACTCCAGCCGGAACAAGTGCGCTGGAGTGGACGTGCTTGCCCTTCTACGAAGGGCCGATGGACAGACTCCGAAGGATGGCCCAGACCGGCTCCTCGAACGAATCCGGTTGGCCTTCGCGCCTGTAGGTCACCTGAAGGACATACCTTCCTCGGTGGGCCACCGAAAAACAGCCAAGTAGGGAGTTCCTATCATCCCGGCACTCGAGTGTGGCCACTCTACAATTGCCGATTGGCACCACTACGACACCGCGCGAATTGGAGGGACGGAATCCAGAGTGAGCGTCTCCTTCCGCGAGTTTCTGGACGGCGATCCCCAGGGCTTCGTCGGGAATCTCTTTCTCCACACCAACGTCAAGTACCGAAATCCGCAGCGCCCTGCTTCCGTCAGGGCTCCGAAAGGTCACGAGCCCGCCTCCGCCTTCCACGCGCCAACCCTTGGGAATCGACGCGCGGAAGTAGGGGCCGTTGGTGTACTCAGACGTTGCAATCACCTTACCGTGAATCCCGATCCTTGAACGAGTTCCAACCGTTGATCGCCCACGGCCTTGAATCGGCCGAGGTACTTCGACGTCGCGCGTCCCCCTTAACGCTTCGCCTTCCGCCCCCGCCCCGCCGGCCGCGCGGCCTTCGCCTTCTTCGCCTTCTTGACCTTCTTGGGCTTCGCCGCCATCCCGAGCTTCTTCTTCAGCTGCTCGGCTTCCTCGCGCATCATCTCGCGGATCATCTTCTCGGCGTCGCTCACCTCGATCCCGTCGTCCTCCGGGTTCCTCTCGAGCACCTCGAAGTCCTCGTCCAGCCGGTGCCGCTCCTTGCGGCCGCCGTCGAAGCGCAGGACGAGGGTGCCCTCGTCCTTCCGATCGAAGGCCGCCGAGGCCAGGTGCTCGCCGCTCTTCGCGCCCGAGTCCGCGCGCTCGCGGACCGTGGTCACGAGGAACGTGATCTCCTCCTCCGTCTTGGCGTCGAAGACCCCCACGCGGTACTCGGTGACCTCGTCGTAGCGGTCCTCGTCATGCCGCGCGACGTACCACCCGAGGACCAGCGTGCGGGCGCCGTTGTAGGCGCGCTGGGCGGGCGGGATCTGGCGAAGGGCGAGTTGCATCGACGCTGACATGCGCGCTCCTCACATATCCGGGATCGTCCGTCCCCACGCCCATCCTACCCCGTCCGCCTCCCCCACCGCGGCAGGAACATCCCCGTCGTCCGCCGGTACTCCTCGTACTCCGGGAACTCCGCCGCCAGCTTCCGCTCCTCGTTGCGCGCCCGAACGACCTGCCCCGCCACGAACACCACGTAGAGCGGCACCGTGAGCGGGTGCAGGTGCATCAGCGTGTAGCCGAGGTAGAGGACGAACTGCCCCAGGTACAGCGGGTGCCGCACCCAGCGGAACGGACCCCCGCGCACCAGCGTCCGCGCCTCCGTCATGATCGTGAACGCCCGCCGCAGCGCGACCAGCCCGGCCAGGTTGATCGCGGCCCCCAGCAGGATCCACCCCAGGATCGCCGCCAGCAGCGCGAGGTGCGCCGACGACGCGGCCGGCATCCAGCGCCAGAAGTTGTACTCGGTCATCGCCGTCGCGAAGGGCAGCGCCCCCAGCAGCAGCGGGAACACCGCCTGCGCGAAGCCCCGCGCCACGGACCGCGCCGGCGCCCGCGTCAGGAAGGCCGCGATGTACGCCGCGAAGATCCCCGACTCCAGCACCCAGATCGCGAGCCACAGCGACCAGATGGTCCGGATGGTGCCGGGCGAGTAGCCCTGCGGGGCGTAGTACGCCGCGATCCGCTCGAAGTCCGGCAGCAGGAAGCAGCGGCGGACCAGGAAGGCCCCCACCCCGACGACGCCGACGACGCGCGCGATCGCCTCGCGCCCCGGCACGCGGCCGGGGTCGAAGATCGGCAGGTCGTTGAACCGGCGGAGGAGGGCGATCACGGGGCTGAGCGATGATACCCCACGCCGCGGCCTCGGGGTCGGCGTTGAGGAGGGCCTCCCGGCGCCGGTATACTCGCCCGGCATGAAACCCAAATCGAAGCCGCCCAAGACGGGCCCGTGGAAGGACCACTACAAGAACGGCCAGGTGTCCGTGTCGGGCCGGTTCGCGAACGGGAAGCGCACCGGCGTCTGGAGATACTACCTGCTCAACGGCGGGCTGCGGAACACGGGCCGCTTCGCGGACGGGCTGATGGTCGGGACGTGGAAGGCCTACCGCGAATCCGGCGCGCTCTGGGTCGTCGGCCAGTTCAAGGCCGGGCAGAAGCACGGCACGTGGACGGTGTACGCGAAGAACGGCAAGGTCGCGACCGTCAGCAAGTTCCGCGACGGCAAGAAGGTCTAGGCGGTCGCTTCCTCCCCCGCCGAGAATCCCGCTTCACGGCGAAAGCTCGGGACCATAGGATTGCCCCCGTGACCCGACTCCTGATTCCCGCCGCCCTGCTCCTCGGGCTCGCCGCCGCGGGCTGCGCGTCGGGCCGGCCGCCGGAGCTCGACGCGTCCGCGACCCCTGAGCTCGTCACCCGGTCCCACAAGACCCGCAACCGCACGCCCCTGGTCAAGGCCTCGGGCGTCGAGGGTGCGAGCATCGCCTTCTTCCGGGACGGCGCGTTCATCGGCAGCGCCATCGTGGAGAACGGTGTCGCGTCGTTCCACGACCCGGCGCCCCAGGAAGAGGGTCCGCATTTCTACTCGGCCGCCTACGAGCGCGGCGGCGCGGCGAGTCCCGAGGCGGCTCCGACCTGCACGATCCTCGTCGACCTCACGGCCCCGGCGCCCCCCACGAACGTCCGCACCACGGCCTACAGCGGGGTCATCGACGTCGAGTGGGACGCCTCGGTCTCGACCGATGTCGCCGGGTACATGGTCTACCGCCGGACGGGGAACGGCCCCTGGACCTGCCTGCACCCGGGACACTGCGTCCTGGGCACGAAGTACCGCGACGCCACGGTCACGAACGGCGTCACGTACTCCTACCGCGTCACGGCCGTGGACGACTCCGCGGCGGAGTAGCGCGCGCCGCCCGGCCCTCGACGCGGGAAGCTCTGAATTCCGTCGCCAACTCCCCCCGCTTCAGGCTAAAGTCCCTGTGATCCCGTGGGCCGGACCCCGCGATTCTGGACGGCAGACGCCGCCGGGCTGGGTGGACGGCCGGTCGGATCTTCCCCAAGAGCAGGGACGGATCGCCTCGGGGCGACATCCGCCCAGTCAGCCCTCCCCATCAACCGGAGACTCCCATGACGCTCGTCCGCCGCTCCGCCGTCGCGATCCTCGCGCTGGTCCTCGCCGGTTGCTCGAAGGACGACGGGGACACGATCATCATCCAGCAGGGCGGAAGCGCCGGCCCCCTCAGCGCCCAGGTCCTCTTCAAGGCGAATCCCTCGACCGCGAACCGGTACGACTACTTCGCCACCGACCTCGCGGGCTCCCAGCGGATCAACCTCACCCGGCTCCCCGGGGCGACGACGCTGCTCGAGGGCCTGTGGTCGCCCGACCGCGCCTGGCTGGCCTACCGCGCGAACGCGGAGTCGCCCGCGACGATGGACCTCTACGTGATCTCCGTGCCGGACGGGACGCCGGTCAAGGTCTCGTCCTCCCTCCCCCTGGGCCAGGGCGTCGCGTTCTTCGAGTGGGCCCCCGACAGCTCGCGGATCGCCTACGTCGCCGACGAGGACGCCGTCAGCCGCCTGGAGCTCTACACCGTGACGCCCACCGGCGCGGGGCGGGTCCGCGTCTCCGGCACCCTCGTCTCCGGAGGAGCGGTCAGCGACTTCAAGTGGTCGCCCGACTCGACCCAAGTGCTCTACAACGCCGACCAGGACGTCCTCGACGAGAACGAGCTCTACGTCTCCCCCGCCGCGGGCGGAAGCAGCGTGCAGGTCTCGGGCGCCCTGGTGGCGGGGGGCATGGTCCTCCCCGTGACGTACGCCTGGGCCCCGGACGGATCGCGCATTTCGTACGTGGCGGCCCAGGATTCGAGCTCCACCTACGAGCTCTTCACCTCGCTGCCCTCGGGGGCGGGGAACGTCCAGGTCTCCGGGACGCTCACCGGCGGCGGCAACGTGCTGGGCGGCCACGCCTGGGCCCCGGACAGCTCGCGGATCGCCTACCACGCCGACCAGGACCTGCTGGGGACCTACGAGCTCTACACGTCGCTTCCGGCCGGGGGAGGCAACGTCAAGGTCTCGGCGACGCTGGGCGCGAACCAGGACGTCGAGCTGGGATGGAGTTGGTCGCCGGACTCGACCCGGATCGCCTACATCGCCGACCAGGACACGGTCGACGTCCTCGAGCTGTACACCGGGCGACCCGACGGAAGCGGCCAGGACCGCGTTTCCGGACCGATGGTCCTCAACGGCGGCGTCGCCCTCTTCAACCTGCGCTGGGCGCCCGACGGGTCCCGGCTCGCCTACCTGGCGAACCAGATGGACCAGGACTACTACGAGCTCTTCACCTCGCTCCCGGACGGTGGCGACAACGTCCGGGTGTCCAGCCCGCTCTCGCTCGGCGAGGACGTGGACGACCAGTTCTACTACTGGTCGCCGGACTCGACCCGGCTCGCGTACCGGACGAGCGGCCTGGCAGGGGGCAACGTCGTCTACCGGGTGCGGACCGCGCTGGCGACCGGAGGAGGAGCCGCCCTGGTCAACGCCTCGCTGACGTCCGCGATGATGTGGACGGACGACAGCTCGCGGCTCGTCTTCACGTCCCAGGACGTGATCCAGGTGAACGTCGGCACGTTCGTGCCCGGGCCGATGGAACTCTTCTCGGCCCGGCCCGACGGCTCCGAGGCGCGGCGCCTCTCGGGCGACATGGTGCCGACCGCCGATCACACCGTCTACTCCTTCGACGTGGAGTAGGCCCCGGGGTGGGGGGAGCAGAATCCCTAGGCCGATCGTGCGGACCGGCCTAAGCTCTACGCCATCCCCCCCCGGAGGCCTGCATGAGCGACGCCAAGTGCCCCTTCAACCACGCCGCCACCGGCGGCGCCACGTCGAACCGCGACTGGTGGCCCGACCAGCTCAACCTGAAGCTGCTGCACGCCCACTCGTCCAAGTCCGACCCCCTGGGCCCGGGCTTCGACTACGCCCGCGAGTTCGCGAGCCTCGACTACGCGGGCCTCAAGAAGGACCTGCTCGCGCTGATGACGGATTCGCAGGACTGGTGGCCCG
>CAYXGZ010000026.1:0-47593 GCA_964464755.1 uncultured Planctomycetales bacterium
AGAGTGTCAAGGGATTATCCGGCCGCTATCGCCAATGGCGCGGCCAGATGTACAAGATTGGCCTGGCAGAGGGGGAGCGAGCCCCGGGCCAGGGCCGTCCAGCCCGGGATCTACCGGGTGAGGAATTACGTGATCGAGATGGAGCGCGAGGGATCATCATGGGCCGTCTCCTGCACGGGGGGGCAGGGCCCGATCGTCAGGGTGGAAGCCGGTCGCGAAGTCGAGGTGCCGATCCCACCCCATCTGGATCTCCACTTCAGCGTCGATCGGTCGAATTCCGGGTTCCGATTCGAGGTGGTCTTGTCGGGCTACCGGGGGATGCCCGCCTCCCTGCTGGAGATCGGCCGCAAGGAACTGGATCGCCGGCGCCCTGCCGGGTACCAGGTCCTCGATGGAGAAGGAAAGGAACTGGGTCGGGGGAGCCTGCGTTACGGTTGAGGCAGCCGGTGTATCGCTGTCTGGACGACGGCTCCCGGGTCTGTCCCCCGACGCGCGCGTGTCGACATCGACACGGGGCCTTTCGAAGTCCGCGGGGATCGCGACATCGAGCTTCCCTGAGGATACGGTGGGTCCCATGGCTTACAACCCCGCCCTGCCCCCCGAACTGGCCGCCGCCCTGGAACGGGCCCCGCGCGCGCGCGCCGCCTTCGAGAAGTTCCCCCCCCAGCCATCGCCGGGAGTGGGTGGGCTACGTCGCGGAGGCGGGGAATTCCGAGTCGCGCGCGAAGCGGTCTCAGCTCGCGCTTCAACGGCTCGATCATCCCCCGGGCCTCAGCCTCCAATCGCGTGCATCGGCCGGGAGGGCTGGAGGAATCCGGGGGCGTTGATCCCGTGCCCGGCCTCCTTCTCCCAAGTCGCACGTCGGATCAGGTCCACGATCTCCTCATCCGACGATCCGCCGCGGAGGGGCTTCCGGAGGTCGGTCTCACCGTGAGAAAAAAGGCAAGTGCGCAGCTTCCCTTCCGCGGTGATGCGAATTCGGTCGCAGGCAGAACAGAACGGTTCGGTGACGCTGGAGATGATCCCGATATCCCCGATGCCATCCCGAAATCGGAAGATGCGCGCCGGGTCGGTCGGGGCTTGATCCGCGGCCGGGTCCAATGGGCCCACCTCGGCGCGGATCCGATCCAGGATCTCCCGGGCCGGGACGACCTGCTCCCGGGACCAAGTCCCCACCCCGCCGAGCGGCATGAACTCGATGAACCTCACGCGGAAGGGGCCGCCACGAGCGAGGCGGGCGAAGTCGGCCACCTCGTGGTCGTTCACGCCCCGGAGCACGACGGTATTGATCTTCAGCGGCGAGAAGCCCAGGCGGTCCGCCTCCCGAATCCCCGCGAGGACCCGGGCCAAGGCGTCCCTTCTTGCCAGGCGGCGGAAGGTCTCCGGACACAAGGTGTCGAGGCTGACGTTGATCCGCCGCAGGCCGGCCTCCCGGAGGGCCATTCCAATCCGCTCCAGCAGGTAGCCGTTCGTCGTCAGCGAGAGGTCCTCGAGGCCGGGCAGGGCGGCCAGTTTCCGCACCAGGACCGGCAGGTCCTTGCGCGTCGTCGGCTCACCCCCGGTGAGGCGGAGCTTCGTGATGCCCGCCGAGACCAGAAGCCGCCCCAGCCGCTCGAGTTCCTCGAAGGTCAGGATCTCGGAGGGGGCGCACCAGTCCGGTTGCTCGGGCATGCAGTAGGTGCACCTGAAATTGCACCGGTCCGTGACCGAGATCCGGCAATTCCGGATGCGGCGTCCATGGGCATCCCGGAGGACCGGGGTCGGGAGAGTACGGGTGTTCATCTGGCGGATTCCGTGGCGACCAGGGCGGAGCCCGGGGCCTTGACCTCCCGGCGGCACCTGGGGCAACGCGGGTCCGACTCCGAGTGGTGATTCAAACCGCATTCCGGGCAGGTCCGCCCCTGGAGAGTGATCAGGAGTTCCGAGGACGAGGCTCCGAGCCCGAGGAAAGTCGAGGCCGGGACCAGGGAGATCGCCCGGGGCAGGCAGGCTTCGGCGCAGGCTCCGCACTGTACGCAGAGGTCGGGTTCCAGCCGCAGGGACATCGTTCCGTCGGGGAGTTCCGTCCTGAGGAGCGCCTCGGTGGGGCAGACGTGCTCGCAGACGTTGCAGCCGATGCAGGAGGAATTGATGGAGAGGCGTCCGGTGGTCGGCGTTCCGGGGACCGGGACGGGAATCGTCGGACTGCTCCACGCGCGGAGGACCCGGAGGAGTCGCGCCCGGCGGTTGACGGTCGGCGCCGTCGGGCCGGCGGGGCGGCGAACCGCCTCGACCAGTTTCCCCAGCCAGCCCCGTCGACCGGCGCCGGCGGCGGATAGAGGGGGCGTCGGGCTCGTGGGGATGAACCCGAGGTCGGCCTTCCGCCGGCCGAGCGATTCGAGGAGCGCGCGCATGCGGGGCAGCCACGCGTTCATCATCGCCGAGAACCGATCCCGACGATCGCATCGTCCGCAATCCCCGATGTGTACCCGGACCGCCGAGGCCGCGCCTCGAAGCGGCTCGAGGACGAGACTCTCGTCGAGGCGGGCGGCGCAGGGAATCCGCAAGGCCCCGGGGACGCCGCCCGGATCCGCCCGATCGCAGGCATAACGGAAATCGGTCCCCGGGGTCGTGCCCGCCCTGGCCTCGGCCAAGAGCGTCCCGGTACCCGGACCGAGGTCCCAGGCGCCGGTCGGGCAGGCGCCCACGCAAGCTCCACATCCGTCGCAACTGGGACCCACGGACCACCCTTTGGAGTCCCGCTTCAGAGCCTTCACCGTACAGACCACCTCGCATTCGTGGCAGGTGGAGCGTGGAAACCGAATAGGGATGCAGGCACTGCGGCCGGGGAGCTGGAGCGGACCCTTGGTGACGACCTCGCTCGAATCCAAGCCGGGGGAGGACGTCATGGGAAGGCTAAAGCAAATATAGAGCCAAGAAACGGGTCGCGAGGCTCGTTCAATGGACAGCGGATGGATGAGTTCCATTGAGATTTCCCATCAGGAAGCGGGATTTTCCGTTCCACAGAATGGGGCTTGATTTCAACGGGTCCTGCGGGCGACCCAATGGGTCGCCTGAGTTCCCGCCGGATTAAACCGTGCGTAAATCTCCTCGGTTTTCGGAAGAGCCGGACGTGGTCAACGGAAGTGAGTGGCAATATCCCTCAGCCGGGTTCCAGGATGGGCAATCCTCGGCAGAGGTCGATCCGGGATCGTCCCCCCACGTTCATCACGTCTCGCCGATAGGAATACTGGACCGATTGAGTTCTATATGGGCTGGCCCATGGATTGCTCACCAAGTGGCAAATGGTCGGCACTTCGAAGATCCACCTCCGCGCCTTGCTGGTTGTTGTCTTGGCTGCCCTGGCCGCTCCGGGAACGGCGCTGGCGCAGGAGCCTGCTCCTTCTCCCGATACCCCGAACCCCGCGCCCACGATGGCTCCGGTTCCCCGGCTCGGGAGTGGCGGCGCGCTGGGTGACATCCCCATCCACGGAAGTCTTGCGGCGAGATTCCGGACGCGGTGGAGTTGGGACGAGACGGATAGCGACTTCACGGAGCACTTCTCAGCCAGGATTGGCGATCCGGACCGGCATCCGGTGACGGCCTACCTCTCCCTGCGTTTCACCGAGGACGTCGATGGTCGGGCGGATGAGGGGAAGCCCTCGGCGTTCTCGGAGATCACCGACACCTACGGCAGCTCGTTCAACCAGCGGGTCTACTCCTTGTACGCGGACATCCGCCGGCTGGGTCCGGTGGACCTGGTTCGCGCCGGACGCCAGCATCTCCACGAGGTTCCCGCCGCCGTCTACCTTGACGGGGTCTCGGTCGAGAGCGAGGTGTTCCGGCATCTCCTGGGCCTGCAGGGCGGGGCCTATGGCGGCGTACCCGTGCATCCCTTCGAGTCCTCTCCGTCCGGCGACTGGGTGGCCGGGGCCTGGGCCAAGGTCAGCCCGTGGAAGGGGGGCACCCTGAGGCTGGATTACCTCAAGGGCGAGGACGAGTACCTCCTGGGAACCTCGAAGGACGAGCTGGTCTCGTTACAGGCCTGGCAGTCCCTTCCCGCCGGGGTCCGCCTGGGGTACTCGGTCTCGGGGCTGGATCGGGAGCCCCGCCAGCAGAGGTTCCAAGCGAGCTACTCCTGCACGGAATGGGACCTGCTCCTCCGCCTGAACGCGCTCCAGCAGTTCGAGGAGGAAGCCCAGCTCATCCAGGAACTGGACGAGTTCTTCGTCGTCGCCCGGGAAGTCCGGCCGTACCGCCAGTACTCGGGCATCCTCTCCAAGGGGATCGGGAAGGGCGGGCTCGTGGTTCTCGAGGCGCAGCTCCGGCGGATGGAGCATCCGGAGGACGTCGGTCCGTTCAACCGGGAGTTCCTGCGGGTGCGCCTGGCCCCCTCGTGGAGCGACGTGGTCGTGGAGGGTCTGTCGCTGGGGCTGGTGGGCGAACACTGGCAGGTGGCGGACACGGATGACGGGGACTCCAAGTCGGCCGGATTCGACGTCACCTACGCGGTCGGGAAGCTCCTGAAGGTCTCCCTGGGCTCCGAGTACTCGAGGTTCACCTACGACTCCTTCACCGGGGACGAGCGGCAGGGGGTCAGGTCCCTCTACCTCCGGGTGAACTGGAAGGTCCGCGACGACCTCCGGATCGAGGCATCCTTCGCGACCGAGCACAGCCGGTACGCGGACGACGACGCCCTGGAGGACATCAACACGTTGAAGGTGGGGACCTCGTGGACGTTCTAAAGCGACTGGCCCGCGGATCCACCCTGGTGCTCTTCGCCGGGCTGTTCGCGGCCACCACCGCGGCCTGTGGCCTGGTGCGCTGGCTGGGCTTCGAGGAGGGCGCCCGCCGCCCCTTCAGCCACAAGGTCCACGGGAAGGCGCAGGAACTGGAGTGCTCCGCCTGCCACCCGAAGGCGGAGAAGGAGGCCGGCGCCGGGATGCCGGTCAGCCTCAAGAAGTGCATGCTCTGTCACGAGGAGATGGACGACAAGCATCCCGACCGGAAGCTCGCCACGCTGGTCGGCGAGAAGCCCGAGTGGTCCCGCGTGACGGACCTTCCCGACGAGGTCATCTTCTCCCACCAGGTCCACCTCGCCAAGTCGGTGAAGTGCGCCGAGTGCCACGTCGGGATCGAGAACAACGAGAGCGTGGACGCCTCCTTGCGGGTGGACATGGACGCCTGCATCGCCTGCCACGGGTCCAAGGCGACCCGGCCGGACGACTGCTCCACGTGCCACCGGGAAATCCGTCGGGACGTCCCGCCGGCCACCCATCGGGTCGCCTGGGACCGCCGGCACGGGGACGAGGTCCGGGAGGGGAAGTCGGATCCGGCGTCCCGTTGCGGGCTGTGCCACCAGGAGGCCCAGTGCTCGAAGTGCCACCAGGACGAGGCGCCCCGCAACCACACCGCCTTCTGGCGCCTCCAAGGGCACGGGATTTCTGCGGAGACCGACCGGCAGCGTTGCGAGACGTGCCACCGCACCGACTTCTGCGACCGCTGCCACCGCGAGACGGCTCCGCGGAACCACACGGCGACTTGGGCGGGGACGGCGAACCGGCACTGCCAGTCCTGCCACGTGCCCGCCGCGGGGGACACGAACTGCGCGATGTGCCACCGGTCCGCCACGCACGACTCGGCGCCCCCGAGGCCGTCGAACGCCCAGCATGCCGGGGCGACGCCCGACCAGTGCCGGACCTGCCACGAGACGATCGGGATTCCCCACCCCGACAACGGGGACGGTTGCGCGATTTGCCACTAAGAGGATCTGGAGGACGGACATGAGGAAGCTGAGTTGCGCAGGCCTGATGGCGGTGGCGCTCCTCGCCCTGGCGGGGTGCGACAAGGTGGAGGAGAACACCACCATCGTGAACTCCACGACCTCGGCCCCGGTCAACAGCCCGGCCCACAACCAGGGCCGCAGTTGCACGGACTGCCATGACTGGAACCTGGTCCAGCTGCACGATTCGGCGTCCCCGGACTACAACGGGGACTGCCTGAAGTGCCACGGGGACATGACGGACGGGACCACCCTCTCGGAGCTCGTCCAGGCGATCCATCCCCGGATGAATCCCTACGTCTACCAGGCGGCGGGGGAGACGACCGTCACGAACAACGTGTGCATCCACTGCCACACGTCGGTCGATTTCCTCGAGGGATCGGCGGGCGGCATCCGAAAGCAGGTGGCCCCGCAGAAGTGCGTCACCTGCCACACGGTGGCGGGCCCGGGCGGGCAACTTTACCAGAACTAGGATCGAGAGAAGGAGAACGAGCATGACTCCCGCGAACATCGCCCCCGCGGTCCAGGACGTCAGCCGTCGGGGCTTCCTGAAGACCTCCACCGCGGCCGCCGGTACGGCCGCTGCCTTCACGACGTTCTTCCACGTCAAGGACGCCGAGGCCCTGACGACCGGTGAGAGCGCCCCCGATCCGGCCACCCCGGGCCCGGGCGAGAGCATCGTCTACCGGTTCTCGGTGTGCCAGAACTGCCACTCCCGCTGCGGGCTCATGGGCAAGGTCGTGGGTCCCGCCGGGTCCACCGATCCTACCGCGGGGGTGCTGGTCAAGCTGGACGGCAATCCCTACCACCCGAACTGTATGGAGGACGACGAGCGTCTTTCCTTCTCGACGGCCCCCGCCGCGGCGGTCAACACCCCCGGGCGCCTCTGCCCCAAGGGCCAGGCCGGCGTCCAAGTCCTGTACGACCCCTACCGGATCAAGCACCCGCTCAAGAACGTGGGCGGTCGCGGTTCCGGGCGCTGGCAGGCGATCTCTTGGGCCCAGGCCTTTTCCGAGATCGCGGCACGGATGAACACCCTCATTCCCACCGGAAGCCGAAGCACGACCCTGATCCATCCGACCTATACCCGCCTGGGTCCGATCGCCAACGGGCTGATGTTCTCGCCCGGTCGCTCCACGGACGGCGAGATCATCCAGCGCGTCCTCGGTGCGGCGTATGGGACCCAGAACTTCCGGCTGGACCACACGAGCATCTGCGAGGTGTCCCACCACGTCGCCAACGAGCTCATGACCTGGAACACGGCGACGAACAGCGCCCGGAAGAACCACTTCAAGCCCGACGTCGCGCAGTCCGACTACATCATCCTGTTCGGGGCGAACTACCTCGAGGCGAACTTCCCGATGCTGGCCTTGGCGCGGAAGGTGGCCACCCTCAAGAAGTCGCCGACCAAGAAGCTGGTCGTGGTCGACCCCCGGTTCTCCAATTCGGCCGCCAAGGCGGACCGTTGGCTCCCGGTCCGACCCGGGACCGACGGGGCGGTCGCCCTAGGCATGATCTGGCAGATCCTCCGCTCCACGGGCCTCATCAACGCCTCCGGCGTCGCCCAGGCCGCCGTCGGCTCGGCGGATTCCAGCCCGACCGCCACGTTCCTCCGCAATGCGAACTCCGCGGCCGCGACCGCGGACCTCGAGACCACGTGGACCGACGCGACCCGCCTGGTGATCCTGGCGACCGCGGGGGCGGTCCCCGCGGGGGCCCAGGTCGGCGAGTACCTGGCCCAGGCCGACTGGTCGGCGGCTGGCACCGGGACCAACAACGTGGCCTGGGCCGGCGGCGTGCCGGTCGAGATCGGCGCGGGCGCGGTCAACGGGGACCTGTTCCCGGGATCGCAGACCATCACCAGCGCCACCCCGGGGTCCAATCTCGCCGCGGGCGCTTCGATCACCGTCAAGACGGTGTTCCAGCACTTCGTGGACAACGTGATCACGCCCTACTCGGTCCAGTACTACGCGGACATCGCGGGCGTGGACGCCGGCACCCTCCAGGTGATCGCCGGCGAGTTCCTGGCGGCCGGGAAGAAGGCCGTCGCCAACGACTACCGGGGCACGGTCCAGCACACGAACGGCCTCTGGTCCCACAAGGCCGTGATGATGCTGAACATGCTCGTCGGGAACTTCGATTGGCAGGGCGGCAACCACTCCGGGGCCGGAACTTGGTCGCAGTCCTACGCGGGCATGTCGGGCAATAGCTGGACCAGCACGAACGGCACCCTGGCGGCGTTCGGGACCGGACCCTACGGCCCCAGCGTGGACCGGGCGAAGGCCCAGGCGGCCTACACGTTCGAGCTGATCTCGGCCCAGGGCTTCGACTCCTATCCCGCCAAGCGCGCCTGGTTCCCCTGGGGGACCCACGGGAACTACCAGGAGGTCATCCCGAGCATCAACCAGCAGTACCCGTATGCCTGCAAGGTCCTGATCACCTACTGGAACGCCTGGCCCTACTCGACCCCGGCCCTCAAGGACGTGTTCCTGTCCACCATCACCGACACCTCCAAGGTCCCGCTCTTCGTGGCCATCGACAACCAGATGGGCGAGACCTCCGCCTACGCGGACTACATCCTGCCGGACACGACCTACCTCGAGAAGTGGTCCTTCCCCGGCAACGTGATGCAGACGATCAAGCACACCTCGTTCCGCCAGCCCTTGGTCGGCACCTTCGACGGCCGCGCGTGGGACGCCTCCTTCGTCGTCGCCGGGACGAACAACTACTCCCCGATCTACCCGGATACGAAGCTCTTCGAGGACATCCTGCTGGGCCTCATGTCCGCCCTCGGCATCACGACCGAGCTCAACGGGACGACGGCGCTCCCGGCCAACGCCTGGGCCCATGTCCGTCCCGCCGTCACCGCCCTGGCCGCCGCGGTCAACGGCGCCAGCGACCCCGGCCGCCCGGGGGGCGGGGCCCTGACCACGGACGACATCGTGGCCCGCGGCGGCGCCTTCCAGGATCCCAACAAGTTCAACTACGGGACCGAGACGGGCGAGTCGACGGCCAACCTCGTGGGAAAGCTCCGCTACCGCTACGGGAACGAGTTGAAGATGTACTTCGAGCAGATCGCCCAGCAGATCGACTCCATGGGCAACGGGACGACCCGGCTGGCCCCGGCGGTCGCCGGGGGCGGGTACCTGTCGGTGGCGCATTACGAGCCGATCAAGGACCTCAAGGACAATCCCGTCACCGATCCGGCCTACCCGTTCCAGCTGATCACCTACAAGCTCGTCCAGCACGCCCAGGCCCGGACCCAGAACCTCCCCTGGCTCACCTGTTGGATGCCCGAGAACTTCATCGACATGAACACGTCGGACGCGGCCGCCCTGGGGCTGCGGGACTACGACAAGGCCCGCATCTCGTCCGCCAGCGCGCCCAACGGGGTCGTCGCCCGCGTGAGGGTGACCGAGGGGATCCGGCCCGGCGTCGTGGCCGTCTCGCACCACTTCGGGCATTGGCAGCAGAGCGCGATCCCCTGGACCTCCGACGGCACGCCCCAGCCCGCCGACCCGTCCCGGTCCCTGGGCATCCAGCCGAACGTGATCATGCGTCTCGATCCCTCGATGGGGGACGTGTCCCTCCAGGACAAGATCGGGGCCAGCTGCTCGTTCAGCGACACGCGGGTGAAGATCGAGAAGGTCGGGAACTAGGAGAACCGCCATGGCGCAACACGGATGGACCATCGACCTCACGAAGTGCGTCGGCTGCCACGCGTGTTCGGTGGCGTGCAAGTCCGAGAACAACACGGCCCCGGCCCTGCCGCCCCTGTCCGTCCGGAATGGGCGGGCGATCGCGGTCAACTACCGCAAGGTTCACTACCGCTGGTCCGGGACCTACCCGAACCCGGCGCTGGCCTTCGTGACCTCGTCCTGCAACCACTGCGCGGAGCCGGCCTGCCTGAAGTCCTGCCCCGTGGGGGCCATCTCCAAGCGGGCGTCCGACGGTGTGGTTCTTATCGACTACGACGCCTGCATCGGGTGCAAGTACTGCGTCTGGGCCTGCCCCTACGGCGCCCCCCAGGTCAACGAGACGTCGAAGAAGGTGGAGAAGTGCACCTTCTGCGTCCATCGCCTCGAGGCCGGACAAAAGCCTGCCTGCGTCACGACCTGCGCGGGCCGGGCGCTGGATTACACGACCTCCTTCGTGGCCGCCCAGAGCGGGGCCAACGCCCCGGCGGGATTCGCGGATCCGGGTACGACCATTCCCTCGGTCGCCTTTACGACGTAACATGGCCGTCTTGGAGCGCAGTGCCGAGGTCCGGGGGGCCGTCTACGGCGCCCTTTCCAAGGTGTGCCACTTGGGCACCTTGGAGGGGGCGCTGGAGTCGCTGGTCCCCGCCCTCGAGGCGGCTTCCCCCGGGACGATCTCGCTTCCCGAATCGGAATGGGATGCCTTGCGCCCGGAGCCCGGTTCCCGGCCGCTGATCCTCCAGGACCAGCACGATCTCCTGTTCGTGCCGGGCCCGCGCTACCTCGCCCCCTACGAGTCGGTCTACCGGGATGCCCCGATCGAGGCGAACGACAAGGTCAAGCCCCGCACCTTCGGGCCGAGCACCCAGTCCGTCAGCCTCTTCTACGAGCGCATCGGCCTGAAGATCCGTCCGGACTACACCGAATTGCCCGACTTCATCGGTCTCGAGCTCGCCGCCATGGAGTACCTCTGCTCCCTGGAAGTGAAATCCGAGGGGAACCCCGAGGCCCTGCGGCGGATCCGCGCGTACCAGTGCCACTTCCTCAAGGAACATCTTCGCTCTTGGATCCCCCTCCTGGCGGAACAGCTGAAAATGAAGGCCGCCACGCCCTTCTTCCGGTCCCTTTCTGCGGTCCTGGATGAATGGACGAAGGGCGAGGCGGCCGCTTTCGCACCTCCGACCGATCCTGGCGTGCCGGGTTAGTTTCGCAGCCCCCCCTCGTACTCTCTTCCCGGGCGCTCCGTCCAATCAAGACCGTTCGTGACCTCCTCTCCAGTTACCCATAACAATAACTGTAGAACTCATGTTTCATAAATATTACGCATCAAAGCAATGCGTAAATTTAATGGAACATTGGTTAAGAGCGCATTTTTACAAAGATGGAGTTTTGTTAACAAGTCCTGGCATTGGATATTCCGGGTTTTGATCGCTTTGTTGCTGAAAATCCAATGAAAGCGTTGGATGTTCCACGCTGTAGTCTTCGCGTTAATGATGGAACTACCCATTGGCATGGCGCTTGCCAAACCAACAGTGAATGGACTACGTCAGGCGTGGGATTGTGAATGGCTCCCTGCCGACCTCTTCCCGGGTTGGGGAGGGAAGGTCTAAAGGACCCATCCCGGGGAAGGGGAGGGCCAGATGATCCTCCCGTCACTCCTCATGGTCATCCTCATGATGGGCCAGGAGCCCGTCCAGGCCCCCAGGATCGAGAAGACCGAGGACCTGAAGCCCACTCCGCCCCCCTCCGAGGGCCTCTTCGGCCTGCCGATCCGGGGCCAGGTCGCCGGTAAGTACCGCTTCCGGTCCTCCAGCGACGACCGCGACCAGGACCTCTACGCCTACCTCACCCTCGACTACGCCGACGCCGCGAAGGACCGCGTCACCGCCCACCTCTTCCTCCGCGCCACGAAGGACCTCGACGGCGACAGCTCGCCCGAGGGGTACTACAGCCTCGACGGCATCACCGGCTCCTACGACGGCTCCCTGAACGCCCGCCTCTACGAGGCCCACGTGGACGTGCACCGCGTGGGCTCCCTCTCGGTGCTCCGGGGCGGCCGGCAGTTCCTCCAGGACGCCCCGGTCCAGCTCCACTTCGACGGCATCCGCGTCGAGACCCAGGTCTACAAGGAGTTCCACCAGTTCAAGTCGGGCGCCTACGCCGGCGTCCCCGTCCACCTCTACGAGTCCTCCCCCGCGGGCGACTCCCTCGTCGGCCTCTTCGCGGAACTCCGCCCCTGGACCGGATCCCGGTTCCGGCTCGACCTCCTCCGGACGGCGGACGAAGTGGGCGACGAGGACTTCTCGGAGACCCTCGTCGGGATCGGGGCCTGGCAGGCCTTCGCCTCGGGCCTGCGGACCTCGGCGGAGTTCACCCTCCTCGAGGGGAACAGCCACGACCTCCGCCTGCGGGCCAACTACTACGACAAGGGCCTGGATCTCCGGGTGGACGTCTCCTACACGCAGCTTTTCCACACCCAGGAGCGGCTCTCGGTCGAGAACGACTTCTACTTCCTGGCCCTGATGTCCTACGCGCCCTACGGGCAGACCCGGGTCCTCGTCTCCAAGGGCTTCGGGGAGCACCTGGTCCTCCAGGCGACCCTCGACGCGCGGGAGCTGATCGACCCGGACGACGACGCGCCGAACAACCGCGAGTTCCGGCACGTCACGCTCGGACCCGTGGTCACCGACTGGCCCAACGAGAAGATGTCCTGGTCGCTCTTCCTCGACGTCTGGGAGGTGCCCGGGAGCGACGCGGGCGACATCGTGACCGCCACCTTCGACCTCTCGCGCAAGTTCAGCGACGGGATCAAGGGGTCGCTGGGCACGAGCTTCGCCGAGTACACGTACGACTACTTCTCGGCGACGGAGCGCGAGAAGGTGCGGACCGTCTACCTCCGCGTGGCCTACGTCCCGCGGAAGGGCGAGAAGTACGGCCTGTCCTGGGAGTACGAGAACGACGACCTGGACGACTTCCACGTGGTCAAGCTGGGGGTGGGCTACTCCTTCTGAACATGAAGACTCCCCGGGTCACGGAACTGGCGCTGGTGGCCGCCGCGCTCTTCGCGGCCACGGCCGGGGCCTGCTCGCTCTTCCGCCTCGGCGGGAAGCCCGCGGAGCCCGTCCGCCCCTTCAGCCACAAGGCGCACGGCCCGGACGAGGGGCTGGGGTGCTCCGACTGCCACGTCAAGGCGGAGAAGGGCGAGGAGGCGGGCATGCCGCCCAACCTCAAGAAATGCATGCTCTGCCACGAGGCGATGGACGAGCAGAAGCCCGGGGGGAGGAGGCTGACCGACCTCGTGGGCCAGGCGCCCGCCTGGACCTCGGTGACGAAACTGCCCGACGAGGTGAAGTTCTCCCACAAGACGCACCTCGACGCCAAGGTGGGCTGCGCCGACTGCCACAAGGGGATCGGCGACAGCGTCTCGATCACCTCCGCGGTCCGCGTGGACATGGACTCCTGCATGGCCTGTCACGCCGAGAAGGCCAAGCCCAACGACTGTTCGACCTGCCACGCGCAGATCTCGAAGGACGTCCCGCCCGCCTCGCACCGGCACTCCTGGAAGGAAGTCCACGGCGAGACGGTGAAGGCGTCGCTCGACTCGGGGACGACCTCCCGCTGCGAGCTCTGCCACGACTCGCGCACGTGCATCGGCTGCCACCAGGACGAGGCGCCGAGGAACCACACGAACTTCTGGCGGATCCAGGGCCACGGCGTCCAGGCCGGGGTGGACCGCTCGAACTGCGCGACCTGCCACAAGACGGATTTCTGCGACCGCTGCCACAAGGAGACGGCCCCCCGGACCCACACGTCGTCCTGGGGCGGCTCGCAGTCCCGCCACTGCCTGACCTGCCACGAGCCCGCGGCCGACCAGGGCTGCACGCTCTGCCACGAGGGCACGCCCAGCCACCTCTCGGCGACGCCGAAGCCGGGCTGGCACGTCGCGGGCATGAACTGCCGGAACTGCCATGGACCGGGGCTGTCCGCCCCGTTCCAGCACGTGGACAACGGGGACAACTGCAACAACTGCCACCGGTAGGGGCGCGGGCCCGGGCCGAATCCCGGGGATCAGCTAAGGAGGTCGGGATGAGTCGCAACAATCGCTGGGCGCAAGGGTCGGTCCTCGCGCTGCTCCTCGCCTTTTCCCTGGCGGGGCCCTTCTACCTGATCGGCTGCCTGGACGACGGCGACGACGGCGCCCCCGGCGCCGCCGGCACGAACGGCGCGCCCGCGCCCATCCCGCCGACGGACCCGAACCTCGGCGAGGCCGAGAACCTCCCGGGCGTGGTCATCGGCAGCCTCGCGGTCTCGGGCGGCTCCGGGACCAACGGGAACTTCCAGGTCGGCGACTCGATCACCGTCACCTTCACCCTGAAGAAGAACGACGGGACGGCGATCGGCGCCACCGAGCTCACCTCGAGCGGCATCTACGTGTCCGGTCCGACGACCAACTACCAGCGCGTGATCGCCAGCACGAGCAGCTGGCACACCGCGGCGACGCAGAACACCGACGGCTCGTGGACCTACACGATCCCGACCGCCATCCCCGCGAACTACCTCGCCCCCTACGGCGACACGGCGGACATCGGCGCCGATCACGGCGACCTCGGCGGCACCCCGCTCCTCAGCGGCACCTACACGGTCGGCATCCAGGCCTACAAGACCTACACCGGCGCGACGGGCCTCACCTACCGCGACGTCGCCAACGCGACGGTCGACTTCCTCTTCGGCACCGCGACCACGATCGAGGTCCGCGAGGTCGTCAAGACGGCCAACTGCAACCAGTGCCACGTGACCCTGCAGTTCCACGGCGGCAGCCGGCGGGACGTCAAGCTCTGCGTGCTCTGCCACACCTCCGGCGCCGAGGACAAGAACGCCACCACGGACCTGGACGGGGACGGTGACGTCGACGACGACGACGCGACGCGCTACACGCTGATCGACTTCAAGGTCATGATCCACAAGATCCACAACGGCGCGCACCTGCCCTCGGTGCTCGGCGTGACGACGGACGCCACGGGCGCCCGGGACTACACCGTCGCCCCGAAGCCCTACTGGGTGGTCGCCGGAAGCAGCTACACCATCCACGACTACTCCGAGATCGGCTTCCCCGTCTGGCCGAGCCTCAACGTCGACATGCCGCGCGACTACGGCTACTCCGCGCTGACCGCGGCCGCCAAGTCCGCGGAGGGCGAGATCCTCAACGGCATCACGGCCTGCGCGAAGTGCCACGGCGACCCCGACGGGTCGGGCTCCCAGACCGCGCCCTCGCAGGGCACCCTGGCCTACACGCAGCCGACGCGCCGCGCCTGCGGCTCCTGCCACGATGACATCGTCTGGGCGAACCCGTACTCGGCGAACCAGCAGACGATGCCCGCCCAGGCCAACGACTCGGCCTGCGCCTCCTGCCACGTCGCGACGGCCAACAACCTCGACCCGCTCGTGGCCCACTCGCACCCGCTCAACACGGCGTCCATCGACCCCGGCGTGAACTTCGTGGTCACCGGCGTCGCCGGGAACGCCGGCAGCAACTTCGCGGCGGGCGAGTCGCCGCAGATCACCTTCACGGTCAAGAACGACGCGGGGGCCAACATCCCGCTCCACGACCTGAACTCCTCCAGCATCATCATGAACGGGCCGACCTGGAACCGGCAGCTCGTCGTCCCCTTCATGGGCGGCAAGGGCCAGGCCCCGAACCCCTTCGACTTCTCGGGCCGCCTGCACTCCTCGAGCACCACCAACAAGGCGTCGATGAGCCACGTGACCAACGGCACGGTGGCCGAGACCCTGAAGGTGCAGTTCAGCTCCTCGACGGCCTACACGGTGACGGGAACGACGAGCGGCCTCTTCACCACGACGGGCACGCTGCCCGCGCCGACCAGCACGAACCCGACCGGCTCGGCGCTCAACGCCGTCTTCCTGACCCCGTCCGCGGTCGCCCAGAACATCACGGTCCAGTTCAGCAGCTCGACGGTGTTCGCGGTGACGGGCTCCAGCAGCGGCGCGATGGGCTCGGGCACCCTGCCCGCGGCCCTGAGCACCTCGACCCGCTTCACCTCGAGCGACGGCACGGTGTCCTTCACCGTCTCGGTCGGCACGACGCAGTTCGTCGGAACGGAGACGATCTACCTCCAGGTCTACCAGGGCGACGCGGGCCTCAACGCCGTGAAGTTCGCGATCGTCGTCGGCCGCTCCGCCCTCGCGGCGAACGACCGGTTCTACTACGAGTTCATCCCCGCCGCCTCCAGCTACACGGTGCGGCCGGTGTCGGAGTTCCTCTACGAGTACCTGGGCAACGCGGTCGCCGCCGGCAACCCGATGGCCGCCGCGGGCAACCTGCCCGTCTACTGGGGCCGGCAGCAACTGTACGAGGTGACCGCCACGTCCGCGTACGGCTCCACGCTCGCCGCGAACGCCGCCGCGTTCGACCGCTACGTCGTGATCAACGGGCCCAACCCGGGCTTCGCCAACGGCGACCCGGCCGTGATCGAGACCGCGGGGGCCGTCGGCGTCCGCGAGTACGTGACCGTCGGCTTCGTCGAGGCGGTCGGCGCGACCTTCCGGCTCTGGACGACGACCCCGCTGCGCTACGCCCACGCCGCCGGCGCCACCATCGAGGAGCCGACGCTGGCCCTGCGCCAGGAGACGACGAACTACACGCTCAACGGCACGACGGGCGTCGTGACCGTCGGCGCCGGCATCACGCTCGGCAACCCGCTCGTCATGACCTACCGCTCCCACGGGCGCTTCGGCTACCGCCGGCACCCCGGCGACTCCGCCCAGAACGTCTACTTCGTCCCGCCGAACGACTCGAGGGACCTGGGCCAGGACTGGGGCGACTGGTCGGGCCTTTCGCTCCTGGACGGCACCTACACCGTCGCCCTCTGGGGCGGCAAGACGATCTACCACACGGCCTACACGGAACTGCAGACCTACACGAGCGCGACCTCGCCCGCCATCAAGGACTTCCTCTACGGGGCGACGGTCTCCGAGATCGAGCCCCACAAGTTCATCTCGTCCTACACGAACTGCAACGCCTGCCACGACGACCTGATCTTCCACGGTGGCGGCCGCCGGGGCTTCGAGACCTGCATCATGTGCCACAGCGTGGCCGGCATCGAGGACAACCAGCGCTACAACGTGCCCGCCGCCGCGGCCACTATCGGCGCCACCGCCGACTTCCGCACGATGCTCCACAAGATCCACAAGGGCGCGGACCTCTGGTACGCCACGACCTACGGCATCGCCGGCAACAGCGGCACGGCCGGCACCTTCGAGCACATCGAGTTCCCGGCCATGCCCGGCGGCGTGAAGCACTGCGACAAGTGCCACGGCGCGGGCTCGACCTTCTACTACGAGCCCTCCGACCGGACGCACCCGAACCAGACGACGCCCCTGCGCCGCTGGCGCGCGGCCTGCCTGTCCTGCCACGACTCGCCGGACGCCGGCGCCCACGCCGAGCTGATGACGAGCAGCGGGGTCGAGGCCTGCGGCAGCTGCCACGGAAGCGGCCACCTGTACAACGTGCCCCTGATGCACAAGAACCGGTAAGCATGCTCTACCGCGGGGAGGACCAGGACGTGACGCTCCGGCGTCCCGTGGGCATCGCCCTCGGCTCGTCGGTCACGGTCCTGGTCCTCCTCGTGCTTTTCGGCGGCCGGCCCCGCCTCCCCGAGGAGGCCCTCCCCGGCGGCCGGCCCTCCGCTCCAGACGTCGCGGCCGTGGAGCCCGAGATCTCGACCCCCGGCGCGCGGGCCCCGCTCCCCGAGGCCCGCACCCATCCGCGGGAAGCGACCCCCGGCGCCGCGGCGACCCCGCTCCCGCAGCTCGCCAAGGCCCTGAAGGCGGCCGCGCGGAACCCGGGAGTTGACTTCGTTCCCCTCGCCGCCTCGCAT
The DNA here is from genome assembly GCA_964464755.1 of uncultured Planctomycetales bacterium. Classification (GTDB taxonomy): domain Bacteria; phylum Planctomycetota; class MHYJ01; order MHYJ01; family JACPRB01; genus CAYXGZ01. Next base: position 17,355 of record CAYXGZ010000026.1, read on the forward strand.
CTCGACGACCCCACCGGGGACCCGGCGCTCCAGGACCTCTCCCTGCGGCTGCTCGGGGATCGCTCGCCTTGGGACGGGGGCTCCCGCTCCCAGTTGCTCTCCCGGCTCCAGGCGGGGATCAAGGACCGCGACCAGCGTTCCCGTGCCTATCGCCAACTGCTCCCCCACGTCGCCCTGGAGGACGCCCCGGCCCTCCTCGCCGTGCTCCGTGACGAAAGCGACCTCGACCTCCTCTCCCTGGCGAAGCGTCATCTCGGGAACAACCCGAACCCCGGCGTCGTGCATCAAGCTGATGCCGTACTTGGATCCATTCCGACCCCCTCGATTCCCAGCGAAGACAGTTGGGTCGCGGAATAATCCGCGACAAAGTGGAATAAACCACATCAATTCTGGGCCTTTCGGGATGCTGGATTGCGGCAAGGGCTTTGCGATGAACTGGATGCACCATGAGCAGCTTCCTTGAACGGCCGGGAACCAAGACTCAATCCACTTATTTCTGGAGTCAGCCTCCGATGAAGAACTTCCTGCTGGGTCTTGCAGTCATCGTGGCCGCCTACGCGATCCCGATCGGCTTGGTCGCCTCGCAGCCGGAAGCCGACGCTCCGACGGACCCCTACGCCAACCGCTACATCGGCGTGGACAAGTGCAAGAAGTGCCACGACGCCAAGAGCAAGGGCGAGCAGGTCGTGAAGTGGAAGGAGACCCCGCACGCCAAGGCCTTCGAGATCCTGGCGAGCGACGCGGCGAAGAAGGTCGGCAAGGAGAAGGGGATCGAGGATCCCCAGAAGAGCGACCAGTGCCTGAAGTGCCACGTCACGGGGCACGGCGAGGCGGCCGAGAATTTCGCGAAGGACTTCGTGGCCACGAACGGCGTGCAGTGCGAGAGCTGCCATGGCCCCGGCGAGAAGCACTTCAAGGCGCGGATGGCGGCGGAGGACGAGGAGGAGGGTCTCGCGAAGATCCCGGACGACGAGATCGTCAAGTCGCCCGACTTCAAGAACTGCCAGAAGTGCCACAACGAGGAGAGCCCGACCTACAAGCCCTTCTGCTTCAAGGCCCGCTTCTCGAAGATCCTGCACCTCGACCCGCGCAAGAAGCGGACCGAGGCGGAACTGAAGGCCATGCAGTGCGGTTGCGAGGCCGCCGGCAAGGAATGCAAGTGCAAGACGGGGGAATGCGGTGGACTCAAGGACTCCAAGTAGTCCTAGGCCCCGCAAGCCCCTGGCCGGCTCCCTCGGGGCCGTCCTCCTGGTCGCCGTCGTCGCGGAAGGGCTGGCCCGCGTGGCCGCCTCGCAGGGGGGCTGGTCCGCCGTCCCGGCCTGGGAATACGGGATCGCGGCCGCGGCCCTGGGCGCCGCCGCCTGGGCACTGAGGGGCCTGCTCCTCGCGTGGCTCACCTCGCTACAGTTCGCCGTGGCGATCCTCGTCGTGCTCGGCCTCGCCACGGTGGCCGGCACGGTCATCCTGCAGGGGGCCCCCGACGCCGATCTCGCGAAGCGCTACGGACCAACCCTCGCCGGCGCCATCTCCGCGCTCGGGTGGAACGACCTCTTCCACACCCCGGCCTTCCTGACCCTGCTGGGGCTGCTGGCCGGCTCGATGGTGCTCCTCGTCATCAAGCGCCACGCCTGGCGCCCCCCGGAGTGGGGCAACCTCTTCGCCCACGTCGGCGTCGCGGTCGTGATCCTCGGCGGGCTCGTCGGGCTGCTCGGCGGGACGAAGGGCTTCATCGACCTCCAGGAAGGGCAGACGGCCCGCCAGGTCGCCGTGCGCGACCGCTTCGGCGTCCCGACGGGCGAGAAGCTCCCCCTCGCGTTCGGCCTGAAGCTCGACAAGTTCGAGATCGAGCGCCGCCCGCCCGAGTACCGCCTCTGCCTCTACCGCAAGGAGGGCACGGACTACCGCCTGCTCTCCGTCCTGCCGGCCTCCGACGTCGGGAAGTGGGCGACGGTCCCCGGCGGCGCGTCCCGGTATCGGCTCGCCCAGGTCTGGCCCGACCACCGGGAACTCGCCAGCCTCGAGCCCGCGCCCGGCGGCCCGCCCGGCCTGCAGTTGCGCACGTTCAAGCCCGACGGCAGCAGCCTGCCGGTCCTCCTCCTGGCCGGGAAAGCCAACCGGAACGTCGTCGGCCTGGACCGGGGCCGGACCTACGTCCGCTTCGTCTGGGAATTCGACCCGGCCTCCTCTCCCGTGACCACGGAATCGCGCCCCGAGCAGCACCGGATCTCCTTCGCGTCGGGCCCCGAGGCCCCTCGCGAGGAGATCGTCGTGACCCCGACCCCCGGGGCGACCTACCCGCTGGGGGCCGGCCGCTGGGAGCTGAAGGTCCTGGAGTACCTGCCCGACTTCGCGATGGACACGAAGACGAAGCGGCGCTACTCGAAGTCCTCCAGGCCCGAGAACCCGGCGCTCCGCGTCTCCCTTAAGGGCCCCGAGGGCCCGGCGGAGGAGCGCTGGCTGCTCGTCCGGCCCACGGGCCACGGCCCCGGCCACGGCGGGGCGGGGGACGGCGACCTGTCCTACGCCTTCCAGGCCGCCATCGTCCCCGCCGAGCGCGACATCGTGGTGGTCGGGAAGAGCTCCGAGGTCGTGCTCTACTCGCGCGGCCGCCTGGTCTCGAGGGGCCCGCTCCCGACCGGGGAGGATCCCCTGGCGCCGGGGGTGGACGCCTACGTCGAGCGCCTGCTGCCCGCGGCGGTCGAGCGGCGCGCGCATTCCAGCGCCTCGACCCAGTGGAAGCGCCCCGCGGTCGAGCTGGAGATCGAGGAGGCCGGCCGGACCGACAAGGCGCTGCTGGCGGCGGGGAAGCCCGTCCGGCTCGACGAGGCCCACGCGCTGGTCTTCGACGCGAAGCCCGACGACATCAAGGCGTTCCGCAGCCGGGTGACGGTGCAGGGAGGCGAAGGGGCGGGGCGCAGCGCGGTGATCTCTGTGAACCACCCGCTCGCGCACGGCGGCTACTGGTTCTACCAGTCGAACTTCCGCAAGGAGGACCCCACGTACTCCGGGATCCTCGTCGTGAAGGACCCCGGGCTCCCGATCGTGTACTTCGGATTCGGGATGATCGCCGTGGGGGTGATCTACATCTTCTACGTGAAGCCCCGGTTCGACGCGCCGCGCCCGAAGGAGGCCGCGTGAGCATCCTGGAATCCCTGTCGGCCCGCCCGCTCGTCGGGGGCCTGGTGGTCGCCCACGCCGTGGCGCTCGCCCTGGGCGCCGCGTGGGGCCTGACCCGCCGGCCCGGCGCGGGCAAGGTCATGGTCGGCGCCTTCGCGGCGTCCTTCCTCGTGAACACCGCGGTCCTCGCCGTGTCCTGGGCCCAGGCGGGCCGGGCGCCCATCAAGACGCTCTACGAGACGATGCTCCTCTACCCGTGGTGCGTGGGGCTCGTCACGCTCGCGCTCCTGGGCCTCTACCGCCTGAAGGTCCTGGTGCCGTTCTCGAGCGCCGTCAGCCTGGCCGGGCTGCTCTACGCCGCGGCGAAGCCCGACGCGGAGTTCGTGAACCTGCCCCCGGCGCTGCAGAGCGGCTGGTTCATCCCGCACGTGGTGACCTACTTCGTGGCGTACGCGGGGCTCTTCGCGTCCGCCGTCCTGGCCGTCTGCTCGATGGCCCGGCCGGCCTGGAGCTCGGAGCGCGGCGAGACCTTCGAGCAGTACGCGCACCGCGCGGCCATGTTCGGGTTCACGGCCCTCACCCTGGGGCTCGTGATGGGCGGGGCTTGGGGCAAGGAGGCCTGGGGCGACTACTGGTCCTGGGATCCCAAGGAGAACTGGGCCCTGGTGAGCTTCCTCGCGTACCTGGGCTACTTCCACCTGCGGCTCATGTCGGGCTGGCAGGGCCGGCGCGCGATGGCGGCGCTCGTGGTCTCCTTCGCGGCCGTGGTCTTCACTTACCTGGGGATGTCCCTGCTCCCCAGCGCCTCGGACAGCCTCCATGTCTACCAATAGGAAAGCGATCGTCCTCGTCGGGACCCTCGTCCTCCTCGGCGCGGCGGGGGCGGCCATGCCGTTCCTCCCGGGCGGTCCCGCCCCCCGGGCGGCCTCGCCCGTGAAGTTCAACCACGCCGCCCACGCGGGGCGGGGCCTCGAGTGCGCCCACTGCCATGCCGGGACGGCCGCCGAATCCCGTGCCGGGATCCCCGCGATCGGGATCCTCGCGTCCCCGGAGGAACCCGCCGGCGAGCGGTGGTTCAGCCACAAGAAGCACGTCGGCGACGAGTCCCTGGAATGCGCCTCCTGCCACACCAAGGCGGCCAAGGGGGACGAGGCGGGGATGCCGACCGGCCTGAAGAAGTGCATGTCCTGCCACGAGACCCTCGACGAGAGCCGTCCCGCGGGTCGCAAGTTGGCCGACCTGGTCGGCGAGAAGCCTGCCTGGGTGCGCGCCACCTCGATCCCCGCCGAGGTGAAGTTCTCCCACAAGGCCCACGTGGACAAGGAGATCGCCTGCGCGACCTGCCACGTGGGGGTCGAGAAGAGCGAGGCGGTCTCGACCTCGCTGCGGGTCTCCATGGCGACCTGCATGGCCTGCCACGAGCAGAAGAAGGCCCCGGCGGACTGCCGGAGCTGCCACGAGTCGATCGATCCGAGGGCGCCCCTGACCTGCATGCACTGCCACGCCGTCCCCCGCGGGAAGGACCCCGAGGAGGCGAAACTGCGGGACCTCGCCGCCCGGGGGACGAGCGCTCCCTGGCATCCCGCGGCCCGGATGCCGGGGCACGTCTACTTCTCGCACGCCCATCACGTGAACCCCGGCGGCGGGAAGCCGCCGATGCAGTGCGCGGACTGCCACGGGGACGTCAAGGGCCTCCGGGAGCCCGCGGCCGACTCGCCCGTGACGTCCCTCTCCATGGGGAAGTGCATGGAGTGCCACCGGGATCGGAAGGCGGAGCTCGAATGCGCGGGGTGCCACAAGTGAAGAAGAGCGGACGCCGGCGCTTCCTCGCGGCCGCGGGCCTCGGGACCGGGGCCCTCGCCCTTTCCGGGTGCGGCGGGTCCGAGGATCCCTACGCCCTGCCCCGTCCCGCCGTGCCGGGCGGCGCGGCCTGGGGTCGGGGCCAGGAGCGGACCGTCGGGGGGGCCTGCGCGCAGTGCCCATCGGGGTGCGCCATCCAGGTGCGCGTCGTCGAGGGCCGGGTCGTCAAGATCGACGGGCACCCGGACTCTCCCGTCAACCTGGGCGGGATCGGCCCGAAGGGCCAGACGGGTCTCCACGTCCTGTACCACCCGGACCGGATCCGGACCCCTCTCAAGCGCGAGGGGGCCCGGGGAAGCGGCCTCCTGAAGCCGGTGTCCTGGGAGCAGGCCATCGACGAGATCGCCGCGAAGCTCCGGGAACTCCGGGGCCGGGGCGAATCGCGCGGCCTCGTGGTCGTCGACGGGGACCCCCGGGGGACCATGGCCCGGCTCTGGGAACGCTTCCTGGCGGCATACGGGAGTCCGAACCGGGTGGACCACCGCGCCGCCAACGACGCCGGCAAGGTCCTCTCCATGCAGTACATGCACGGCGTCCCGGAGTTGCCCGCCTACGACTGGAAGGGGACCCAGTACATCCTCGGCTTCGGCGCGACGCTCTTCGAGTCGTGGTGCCAGAACATCCACCTCACCCGCGCCGCCAGCCGCCTCCGCCGCGGCACCCCGGGGCGCCGGGTCAAGTTCGTCCAGATCTCCCCCCGGTTCTCCGCCACCGCCGCGAAGGCCGACGAGTGGATCCCCATCGAGCCGGCGACCTTCGGGGCGCTCGCCCTCGGGATCGGCCATGTCCTGGTCCGTGAGAAACTCGTGGACGAGGCGTTCGTCGCCGCCCGGACCTTCGGCTACGAGCGCTGGAAGGACGCGGCGGGCGTCGAGCACCGGGGGTTCAAGGACCTCCTGCTCGAGGACTGGCCGCCGGACCGGGTCTCCAAGGTCACCGGGATCCCGGTTCCCACCATCGAGCGCCTCGCGCGCGAGATGGTCGAGCACAAGCCGGCCGTCGCGCTCGCCGACGGCGGGGCGGCCGCGGCCACCAACGGCCTCGGCACCGCCATGGCGATCCATGCCCTCAACGCCCTCCTGGGCAATCTCGAGCGCCCGGGCGGGCTGCTCCTCCAGCGCGAGGCGCCCCTCGCCCCCTGGCCGGGCGCGGAGGCGGACGAGGTCGCCAAGTCGGGGGCGGCCCAGCCCCGGATCGACGGTGCCGGACTGTCGCCGGTGCTCGCCAGGTCCTGCGTGCAGGCCCTGCCTTCGGCGATCCTGGGCGGGAAGCCCTATCCGGTCCAGGCGTTGTTCCTGCACCGGTCCAACCCGGTCTACTCGAAACCCGAGGGGGCCCGGTGGCGGGAGGCCCTCGCGAAGGTGCCCCTCGTCGTCAGCTTCTCTCCGCTCCCCGACGAGTCCACCCTGGCGGCGGATTACGTCCTCCCCGACTCGACCTACCTCGAGAAGTGGGAACTCGTCGAGCCCGTCCCCAGCGTCGGCCACCCCGTGCTCACCCTTCGCCAGCCCGCGGTTCCCCCCATCTACTCCACCCTGTCGACCGGGGACGCGGTGATCCGGCTGGCGCGGGCGATCGGGGGAAGCGTGGCCGCCGCCTTCCCCTGGCCGGACTACCGCAAGGCCTGCGAGGCCCGGCTGAAGGGGCTCCTGGGCGACACCGCGGCGACGGGACCCAACCGCCCCCTCGCGGACCTGGTCGAGGTCATGAAACGCCAGGGAGGATGGTGGAAGGGCCCGACCGTCTTCGAGGACTGGAAGTTTCCAACCCCGTCCGGGAAGTTCGAGTTCTACTCGCAGGCCTTGGCCGCCCGGCTGAAGGCGGCGTTCCCCGATCCGGCGGACTTGGACCGGCACTTGCGCGAGTCCGGCGTCGCGACCCGGGGGGACGACCTCTGCATGCCGCATTGGGAACCCCCGGTCTTCGCGGGGGCTCCCGGGGACTACCCGTTCGTCCTCGCGTTGTACCGCGGGATCAACCACGCCGAAGGGGGCTTCCGCCACCTTCCTTCGCTGCGAGAACTGCCGATGGCGGGGATGACCCCGAACCTGGAGAAGGTGGACCTGAATCCGCGGGACGCCTCCGCGCTCGGGGTGAAGGCGGGCGAGCCCGTCTGGGTCGAGACCCCGGCGGCCCGGAAGCGCCTGGTCGTCCGGATCGCCCGCGGTGTCCGTCCCGGGATGGTCGCCGTCGCCCTCGGCCACGGGGCTTGGCCGCCCGTCGAGGGCGAGGTGCCCGCGGCCAGTCTCCTGGTCCCCGCGTCGGATCCGCTCGCGGGGATCCTCGCCCTGCAGGGGACGCGGGCCCGGGTCCGGAAGGAGGCGTCCCGATGAACCCCGCCACCGGACGCCGGAGCTGGCTGAAAACCCTCGCGGCTGCCCTGGTCGCGCCGTTGGCCTGGCCGGGCCGGGCCGCGGCCGCCTGGCGAACTCGCCGCAAGCACCGCTGGGGCATGGTCATCGACCTGGACCGTTGCACGGGCTGCCAGGGCTGCGTCGAGGCCTGCCGGATCGAGAACAACGTCCCCCTGGCAGGGTCCGCCCCGCTGGAGAACGACCGCGGCATCTTCTGGATGGACCTGATCACCCAGGAGGAGGGCGAGTACCCCGACCTGCGGACGCAGTTCCTGCCGGTGCCCTGCATGCACTGCGACAACGCCCCCTGTACCAAGGTCTGCCCGGTCGGCGCCACCTACGTCGGGGCCGAGGGGATCGTGGACCAGGTCTGGGACCGCTGCATCGGCTGCCGGTACTGCATGGCCGCCTGTCCCTACGGCCGCAGGCACTTCAACTGGAAGAAGCCCGAGTGGCCCGAGCCGACGTCGGCCGCCCTGAACCCGGACGTGGCGACCCGCCCCAAGGGCGTCGTGGAGAAGTGCACCCTCTGCTCCCACAAGCTCCGCCCCCTCCAGGAGCGGGCGGAACGCGAGGGCCGGGACGTGACGGACGCGGAGGTGCGCCGGCTCCCCGCCTGCGCGCGGAGTTGCCCCGCCGAGGCCATCACGTTCGGCGACCTGGACGACCCGGGATCCGAGGCCCACGCGCTCTCCAAGAGCCCCCGGGCCTTCCGGCTCCTCGAGGAACTCGGGACCCGGCCCAAGGTGATCTACCTCCGAGAATCCAAGTGGAAGGAATGAGCGCATGACCGGCGACACGGCCAACGGCGCGGCGACCCGGCTCGGCATCGGCCGCTTCGGCCCCGGCTGGATCGCCATGGCCCTCCTCCTGCTCGGGGGGGTGGCCCTCGGCGGCTACGCGTTCCTGCAGCAGCTGCAGTACGGCGAGGGCGTGACGGGAATGCGGACCATCGGGGCCGGCGGGGCCGTCTGGGGCTGGTACATCGCCGGCGTCATCTTCTTCATCGGGGTCAGTTTCGCCGGGATCACGGTCGCGGCCATCATCCGCCTCTTCGACATCGAGGCGATCCGGCCCCTGTCGCGGGCCGCGGAACTGCTGACGATCGTCGCCCTCCTGATGGGCGCCTCCTGCGTCATGGCCGACCTCGGCCGTCCGGTCCACGGCCTGCTCAACCTGCCCAAGTACGCGCGCACCGAGTCCCCGTTCTTCGGCACCTTCAGCCTCGTCGTGGGGGGCTACCTGTTCTCGAGCTGCGTCTACTTCTTCCTGGCGGGTCGCGCGGACGCCCGCCGGATGGCCGGCGAGCCCACCCGGTTCCGCTGGTTCCACCGGCTTTGGGCGACCGGGCACGGGGGCAGCCCCGCGGAGGGGGCGCGCCACCATCAGGTGAGTTTCTGGCTCGCGATCCTCATCCTCCCGCTGCTCGTGACGGCGCACTCGACGCTCGGGTTCATCTTCGGCATCCAGGGCGGCCGCCCGGGCTGGTACAACGCGCTCCAGGCCCCCGGCTTCGTCGTGATGGCCGGGGTCTCGGGCATCGGGGTCCTCCTCGTGATCTCCGCGGCGCTCCGGCGTTTCCTGCACCTCGAGGACACGATCAAGCCCGCGGCCTTCCGCTGGCTGGGCAACCTGCTCCTGGTCCTTTGCGTCGTCTACCTGTACTTCATCATCGCGGAGGAACTGACGGCCAACTACGCGGCCCAGGCCGCGGAGACCCACATCGCCCACGAGATCGTCGCGGGGACCTTCGCCCCCTACTTCTGGACGGTGGTGGGGGCGCTCGTGCTGGCCTTCGGGATCCTGTTCGCGATGTTCGTGAGCCGCAGGACCTCCATCCCCCTCTACGTCGTGGCCGGGATCCTCGTCAACTTCGCCGCCGTGGCCAAGCGCTTCCTCATCGTCGTCCCCTCCCAGACCCACGGGATGCTGCTTCCCTACCCGAGCGGCTTCTACGCCCCGACCTGGGTCGAAGTCGCCTTCCTCGGGGGCCTGCTCGCCCTCGGGACGTTCCTCTACCTCGTGTTCGTGAAGATCTTCCCCATCATCCCCCTCGAAAGCCACGCGGCCCCGGCCGGGGACCCGGTTCCCCCGGAACCCGGGGGCGGCCGCCGCGTCGCGGCCTGGCTGGTCACCCTCCTGGCGGGAATCGGCGTGGCCATCGTGGGCTTCCTCTGCTCGTCCCGGCACGGGACGATCCGGACGGACGACCCGCTGCTCCCCTTCGCCCCCGTGGTCTTCATCACCGGCGTGGTGCTGTTCTTCGGCTCCGCCGTCGTCTTCGAGCTGCTGCCCGGGCGACGCCGCCCCGCGGCGTAGGTTCGTGGACACCCTCCGCGGGGACGCGTAAGATCCGCGTCCCCGGGGAGAGGGATCCATGCCGCCGAGACGAACGTCCGCGCCGAGGAAGCGCCGCGCCCCGGCCCCGCCCCGCGCCGCCGCCCCCTCCGTCCTGCCGGACCCCGCCGTGCTCGAGGGCCTCAACGACGAACAGCGCCGCGCCGTCCTCGCCACCGAGGGCCCGCTCCTCGTCCTCGCCGGCGCCGGCAGCGGCAAGACCCGCGTCATCACCCGCCGCATCGCCCACCTCCTCGCGACCGGCGTCCCCGCCTCCGCCATCCTCGCCGTCACCTTCACGAACAAGGCCGCCCGCGAGATGCGCGAGCGCGTCGCCGCCCTCGTCGGGCCCCGGGCCCGCGACCTCACCGTCTCCACCTTCCACGCCCTCTGCCTCAAGCTCCTCCGCGCCCACCCCGCCGAGCTCGGCCTGCCCCCCGGTTTCGCCATCTGCGACGAGGCCGACCAGCAGGTCGCCGCCAAGGGCGCCCTCCGCGAGCTGAGGATCGCCGAGGCGAAGATGAACCCCCGCGCCGCGCTCTCGAGGATCTCGCTTTGGAAGAGCCGCGGCCTCGGCCCCGAGGCCGCCGCCGCGGAGGCCGCCGACGACTGGGAGCTCCTCGCCGCCAAGGCCTACCGCGGCTACGAGGCCCAGCTCCGCCGCAGCCGCACCGTCGACTTCGACGACCTCCTGCTCCTCGCCGGGAGGCTGCTCCGCGAGCACCCCGCGGTCCTCGCGAAGCTCCAGGACCGCTGGCGCTACCTCCTCGTCGACGAGTACCAGGACACCAACGCGCCCCAGTACGAGGTCCTCCGCCTCCTGGCGGCCCGGCACCGCAACCTCGCCGTCGTCGGCGACGACGACCAGTCCATCTACGGCTGGCGCGGCGCCGACGTGAAGAAGATCCTCGGCTTCTCCAAGGACTTCCCCGACGCGACCGTCGTCCGCCTCGAGACCAACTACCGCAGCACCGACCGCATCCTCGAGGCGGCCAACCTCGTCATCCGCAACAACCCCGCCCGCCACCCCAAGACCCTCGTCGCCGCCTCCGGCGCCGGCGAGCCGGTCCGCATCTACGAGCTCGACGACGAGGAGCACGAGGCCGAGTTCGTCGTCTCGGAGATCTCGTCGCTCGTCCGCCGCGGCGAGGCGAAGCTGGGCGACGTCGCGATCCTCTTCCGCACGGCCGTCCAGCCCCGGGCCTTCGAGGGCGCGCTCCGCGCCGCGCGGATCCCCTACGACCTCGTCGGCGGGATGTCCTTCTTCGACCGCAAGGAGGTCCGCGACGTCCTCGCCTACCTCCGCCTCGCGGCCAACCCGCACGACGAGCCGTCGCTCCTGCGCGTCGTCAACGTCCCGCCCCGCGGCGTGGGGAAGTCCAGCGTCGACAAGCTGCTCGACGTCGCCACGAAGCGCGGGATCTCGGCGGCCGCCGTGCTCGACCAGCCGGACCTCCGGACGAAGCTCCCGCCCGACGCCGTCGAGTCGATCGGCTCCTTCCGGGCCGCCCTCGGCGCCGTGCCCGGGCGCGTCGCCTCGGCCGGGCTGCCCCAGGCCGTGCGCGAGCTCGTCGCGGCGCTGAAGTACCCGGAGGAGATCGCGCGCTGCTACCCGGACCCCGTCGCCGCCCAGGCCCGCTGGGCCGCCGTCGAGGAGGTCTTCAACGTCGCCGAGAACCACGCGCGGCGCACGCCGGGCGCCACGCTGCAGAGCTTCCTCGAGGACGTCGCCCTCGCCGCCGAGGGGCCGGAGGAGGAGGGGAAGGACGACGCGCCCCGCGACAAGGTCACCCTGATGACCCTGCACTCCGCGAAGGGCCTCGAGTTCCCCCGCGTCTACCTCGTCGGCTGCGAGGAGGGCCTGCTGCCGCACGCGCGCTCCGTCGCCGAGGACACGGTGGAGGAGGAGCGGCGGCTGATGTACGTGGGGATCACCCGCGCCCGGCGCCACCTCGCGCTGACCCGCGCGAAGAGCCGCGCGAAGTACGGGCGGCGGGAGGGATCGCTGCCGAGCCGCTTCCTCTTCGAGCTCAGGGGCGAGGAGGCGCCCGCGCCGGTGCTCGCCGGCGCGCCGCCGGCCGCCCGCGGACGTCGACGGCGCTAGGGTCCCCGCAGGACCGAGGCCCGGACGACCAGGTCGACCCCGTGCTTCTCGATCACCACCCGCGTGACTGCCTGGCAGCGGTGGCACGCCAGGTCGTGGGAACCCGCCTTCAGCTCGAGGACCAGGGTCCGCTCGAGGCAGTGGCGGCAGGGGACCCGGACGGACTCGCCCGAGCCCTTCGCCGGATCCGTCTTGGGTGCGTTCACGGGAGGGAGAACCGCAAGCGGCGGGCCAATGTGAATTCCGCGCAAAAACGTGGCCCGTTCGACCGGATTGTCAGCCCGGGGGCCCGAGACCTGCGGATTTGTCGGCGCATCAGGGCACGATCCGGGCCGTCTTGATCGAGTCGAGCAGCCCGAACTCGCGGTCCAGGTAGGTGTTCCCCTCGCGCTGGAGCCGGGCCTGGCTGGGGCCCCGGCCCCTAGGGTTCCGCTGGGGATCCGGGGCGTCGCCGTACCCGCTGTAGAGCGCGTCCACGGTGTCCATCCCCTCGAGCACGCGGCCGAACGGCGAGAAGCCCTGGCCGTCGAGGCCCACGTTGTCCTTGAAGTTGATGAAGAGCTGCATCGTGCGGGTTCCGGGCCCCGCCGTCGCGAACGTGATGTAGCCGCGCAGGTTGGACATCTTCACGGGGTCGTCCGCGATCTGCGCTCCCTGCCACTTCGCCGTCACGGCCGGATCTCCGTTGATCCCGAACTGGGCCATGAAGCCGGGCACGACCCGGAAGAAGCGGCAGCCGTCGAAGTACTTCGCCTCGACGAGCTCCTTGAATCGGTCGGCGCCCAGCGGGGCCCAGCTCCGGTACGCGCCCACGACGAAGCTCCCCCGCGTCGTCTCGAAGCGCACCTTGAAGTCCGGCGCGTCGTCCGGCGACGCCGCGGCCGGGGTCGGGGAGGCGCCGGGCCCGGCCGAGGGCCCGCAGGCGGCGAGCACGACGGCGGCGGCGAGGGCGGGGATGATGCGCATGGGTCCTCCGGTTCCCAAGGATAGCGTCCGGGGTACAATCCGGCCATGGCCGTCAACACCCGGCGCGTCGAGCGGCGCCACGCCCCCGTGCTCCTCGCGGAGGTCGTCGCGCTCCTCGCGCCCCGGAAGGGCCGGCTCCTCGTCGACTGCACGCTCGGGCTCGGCGGCCACGCCTCCGCCCTCGCCGCGAAGGGGGCCTCCGTCGTCGCCCTGGACCTCGACCCCTCGAACGTGGCGGCGGCCCCGCCCGGCGTCGAGGCCCACCACGCGAACTTCGCGGGCCTGCCCGCCGTGCTCGCGGGCCGGCCGGCCCACGGCGTCCTCGCCGACCTCGGCGTCTCGAGCCCCCAGGTCGACGTCGCCGCCCGCGGTTTCTCCTATCGCCTCGACGGCCCCCTCGACATGCGCATGGACCCCACGCGCGGCCGCCCCGCCTCCGAGCTCATCGCCTCGATGCCCGTCGCGGAGCTCGAGCGCGCCCTCCTCGAGCTGGGCGGCGAGACCGACGCGCCCCGCATCGCCCCGCTGCTCTCGGCCCGCCGCCCCCGCACCACGGCGGAGGCCGCGGACCTCGTCTCGGAGGCGCGCGACTTCACCCGCCGCCGGGCCGCCGGCGCCAAGCTCCATCCCGCCGCGCGCACCTTCCAGGCCCTGCGCATCCTCGTGAACCGGGAGCTCGCCAACCTCGAGCGCCTCCTCGCCGTCCTGCCGGACGTGCTGGCCCCGGGCGGGGTCGCCGCGATCATCAGCTTCCACAGCGGGGAGGACCGGCTCGTCAAGCGGGCCTTCCGCGACGGGCGGGACGCGGGCCGCTACGCGGAGATCTCGGGGGAGGCCGTCCGCGCCTCGGAGGAGGAGGTCGCGCGGAACTCGAGGTCGAGGTCGGCGAAGCTGAGGTGGGCCCGGCGGGTCAAGTAGCCCGCGTGCGGCGCTGCGTCTTGCGGTCCAGGTCCTCGAGCAGCTCGAGGCGCTTGAGCTTCTCCTGCCGCTTCCGCTCCTCGAGTGCCTCGATCTCCTCGGGCACCGGCAGGTTGAGCACCGAGTCGTGCGTGTCCGAGGAGGGGAACTCGACGTCGGAGCCCGCGGCGGGCTTGGGGGCCATCGTCCGCTCGCAGGAGGGGCAGGGGACCCTCGCCCCCTCCTCGGGCGTCGCCACCACGAGGAGCTGGCAGGGGGCGCAGACGAAGGTACCCATGGCGCGTGATTGTACCCCGCGGCCGCTCGGGATCAATCCCGCCCGAGGGGGCCCCGGGTCACCCCGACGACGTTCGAGGCCTTCAGCTCGCGCCACAAGGTCGCCCCGTCCCTCCGCCCCTCGAGCAGGTCGCGGTAGGCCGTCGCGATCCGCGCGGCCTCCTCGCCGGACTCCTCGAGCAGCTCGACGCGGAAGCGACGCACCCCGAGCGCCTGCAGCCGCGCCACGTAGGGCGACGCGCTCTGCGGCACCGCGTTGAAGACCGTGTTCCGGCAGCCGACGTCCGCCTTCAGCGGGTGGGCCATGCCGACCCGGTCGCGCAGCGCGACGCGGTGCCGGTCGCAGGGTCGGCCGCAGTCCGACGCGTCGTGGCCCGTCGACAGCGTCGCCGCGAACACGCAGTGCTCCAGGTGGAACATCGGCATGCGCAGGTGGACGACGAGCTCGGCCCGGTCGGCGGGCACCCGCGCGAGCAGCGCCTCGAGCTGCGGGACGCTCAGGTCGTGGCTCGGCGCGAAGGCCGCCAGGCCGCGCGCGAGGAACCAGTCCGCCGCGAGGTCGTTGGCGATGTTCAGCGACGAGTCGCCGAGCAGCTCCGCGCGGCCCCGGTAGTAGTCCAGGTGGCGGCGGTGCCGCACGAGCACCGCGTCGGGACGGCACGAGGCGACGAGCTCGAGCAGCGGCTCCTCGCCGGGCTTGTGGATCCGCGGCGGGGCGAGCGCGATCCGGGCCCCGGCGGCCCGGGCCCGGGGCACGGCCTCCCGGTATTTCTTCAGGTCCTCGAAGTCGAGCTCGATCTCCCGGAACCCCGCGGCGAGCACCGCGTCGAGCTGCTCCATCGTCCGGGCCAGCACCACCGTCGTCGGGGTCCCCGGGGCCGTGGCGCGCGTCGCGGGCCGGATCGACTCGAGGGCCCCCCTCGCGATCCGCGGCTCCGGCGTTCCCGCGCGCAGGGCCTCGAGCGCCGCCGCGGCCCGGCGCCGGGCGTCGTTGATCTCGCTCACGGGGACGATGACGTCCCCCTCGAGCCGCACGTCGAGCCCCCGGAGCTCGAAGGGGGTCTCGCCCAGCCGGGCGAGCTGGCCGCGCAGGTACTCGGCGCCCAGCGGGCGCTTGATCGCGGCCTCCAGCGGTCTCGACGTCGCCGCGCTCGCGCGGCGGACCCCGTCGCCCAGCTCGATCTCGAGCGGCCGGCCGGCGGCGGCCCGCGCCGCCGCGTCGCCGGGCGCGCGCCGGCCCGGCTTCGACCCGGTCGCGCGCCGCCCGCGGGGGGGCGCCGGGGCGGGGGTCTTCCAGATGCGGATCCCCGGGCGGATCGTCTCCCAGTCGCTCTCGTAGAGCTCGATCTCCGCCGCGGCGCCCTCGGGCGCCCGGTCCACGCGGACCCCGCCCACCCGCACCGCCGTGACCGAGCCGCCGGGCTCGTGGTCGGGGTCGCCCGCCTCGAAGGCCAGGCCGTCGCCGGGCTTCAGGGGGCAGCGGAGCGTGGCGAGGATCCGGCGGTCGCGCACGGCGCCGACGGTCCCCACGAAGGGCCCGCGCTTCTTGGAGGTCAGCGCGGGGACGAGCACCTGGTGGTCCACGCCCTTGAGGAACCCGGCGGAGAAGCCGCGCGAGAACACCTGCTGGAGCTCCAGCTCCTCCTCGCGGCCGATCGTCGCCCGGCGCCCCGCGGCCGCCTCGTCCGCCGCGCGGCGGTAGGCCCGCACGGTCGCGGCGACGTACGACGGGGTCTTGAGGCGGCCCTCGATCTTGAGGCTCGCGACCCCGGCCTCGACGAGCTCGGGCACGAGGTCGATCGCGGCGAGGTCCAGCGGCGAGAGCAGGTACTTCCGCTCGCCGAGGTCGCGGACCTGGCCGTCGACGACGAGGTCGTAGGGCAGGCGGCAGGCCTGGGCGCAGGCCCCGCGGTTCGCGCTGCGGCCGCCGAGCGCCTCGCTGGTCAGGCACTGGCCCGAGTAGGCGACGCAGAGCGCGCCGTGCACGAAGACCTCGACGGGGATCGGGGACTTCGCGGCGACCTTGCGGATCTCCTTCACGGAGAGCTCGCGGGCGAGGATGACGCGCGACACGCCGAGCTCCGCGAGCAGGTCCATCTCCTCGGCGCAGGTGACGGTCGCCTGCGTGGAGGCGTGCAGCTCGACGTCGGGCGAGATCGCCCGCAGCAGCCGGAGGATGCCGAGGTCCTGGACGATGATCGCGTCGGGGCCGGCGGCGACGAGGCGCTCGAGCGTCGCGGCGGCGGAGGGCAGCTCGCCGCTGAAGACGAGCGTGTTGAAGGTCACGTAGCCGCGGACGCCGCGCCGCCGCAGCTCGGCCATGAGGCCGGGGAGCTCCTCGAGCTGGAAGTTGGAGGCGCGGGCGCGGGCGTTGTGCTCGGTGAGGCCGAAGTAGACCGCGTCCGCCCCGTTCTCCACGGCCGCGCGGACGCACTCGAGGTCGCCCGCCGGCGCCAGGATCTCGGGTCGGGTGCGCGCCCCCGTGGACGGGGCCGCGCCCAACGCGGTTTCCAATCGGGCGTCGGACACGAGGGGCGGATTTTACCGGCGGGGGCCCCGGGGATCCATGGTAACGTTGCGCCCGTGGACGACTACCGCGCGCTGCTCGCCGAGATCGACGCGTGGTACCGGGACGCCCGGGCCCGGTTCCCGGCCGAGCTGCCCTGCGAGAAGGGCTGCCGCACCTGCTGCCTCGGCGCGTTCGACGTCTCGCTGGCCGACGCGGCGCTGCTGCGCGAGGGGCTCGCGGCGGCCGAGCCCGCGGTCCGGGAGGACATCGTCCGGCGCTCGCGCGAGCTGCTGGCGCGGCTGCGGGCCGTGCATCCCCGGCTCGGCTCCGACCTCGACGGCTGGGACGCGGACGAGGTCGACGACCTCTGCGACGAGGAGCCCGAGGCCGAGTGCCCGGTGCTCGGGCCCGACGGGTCCTGCCGCCTCTACGCGCACCGGCCGCTCGTGTGCCGGATGAGCGGGCTGCCCGCCGTGGACGTCACGGGCGAGGTCGTCTTCCCCGACGGCTGCGCGAACTGCACGCTGCCCGCGGACCGCGCGCCGCGGCTGGACTTCCACCGCCTGCGCCGGCGGGAACGGAAGATCCTGGAACGGCTCGTGCCGGGGAGGTCGGGGGTGACGCTGCTGATCGCCCAGGCGCTGGAGGCCTAGGACAGCCAGGGCTCGGCGGAGGGGATCGGCTCGCGGAAGAGACGCTCGACGCCGCGGGGCGCGCGCGTGATCTCGGCGCCGATGGCGACGGACCCGGGCTGGTAGCGGACGTGCACGGGGCGGGCCTCGAAGCGGAACTCGGCGAGGTCGGAGGCGCTGGGCTCGATCTCGACCTGGTGGGGCGCCAGCGGCAGCGAGCCCTCGTGGAAGCGGACGCGCGAGAGGCAGACGCCGCCGGAGGAGAGGTCGCTCACGATCGCCCGTCCGGTGGCGAAGACCTCGCCGCCCTTGCCGACGAGGCGGATCCGCGCGGGGACGAACGTGCTGAGGCGGGTGGACTGGCGGCGGTAGTAGGTCCCGACCTCGGTGGCGGCTTCGCCCGTGCTGGACATCCCGTCACCGTACCACGGAACGGCGGGGAACTCCACCGGAACTAGCCGTAGACGAACCGCGAGACGTCGTAGAGGGCGGTCTTGAAGCCCCGGCCGTCGCGCGCGAGTCCGTCGCGGAAGTTCCGGGCCTGGGCGGCCAGGCCCTCGGGGCCCGGGACGGCCAGCGCCGGGGAGGCCGCGACCCGGGCGTACTCGCTGCCGGGGTCGGGCCGCAGGGGCGAGAGGTAGACGTAGTCGCCGGGACCCAGGGGGAGGGTTCCGAGGAAGCCGAGGGTGTCGGACACGTGGGAGCCCTCGTAACCCAGCCCCCCGATCCCGACGAGGATGGACAGGCCGATGGAGAGGCCGGCCTCCTTGACGATCGCCACGGTGCGCCGCGCCTCCTCGAGCGTCCCCGGCTTGGCGAGGAACGCGTAGAGGGGCGGGTGGCCGGTCTCGAGGCCGAGCGTCAGGCGCTCGAGGCCCGCCTCGCGGAGGGCGGCGAGGTCCTCCACGCGCGCGCGGCGGGCGAGCCTCGCGTCGGTGAAGGCGTGGACCCGGCGGCCGGGGAACGCGGCGGTCGCCGCACGCAGCATCGGCTCGAGCGCGGCCCGGGGGATGGCGGCCGCGTTGGCGTCGCCGAAGAACACGGAGCTCCGGCGCGCGGCGTCCGGGCCCAGGAACGCGAGGACGTCCTCGAGGTGGCGCTCGAACTCGGCGGGGTCGAGGATGCGGAAGGGGCGGTCCTCGTAGAGCGTGCAGAAGGAGCAGCCGGGCGCGGGGCAGCCCGGCGCGGGCTGGAGGTACGCGGCCCCGTACTGGTCGGGCGGCAGGACCGGGACGCTCCCGTAGAGGCGCGTGAAGCGCGCGGCGTCCTCGTCGAGGCGCGCCAGCGGCCAGATCCCGTCGAAGGCCGGGCGGATCCCCGCGGGGGCGGCTTCGCGGATGCGCGACGCGGCGTCGAGGGCCGCGGCGAGGAGCGGGCGGGCCCGGAGGGGCGGCAGCACGTCGGGGCCGCGCCGGACGCTGTTGTCGTAGCCGCGCTTGATCGGGGCGCCGTCGAGGCTCGCGTAGGTCAGCCGGCCCGAGGGGGCGAAGGAGAGCGTGTCGTCGCCCGCGAGCACGGTCAGGCCCCGGGGGGAGGCCGTGGCGACGGTCGTGCGGCCCGAGGGGTCCTCGAACTCGGAGGTGATCATCGGAGCCAGAACCCCGCGAGGACGAGCCCCGCGGCCGCGAAGGCGTAGCCGATCTCGGCGTGGCCGAGGCGGCGCGGATCGACGGGGGCGTCCGTGCCGCGGTGCATCCAGGACCGGAGCGCGACGAGGAGGAAGGGCGCGGCGAGCCAGGGGCCGGAGCCGGCCCAGAGGACCGCGCCGGCGGCCGGGGCGAGGACGCGCACGAGGCGGAGGACCGCCGAGGAGCGGCGGAGGCGGGCCATGACGAAGAGGGCGCCGACGAGGAAGTAGCCGCCGAGCGAGGCCCAGAGCAGCAGGGCGGGGCGGCCGAAGGAGCCCGCGGCGGCCCCGTAGGCGGCGGGCGCGGCGCCGGTCAGCGCGACGACGGCGAGGACGCGGGCCCAGGGGCGGCGCTCGGCGCCCGCGAGGAGCGCGGGGGCGTAGAGCGCGCCGGGGACGCCGATCGCGGCGATCCACGCGGCGTCGCGGACCTTCAGCGCGAAGACGGCGAGCGCGGCGGCGGGGAGCACGAGGCCGAGCGAGGCGGCCAGGAGGCTGCGGCGCGCGGCGGCGGGGTCGACGGCCCCGAGGCGGCGCCAGGAGCGGAGGTGCTGGGCGGCGGCGAAGAGGCTCACGAGCCCGGCGAGCAGCGCGAGGGGCTCCCAGGCCCAGCGGGCCGCGGCGGCCCAGCCCGCCCCCAGGCAGGTGAGCGCCATCCACCAGGCCCCGTCCTCCCTGGGCAGCTTGATCACGGTTTCAACGAAGCAAACGCGGGGCCTAAAGGCAACCTAGTTAACTACCGCCGGGGCCGCGACCTGGACGCACCAGGGGTCGGGGCCCAGGGGGTCGCCGGTCAGCGCGAAGGCGCGGGACCTCGAGCCGCCGCAGAGGGCGCTCCACGCGCAGGCGCCGCAGGCCCCGTGCAGGGCGGCCGGGTCGCGCAGCTCGCGGAACACCGGGGCGTTCCGGTAGATCTCGGCGATCGCGTCCCGCTTCACGTTGCCCGCCGGCATCGGCAGGAAGCCGCTGGGGTAGATGTCGCCGTAGTGCGAGACGAAGAGGAACCCGTTGCCCGCGTTGACGCCCCGCTGCGCCAGCGGCACGGCGCCGTGGTCGGCCGCCTCGGGGCCCGCGTGGCGGGCCCGGCCGTTCTCCTTGTCGCGGTGCTGGGCCAGGTAGCGCCGGTAGTGCGGCGCCTCCGTGACCTTGAGGATGAACTTCTTGCGGGACTGCGCGGCGCGCAGGACCTCGAAGAGCTCCTCGCAGCGCTCGGGCGAGAGGCCGCCGATGCCGGTGCCCCGGCCCGTCGGCACGAGGAAGAAGACCTCCCAGAACACGGCCCCGAGGTCCTCGACGAGCTTCGCCATCTCCTCGAGGTGCTCGGCCGACTTCTCCCACACGCAGGTGTTGATCTGCGCGGGCAGGCCGAGGTTTCGCGCCCAGCCCATCGCGGCGATCGTCCGGTCGAAGGCCCCGGGCGAGCCGCGGAAGCCGTCGTGCAGCGCGGCGCTCGGGAAGTCGAGGCTGAAGGCGACCTGGTCGAGCCCGGCCGCCTTGAGGTTCTCCAGGAGCACGGGCGTCAGGCGCGGCGTGGCCGCGGGGATCGTCGCCATCCGCAGCCCGCGCGACTTGCCGTGGCGCACGAGGTCGATCAGGTCGGGCCGGGCCGCCGGGTCGCCGCCGCTCAGCACCAGCAGCGGCGTGCCCATCGCGGCGACGTCGTCGATCAGGCGGTAGCCCTCCGCGGTCGAGAGCTCGCCGGGGATCGGCCCGGGGATCGCGCTCGCCCGGCAGTGCTTGCACGCCAGGTCGCAGGCCTGGGTCGTCTCCCAGATCACCAGGAAGGGGCAGCGGTCGAAGTCCACGGTCCACATGGTGAGTTCCTCTATCGCCGGTACTTCAGCACGTCCGTGATCCCCTCGAGCAGCGTCTTGGGGCGGCACGGCTTGAAGATGAACCGGCGGATGCCCGCCGCGGGGTCGGCGTCCGGCGTCACCCCCGAGATCGGCGTCACGACGATGATCGGGATGCGGGCGGTTCCCCCGCCCGCGGTGATCTCGCGCGCGGCGCGGACCTTCTCGTCCCCGGTGCCGGGCAGGTCCATCAGGACGAGGTCGGGCGGGCGCGAGGCGATCGAGCTCGCGGCCTCCGCCGCCGAGCCCGCCTTCTCGACCTCGTAGCCCTCGGAGACGAGGAGCTCCCCGTATTCCTGGAGCTCGACCGGCTCCTGGTCGACCACGAGCACGCGGACCTTCGTCATGATCACCCCGTCACGCGGGTGGAGGTGCCGGCGAAGGTGCCGATGGCCTCGAATCCCGACCGGATCTTCGCCTTGGCGGCCTCCGAGAGCACCTGCTCCGCCATCGGGTAGAGGACGTTGTCCTCCTTCCAGATGTGGTTGCGGAGGAAGGGCAGCAGCGCGCGGCCGTGCTGCTCCGCGAGCGCCCGGTTGCCCGTCGCCAGCGCGGAGGAGATCCCGGCGATGAAGCCCTTCTCCTCGACGTGCTCGGCGAGCATGACGGCCACGGGGCCCGCGCCGGGCGGGAAGAGGCCCGCCAGCTCCGGGAAGAGGACCTCCTCCTCCTTGCGGCGGTGCTGGACCAGGTCCCCGTCGAAGAAGTGGAGGACCTTCCGGATCGCGGCGGGCGAGAAATTCGTCAGGGCCCCCTCGAGCTCGTCGAGGTGGTCCAGCACGATGCGGTGCTCGGCGCTCAGGATGGCGGTGATGGGTTCCATGGCTTCGGAATACGCAAGGTCCATGCCACGGGGGCGGGGGCGGAACTCCGCCTCGGGGGGCGGAAAATCCCGCACTTTGCAGGGAAATCTCCATCGGCCATAGGGGGGCGAAAGGGCCGGAATATGCTACAAGGGTGTCACGAGGGACATTCCAATGAAAATCACGTGGATCGGGACCTTGGTGCTGGCCGCCTCGGCCGTCGCGGCGGCCCAGGAGGATCACGGGCCCTTCCTCAAGAGCTTCGAGGAGGGCTTCGCGAAGGCCCGCGCCGAGCAGAAGCTGCTCTTCGTCGATTTCAGCCATCCCTGGTGAGCGGACTGCTCCACCATGGAGGAGGGCTCCCTGAAGGACCGGTCGGTCCTGGAGGCCCTCAAGGAGGTCGTCGCGGTCGCCGTCAACATCGACGACGTGAAGTCCGTCTCGACCGAGTTCGCCGTCAAGAGCGTCCCCTGGCTGATCGTGATTGACCCCCTCCGCCGCGAGAAGATCGCCGAGCACGTCGGCTACGCCTCGGCGGAGCAGATCGTGAAGCTCCTCGCCGCCGCGAAGGCGAAGCGGAAGGAGCCGCCGGGCCAGGGAGACGCCGGCGTGAGGATCCTCTACAAGCGCACCGGGCTCTCGATCGAGTCGCCCGGCCAGGAGGCCGTCATCGACCTCTGGGCCTACGCCCTCGTCCAGGGGATCGAGTCGACGGGCGAGGAGTTCGACGGCGACACCTGGCGGCTCCGGCACGCGAGAGCCGGCGTGCGCGGCGTCCTGCTCAACGACCTGACGCTGTTCCTCCAGCTCGACTTCGCCGCGGACCGCGTCCTGCAGGACGTCTACGCGGAATACCAGGTCACCAAGCCCCTCAACCTCCGCGTCGGGCGCGGGAAGGTCCCGATGGGCACCGCGTACCAACCCCGGCGGGACTTCTGGGACTTCGTCGAGCCCTCCGGCCACGTCACCGCCCTCCTGCCCCGGCGCGACGTGGGCGCGCTGCTCTTCGGCGGCGGCGGCTACGCGGGGATCTTCGGCAAGTACTGGATCGGCTACTTCAACGGGGTCGCGGACGGGTACGCCGACGCGGACAACCACGGCGAGCTCGCGGCGCGCTTCACCCTCGAGCCCTGGCCGTCCGAGGACTTCGACCTGCAGATGAGCTGGGCCTGGACCGGCGGCGAGAGCCGGGAGGGGATGGGGACCTTCCGCGTCCTCGAGGACGGCGTCGTCGACCTCCTCCGCTTCCCGGCGACGGTGGTCCAGGACGGCTACCGCCAGCGGATCTCGCTGGAGGCCGAGCTGCTCTGGAGGAACCTGGCCCTGGGCGCCGAGCGCGTCACGATGGAAATGGGGCTCGCCTCCGGCGGCCTCTCGGACCGCTACGACCTCTCCGCCTTCCAGGCCTGGGCCGCCTGGCTGGCGACCGGCGAGAAGAAGAGCCGGGACGACTGGGTCGTGCCGGCGCGGCGCTGGGGCGCCCTCGAGGTGGTCCTGCGCCATTCCCGCTTCCACGCGGACGGGCGGCTGCGGGCCCTCGCGACGGCGGGCCGCTACACCGAGGACGCGGCCCAGACGACGGTCGGCGTGAACTGGTACCTCAACCGCTTCTCGCGGCTGATGCTGAACGTCTCCTCGAGCTCGTTCGAGGACGCCGTCACGGCGACGACGGGCGCCCTCGAGGACTCCCGCCGGGCCGTCCTGCTCGGGGCCGAGGTGCGGTTCTAGCCGGGATCGGGTATACTGTCCACGGACATATCGAAGGTCCGTGGATATGAGATCTTGTTGGATACTCGCGGCCCTGCTGGCGGGCTGCGGGCGGGAGCCCGGGCCCGCGCTGGTCGTCGCGGCCGCGTCGAGCCTCCGGGAGGTCGCGGGGGAGGTCGCCGCCGAGTGGACCCGCCGCGGCGGCCGGCCCGTCGAGCTGCGCGTCGAGGCCTCCTCGACCCTCGCCCGCCAGGTCCGGGGCGGCGCCCCGGCCGACCTCTTCCTCAGCGCCTCGCCGGAGTGGATCGACGCCGTCGCGCCCCTCGAGCGCCGGGAGTGGCTGCGCAACCGCCTCGTCGTCGTGGTCCGCCGCGAGGTCCGCGACTTCGACCTGGCCCGCGCGGCGAGCCTGGCCCTGGCCAACGAGCAGGTCCCCGCGGGGAAGTACGCCGAGGCCGCGCTGCGGAAGCTCGGGATCCCCGTCCCGGCCCGCGCGATCCGCGGCTCCAACGTCCGCGACGTCCTCTCGAAGGTCTCCCGCGGCGGCGCCGAGGCCGGGATCGTCTACGCGACCGACGCGGCGGTCGACCCGGAGCTCCGGATCGCCTACGAGTTCCCCCGCGACAGCCATCCCGACATCGTCCTCGGGGCCGCCCTCCTCGCGCCCCGGGCGAAGGGGCTCTTCGACGCGCTGCGCGAGCCCTGGGCGCTCGAGATCGCCCGCCGCCACGGCTTCGAGGAGGCGCGCTGACATGGGCCCCGTCGGCCTCTCCCTCTCGGTCGGCCTCGCGGCCACGGCGGCGAGCTTCCCGCTCGCGCTGGCCACGGCCTGGTACCTCGAGCGCTCGCGCGGCCCGGGCAAGGGCCTGGTGCAGGTCCTGGTCCTCCTGCCGCTCGTGCTCCCCCCGATCGTGCTCGGCTACCTGCTCCTCGGCGCCTTCTCGCCCCGGGGCGCGCTCGGCCGACTGCTCGAGTCGGCGGGCTGCCCCGTCGCCTTCCACTGGGCCGGCGCCGTGGTTTCCGCGGCCGTCGTGGGCTTCCCCCTGCTCGTGATGATGATCGCCCTCGCCCTCAAGGCCGTGGACCCGAGGCTCGAGATCGTCTCGCGCTCGCTCGGCCGCTCGCCCTGGTCGACGTTCTGGCGGGTGACCCTGCCGCTCTCCTGGCCGGGCCTCCTCGCGGGCGCGGCCATCGCCTTCGCGCGCGGGCTCGGCGAGTTCGGCGCCACGGTCATCCTCGCGGGCCGCATCCCGGGCGAGACCGAGACCATCCCGCTGGCGATCCACGCCGAGCTCGACGCCCCCGGGGGCGAGTCCCGGGTCGCCGGGCTCGTGCTCGCCTCCGTCGCCATCTGCCTCGCCGCCGTGATCGTCTACCGGAGGCTCGACCTCGGCTACCGCCGCCGCCTGGAGCTGGACCGGTGAGGCTGCAGCTCGAGGCCCGCGTGGCCCGCCGCACCGGCTTCTCGCTGGAGGCGCGGATCGACGTGGACGCCGAGGCGCTGGGGCTCGTCGGCCCCAGCGGGAGCGGCAAGTCCACGCTGCTCGACGCCGTGGCCGGGATCGAGCCGGGCGCGCGCGTCGTCCTCGACGGCCGCGACGTCTCGGACCAGCCCCTGCACCGCCGGGAGATCGGCTACGTCGCGCAGGACCCGCTGCTCTTCCCGCACCTCACGGTGCGCGGGAACCTCGAGTACGGGAGGAACGCGGGGCCCGTCGACGACATTGCCTCCGCGCTCGGCCTCTCCCACCTGCTCGACCGCCGCCCGAGGAACCTCTCCGGCGGCGAGCGCCGCCGCGCCGCGCTCGCGCGCGCGATCGCGGGCCGCCCCCGGCTCCTCCTGCTCGACGAACCCTTCGCGGGCCTCGACGAGACCCGCCGCCGCGAGGCGCTCTCGCTGCTCAGCCACGTCCGCCGCACCTGGCGCGTCCCGATGATCCTCGTCAGCCACCTCGCCGACGAGGTCGTCGGGCTCACCGAGCGCACGATCCGCCTCGAGGAGGGCCGCGTCGCCGCCTCCGGCCCCTCGGTCGAGCTCCTCCAGGGCAGCCCGGCCCGCGTCGACAACCACGTCGAGGGGATCGTGACCGGGCCCCGGGGCGTGGAGGTCGACGGCGTCGCGCTGAGCGTCCACCTCCCGCCGGGCGCGGCCGGCCGCGTGCGCCTTGGCTGCTACGCGCACGACATCCTGCTCGCGGCGACTCCGCCGACGGGGCTTTCGGCGCGCAACGTGTTCCCGGTCCGCGTCGCGTCCGTCGTCCCCGCGGGCGACGCGGCGCTCGTCGAGCTCGAGCGGCCCCGGCTCCGGGCGCTGCTCACGGCCGAGTCCGTCGCCGTCCTCGGCCTGCGCCCCGGGAGCGGGGCGACGTGCATCGTGAAGGCGACGTCCATCGTCCACCTGGGGGCCGCATGACGAACCGCTTCGAGGCCGTGGTCGAGTCGGCGGACGCGCGCGATTCGCACGCCTGGCTGCGCGTCGGGAAATCGCGGCTCGCCTCGCGACTCTGGCCCGGGATCCGGAGGGGGGCGAAGGTCGTCGTGGCCGTCGCGCCCGAGGACGTCCTCCTCTGCGCGGGCCATCCCGGGAGGACGAGCGCGCGCAACGTCCTGCCCGGCCACGTCCGCGCCGTGCGGCGGACGCCCGCGGGCTCGCTCGTCCGCGTCGACGTGGGCTTCCCGCTCAGCGCGTTGGTGACGGAGCGGGCCGTGCGCGACCTCGAGCTGCGCCCGGGCCGGGAGGTCTTCGCGCTCGTCAAGGCCGTGGCCGTGGGCCCCGAGCGGCCGGTGGAGTCCCCGTTCCGAGCCTGCCCGGTCGGCCCCGGCGGCCCCGTGCTCCCGAAGGAGGTCGACTTCCTCCGCGAGATCGCCCGCGCGGGCTCGCTCTCGGCGGCGGCCCGGGAGCTCGGCATCAACTACCGCACGGCCTGGATGCGGGCGCGGGCGGTCAATCGCCGCTGGGGGAAGCCGCTCGTCGCTCCCGTCCGCGGAGGCCGCGGCGGCGGCGGATCGGCGCTCACGCCGGAGGGCCGGGGCCTGCTCGGCTTCGTCGCCTCCCTCGAACGACGGCGCCGCTGAATATTCCAGGCCCGCGGGACGTTCCGAGCGCAGAGGTGCACGATGACGTCCCGGCCGGTCGTCCTGGTCCTGTTGCTCGGCGCGGGCTGCTCCGTCGCCGGCGAGCGCGAGGAGCGGGATCTCGCCGACCGCGCGGGCCGGCCCTACGAGGAGCCCTACGACCGCCGGAAGCTCCCCGCGCTGGTCCCCGCGCCGGCGCGCGCCGACGTCCTCCAGTTCGCCTTCCTCTCCAGCCCCGACCTCGAGCGGGCCTACTTCGAGTGGCGCGCCGCCCTGGAGCGGGTCCCGCAGGAGTCCTCGCTCGAGGCGCCCG
Organism: uncultured Planctomycetales bacterium; assembly: GCA_964464755.1. Classification (GTDB taxonomy): domain Bacteria; phylum Planctomycetota; class MHYJ01; order MHYJ01; family JACPRB01; genus CAYXGZ01. The sequence continues at coordinate 43,806 of CAYXGZ010000026.1, forward strand.
CGCTCGGCTTCGAGCGCATGTTCTCCAAGGAGCGGATGAGCGCGTGGGACCGCACGACCCTCGGCGCGAGGCAGGCGATCCCGTTCCCCGGCAAGCTCGCCGCCCGGGGCCGGGTCGCGCTCCAGGAGGCCGTCGCCGCGCGGCGGCGCTTCGAGGACGCGAAGTTCCGCCTCCAGGCCGAGGTGGTCGAGGCCTACGAGGAGCTCCTGCTGACGGACCGGTCGATCGCGATCGCGCGGGAGAACCTCGCGCTGCTGAAGCAGTTCGTCGAGGTCAGCAACGCGCTCCTCGGCGCCGGGAAGGCCCGGCAGGTCGACCTGACGAAGGCCGAGCTCGAGGCCGCGGGGGCGGAGAACGATCTCGCGTCGATCGAGGCCCGGCGCCGCGCCGACCTGTCCCGCCTCAACCGCCTGTTGGCCCGGCCCCCCGACGCCGCCCTGGCGCCGGCCGCCCCGGAGGCCCCGGCCGCGCTGCCCGCCGAGGACGCGAAGGTCCTCGAGCTGGCGGCCGAGCGGAATCCGGAGCTCGCCGCCGTGGTGGCCGAGATCCGCGGCCGCGAGGAGGCGCTCGAGCTCGCCCGCAAGGCCTGGCTTCCGGATTTCGAGATCTCGTTCTCGGTCACGGGCTCCGTGGAGCGCATGCTGGGCGCGATGCTGACGGCGCCCCTGCAGGTCGGCCGCATCCGGGCCGGCATCGAGGAGGCGCGGGCGAACCTGCGGGCGGCCCAGGCCGCGCTCCGGTCGCGGGGCGACGACCTCAAGGCCCGGCTCGTGCTCGACCTGTACCTGGCGCGGGACGGCGAGCGGCGCCACCGCTTCCTCGAGGCGACGCTCCTCGTGAAGGCGCGCGAGGTCGTCGAGAACGTGCGCGAGGCCTACGGGACGGGCGGGGCGACCTTCCTCGAGCTGCTCGACGCGCAGCGGGCCCTGCTCGAGTTCCGGCTCGAGTCGGCGCGCCTCGACGCGCAGCGGCGGACCTCGCTGGCCCGGCTCGAGGCGACCTGCGCGGTGGATTTCGGCACCCTCGGCCAGGCGGAAAGGCGGTAGCGATGAAAGCGGGAACCTGGATCGCGGTCGGGGCGGCGGTGCTCGTCGCCTTCGGCGTCGGCTGGATCGTGCGCGGCGGCCCCGCGCCCGCGGCGGTCCCCGGCGACGGCGCGCCCCCCAAGGGCGCGTCCGTCTGGACCTGCTCGATGCATCCCCAGGTCCGCCTGCCGGCGGCGGGGAAGTGCCCGATCTGCGGCATGCCGCTGATCCCGGCCGACGCGAGCGGCGCGGCGGGCTCCCCGCTCAAGCTCTCCGACGCCGCGCGGGCCATGGCGGGCGTGGAGACCGCGCCCGTCGTCCGCCGCAAGCTCGCCCGCGACCTGCAGACCGTGGGCAAGGTCTCCTTCAACGAGACGGGCCTCTCGACGGTCGTCGCCCGCGTGGACGGCTACGTCGAGCGCCTCTTCGCCGACTACGTCGGGATGGCGGTCGGCCGGGGCGACCACCTCGCGGAGCTCTACAGTCCGGAGCTCATCGTCGCGCAGCGCGAGCTGCTCATGGCGCTGGACGACCCCGCGGGCGCCTCGCGGCTCGAGTCCGCCCGCCTGAAGCTCCGGCGCTGGGACCTCACGGACGCCCAGGTCGCGGAGATCGAGAAGAGCCGCAAGATCCAGGAGCGGATCACGCTCTACTCGCGGGTCCGGGGCACCGTGATGGAGAAGAACGTCGTCGAGAAGAGCCCGGTCAAGGCGGGCGACGTCCTCTACCGCCTCGCGAGCCTCGAGTCGGTCTGGGTCACCCTCGACGTCTACGAGTACGAGATCTCCTGGGTGCAGTACGGGCAGTCGGTGGAGATCCGGGCCGAGGCCTACCCCGGCCAGGCGTTCACCGGCATGGTGACCTTCATCAGCCCGACGCTGTCGGAGGAGACCCGGGCGATCCGGGTCCGCGTCAACGTGCCCAACCCCGAGGGCCGGCTGAAGCCCGGCATGTTCGTCAGCGCGAAGATCCAGGTCCGGCTCCAGGCCGACGGCCGGCCCGCGCCGACGGGCCTCGAGGGGAAATGGTCCTGCCCGATGCACCCCGAGGTCGTCACCGACGCGGCGGGCGCCTGCCCCCAGTGCGGCATGCCGCTGGTCCAGATGCCGGGGCGGCCCGCGCCGGGCGCCGCGGTGTACACCTGCCCGATGCACACCGAGATCCGGCAGGAAAAGCCGGGCCTCTGCCCCAAGTGCGGCGGCATGGAGCTCGAGAAGGAGATCGTCCCGACGGGCGAGGACCTGCTCGCCGTTCCGGCCTCCGCGGTGCTCGACAGCGGCACGCGGAAGATCGTCTACGTCGAGACCGCGCCCGGCGAGTACCTGCCCATGGAGCCCGTGCTCGGGCCCCGGGCCGGCGACTACTACCCGGTGCTCTCGGGCCTGTCCGAGGGCGACAAGGTGGCCGTCCGGGGGAACTTCCTCCTCGACAGCCAGTTCCAGATCCAGGGCCGTCCGAGCCTCCTGAACCCCCCGGCGCCGCCCAAGGACTAGGCCATGGCCGACGCGCTCATCCGCTGGTGCCTGAGGAACCCGTTCCTCGTCCTGCTCGCCGTCGCGGCGATCGGGGTCGGGGGCGTGCTCGCGGTGCAGCGCGTCGCGGTCGACGCGATCCCCGACATCGGCGAGAAGCAGGTCATCGTCTACGCGGACTGGCCCGGGCGCTCCCCGCAGGACGTCGACGACCAGGTCACCTACCCGCTGACGATCGCGCTGACCGGCACGCCGGGCGTGAAGACGTTGCGCTCGATGTCCGGCTTCGGCTTCTCGATGGTCTTCCTGATCTTCGACGACGCGACGGACTACTACTGGGCGCGCTCGCGGGTGCTCGAGCGGATGAACGTCGCGCAGGCCCGGCTGCCCGCGGGCGTCGTGCCCGTGCTCGGCCCCGACGCGACGGCGCTGGGCCAGGTCTACTGGTACACGGTGGAAGGCGAGGGCTTCGACCTCGCCGAGCTCCGCTCGATCCAGGACTGGTACGTCCGCTACCAGCTCAACTCCGTCCCCGGCGTCTCCGAGGTCGCCAGCGTCGGCGGGTACGTGAAGCAGTACCAGGTCGACGTCCACCCCGACAAGCTGCGCGCCCACCGCGTCACGCTCATGGACGTCTACGAGGCCGTGCGGCGCTCGAACATCGACGTGGGCGCCAAGGTCCTCGAGAAGAACGGCGTGGAGTTCTTCATCCGGGGCGTCGGCTTCGTGAAGGGCGTCGCGGACCTCGAGAACGTCGTCATCCGCCAGGCGGAGGGCACGCCGATCTTCGTCCGCAACGTCGCGACGGTGACGCTTGGCCCGGACTTCCGGCGCGGCGCCCTCGACAAGGGCGGCGTGGAGGCGGTGGGCGGCGTCGTCACGATGCGCTACGGCGAGAACCCGCGGCACGTCGTCGAGCGGGTGAAGGAGAAGCTGAAGCAGATCGAGCCGGGGCTGCCGAAGAAGACGCTCGCGGGCGGGAAGGTCTCGCAGGTCCGCATCGTGCCCTTCTACGACCGGACGGACATCGTCCTCGAGACGATCGCGACGCTGAAGAGCGCGCTGACCGAGGAGGCGCTCGTCGCGGCGCTCGTCATCCTCGTGTTCCTGCTGCACCTGCGCAGCACGGCCGCGGTGCTCGTCACGCTCCCGCTCTCGATCGCGCTCTGCTTCATCCTCATGTGGGTCTTCGGCGTCGACGCGAACATCATGTCGCTGGCGGGCCTGGCGATCGCCATCGGCGACGTCGCCGACATGGGCATCATCATGACGGAGAACATCTACCGCCGGA
>CAYXGZ010000027.1:0-47187 GCA_964464755.1 uncultured Planctomycetales bacterium
TGGATGCGGCCCGGGGCCGCGCGGTCCGCCCCCGTGAACGCGCCCTTCTCGTGGCCGAAGAGCTCGCTGTCGAGCAGCGAGTCCACGAGCGAGGCGCAGTTGATCGCGACGAAGGGCCCCGCGCGCCGGTGGCTCCGCTCGTGGAGCAGGCGCGCGACGAGCTCCTTGCCCGTCCCGCTCTCGCCCAGGATGAGCACGGAGGACTCCGTCGGGGCCGCGCGCTCCGCGACGGACATCGCGTCCGCGAATCGCGGGTCGTTGCCGATGGCGCGGGTCTCCGCGTGGCGCTCCGCGGAGAGCGCCCCGACCTGGCCGCGCACCTGCCGGTACTTGTAGGCGTTCTCGAACGCGAGGGCCGCCTGGTGGGCGACCGCCGTGAGGAACGCGAGGTCGGCCTCGGAGAACTCCCGCTTGCGGCCGCGGAGGTCGGCGTAGATCACGCCGGTCGTCTTGCCCGCCCGAACGAGCGGCGCGCAGAGGATGGACGAGATCTTCTCCTGCAGGATGCTCGGCCGCGGCCCGGGGCCCGCCTCGGCCGCCGCGTCGGCCACGAGGATCGCCATGCGGTCGCGCCGCGCCTTGTCGAGCACCGAGCGGCTGACGACCAGGCTCCCCGTCATCGCTCCCCGGACCCGCGCGGCGACCTCGTCCTCCGGGTCGCGGAACACGGCCACCGCGTCCGCGGAGAGCGCGTCCTGCAGCAGGCCCGCGAGGCCCTCGGCGAGGATCTTGCCGTCGAGCGTCGAGTTCAGCAGCGCGGTGATCTCGTAGAGCCGCTTCAGGCGCGGGAACGCGGCGGCGGGGTCCTCGCCCTCCTCGGCCAGCGAGGGCGGCTGCTCCGCAAAGAGCTTCTGGGCGGCCTGGACGGAGCGGGGGGCCTCGTCCTGCACGACCGTGATGCCGCGGCCGCGCTCCTCGTCGTCCTCCTCGAAGACGACGAGGTGCTTGCCGATGAGGATCTGGTCGCCGTCGCGGAGCAGGCGCTCCTCGACGCGCTCGCCGTTGACGAAGGTCCCGTTGTGCGAGCCCAGGTCGAAGAGGACGTGGCGCGACTCGAGCTTCTCGACCTTGGCGTGGCGCCGGGAGGCGTTCTCGTCGAGCAGGCGCAGACCGTTCGCCTCGTCGCGGCCGAGGTAGCACTCGGCGCCGACCTCGGCGGTCTTGCCGACGTCGCGCCCCCGAAGGATCCGGAGCAGGGCCATACCGGCGCAAGTGTACACCGGGGGGCCGGGGGACCGGAACCCCGCGGGGCCCCCTGCTATAATCGGCCGCCTCGATGCGCTCCCTCCTCCGCCTCAAGCCGTACCTCGCCCGGGTCCGGGGCCCCTACCTCGCCGGCCTCGCCGTCGTCGTCCTCGCCTCCGCCGCGCAGATGGCCGCGCCCTGGCTCGTGAAGGCGGCCGTCGAGGCCCTCGAGCGCGGCGCCCGACGGGAGTTCGTCTGGACCGCGGCCGGCGCGCTGCTCCTCTTCGCCGCGATGCGCGGCGCCCTCGTCTTCGGCGCCCGCACCGCCCTGCTCTTCGCCTCCCGCCGCGTCGAGTACGACCTCCGCGCCGACCTCTTCTCCCACCTCGCCCGGCTCCCCGCCCGCTGGTTGGACCGCCAGCGCAGCGGCGACCTCACCTCGCGCCTCATCAACGACCTCGAGGGCGTGCGCATGCTCGTCGGCATCGGCGCCATGTCCCTCGCCAGCACCGGCCTCACCTTCCTCTTCAGCATGGCCGGCATGTGGCTGCTCGACCCCCGCCTCGCGCTGATCACCCTCGTGCCCCTCGGCATGGTCACCGCCGTCACCGCGCTCAGCGGCCCGGGCCTCCACCGCCGCTCCCTCGCCGTCCAGGACCAGCTCTCCGACCTCTCGGCCCGGGCCCAGGAGAACTTCTCCGGGATGCGCGTCGTGAAGGCCTTCGCCCGCGAGGAGCGCGAGATCGAGGCCTACCGCGGGGCCTGCGACGAGTACCGCCGCCGCAACCTCTCCCTGGCCTGGTTCCGCGGCTCCGCCTGGGCCCTCATGACGCTCTTCATGGAGGGCGCCATCCTCGCCACGCTCTACTTCGGCGGGCGCGGCATCATCGAGGGCCACTTCACCAAGGCCGAGCTCGCCGCCTTCACCGCCTACCAGCTCATGCTCGTCTGGCCGATGATCGCGATCGGCTGGGTCGTCAACCTCGCCCAGCGCGGCGCCGCCTGCCTGGGCCGCCTCACCGAGATCCTCGACCTCCCCGCCGCCCCCGGAGTCGACGGGCCCGACGACCGGACCCCCGTCGCCGGCGCCCTCGAGATCCGCGACCTCACCTTCGCCCACGACGGCCAGGAGGGCGCCCCCGCCCTCCGCGGCGTCTCCTTCCGCGTCGAGCCCGGCTCCCGCGTCGGCATCGTCGGGCGCACCGGCTCCGGCAAGAGCACCCTGCTCTCCCTGCTCGTGCGCGACTACGAGCCGCCGCCCGGGACGATCTTCCTCGACGGCCGCGACCTCGTGACCATCCCGGTCGACCGACTGCGCCGCCACGTCGCCGGCGTCCCCCAGGACGTCTTCCTGTTCTCCGACTCCCTGCGCGCGAACATCGCCTTCGGCGCGGTCGGCGACGCGGCCCCGGCCGTCGTCGAGGAGGCGGCCCGGATCTCCCGCATCGCCGCCGACGCCGAGCGCTTCCCCGGCCGGCTCGACCAGGTCGTCGGCGAGCGCGGCGTCACCCTCTCCGGCGGCCAGAAGCAGCGCACCGCCCTCGCCCGCGCGATCGCCCGCGACCCCGCCGTGCTCCTGCTCGACGACGCCCTCTCGGCCGTCGACGCGCGGACCGAGCGCGAGATCCTCGGCGAGCTCGGCGCCTGGGCGAAGGGCCGGACCTCGATCATCGTCACGCACCGGCTCGCGGCCATCCTCGACTGCGACCTCGTCGTCGTCCTCGAGGACGGGCGCGTCGCCGAGTCCGGCCCGCCCTCCGAGCTCCTGCGCCGCGGCGGCGCCTTCGCCCGGCTCGCCGAGCGCCAGCGCATCGCCGAGGAGATCGGCGCCGACCCGGGGGTGGCCGAGTGAGCGCGCCCCTGCACGAGGAGGAGGAGCTCGGGAAGGCCTACGACGGCCGGCTCATGCGGCGCTTCCTCGCGGAGGTCCGCCCGCGGACCCCGATGATCCTGCTCGCCCTGCTGCTCGGCGTCGCCAAGGCGGCCTGCGACGTCGCGACGGCCCCCATCCTCAAGGAGGTCGTGGACGGCCCCGTCGCCCGGGGCGACCTCGGCGGCCTCGCGGGCGGCGCCCTCCTCTTCCTCGCGGCCATCGTCGGCATGGCGCTCTTCGAGTTCCTCGAGATCATCGTCCTCAACCTGCTCGGCCAGCGCGTCATCCTCGACCTGCGCATGAAGGTCTTCGCGAAGCTCCAGCGCCTGCCGCTGCCCTTCTTCGACCGCAACCCGGTGGGCCGGCTCATGATCCGCGTCACCTCGGACGTCGAGAACCTCAACGAGCTGCTCACCTCGGGCCTGGTCGCCGTCGTCGCGGACGTCTTCCTGATCGTCGGCGTGCTCGGGATGATGTTCTGGACGAGCTGGCGCATGGCCCTCGTGACCCTCGCCCCCATGCCCCTGATGGTCGTCGCCGTCCTCGTCTTCCGCCGGATCGCCCGGGGCCAGTACCGCGAGGTGCGCGTGAAGATCGCGCGCCTCAACTCCTACCTCAACGAGTGCGTCAACGGCATGCGCACGATCCGCCTCTTCGGGCGCGGCCCCTCCGTCTTCGCCCGCTTCGCCGGCCTCGCCTCCGACTACCGCGACGCGAGCAACCGCACCGTGGTCACCTACTCCGTCTTCTACCCGGTCGTGGACGTCATCGGCGCCTGCTCCGCCGCGATCCTCCTCGCCTACGGCGGCCTCTCCATCCTCGAGGGCTCCCTCAGCTTCGGCGCCTTCCTCGCGTTCTGGTACCTCGCCCAGAAGTTCCTCCAGCCCGTCCGCGACCTCTCGGAGAAGTACAACGTCCTCCAGGCCGCCATGGCCTCCGGCGAGCGCATCTTCCTCCTGCTCGACGAGCCCTCCACCCAGCACGTCCCCGCGGTCCCCGCCTCGCCGCCGCCGCGCGGGGAGCTCGTCTTCGAGGACGTGCGCTTCAGCTACGACGGGAAGACGCCCGTCCTCGACGGCGTCAGCTTCCGCGTCGCCCCGGGCGAGAGCGTGGCCCTCGTCGGCGTCACCGGCGCGGGCAAGACGACGATCACGAGCCTCCTGCTCCGCCTCTACGACGTGACCGGCGGCCGCATCCTCGTGGACGGCGTCGACGTGCGCGAGCAGGACCCCGAGGCCCTCCGCCGCCGCTTCGGCCTCGTCCTCCAGGACGTCTTCCTCTTCGCCGGCAGCGTCCGCGACAACCTCCGGCTCGGCGACGCGAGCCTCTCCGACGCCCGGCTCCGCGAGGCGCTCCGGGCCGCGGGCGCCGAGGGCTTCGTCGACCGACTCCCGGGCGGCCTCGACGCCGACGTCCGCGAGCGCGGCTCCGTCCTCTCCGCGGGCCAGCGGCAGCTGCTCTCCGTCGCCCGGGCCCTCGCGTTCGACCGGCCGATCCTCATCCTCGACGAGGCGACGTCGAGCGTGGACTCCGAGACCGAGGCGACCATCCAGGCCGCGCTCGAGAAGCTCCTCGCGGGCCGCAGCTCCGTCGTCGTCGCCCACCGGCTCTCGACGATCCGCCACGTCGACCGCATCCTCGTGCTCCAGAACGGCCGGCTCGTCGAGGAGGGCCCGCACGCGGAGCTCGTGAAGCGCGACGGCCTCTACGCGAAGCTCTGCCGCATCCAGTTCGGGGCCGCGCCCGCGTGAAGCCCCTTTCCCCCGCCCGGCGCCGGGGTATCATGGCGGGCCGATGATCCTCCAGCGGTACATCCTCCGCGAGCTCGTCCTCACCTTCGCGGTGGCCCTCGTCGTCATGCTCGCGGTCTGCGCCGTGGGGCTGATCCTCCAGATGGTCCGGATGTACGACGTGGACCTCGACTTCCTCTCGACGGCGGTGCCCGTCGCGGCGGGCTACATGGCGCCCTGGGCGGTCCTCGTCGCCGCCACGATCACCCCCGCGATGGTCTACGGGCGGCTGGGCGCCGACCACGAGATCGACGCGATGCGCACGAGCGGCATCCACGCCTCGCGCATCGTCGCCCCGGCCGTGCTCTTCTCCGTCGGCGTGTTCCTGCTCGCCTTCTTCGCGCACCACGAGGTGACCCCGCGGGCCCGCTACGCCCAGCGCAAGCTCTCCCGCGAGGCGGGCCAGACCATCCTCGACAACCCGCCGCCCGGCCGCCAGGTCCTCTCGATGGGCAAGCGCGCCTACCTCAGCTACACGGACGCCGTCGGCGGCACGCTGACCCACCCCTTCCTCACGCTCCTCAACGAGAAGGCCCAGCCCCAGACCGAGTACCGCGGCCGCGAGGGCAAGGTCCGCCTCAGCGGCCCCTCCGAGGCCTCCATCACGATCTCCCAGGGCTACATGACCGAGTACGAGACGATCAACGGCGTGCGGACCGTCAAGCACCAGGGCCAGCTCGGCACGACGACGACGCTCACGATCCCCCTCGAGGACCCCTACGGCCAGCCCAAGGGCGCGCGCGACATGGCGGGCCTCGAGCTCCTCGGCGAGTGGATCCGCAACGAGGGCCGGATCCGGCGCGAGTTCTACACGGAGTTCCAGCTCCGCAACGCGAAGGCGCTCGGCCCGGTCTGCCTCATCCTCCTCGCCCTCCCCATCGGCATCTTCGTCCGCAAGGGCACGCGGATGGCCGGCCTCGGCATCGCCCTGCCGCCGATCCTCGGCTACTTCGTCCTGCACTTCTTCGGCGAGAGCCTGGCGAACCGGGACATCGTCTCGCCGGAGGTCGGCGCGTTCGGCGCGGACGCCGTCGTCCTCGCCGTCGCCCTGGTGCTGCTCGCGAAGGTCTTCCGGCAATGAAGATCCTGGACCGCTACGTCCTCAAGAGCTTCCTCGCGGCCCTCGGCCTCACGGTCGCGGTCTTCGTCGGCCTCTTCCTCGCCATCGACCTCTCGAGCAAGCTCCCCCGCATCCTCGCGCTGAAGAACGTCGCGACCGGCGAGTTCCTGCTCCGCTACTACGGCGTGCGCATCCCTCTATTCCTCCACGTCGTGCTGCCCGCGGTCTCCCTCTTCGCGGCCATGTTCACGGTCATCCGCCTCCAGAAGACCAACGAGCTGCTCCCGATGGTCACCTCGGGCGTCAGCCTGCGGCGCCTCAGCCTCGGCTTCATCATCAGCGCCTTCGCCTGCGCCGGGATCATGGCCGTCCTCGACGAGTTCGTCCTCCCGGACCTCATGACCGCGATGGGCGAGACGGACGACCTGCTCGTCAGCGACCGCCCCACGCGCAACGCGATCGCCTACGACGGCAGCGGCACCTACATCTTCATGCAGGAGTACGACCGCGGGAAGCGCGTCATGACGCGCGTCGCCGTCCAGCGGATGCGCGGCGACGGGACCCTCTCGGCCATGATCCGCGCCGAGCGCTGCGCCTGGGACCGCGACCTGCGCCGCTGGAGGCTGACGGACGGCGAGATCACCCCGCACGACGGCAAGGGCGAGCCGCTCATCGTCTACGACCCCAAGAAGTCCGCGCCGCAGCGCCGCGTGGACCCCATCCCCCCGGAGGGGCTGCTCCTCGACGCCGAGCTGACCCCCGAGGACATGCAGCGCAAGTTCTCGCTCTCGGGCCGCTACTACCGCCTCCAGGACCTCCTCGAGCTCAACCGCCGCTACCCGCACGCGGCGACCTTCCGGATGCAGCTCCACGCGAAGTTCACGACGCCGCTCGGGGCCGTGGTGCTCCTCTTCCTCGGCCTCCCCTTCGTCGCGACGGCCCACTCGCGCAGCTTCTGGGTCGGCATCGCGACCTGCCTGCTGCTGACGATCTCCTACTACGCCGCCTACTTCCTGCTCTACCAGGGTGGCAACCGCGGGGACTGGGTCGACCCGGTCGTCGCCGCCTGGACCCCGACCCTGCTCTTCGGGGGTATCGGGCTCGTCGGGTTCCAGCGGATGCGGAGCTAGCCGACGACGCCGACGTACGGCAGCTCCCGCCAGGCCCCCGCCGCGTCCAGGCCGTAGCCCACGACGAAGCGGTCCGGGATGTCGAAGCCCACGTGGTCGAGGGGCACGTCGATCACCATCCGGGCCTTCTTCCGCAGCAGCGCGCAGAACTTCAGCGAGCGCGGCCGCAGCTTCCTCAGCGCCGCGAGCAGCGCGGCGGCCGAGCGACCGGTGTCGACGATGTCCTCGACGACGACCAGGTCCCGGCCCCGCAGCGAGGCCTCGGGCCTCAGGCGCCAGCGAATGCGGCCGGTGGAGCGGGTCCCCGCGCCGTAGGAGGAGAGGGAGACGAAGGCGAAGCGGACCGGGACGCGGAGGCGGCGCGCGAGGTCGGCGGCGAACACGAAGGCGCCGTCGAGCGCCACGACGAGGGTCAGCGGGCGGCCCCGGGCCCCCCGCTCCAGCTCGGCCGCCAGGCGGGCGACCCCGGCCCGGAGCTTCCGCTCCGGGATGAGGACGCGCGGGCGGGCCAACCCGGCCGCCCTACTTCTTCTTGTACTCGAGGTCGGCGTCGCCGTCGGCGCCGCCCTCCTTGCCGTCCGCCCCGAGGCTCTTCAGCGTGAACGTGGAGCCGTCGGCGCCGGGCGCGTAGCTCAACGGGTTGCGGAACGCGTCGCGGCCGTCGTCGCTGACGTAGGGCTTCTCCCAGGTCTTGGCCCAGGTCGGGCGGTTGCGCAGGTCCTCGAGCCTCTCGGGCAGCCGGCCCTGGTCGGCCCGGAACTTGTCGATCGCCTTGCCGGTCTCGTCGACGATCTTCCGGCTCTGCTCCGCCTTCGGGCCCTTCCACTTGTCGTGGTTCCAGAGGTCGGCGGCCAGGTCGGAGCCGCCCTCGACGAGGTCCATGCCCCAGCTGACGAGGTCGAAGGGCGCGTCCTTCGTCTTCTCGCGGACGTAGTAGAGGCGCGAGTCGAAGCCGTCCGTGGGCAGCTTCTCGAGGTAGGGCTTCTCGGGGAACTTCTTCGCGTACGAGGGCTTGGTGACCAGGTCCTCGAGCTTGTCCGGGTAGCGGTCCTCGTTCTTCTTGAAGGCCTCCAGGGCGGCCGACACGGCCTCCAGCGCCTTCTTCGACTTCTCGAGCTTCACGGCCCCCCACTTGTCGTGGTTCCAGACGTCGGCGTCGTCGCCGGCGCCCCAGGCGCGGCGGTCCCGGCCGAAGCTGATCACGTCGAAGGGCGCGCCGTTGTCGCCGCGCGAGTTGTAGACCAGGGCGGTGCCCCAGGGGTCCTTGAGCTGCTCGGCCTTGAGGTAGCCGCCGTCGGGCCAGTTCTTCAGCTCCTTGCCCTCGGGCTTCTTGGCCAGGTAGTCGAGGATCGCGGGGTACTCGCCGTTGTCCGTCCGGTACTTCTCGACGGCCGCGGCGACCTCGGCGACCTGGGCGCGCACCTTGACGAGGTTCCGCTTGGTCTCCTCGCCGTCCCACCACTTGCGCCAGGCCTCGAGCGAGGCGGCGACCGTGCTCGCGTCGCCCTCGAGGGCGCCGCGCGACACGCCGAGGATCTTCTCCAGCGCGCGGGCCGCGTGGACCGCCACCTGCTGCTGGCTGTAGGGGTTGACCTCGGCGTTCTTCAGGAGCTTCGAGAGGCCCTCGGCCGCGCCGGCGGCCCGGAGGCGGCCCAGCGCGTCGGCCGCGGCGGCCGCGATGACGTGCTGCTTCTCGCCCGTGCCCACCTCGGCCGCGCCCTTGTCCTCCAGCGCCTTGATCAGCGGCTCGGCCGCGTCCTTGGCCCGCAGGATGCCCAGGCCGTGGATCGCGTAGTACTTCAGCCACTTGTCGAGCTCGGCCTGCTTCGACTGCAGGGCCTTCAGCAGGGCGGGCGCGGAGCGCTCGTCGGCGATCTTCGCCAGCGCGTTGGCCGCGGCGGAGGCGACGGACTGGCCGAACTCGTCGGCGTCCTTGAGGCGGGCCGTCAGGGCGTCCAGCACCTCGGGGGAGTTGTCGCGGATGTCGCCGAGGATCTCGCAGACGAGGCGGCGCACCCGGGCGTAGGCCTGGCGCTGCTTCGCGTCCGGGGCCTTGCCCTTCGCCGCCAGCTCCTTGAGCAGCGCGGGGACCGCCTTGCGCCCGACGGCGGTGAGCTCGGCGCGGCCGGTCTCCGCGTCGCTGGACCGCTCGCTGTTGATCCGCTCGATGGCCTTCTCCAGGTCCTGCTCGAGGGGGGACTTCTCCTGGGCCGCGGCCGGCAGGGCCGCCGCGAGCACGAACGCCGCGCCGATCCAGAATCGCATGCGAATCCTCCGTGGGTGGCTGTCGGGAACGCGGCATTATAGGGAGGCGTTCCGGGGCGAGTCAATCGGGGCCGGACCTTGACGACCCCCGGCCTCCGCCCTAGAGTGCCGCCACCATGAAGAACTTCGCCGACCGCCTCGTCGAGGCCGTGAAGACCAAGAACTCCCGGGTCGTCGTCGGCCTGGACCCCCGCCTCGAGAGCCTCCCCCCCGACCTCCGCCGCGGGACCCACACGGACGTCGAGCTCGCCGCCAAGGCCGTCCTCGAGTGGGGCGGCGACGTCATCGAGGCCGTCCGCGAACACGCGGTCGCCGTCAAGCCGCAGATCGCCTTCTACGAGCGCCTCGGCCCCTTCGGCGTCGTCACCTACTTCGCCCTCTGCCGCCACGCCCGCAAGCAGGGCCTCCTGGTCATCGGCGACGTGAAGCGCGGCGACGTGCCCGACACCGCGAAGGCCTACGCCGAGGCCCACTTCGACGCGTTCAGCTGCGACGCCATCACCGTCAACCCCTACCTCGGCACCGACAGCATCGAGCCCTTCCTCGAGGTCGCCCGGCCGGCGGGCGGCGGCCTCTTCGTCCTCGTGAAGACCTCCAACAAGGGCTCCGGCGACTTCCAGGACCTCGACGCGGGCGGCAAGCCCCTCTATATGCACGTCGCGGAGCGCGTCGCGCAGTGGGGCAAGTCGCTCGTCGGCGAGTCGGGCTGGAGCTCGGTCGGGGCCGTCGTCGGCGCCACGCACCCCGAGCAGGGCCGCCGGATCCGCGAGGCCCTCCCCTCCTCGATCTTCCTCGTGCCGGGCTACGGCGCCCAGGGCGGCACGGCCGCCGACCTCAAGGGCCTCTTCTCGCCGGGCGGCCTCGGCGCGGTGATCAACGCCTCCCGGAGCGTGACCTTCGCCTACGAGAAGGAGCCGTACAAGTCCAAGTACAAGCCCGACCAGTGGGCCAAGGCCGTGGCGGAGGCCGCCGCCACCATGAAGAACGAGATCAACGCGGTGCTCGGGACGTGACCGGGATCCTCGCCCTCTCCGCCCTCGTCGCGTTCGCCGCGTCCGCCGCCGCCGTCCCCCTGGTCGCGCGCCTTGCCCGCCGGGGGAACTTCCTCGACCACCCGGGCCCCCGCAAGGTCCACCGCGCGCCCGTCCCCTACGGGGGCGGCCTCGCCGTTTCCGCGGGCGTGCTCGCCGTGCTGCTCGGAGGACTCGGCGCCGCCGCGCTCATCGCGCGGGGGACGACCTTCGGGCTGCCGGAGTCGGTGACCTCGTACGCCGCGGGCGCCGTGTCGAAGTCGCGCGAGCTCCTCGCGCTGCTCGGGGGCGGCCTCGTCGTGCAGTTCCTCGGCCTCGTGGACGACCGCCGCAAGATCGGGCCCGGGCTGAAGCTCCTCGTCCAGGCGATCTGCGCCGCGGGCTTCGTCGTCGGCGGCGAGCGCCTCTCCCTGTTCTGGGAGGGCTCGGCGGCGGGCGATATCGTCGGGGGCGCCGTCACGGTCCTCTGGATCGTCGGCATCACGAACGCGTTCAACCTCCTCGACCACATGGACGGGATCTGCGCGGGCACGGCGGTCGTCGCCTGCGCGGCCTTCGGCGTCGTCGCCTGGGCGACGGGCCAGTGGTTCGTCGCGGCCGCCATCGCGGCCCTCGGCGGCGCCTGCGCGGGTTTCCTCCTGCACAACCTCCCGCCCGCCCGCATCTTCCTCGGCGACGGCGGCAGCCTCTTCATCGGCTGGATGCTCGCGACGCTCACGGTGACGTTCACGTTCTACGAGACGTCCCGCGGCGCCGAGCCCTGGGCCTACGGGATCCCGCTCGCCGTCCTCGCGGTCCCGCTCTACGACACCGCGAGCGTCGTCTGGATCCGCCTCCGCGCGGGGCGGCCCGTCTTCGAGGGCGACACGAACCACCTCGCGCACCGGCTGCGCGCGCTCGGGCTCGGCGACGGCCAGGCCGCGCTCGCCGTGGCCCTGCTGACGGCGCTCACGGGGCTCTCCGCCGTGCTGCTCCTGCGCGTCGACGCGCTCGGCGCGGCGATCCTCCTCTCGCAACTCGCGGCGGTCTTTGCGATAATCTCGCTCCTCCAGCCGCCTCGCGCCCCCCATGGAAGACAGGACGACTCCCGCCCGGCTCCTTGAGCGCCTCGCGGCCTTCCTCGTCGTCCTCCACCTCGCGCTGAGGCTCTCGGCCTGGGCCTACCAGGCCCCGGGCGTCTCCGCCCTGGTCCACGCCCTCCCCTTCCTCGCGGCCGGGACCTGGTTCGCCTCCCGCGCCCTGGCCGGCGGGCTCGAGTGGCGCTTCACGGGCGCCGAGTGGCCGCTCGGGCTGCTCGTCCTGCTCGGGCTGGCCTCCGCGGCCCGGCCGAGCGTCCACCCGCTCGCCTCGCTCGAGGGCGCCCTCGCCCTCGGCTCCGTCGCCGTGATGATCCCGCTCGCCGCGAACCTCCTCGGCCCCGGCCGGCGCGGCACCTGGCTGGCGATTTTCCACGCGGCGACCTTCGCCCTCGCGATCGCGGGCCTGCTCCAGTGGATCTGGATCCTCCCCGCCGCGGCCGCGTCGCCCGAGGCCCGTCTCTTCCTCGCCAGCGCGGGCGACCTCGAGGCCGAGCTCCGCGGCCGGCTCGGCGCGGGCGAGCCCTGGGCGACCTTCTTCTACCCGAACACCTACGCGGGCTTCCTCGTCCTGGCGATCCCCGCCGCGATCGGCTCCGCGCTCGACCTGGCCCGGATCTCCCGGCCGATGGCCGCCTTCCGCGCCGCGACCGCCGCCCTCGCCGCGAGCGCCCTCCTCGCCACCGGCTCCAAGGGCGGCTGGCTCGCCGCCCTCGTCTCCGTCGCCGCCTTCCTGCTGATCGCCCGCTACCGCAACCGGGGCAGCGGCCGCGTCCCCGTCGCGCTCGCCCTCGCGCTGCTCGTCGGGCTCGTCGCCGCGGCCCCCGCCCTCGCCCGCGCCCTCGCGCCGCGCTCCGAGTCCGCCGCCGTGCGCTCGGTCTACTGGGACGCCGCGGTCGCCGCCTGGAAGGAGCGGCCGCTCGCGGGCGTCGGCCTCGACAACTTCGAGGACCACTACCCGCGCCTCAAGGACGATCGGCAGGAGGAGACCCGGCACGTCCACAACGACTACCTCCAGGCGCTCGCCGAGCTCGGGATCCCCGGCCTGCTCGGGATCCTCGGCCTGCTCGCGGGCGCCGGGCTCGCCGCGATCCGGCGGCTCGAGGGGCCGCCGGCCCCGGCCGCGGAGCCCTGGCCGCGCACGCTCGTCGCCGTCGCCCTCGGCCTCGGCGTCGCGGGCGGCGCCGTCCTCACCGGATCGCTCGCCGACCCGGGCGGCACGCCCCTGCCCGCCCTGCTCGTCGGCGTCGCCTGGATCGGGGGCTACCTGCTGACCGCGCGCCACGAGGAGGAGACCGCCGGCCCCTGGTCGCGCGTCGGCCTCGGCGCGGGCCTCGCGGGTCTCGCCGCCCATTTCGCCGTCGACTTCGCGTTCCACGACGCGGGCGTGCTCGCGGCCCTCGGCGCGGCGGTCGCGGCCCTCGCCCTGCTCGCTCCGTCCGCCACGACCTGGAAGACCGGCCCCGCCGTCCCGGCGATCGCCTCGGTGCTCGTCCTCGGCGCCGCCCTGCCCGTGCTCTACGTCGCCCCGCGCTGGATGGAGGCCGACGAGGCCGCCATCGACGCCGACCTCCTGGCCCGGAAGGGCGAGCTCGCGGCGGCCCGCGAGCGCTGGGACGCGGCCTCGAGGGCCAATCCCCTGCTCGCCCGGCCCTGGCTCGAGTCCGGGCTGCTCCGCCTCGAGGAATGGCGGCGCCTCGCCGACTCGGGCGGCCCGCCCGGGGCCGGGGAGGACGCCCTCGAGGAGGAGATCCTCGTCGCGTTCCGCAACGCGCGGAAGGTCCGGGACGACTGGGGCTCCGCCGTCGCCGCGTCCGCCCGGGCCCAGTACCTGATGTCCCGCCGCCCCGGCCGGGAGCGCCTGCACGTCCAGGAGCGGCTCGGCGGGGCCCGGCACGACGCGCTCACCGCGATGAAGGCCTACCCGACGCGCGCCTCGAACCGGCTGCTCCTCGGCCGCGTGCTCGAGGCCCAGGGCGATCCGGAGGGCGCGAAGGCGGAGTTCGCCGAGGCCCTGCGGCTCTGCGCGCTCGCGGTCCGCGTGTCCCGGCTCCGGCTCGACCCGGCCTCGCAGGCCCGCGCGCTCGTCGGGGCCGGCGGCGACGAGGCCCAGGCCGCGGCGCTGCTCCAGGCCGCGCTCCAGGGCCGGCCCGCGGACTGGCTCGCCTCGCTGAGGCGCCGCCCGGAGCGGCTCGACGACTACGATCCGCCGCTGCGCCCCGCGCTCGACCGCGCCCTCGACGCCCTCGGGGTCCCGAGGTAAAGTGGCCGCATGACGACGACCGCCGTCGACTGGGAGCTCGTCGCGGGCCTCGAGACCCACGTGCAGCTCGGCACGGAGTCCAAGCTCTTCTGCGCCTGCGCGACGGGCTTCGGCGCGCCGCCCAACACGCGCACCTGCCCGGTCTGCCTCGGCCACCCGGGCGTCCTCCCCGTGCTCAACCGCCGCGCCCTCGAGCTGGGCGTGAAGGCCGGGCTCGCCCTGCAGTGCCGCATCGCGCCGCGCAGCAAGTTCGACCGGAAGAACTACTACTACCCGGACCTCCCGAAGAACTACCAGGTCTCGCAGTTCGACGTGCCCCTCGCCCGCGACGGCGGCATCGACCTCCCCTCGGGCCGGCGCATCCGCATCCACCGCGCCCACCTCGAGGAGGACGCGGGCAAGCTGATCCACGAGGAGGGCGGCGCGCGCTCCTTCGTCGACCTGAACCGCGCGGGCACCCCGCTGCTCGAGATCGTCACCGAGCCCGACCTCCGCTCCGCCGAGGAGGCCTACCAGTACCTCGTCCAGCTCAAGGCCATCCTCCGCCACGCCGGGATCTCCGACTGCGACATGGAGAAGGGCCAGCTCCGCGTGGACGTGAACGTCTCGCTCCGCCCCCGGGGCACCGAGGCCTTCGGCGTGAAGATCGAGATCAAGAACGTGAACTCCTTCCGCTTCGTGCAGAAGGCGATCGAGCACGAGGTGAAGCGGCAGGCCGCCGAGCTCGCCGCGGG
Organism: uncultured Planctomycetales bacterium; assembly: GCA_964464755.1. Classification (GTDB taxonomy): domain Bacteria; phylum Planctomycetota; class MHYJ01; order MHYJ01; family JACPRB01; genus CAYXGZ01. The sequence goes on from CAYXGZ010000027.1 coordinate 14,408, forward strand.
CCGGAAGCTCGTCCAGTCCACCCGCCTCTACGACTCGGACAAGGACGAGACCCGCCTCATGCGGACCAAGGAGGGCGCGGCGGACTACCGCTACTTCCCCGAGCCCGACCTGCCGCCGTTCGAGGTGACCCCGGCCGAGATCGAGCGCATCCGCGCGACGCTGCCCGAGCTGCCCGCCGCCAAGCGCGAGCGGATGATCCAGCAGTACGGGCTGGGCCCCAAGGAGGCCGCGTTCCTCGCCGACGACCCGACCTGGGCGGACTTCTACGAGGCCGCCGTGAAGGGCGGGCTCGCGCCGAAGTCCGCGGCGAACTGGATCGTCAACGAGGTGGCCCGGGTCCTCAACGACCGCAAGAAGCTCCTCGGCGACTCGAAGCTCGGGCCGGGGCGGCTCATCGCCCTCGTCCGGCTCGTCGACGCGGGGACGATCACCGCGGCCAGCGGCAAGGACCTGCTCGGCGACCTCGTCGAGTCGGATCGCGATCCCGCGGAGCTCGTCCGCGAGCGCGGCCTGGCGGTCGTCAACGACCTCGGCGAGATCTCGAAGGTCGTCGAGGCGGTCGTCGCCGAGAACCCGAAGGCCGTCGCGGACTTCAAGGGCGGCAAGGACGCGTCGGTGAAATTCCTCGTCGGGCAGGTGATGAAGCGCACGCAGGGGCGGGTGAAGGCGCCAGTGGCGGAGGAGCTCCTGCGGAAGGCGCTCGCGTAGGCTACTTGCCGGCCGAGAGGTTCGCGGCCGCCCAGGCCGCGTCGAGCGTGCCCGAGATCTTCACCGAGTCGACCACGGCCCGCGAATCCCAGAGCGCCAGGCCGATCCGGCCCGCCGTCCACTTCGTCGCGGACTCCGCGAAGGCCACGGGCTTCCCGTTGACCTTCACCTCGATCGTCCGTCCCTTGCGGACCACGACGACCTCGTAGATCCCGCCCTCGCGCAGCGTCCACGCCGGGTCGCGGTCGGCGCCGTAGTGCACCAGCGCCGGGCTGCTCTTCAGCGTCTCGAGCGTCGCGGGCAGCTGCCAGATCGGGTTGCGGTACTGGTTGAAGTTGCGCTTCTCCTCGTCCGCGCCCGGCACGCGCCCCGCGAGCCAGCAGACGTAGCCCTCGGATCCCGCCGCGTTCCCGTCGACCACGAAGCCGAGGTTGCGCTCGGCCCGGGCCTTCACCGACCAGGTCACGGTCACGTCGCCGCGCAGCACGGGCTTCCAGAGCCAGAGCCCGGACTCCAGGGCCTCCACCTCGCCGTCGCGGACCTCGACGGACCCGCGGTCCGGGTCCAGCGGCAGCGGCGCGCGCTCGAAGTCCCCGGCGCCCTTCCCCCCGCGGAAATCGTAGGTCGCCTCGAAGGCGAGCTTGCCGGGCTCGCGGACCTTGTCGGCCTGCAGGAGCGCGGCCAGCGTCGCGGGCTTGGCCGGCGCCATCCCGCCCTGCTCGTCCTTGAGGAGGTTCTCGATGACCGTGATCCGCGGCGTGCCGTTCGGCTCCGCGCCCCGGATGAACTTCGTGCCCTTGTACGTCTTCTGCAGCTCGCGGAGGATCGGGACCGCCTCGGCCTTCTTCCCGGCGACGATGAGCTTCATCGCCTCCCCGTACAGCCGCTCGGCCTCGCGCTCGTCCTTGGGCGACGAGAAGTCGAGCAGGCTCGTGTACCGGTTGAAGAGGAACTCCGGCGTCAGGCTCCGCGCGACGGCCGCGGCGGTCGGCTGCTCCGTCGCCGTGTAGTAGCAGTGCAGGAGCAGCCGCAGCGCGTGGTGCGCGGGCTTCTTCTCGAGGACCTCGAACCAGTCCGGGCCGAGGCTTCGGTTCTGGAACTGGGCCACGTCCTTCACGGACAGGATCCGGTCGCGGCGCGGGGCGATCCAGAGCCGGACCCCGGAGGCCTCGAGGGCGAACGGGTCGTCCGCGCTCGCCCGCTCGACGGCCTTGAAGCCGCCGCCGGCCGGGAGGTCGCCGGAGAAGTCCGCCTGCGCGTTCTTCCAGTCGGCCAGGGCCACCGGCACGCCCGCGAGCACGCGGTGCGCCAGGTCCTCGAGCAGCGCGAACTCGCGGAGGTCGAGGTAGCTCTCGCGGGCCCCGTCGAGCAGCTCGGGCTTCAGCCCGGCCTCCTTCGCGCCCGCCTCGCAGGCCGCGACGATCCGCGCGTAGTCCGGCGCCTGCGCGGACTTCGAGGTCAGCCAGGACTTGAGGAGCTCGGCGTCCCCGGGCCGCAGGAGCAGGGCGGCGGAGCGGTACTCGGACCGGGCCCCGAAGTAGTGCTCCGCGAAGGCCTTCCGGAGGCCGGGGAAGTCGCGCGCCAGCATCAGCTTCTCGAAGGTCTTGCCGAGGCGCGCGGCGTGGTCCAGCCTCGCGGCCGCGGCGCAGGACTCGATCGCGGCGTCGCGCTTGGCGTGGGCCTCCTTGGCGCGGCGGGCGGCCCAGGGCTGGTTCAGCGGGAACTCCTCGCCGAGCCGCTTGAGCCGGTCCTCGGCCGCCTTGAGCTGGTCCGCGCTCGGCGCGGAGCCGAGGATCGAGTCGATCTCCCGCCCCGTCACCTGCTCCCGGGCCGCGGCGACGTCCGAGACCCGCTCGGCCCCGGTGTACTCCACCATCTTCGAGACGATCTCCTGGGCCTCGGCGTGCTGGCCCGCGGTGGCGAGCTTGATCGCGGCCGAGAGGTCGTCCTGGTACTTCTTGTCGAGGCGCTGGTTGATGCCGCGCTCGAGGATGAGCTGCTCCTGGCCGGCCTTGGTGTGGAGGCTCTCCTCCGGCTTGGCCGCGTTGCGCACGAAGTAGCGCATGTACTCCGGCAGGCCGCGGACGACCTTCAGGGCCTCGCCGAACCTGCCCGCGTCGCGGTGCGCGATGGCCGCCGCCTGCCGCGCCGTCCAGTCCTGCTTCGCCACCGACTCGTTGATGGCGTCGCGGAACTTCCCGGTCTCCGCCCCCCAGTCCTTCTCGAGCCGCGTGCCGTTGAACTTCTCCTGGTCCGCGAGGAAGCGGGCGTAGCCCTTCTGGATCGGGTCGTCGGCCGGGGTCCCGCTCAGCGTCTCGTAGTGCTTCCAGGCCGCGTCCCGCATCTGGTTGAAGATGTCCTGGAGCTGCTCCTCGGGCGTCTTCACCGTCGCGCCGGCGGGCGTCGCGGTCGGCACGTCCGTGAAGGGCTTCTGCTGCTCCTCGAGCCACTGCTTGCGGTAGATGACCGCCGCGGCGCCGCCGCCGAGCAGGAGGAGCAGGATCACGAAGCCGAAGAACCAGCCCCAGCCGCCGCCGGACTTCGCCTTGGGGCGCTGCGCGGACGAGGAGGCGCTCGCCGCCCGCACCGGGGGCTGGACCGTCGTCGAGGCGCGGCCCGGGATCCGGCCCGGGCGGGTGTCGGCCACCCGGGAGTCCGCCACCCGCGTCGGCGCGGGCGGCGTCTCGGAGAGCGAGGCCGGCGACGGGGGCGGAGGAGGAGGCGGCGGCGGGGGCGGGATGCGCGCGGCCGTCGATGGCGCGGGCGGCTGGGCGGGCGCGTGGGCCGGCGCCGCGGGCTTGCGCGCCGGGGAGCCCTGGAACGAGCGGATCCGCTCGAGGTCGGCGAGCAGCTCGGACGGCGACTGGTGCCGCCGCTCGCGCTGCTTGGCCATCATCTTCAGGATGAGGGCGTTGAACGAGTCCGTCAGCTGCGGGTTCCGGCGCTTGGGCGGCTCCGGCTCGTCCGTCACGTGCTTGGTCATCACCGTCATCGGGTTCGGCCCCGAGAACGGCGTGCTGCCCGTCGCCATGTGGTACAGCGTGGCGCCGAGCGAGTAGATGTCCGTCCGGATGTCGATGTCGCGCTCGCCGCGGGCCTGCTCCGGCGAGATGTAGTTCGGCGTGCCGACGGACATCCCCTCCATCGTCAGCGACGCGTCGCCCGTCTCCTGCTTGGCGAGGCCCAGGTCGCAGAGCTTCGCGACGTTGCCCTCGTTCGTGATCATAATGTTCTCGGGCTTGATGTCCCGGTGCACGATCCGGTTGCGGTGCGCGTGCTCCAGGGCCCGGGCCATCTGGCAGGCGATCTCGAGGCACTCCCGCTCCTCGATGCGGCCCAGCTTGCGGATCCGGTTGACGACGGGCGCGCCGTCGACGAACTCCATCACGAAGTAGTGCAGGCCGGCCGACTCGCCGACGTCGATGCCCGCCATGATGTTCTCGTGGTTCAGCTTCGCCACGGCGCGGGCCTCGTTGACGAAGCGCTTCACGAACGACGAGTCGCGGGAGTACTTCGAGGCGAGGACCTTGATGGCGACCATCCGGTCCATCGAGATCTGGCGGGCCTTGTAGACGGCGCCCATCGCGCCGGCGCCGATCTTGCCGAGGATCTCGTACCCGGGGATGCCGACCTTGCCGGCGGCGACCTGGGCCTTGAAGCCCTCCTTCTGCGCCGAGAGGATCCGGTCCACCGCCTCCTTGGCGATGTACCCCTTCTCGACGAGGATCTCGCCGAGGGGCTTCGGCTGGATCCCCATGGCGCGCATCTGCGCCTGGATGTCCAGCGCCTCCTTGACCTGCTCCAGGGACGCGAGGTTCTCGCGCACCACGATGGAGCCGAAGGAGAAGTCCTGCTTGGTTTCGGGTTCTGCGGCCATGGTCGCGCTTCGAGGGTGCCTGAAAAGACCCCATTATAGGGACGTTGCGGCCCGCCGCAAGGACGGGTGAGCGGCCCCGGATTCGCGCGACGGCCGCCGGGGGCCCCGTGTATAGTAGGCGCACCCATGACCGCCGCGGCCTTGGCCCTCCTGTTGCTGCTGCCGGGACCCGAACAGGTCGTCATCACCCGGGACGGCAAGCGCCTCGTGGGCGAGGTCTCGCGCGAGGGCGCCACGTTCGTGGTCAAGACCCTCGTCGAGACGGTCCAGGTCCCCGAGGACCGCGTCTTCCTGATCTTCCGCGACCCCTCCGAGGCCCGCGACGAGGTCAGCGCCCAGCTCGACCAGTGCAAGCGGATCTACGAGGAGGCGGCCGCGCTCCCCGAGAAGGACCCGCTCCGCCGCCACCGCTTCTCCGTCGCCCTCGCCAAGTGCTCGGAGACCCGGGACCTCGTCGAGATCCTCTGCCGCTACTACGACACCGACGCGCACGGCTTCCTCCGGCTCATGCGCGAGATCCCCCAGTTCATGCGGCTGATCCGCGACCAGATGGGCTCGGCCCTCGCGATGCCGGTCGTGGCGGGCCGCAAGGGCGAGGAGGTCGGCCTCGAGGTGCGGCGCTTCGAGTTCACGGCCCCCGCCGCGCCGGACCGGACCTGGATCCACGGCGGCGACCTCGGCACCGGGCAGGGCGCGATCCTGGCCGGCCTGGCCGCGGAGTCCCCGAAGGCCCGCGAGGAGGCCCTGAAGAAGCTGGTCTCGCCCCCCGCCCCGCACGCGCTCGGCGCGATCGTGCGGCTCTGGGAGAAGGAGACGGACGAGAACGTGCTCCGCGGCGTCGTGGACGCCTGCTGGCGGCTCGACGTGGAGCCGCTCTTCAAGAAGAAGGACCTCGCGTTCCTGAAGAACGAGTCCGACCCCAAGCGGAAGTACGCGGTCGCCGACCTCGCGAAGCGCCTGGGCACGAAGACCGCGTGCGCCTTCCTCGCCGAGACGTTGCGCGACGGGGCGGTGACGGAGAACCGGACGCGCGGGATGTACTGCTCGGCGTTCCGAAGGATGCGCGCCTGGGCGGCGGACGAGCTCAAGGAGTCGTACCTCAAGACGTCGGACTACAAGGCGAAGGGCGAGATCTGCAAGCAGCTCGGGATGCTGCGGGACCCGAAGGGCGCGCTCGTGCTGCGGCTGGCGATGAGCCAGTTCGCGGCGAACCCGGGGACGAAGGTCCACTGGGGCACGGCGTACTACGCGCTCGAGCTGGTCGGCAAGCCCGCGATGCCCGCGGCGATCGAGGCGATGTCCGACCGCAACGACGACGTGCGGCGCTGCGGCAAGGCGCTCGCCCAGCGCTTCAGCGGCGAGAACGAGGAGAACTCCCAGCACTACGTGAAGTGGTGGCAGACCTACCACAAGATCGTGGAGGACGAGGAGCTCAAGTGGTGGGCCGAGCAGGCCACCAAGGACTACCCCGTCGACCCGGGGGCCTTCAAGTACTTCGACCGGAAATTCCAGGAACCGCGTAACTAGATGGCCGGCCAGACCCAGCGGAGGCCGCCGCCGGCTCCGCCCCCGCCTCCCCCGCCGGAGCCCGGAAAGAAGTCCCTCCCCTGGCTCTGGATCGCGATCGGCCTCGGCGTCGTCCTCATCGGAGCCGCGGGCGTGGCGATCTTCCTCCCGGGCCCGAAGCCGGATGACTCGACGGGCGGGCCCACGGCCGCGCCGAGCGCGGCCCCGACCTCGCGGCCCGCGTCGTCCGCGGCGCCGACCCCGCCCCCTCCGAAGGTGACGGCCGAGGAGGAGAAGGCGGCGAAGGTGCTCTTCGACGAGGCGAAGGCGTTCGAGGACCAGGACAAGCCGGACCTGGCGCTGCAGAAGTACCTCGACCTCTCGATCAAGTACCCCTTCTCGGCGCTGGCGCACCAGGCCGGGGAGCGGTCGGTCGAGATCGAGAAGCGGCTGAAGGACCTCTTCGTGAAGGAGTTCGAGGCGGCGCGGCAGGCCTCGGAGAAGGCGGTGGCCGCAGGGGAGGTCGTGAAGGCGATCGAGGGGCTCAGGGCCTTCGCGGCGACCGCGTCGAACGACATGGTGCGGCGCCGGGCGGAGGGCGAGGCGGCGCAGCTCGAGAACGACGCGCGGAAGGCCTACAACGAGGCGCTGCAGAAGGCGGACGCGCTGGCCAAGGAGCACAAGTACTCCGAGGCGGCGGAGCTGCTGCGGGCGGCGTCGGAACGCTCGATCGAGGAGGTTCGGACGGCGGCGGAGAAGGATCGCGCGGCGCTGGCGGAAGCGGGCAAGGCCTGGGGGGAGTGGCGGGCGCGGCAGCAGGTGGAGGCGGCGGAGGAGTCGGCGCTCAAGAAGGTGAAGGCGCTGCTGCCGAAGCTGAAGGCGCGGAAGTACGACGAGGCGCTGAAGGAGCTCGAGGCGGCGGCGAAGAGCCCGGCGTACGTGCCGGTGGCGGCGATCCTGGAGGGGGATCGGGCGCTGGCGGCGGCGGCCGCGTCGTGGTGGGAGGCGGTGCTGAAGGGCCTGAAGGCGCGGGCGGGCCAGGAGGCGGCGTTCCAGACGGCGGACGGCAAGTGGACGCGGGGGAAGCTGACGAAGATCCTCGAGGACCGGCTGATCGTGCGGATCGAGGACACGGACGTCGAGGTGCCGCTGGACAAGCTTCACGACGACCAGGTGGTGCTGCTGGCGACGGGCCGGGGCGGGCTGGCGGAGGGCTCGGGGGAGACGTACGCGAAGGCGGCGATGTGGTTCTTCCTCGAGGGCAAGGCGGAGACCTCGCGGCTCTACCTGGCGACGGCGAAGGAGCTGGGCTTCGCGGCGGACTCGCTCGAGAAGTCCTGGCGCGAGGGGTACCTGAGGGCGGCGGTGGGGGGGAAGTAGACTCCCATGTCCTTTCAAGAACAATCCGTCTCACTTTCGGAGCCTGGCCTCCAAGGGGCACTAACTGGCTACGATCTTAGGACTGCTGAATCAAGTCATCGCGTATTGGCGAGAGTGCATTCGATGTGAGGATCTCCTCCAAGGGGAGATCGCCTTGCACGCTCGGAAGAAGGCCATCCTCGACCCTTTCCCCACCGACCCCTTCATCTTTGCAGTCGAGCCCGGGAAGGCTAACTACAGCGACGATCGAATTCTCCGTCTCAAGGAGTATGCGGATACACAGGCGCTCGACTGCTACTACGGATACCCAATCCTCCTCTACAAGGGCGAGGACGGAAGGTCGAAACTGGCACCGTTGCTGGTCCAAAAGGTAGGTTTCGGCGTAAACCAGGGCACGAACTTCTGCCAACCGGAAGAGGTACTGCCGACCCTTGGCCTCAAGGCATGCGAACAACTGGGATTGCGCAGCGAAGAGATATCTCTCCTTGGTGAAGCGCTCAACGGACTACTTGCCGAAAGGCAGACGTCCAAGAACATCCAGGAAGCCGTCCTGAGCCTGCTTCGCAACGAATCCACAATCACGCTTCCCGCCGCCTTAGACCCTACCAACGTTGGATCACCCAAACTGAGTGATTCCACCACGCCTGGGATACACAATCATTCAGTTCTATTCGTTGGAGAGAACACCGCCTTCAACGCATACATGCTCGAGGACCTAGGAGAACTACTCTCTCGAAAAGACCTCGAGGCCACCGCCTTGAGGTTCCTGATTGGCAAGTCGATCACCTCGGGCACGACCGGCACCGCACCGGTGCTGCCCTTTCATTGCAACGAGTACCAAGTAGCAGCCATCGAGCAAGCTCAGAGCAACGATCTAACGGTGGTAACTGGGCCCCCGGGAACTGGGAAGAGTCAATTCATCGCCAATTTGGCTGTGAACTTGTTCCTCCAAGGAAAGAAGACCCTCTTTGTAAGTCACACCAACGAGGCTGTCGATGTCGTAAACCGAAACCTCACCGACCACTTCCCCAACCTCATGCTTCGGACGGGCAATAAGGACCAGCGCCAGCAACTCAATGGCCACGTCAATGCACTCTTTCAGGATGTCCAACCTGGTCGCACACTCAGTATCTCACGGAATACCCTGGAGGCAGACTGGAGTGCGCTCCTTCAGAAACGTACCCAACTTCTGGAGATGGCCTCGCTGGAACTTGAGTACGAACGCACCGCGCAGTCGCTTGCCGACGACGCCGCCTTGTGGGGCTTCGGTACTGATGCTGCCCAACTGCTCAGGGCTCTGGGGGCAAGAATTCAGCCCCTGACCGCACTTCTCAATCGTATCGAGTCACTCGACACCAAATGCAAGACGCAGTCTTTTGGATGGTGGGAGCGATTTCTGCTGATCTTCCAACCGCGTCGGTTTGAAGGTCAGTTGCGCGGCCTAGTAGACGACATCTCTACTCTCCTCGGGGCACCAGCTCTCAACGTCTTGAGGAGGCGCGAGAGTGCTCTACCTCTGTCCGGCGTTGACGATCCGCATTGGTCTCGAATTCGACCCCTGTTAGCATTGAGCTCAAGACAACTCGAATGCGACAGGAAATTGCAGCGTTTGGAGTGCTTCCCTTCCCGCCTAGATCTAGAGGGCTCCATCTCACGAGGCGAGGATAGGTACTTCGAGTCTTGTCGCCAGTTCCTCCGCGAGACCTATCTACACGCAATCGTCAAGACGCCTCGAGACATTGGAAAGATCAAGTCGTTCATTAACGAAGTATCCAGGACCTTTGGCAGCGACGAGAGGACATTGGGACGGGACTTCCGGACGGCTCTAGAATCGTTGCGCCTCTGGTCGTGCACTCTCAAATCGCTCAGGCGCTCGTTCCCGTTGGAGGCAGGCGTATTTGATTATGTGATATTCGACGAGGCCTCCCAAATTGACCTACCGTCAGCTGCGCCTGCGCTCTATCGCGCAAAAAGGGCGATCGTGGTAGGCGACCCCATGCAACTCCCGCACATATCTACACTTTCTCCAGATATCGAGAGAGCCGCAGCATCTCGGGCCGGACTCGATGCATACCCCGACTTCTATCCTAGTCGAGTTGGATATCGAACTACATCACTGTTCAAGGCAGCGGAGGCTGCGTTGTCTAGCCCTCCTGCTTACCTCACGAATCACTACCGGTCAGAGGATGAGATCATCGGTCTCTGCAATGAGGTGTTCTATGGGAAACGACTCAAGATCTTCACAAGGCTAGATCATGTTAGGTACCCCCCAGAACTCCCACGAGGCCTACATTGGGTAGATTGCAAGGGTACCGCAATTCGCCCAAGCTCCGGGAGTCGGATCAACTCAGAAGAGGCGACTCAGGTGGTCACGACGTTAGTTGAGACCCTTCAGAAGGCCGCCGGATCACCACTGACCATCGGCGTCGTAACTCCATACTCAGCACAACGAGAGCGCATTTCGCAGGAGCTCCTCCGCAGGACGACCGAGGATCAACGCCAATCCCATGACATTAAAGTCCTAACGGCGCACAAGTTCCAGGGTTCCGAGAGAGATATCATGATCTTCTCGCCTGTGCTCGCCGGGCACGGTGACGGGAATGACGACAAGTGGTTCAATGCGTATCCCCAGATTCTGAATGTCGCCCTATCAAGAGCCAGACATCTACTCTGGATCGTCGGAGACCAGGCTTACTGCCGCAGTCGACCGGGGGTGCTAGGGCGAATATCGAAGGCCTACGACGAGATCAAGAGATCGGCGCAAGTTGAGGAACTTTGCCTGGGCGAGAGGTTCGATACTCCGACCGAGCGTTTGCTATTCACCCTTCTTCAGAGGGCCGACCTCGAACGAAAGGGCTACAGGCTCGTCCCCAAGTATGTTGACCGCCGATACACCCTGGATATCGCCCTCCTCGGTCCCACGCGAATTGACCTCGAATGTGACGGGGAACAGCATGAACTCCTAGATGGAGTGCCAATCATCGAGGATGTTGAGCGAGACCGGTACCTTTCGGCTCGCGGGTGGAAGGTTATTCGAATTCCAAATCGGAGGCTGCTCCATGACCCGAATCAGGTGGTGGCGGATGTCATGGCGGCTATGGAGCCAGCCTAGGATGAAATGCAGTCAAGTGCGACTTCACTGCTTGCGACGACACCTGTGCCGAGTATGGAGCCCACTTTCCGCTGAGATTCTCAACGGACTGACCACATCATGACACGAACGCAGAGGCGGCAGGCGATTCAGATGGTGCTCGCAGCGGACAAGTACCTTCAGTTGGCGATGGGTCTTGGGGCTCAGCGGTGCAAAGTGACCATTGGCGACATACGGGAAGCCTTCAGTACCGGCAATGCTCCACTAGGCCAAAGGAGACCTTTCTTCGCCATAGCTCATTTGAACTCTGCGGCTGTGCGCCTAGCGACTATTGAGGACATCCTACGCCCTAAGGGCATCCGAGAGTACGAAAGACAACTCCGGTCTTGGCTTGTGCAGGTGGAGAACAGATCAAAGGCGAATCCATCTCAATTGGTTATCCTCCCGGGCGAAGCTGCGAAGTGGGTACATGTCATGCTTCGGGATTCAGTTGCGCACGCTGAGGACCAGAAGGACCATCCGAATGCTGTTAGGAAACAGTCGTGGGATTCTCGGAACAGATTACTCGATCACTTGTGTCCGAAGGGACTCTACGATTGCCTAACGACGATCAGGGGGACCTTGGCAGACGAATTGGGTGACATCCCCGCTTGGGGTCGGTAGTCCTGAATGTAATCAGTCGAGATCGAAGAGATTGGAGAATAGCTACTGCGGCACCGGCCCGCCGCACGTGAAGAGCCAGTGCACTTGTGTGTCGCTCCCGCCCACTCGAGCCTACCATCGCGACGGCGCGGTCTTTCAGCCGCTCCTCGGAATAGGCAAGGAGGCCGGCCCTGCGGCCGGCCCCCCGTTGAATCGCGTCGCGACCTACTTCTTGTCGATCGCCTTCACGACCTGCGTCGACGTCATCTTCATCCGCCCGTCCGTCACCGACTCGATCTTCGCCGTCCCGCCAGGGACCGCGTCGCTCGTCCAGGTCTTCGTCGTCGTCTTGAGGCCGTTGCTCTCGTGCACGACCTTCACCCAGTGGCACTTCAGCTTCTTGCCGGCGACCTCGATCACCTCGTCGCCCTGCTCCGGCTTCGCGGCGTCCTTGGCCGGCTCGCCCTTCTGGATCTTCGCCGGATGGTGCGCGTCGCTCGGCGTCATCTCCGTCTTCGTCCCCTGCACCGTCGTGGAGCCCGTCATCGTCACCACGGCCTCGTCGGCGTCGATCGACTTGAGCGTGTAGACGATCTCGGCCTCGCTCTTGATGCCGTTCGTCACGTTGTCCGCCCGCAGCGTCACGCTGCTGCCGGCCTTGAACTTGGACCAGCTCTTGTAGGTCGGGTTCTCGACGTCCTGCCAGAGGACCCCGAGGACCAGGGCCGCCACCACCAGCTTCGACATGCTCGCCTCCGTTGGGTTGGATCCACCACCACCCCTCCCGGCCGGGAGGGCGTCCTGCTAGATACAGGAATCCGCGGGATCCAGTTTAGGAAGACGGGCAATTCGGGCGGGGCCTACTTCCCCAGCACCGCCCCGATCGACTCGCGAACGATCGAGACCAGGTCGCGCAGCTCCCGCGCCGACGTCGTCAGCGGAGGCATCACCACCACCACGTCCGCCAGCGGGCGCAGGATCGCCCCCCGACGCCGCGCCTCCCGGATGATCCGGTGCCCCGTCCGCGCCTCGTACGCGAAACTCTCCCGCGTCCGCCGGTCCTTCACGATCTCGATCCCCGCCAGCAGCCCCGCCAGCCGGATCTCCCCCACGTTCGCATGCCCCAGGAGCGGCTCCAGCCCCCGCCGCAGCAGCTCCACCTTCGCCGGCAGCCCCTCCAGCACCCGCCCCCGCTCCAGCGCGTCCAGCACCCCCAGCGCCGCCGCGCAGCCCAGCGGGTTCCCCGTGTACGTGTGCCCGTGGTACAGCACCTTCCGCTCCTCGAGCCGCCCCAGGAACGCCCGGAAGATCCGCTCCGTCGCCAGCGTCGCCGCGAACGGCAGGTAGCCCCCCGCCATCCCCTTCGACACCGCCACGAGATCCGGCCGCGCCCCGTCCCGCTCCGACGCGAACATCGGCCCCGTCCGCCCGAAGCCCGTCATCACCTCGTCCAGGATCAGCAGCGTCCCGTGCTTCCGGCACAGCCGCTCCACGCCCTTCACGAACCCGGGAGGCTGCACGATCATCCCCCCCGCGCCCTGCACCACCGGCTCCATCACCACGCCCGCCGTCGTCCGCCCGACCTTCGTCAGCAGCCGGTCCAGCCTCGCCAGCGCCAGCTCCCCGCACTCCTCCAGCGTCGGCCCGCCCGGCCAGCGGTACGAGTACGTCGTCGGCGACAGCCGCGTCGGGAACAGCATCGAGCGGTACCGGTCCAGGAACACCGGCACCCCGCCCACGCTCATCGCCCCGACCGTGTCCCCGTGGTACGCCTCCGCCAGCGCCACGAAACTCCGCCGCTCCGGCCGCCCCGACTGCTGCCAGTACTGCACCGCCATCTTCAGCGCGACCTCGACCGCCGTCGACCCGTTGTCCGAGTAGAACACCCGCGACAGCCCCCGCGGCGCCAGCGCCACGAGCCGCTCCGCGTACTCGATCGCCGGCACGTTCGACAGCCCCAGGAACGTCGCGTGCTCCAGCTTCCGCAGCTGCCGCGCGATCGACCCCGTCACGTGCGGGTTCCCGTGACCCACCGACGCGCACCACATCGACGACACGCCGTCCAGGTAGCGCCGCCCGTCGACGTCCACGAGCCACGACCCCTTCGCCCGCTCGATCACCGGGAAGTCGTCGTCCTCCCAGGTCGAGTGCTGCGTGAACGGATGCCACAGGACCTTGCGATCCCGCCGCCGCCACGACTCCGAGCGCGCGCTCACAGTCCCCCCAGCTCGGCGAGCAGCCGGTCCACGTGCTCCTCCTCGTGCAGCGCCGTCACCGTGATCCGCAGCCGCGACTGCCCCTCGGGAACGGTCGGAGGCCGCACCGCGGGGACGAAGAGCCCCCGGTCCCAGAGCCGGCTCGCCGCCGCCAGCGCCTTCGCGGGCGTCCCGAGCACGACCGGCACGATCGGCGTCTCCGAGCCCCTCGCGTCGAGCCCCAGCTTCGCCATCCCCGCCCGCAGCCGCGCCGCCAGCGCCAGGACCTTCGCCCGCGCCGCGTCCGCCCCCGCGAGCGCCTCGACCGCCGCCGCCCCGGCCGCCGCGACCGCCGCCGGATGCGCCGTCGTGAAGAGCAGCGCCCGCGACGTCGAGACCAGCAGCTTCGCCAGCGCCGGCGTGCCCGCCACGAAGCCCCCGACGCTCCCCGCCGCCTTCGCGAGGTTCGCCGTCGTGACCGTGGCCTCCACGTCCAGCATCGCGCAGGTCCCCTTCCCCCCGGGCCCCAGCAGCCCGTACCCGTGCGCGTCGTCCACCAGCAGGTCCGCCCCGTGCCGCTCCGCCACGCCCTTCAGCTCCCGCAGCGGCGCGATATCCCCGTCCATGCTGAACACCGCGTCCGTCAGGATGAACCTCCGCTCCTCCCTCGAGCGCGCCAGGATCTCCTCCGCGGCCGCGTGGTCCCGGTGGGGGTACACGGCCACGCGCGCCCTCGAGAGCCGCGCCGCGTCGATGAGGCTCGCGTGGTTGAGCGCGTCGCAGGCCAGCACCGAGCCCCGGTCCGCCACCGCGGCGACCAGCCCCGCGTTCGCGGCGGAACCCGACGCGTACGTCACGACCGCGCGCCCCGTGTGCTTCGCGAGGGCCTCCTCCAGCCGCCGATGCCGGTCCGTCGTGCCCGTCAGGAGCCGCGACGCGCCCGCGCCCCAGCCGAAATCGCGGACCGCCTCCACGGCGGCGGCGGCGAGCCGGGGATCCTGCGAGAGGCCGAGGTAGTCGTTCGAGGCGAAGGCGAGGACCTCGCGGCCCCCGATCGTGACGAACGGCCCGCGGACGCGCTCGACGACCTTCAGCGAGCGCAGGAGGTCCCGCTCGGCGAGGTCGGCGAGGACGCGGTCGATCCAGTCGGCGAGCCCGTTCACGGCGGCGGCGGGAACTTCTTCAGGAGGTCCGGGAGCTCGCGCCCGTCCGTCATGTCGCGCTGCAGCGGCGTGACGGAGACCCAGCCCTGGCGCACCGCGTGGTCGTCGCTCCAGATCCCCCCGTGCACGCCGGCCTGGACGCGGTACTTCTGGGGCGGCGAGCCCTTGAGCCAGTAGTACGTCCGGCCGCGCGGGTCGCGGCGCCGGTCGAAGGCGTCCTTCCACGGGGCGCTGGCCTGGCGGGTGACGCGGACGCCGCGCAGCTTCGGCTTCGCGGGGATGTTGACGTTGAAGACGGCGGAGCGGCCCCGCCGGTCCGGGTAGACGGCCTCGACGACCTCCCGGGCCACGCGCGCCGCGCGCTCCCAGTCGGGCTTCTTGCTCACCTCGAGCGACACCGCGAACGCCGGGTACCCGTACATCGCGGCCTCGAGCGCCCCGGCCAGCGTGCCGGAGTAGAGCACGTTGTTGCCCGTGTTCAGGCCGTTGTTGATGCCGCTGACCACGAGGTCGGGCGGCAGCTTGAGCAGCTCCTTCAGCGCGATCTTCACGCAGTCGGCCGGCGTGCCGTCGACGGCGTACGCCGTGGCGCCGGGGAAGCGCGCCTCGCGGACGAGCAGCGGCTTGTAGAGCGTGAGCGAGTGGCTGACGCCGCTTTGCTGGTGCTCGGGGGCGACGACCGCGATCTCGCCGAGCTTCGAGAGCTCCGCGGCCAGGGCGAGCAGCCCGTCGGCGTGGACGCCGTCGTCGTTGGTGAGGAGGATGCGCATCAGGCGGTGACGTCGAGGCACTCGCCCCGGCCGTAGGGGTCGCGCGTCCGGCGCGACGGGGCCGGGGGGACGGGGCGGAAGGGGACGGGCGACGGCACCCGCGGGCCGGGGGCCGACTCCCCCCCGACCCGGACCAGGTCCGCCCGGGCGGACCGGCGGACGTGATCGCGGACTCCGAGCCCGGCGACCTCGCGGTCGCGGTAGGCCGCGGCGACGGCCGCCTGGAGCAGGGCCAGCCACAGCGCGGGTTGCGCGTGGCCGGCGTCGTGCACCGGCTGGACCCTCACCGCGAGATCAGGACCCGGGATGGGCATGCGGCTCCCTGGAGCCGCGCGCCTCCCGGCGGCGGGGACGCGCTACGCCGCGTCGTCCCGCATCCGCGTCATGTAGGCCCTCAGGCGCGCGACGAGTTTCGCGTGCAGCTGGCAGACGCGCGACTCCGAAAGGCCGAGGATACGGCCGATCTCCTTGAGAGTCAATTCGTCGTAGTAGTACAGCATCAGGATGTAGCGCTCCTTGGTCGAGAGCTTCGTCTTGCAGAAGCTCACGAAGTCGCGCTTCTCGCTCTCCGAGAGCGGGCCCTCCTGCCGGGAGTCCTCCATCGCGTCGACGGTGACCAGGTCCTGCTCCTTCTCGAGGGCGCGGTGCTGGATCGGCGCCATCGTCGCGCCGCTCACCTCGCGGTGCAGGCGGTCGAGCTCGTCGATCGAGATGTTCATCTCGCGGGCGACCTCGACGTCCGTCGGGGCGCGGCCGAGCTCGCGCTCCAGCTTCACGTACGTCGCCTCGAGCTTGTTGCTGCGGGCGCGCGTCAGGCGCGGCACCCAGTCCATCGCGCGCAGCTCGTCGAGGATCGAGCCCCGGATCCGGCCGACGCAGTACGTCTCGAACTTCACGCCCCGGCCCGAGTCGAACTTCTCGATCGCGTCGAGCAGGCCGAAGACGCCGGCGCCGCAGAGGTCCTCGACCTGGACGTTGTGCGGCAGCCGCTCGATCATCCGGTCCGACACGTACTTCACGATCGGCAGGTACTCCTCCGCCAGGATGTTCTTCACCGCCCGGTCGCGGGTCCGGTGAAACTCCTCCCAGAGCTTCGAGAGCTCCTCCTTCGACCGCTTCGTCACGAGAGCCATGGTCCTTCCCCCTTCTCCTTCTCTCCCAAAACCCTCCGCCGGGGCCCCGCCCCGGCGGCTTGCACACGTTCCCGCGCTACGCGCGGTCCTTCTCGGCGTCCCGGCCCGCGGCCTCCTTCATCACCGCCGCGCCCAGGCGCCCGAACAGCAGCCAGCCGACGAGGCCGCCCGCGGCGAACGCGATCGCCGCCCGCAGCAGCGACTCCCCCGCGGGGAGCCCCTTCATCCAGCCGGCGACGGCCACCGCGCCCGCGGCGACCGCCCCGAACACCAGCCCGAGTTTCCGGTCCATCGTTACCTTCCGTGGATCCCGCGGATCCGGTCGAGGAAGCCCCCGCCGCGCGGCCCCTCGGGCCCCGCGAGCGACTCCGCCAGCGCCCGGAGCGCCCGGCCCGACGCCGAGCCCGGGTTGTCCAGCAGCACCGGCGTCCGGCGCCGCACCGACTCGGCCAGCGCCGGGTCCGAGGGCACCCAGCCCCGCCGCGCCACGTGCAGGTCCAGCAGGCGGGCCGCCGTCGACGCGATCCCGTGCGACGTCCGCTCCGCCTCCGCCGCCGTCAGCGCCTGGTTCACCAGCAGCCCGACGCCGCCCCGCCGCGCCTCGCGCGAGAGCAGCTTGAGCACCGCGAAGGCGTCCACGATCGCGGTCGGGTCGGGCGTCGTCACCACGAGCGCCTCGTCGGCCGCGGCCAGGAACGCCGTCGTCGCGCGCGAGATCCCCGCGCCCGTGTCGAGCACGAGGAAGTCGGACTCCCGCGCCAGGGACTCCAGCGAGAGCGCGATCCCGCGGAGCTCCTCCTCGCCGAGGTTCGCCAGCGAGGCGACCCCCGAGGCCCCCGGGACGATCCGCAGGTAGCGGCCCGCGGACACGGCCGCCTCCGCCGCCGAGCGCCGCCCCGCCGCGACATCCGCGATGGTGTGGCGGGGGTTCATGTCGAGCAGCACGTCCGCGTTCGCGAGCCCGAGGTCCAGGTCGACCAGCACGGTGCGCTTCCCGGAGGCCGCGAGCGCGATCGCGACGTTGACCGCGACGTTCGTCTTGCCGACGCCGCCCTTCCCGCTCGTCACCGCGACGACGCGGGCGGCCGGGACCAGGCGACGCAGGCCCTCGGCCTGGTCGCGCGCCGACATCGGCCCCGGGGCCTCGTCGACGATCTTCCCGAAGTTCCGGCGCTCCCCGGCGAGGGACGTCACGGCGCCTCCTCCCCGAGGATCAGCGACGTCATGCGGCCGCTGTCCGCGATCTCGATGTCCCGGGGGATCTCCTGGCCGGTCGTGATGAACGAGAGCTTCGCGTCGACGCGCGAGAGCACGTCGAGCACGAGCCCGGCCTTCACGGCCTCGTCGAGCTTCGTGAAGACGACCTGCGTGAAGCCGCAGGGCAGGAAGCGCGTCACGATGTCCACCAGCCCCTCGGCGCCCGTCGTCGAGGAGAGCACGAGGTGGATCTCGTCGGGCTTCACGGCGCGCAGGACCTCGAGCAGGTCGGCGATCTTCTCCGCGTCCCGGGGGCTGCGGCCCGCCGTGTCGAAGAGCACGAGGTCCTTCGACGCGAACTCCTCGGCCGCGGCGGCCGCGTCGGCGGGCGTGCGGGCCACCCGCACGGGGACGCCGACGAGCTGGGCCACGCGGCGGATCTGCTCGGTGGCCGCGATGCGGTACGTGTCGTTGGTGACCACGCCGACCTGGCGGCCGCGGTAGGCGTAGATCGAGATCAACTTGGCGATCGTCGTGGTCTTTCCCACGCCGGTGGGCCCGACGAACGCGACCTTGACGCAGCGGCCGGGGACCAGCGCGATCCCGTCGGCGCACTTCACGGTCTGCTTCACGGCCTCGCGCATCGCCTCGCGCACGGCGCCGCGGTCCTTGAGGCGGGCCGCGGGGAGCTGCTCGGTGATGCGGCCGACGAGGCGGCGCGCGAGCTCGTCGCCGACCTGGGCCGACGTGAGCGCGGTGAACTCGTCGTGGAGCTCGGGCGTGGCGCCGGCCAGCCCGGCGACGCGGCTCTTCCGGGCGACGAGGTCCTTGATCTCGGCGATCTCGCGGCGGAGCTGCTCGGGGGCGACGGCGGGCTCGGCGGGCCGGCGGACGATCGTCGGCGGCGAGACCGGGGGCGAGCCGTTCGCGTAGTCGCGGACGAGGCGGAAGCCGCCGCCCGCGACGACCTCGACGCGCGCCGAGCGGAAGAGCCGGGCCAGGCCCTGCGGGCGGTGCACCGCCGTGTGGAGGATCACCGCGTCCGGCCCGAGCTCGGCCCGGATCCGGGCCAGCACGGACTTCTCGTCGGGACCGGTGTATTTACGGATCAGCATCGCTCACTCCGCGGTGACCATGCCGAGGGATTCGACCCGGACGTCCTTGAGGATCTCGTTGTAGGACAGGACCCGCAGGCCCGCGGGGACCAGGTCGCAGATCCGGCGGACCTGCGAGCGGACCTGCGGCGCGCAGAGCACGACCGGCGCGTGGCCCGCCGCCACGAGGCGCTCGGCCTCGCGGGCGATGCGGCGCGCGATGTCGGCCGCCGCGGGCGCGGGCAGGGCCGCGGGGGCCTGGATGGCGTCCTCGACCGCCGGGTCGAGCGTGACGACGAAGAGCCGGCCGCCCTCCTCGAGGGACGGGGCGACGACCTGGCGCGCGAGGGCCGTCCGGACGTACTCGGTCAGGACCTCGGGGTCCTTCGTGCGCGGGGCCCAGTCGCCGAGCGCCTCGAGGATCGTCCCGAGGTCGCGGATCGACACGCCCTCGCGGAGCAGGTTCTGCAGCACCTTCTGGAGCTCGCCGGGCTTCACGAGGCCCGGGACCACCTCGTCGACCACCGCGGGCCGCGACTTGCGCAGCGCCGACACGAGGCCCGCCACGTCGTCGCGCGTCAGGAGCTCGGCCGCGTGGAGGCGGAGCACCTCGCGGAGGTGCGCGGCGATCACGCCGGAGGAATCCTGCACGAGGTAGCCGAGCGACTCCGCCTTCGCGGCGTCGGCCTCGGCGATCCAGGTCGCGGACTGCTGGAAGATCGGCTCCCGGACGGGCGTGCCCTCGAGCGGCCCCTTCGCGCCCCCGGGGTCCACGGCCAGGCGGCGGCCCGGGTGGACGCGGCCGCGGGCGACGACGAGCCCGCGCAGCCGCAGCGCGTACTCGGTCGAGCCGAGGGACGCGTCGTCGCGGATCCGCACGGGCGGGGTCACGAAGCCGAGCTCCCCCGCCATCGAGCGGCGGAGCGAGCCGATGCGGTCGAGCAGCTCGCCCCCGGCAAGGCGGACGAGGCCGAGGCCCACCTCGAGCTCGAGGGGGTCGACCTGCAGGAGCTGGTCGGGCGTCTCGGGCTTGCGGGACTCGGCGAGCTCCCTCGCGGCCCCGGCGGCGGCCTCGCGCTCGGCGGCGAGCCGGGCGCCCTTGGCCAGGGTCCACGCCACGAGCCCGAGCAGGGCGGCGGAGCCGGCCAGCGGGACGGGCGGCAGCCCGGTCGGGATGAGCAGCAGGAGGAAGACGGCCGCGACGACGAGCGCGCGGCGCTCCGAGAAGACCTGCGAGACGACCTCGGAGCTGAACGCGCGGTCGGACGAGGCCCGGGTGACGAGGAGGCCCGCGCCGATCGAGACGACGAGGGCGGGCAGCTGGGAGACGAGCCCGTCGCCGATCGTGAGGATCGTGTAGGTCCGGGCCGCCTCGCCGAGGGGCATCCCGTGCTGGAGCGTGCCGACGAGGAAGCCCGCGACGATGTTGATGGCCGTGATCGCGAGCCCCGCGATGGCGTCGCCGCGGATGAACTTCGTGGCGCCGTCCATGGCGCCGTAGAAGTCGGCCCGGTGCGCGATGTCGTCGCGGCGGCGGCGGGCCTCGGCGGCGTCGATCGCGCCCGCGTTGACGTCGGCGTCGATGGCCATCTGCCGGCCGGGCAGCGCGTCGAGGGTGAAGCGCGCGGCGACCTCCGAGATGCGCGTCGCGCCCTTGCTGATGACGACGAAGTTGACGAGCACGAGGATGAGGAAGAGGACGAAGCCGACGGCGGGCTGGTTGCCCGCGACGAACTCGCCGAAGCCGCGGACGACCTCGCCGGCGGCGGAGAGGCCCTGCTCCTTCGCGTTGCCGAGGATCATGCGGGTCGTCGCGATGTTCAGGGCGAGGCGGAAGGCGGTGGACAGGAGCAGCACGGACGGGAAGACCGAGAAGCGGACGGGCTCCTTCACGTAGACGACCGTGAGGAGCGTGAGGAGCGAGAGCGCGATCGAGGCGGTGAGCAGGACGTCCATCGCGGCCCCGGGCAGGGGCACGAAGACGACGAGGAGGACCCCGAGGATCCCGGCGACCAGCGCCAGATCCTGGTTCCTCGACATCCAGCCCGTCGACGCGTTCATGGAGTCCATGGGTTCAGGCCGCGTTCCTTCCGGCGATGCGGAGCGACGTCGCCACGAGCTCGGCGGCCGTCCGGTACAGGTCCGCGGGGATGCCCTGCCCGACCTCGGCGCGGCGGAAGAGGTCGGCGGCGGCGTCCTCGCGCTCGATCACGGGCACGTCGTGCTCGCCGGCCAGCTCGGCGATGCGGCGGCCGATCTCGCCCCGGCCCTTGGCGACGACGACGGGCGCCGACTCGCTCTCCGCGCGGTAGCGCAGGGCGACGGCGAGCTCGCCGGGGCCGGTGACGACGACGGAGGCCGTGGCGACGAGGTGGAGCGACTGCTGGGCGGCGAGGCGGCGCTGGAGCGAGCGGCGGCGCTCGCGGACCGCGGGGTCGCCCTCGACGCGGCGGAGCTCCTCGCGGATCTCGGCGCGGCTCATGCGGAGGTCGCGGGCGTGGAGCAGGCGCTGGAGGCCCCAGTCGAGCACGCCGAGGCCGAGCAGGGCGAGGCCGGCGCGGAGCCCGAGCAGGAACGCGAGGCGGCCCGCGGACTCGGCGACCTCGCCGGGGGCGCCGGCGCCCGCGCCGAGCACGGCGTCGCGCTGTTCCCAGGCGGTCCAGACCAGGACGCCGGCGATGGCGGCGGCCTTGAGGAGTCCCGCCCCGAGGCGGGTGGCGGAGCGCAGCGAGAAGAGGCGGGCGAGGCCCTGGACGGGATCGAGCCGCTCCCCGCGCGGGATGGCGGGCTCGAGGCTCCAGAGCGGGCCCGTCTGCAGGACGTGGCCGAGCACGGCGGAGGCGAGGACGACGCCGAGGAGCGGCAGCGCGGCGAGCCCGAAGGCGCCAGCGGTGGCGATCATCCGGTCGGAGAGCGACGCGAGGTCCGCCTCGGGCCGCGCCGCGACCTGGAGGGCCCCGGAGAGCGCGCCCTTGAAGCCGCCGAGCAGGGAGCCGCCGAGCAGCGCCAGGCCCCCGACGGCCGCGAGCACGACGAGCGCGGAGACGAGGTCGTGGCTCTTGGCCACGTGCCCCTTCTCGCGCGCCTCCTCGAGGCGGCGCGGCGTGGCGGGCTCCGTCCGTTCCTGGTCCATGTCGCTCATGGGAAGGTCACCAGTCCGTCGCCGTCGTCGCGCGCCTCGGCGCGGACCTCGGCGATCCCGTTGAAGGCGCGGTGGGCCTCGGCGGCGACGACCGAGAGGTCCCCGCGCGTCGTCCGCCAGGCGAGGCGGACGGAGACGAGCAGCGGCTGGTCCGGCGCCTCGGAGAGCACGCGGACCCGGACGGAGGCGACGTCGGGCCGGGACTCGATCGAGCGGCGGACCGCGACGGCGGCGGCCGAGAGGCGGCGCTCGAACTCGGCGGCCGTCAGGCCCGGGGGCGCCTCGGCGAACGCGCCGGCGCTCGCCGGGCGGAAGGCGCCGAGGGCGGCGACGGACGCCGCGGCGCCCGCGGTCAGCAGCAGGGTGGCCAGCACGGTGCCCCGGGTCATGGCCGCCCCCCGAGGATCTGCAGGAGGCCGCGCACGGCGGACTCGGTCGCGAGCGTCTGCCGCGCGAAGACCTGCAGGGTGAGGCCGACGGCCAGCGCGAGGACGACGAGGCCCGCGAAGATCCGCACTGGGTACCCGAGGAAGAGCAGGTTGAGCTCGGGGACGGCGCGCGCGAGGAAAGCCATCGCGACGGTGACGAGCATCAGGGCGAGCAGCGCGGGCGCCGCGAGCTGGACGGCCGACACGAGCAGGCCCGAGGCCATCGTGCCCACGAGGCCGGGCGTGAGGCCGGAGGCCCCCGCGAAGCCGCCGACCGGCACGGCGCGGAAGCTGTCGAAGGTGGCGGAGAGCAGGAAGTGGTGGCCGGCGACGAGCAGCCAGGCCGTCGTGGCGAGGAGCAGCTTGAACTGGGCGACGAGGCTGACCTGCTCGTGCGTGACGGGGTCGAGGATGTTGGCCAGCGCGACGCCCATGTCGAGGTCCACGAGGTGGCCCGCGGCCTGGACGGCGCCGAAGAGCAGCGCGGCGGCGAAGCCGAGGAGGAGGCCGACGCCGAGCTCGCCCGCGGCGGCGACGGCGAGGCCCGTCATCGATTCCGGGAGCGCGGCGGAGCCGGCGACGAGCGGCGTGAAGAGCAGCGCGAGCACGGCCGCGAAGCCCGCCCGCGCGGGGACGGGGATCGCCTGGCTGCCCAGCACCGGGGCGGTCAGCAGCATCCCCGAGGTCCTCGCGAGGACCAGGAGGAAGGCCGGCACGTTGTCGGGGCGCATCCAGTCCATGGCTACGGCATCCACCGGGACATTCCGGTCATGACGGTCCGGGCGTACTCGGCGAGCACCGAGAGCCCCCACGGGAGGAGGAGGATCACGGTGACCACCATCGCGAACATCTTGGGGACGAAGGCGACGCTCTGCTCCTGGACCTGGGTCGCGGCCTGGACGATCGAGATCGCGAGGCCGACGAGCAGCCCCACCGCGAGCACCGGGAGCGAGAGCTTGACCGCGAGCCAGAGGGCCTCGCGGGCCAGGTCCGCCGCCGATTGGAGGTCGCCCATGCTCAACCCGTGAAGCTCTTGACCAGGGACCCGACGACGAGGTGCCACCCGTCCACGAGGACGAAGAGCAGGATCTTCAGCGGCAGGCTCACCATGACGGGCGGGAGGACGACCATGCCCATCGCGACGAGGATCGCGCTGACGACGAGGTCGATGACGAGGAACGGCAGGAAGATCGCGAAGCCCATGATGAAGGC
The DNA here is from genome assembly GCA_964464755.1 of uncultured Planctomycetales bacterium. Lineage (GTDB taxonomy): Bacteria > Planctomycetota > MHYJ01 > MHYJ01 > JACPRB01 > CAYXGZ01. The sequence goes on from CAYXGZ010000027.1 coordinate 37,947, forward strand.
GCGGCGCAGCTCGCTGATCACGAACGCGGGCACGAGGACCTCGGTGGGCACGTCGGCCTCGGTCCACCCGCCGCTGCGGCGCGGCTGCTTCGTGAGCTCCATGAAGAGCGTGAGGTCGGCGGCGCGGGCGTGCTTGAACATGAACGTGCGCACGTGGTCGACGGAGCGCGAGAGCGCCTCCTTCTGGGTGATCTGCACGCGCGGGTCGGAGGACGTGTAGGGGTCGAGGGCGTCGCGCTTGATGGCTCCGATCGTGGGCGCCATGACCATGAAGGTCAGCAGCAGCGAGAGGCCGAGGATGACCTGGTTGGGCGGGAGGTCCGGCGTGGCGAGGGCCTTGCGCACGAACGAGAGGACGATGACGATCCGCGTGAACGAGGTCGTCAGGACGAGGATCGACGGGGCGAGCGAGAGGACCGTGAGGAGGACGAGGATCTCGACGGTCGTGACGGCCTTCTGGGGGTCGCCGTCGCGCTTGAGCCAGTCCTGGGTGGGCAGCAGGCCGGGGTCGCGCTTCGTGTCCTGCGGCGCGGGGCGGACCTGGGCGTCGGCGGAGGCGAAGAGGCCCCCGGCCAGCACCAGGGCCGTCGTCAGCACCAGCAAGCGCGCGGCGTTCACGGGTCGGCCTATCTCCCCGTCCCCGACGAGGGGACCTGTCCCGGGCTCAGCGGCGCCGGGGCGCCGGGCACGTCGACGGCTCCGCGGGCCTTGAGGGCGGCGAGGAGCTCGGCGGCCAGGGAGGACTCGTCGACGTCGGAGGTGGAGAGGCGCTCGAGGACGGGGCGCGAGGCCTCGACCTCGGCGTCGCTGGCGCCGCCGCAGCGGCGGAGGACGTCGAGGGCGGCCGCGGCGGCCTGGTCGTCGTGGGAGCGCAGGAGGAGGCGCGCGACGGGGCGGGCGCGCTCGCCGAGGGCGGCGAGGGCGCGGATCGAGTAGCGCGCGTTGCCGGCGACGTCGTCGGCCTTGAGGCCGGGGACGGCGGCATGGACGACGGTGTCGGCGAGGGACTCGCCCCCGGCCAGCGCGAGCAGCCAGGCGGCGGCGGAGCGCAGGAGCGGGTCGGCCGAGCTGCAGCGCTCGACGAGCGGGGCGACGGCGGCGCCGCCGAGGGCGGCGATCTCGGCGCGGGCCCACTCGTCGTCGGCGATGCGGAAGGTGAGGGAGCGGACGTCGTCGAGGGTCGCGGAGTCGGTCGCGGCGAGGAGGGCCCAGGCCTTGCGGCCGAGGGCCGGGTCGGCGACGAGGGCGCGGATCCGGGGCGCGACGGCGCGGGCGGCCTCGAGGTGGGCCGAGGGGTCCTCGGCGGAGGCGACGAGGGCGCGGACGAGGGCGGGCGGGGCGTCCTTCATCGCGACGATCGAGCGGTCGAGGTTGCGGGCGCGGGCGGCGAGGGCGGCCTGCTCGCGGGGCGGGAGCTCCGCGAGGCGGGCGAGGGCCCAGGGGCCGGCGAAGTCGAGGCGGCCGTCGAGGAAGGCGTCGAGGAGCCGGTCGCGGGCGGCGGCGGGCTCGGGGAGCCCGGCGAGGCGGAGGACGGCGGCGGCGCGGCAGACGGCGCGGAGGTCGTCGGAGGCGAGCGCGGCGTCGAGGGCGCGGGCGGGCGCGACGGCCGGGGCGCGGCGCGCGGCGGCGGGCGGCGGCGCGGAGACGCGGCGGACGCTGACGGCCTCGACCGGGCCGGAGGCGGCCTCGCTGCGGTTGGCCTGCAGCAGCAGGAGCGCCGCGACGACGAGCGAGAGGAGCAGCAGGCTCCCCGCGAGGAAACGTCCGAGCATCGAATCCCCCTCTATCCCTGGCTAGTCCTTCCAGGCCTGGACGGAACGACGGATCTGCGCGAGCTCCCGGGCGAGGCCGTCGTAGGCCCCGGCGGGGACGGTTTCGGGTTCGGCGGCGGCCTTCGGGGCCGCGGGCGCGTCGGCGAGGGCGGCCTTGAACTCGGCGGCCGCGGAGCCGGGGACGCGGGCGCGGATCGCGGAGACCTCCTCGGGGCGCGAGATCTCGCCGAGGGTCGAGAGGCGCTCGCGGGTGGAGCCGACGAGGAAGACGCGGCCGGCGACCTCGACGAGGAGGACCTCCTGGCGGGGCGCGACGGCGCGGCGGCCGAGGACCTGGATGACGCCCTGGGCCTGGAAGAGGCGCGAGCCCTTGAGGAAGCGGCGGAAGACGAGCCAGGCCGCGGCGGCGAGGACGGCGATGACGGCGGTGGCGGCGAAGAGGCCGCCGACGGGCGGCTCGGGGACCTCGCGCTCGCCGAGCTTCGGCGCGGCGGTCTCGGCGATGACGCGCGGCGCGGCGATCGGGGCGGGCGCGGCGGCGGCCGGGACGGGATCGTCGGGCGGGATGACGACGGTGTGCTCGGGCGCGGCGGAATCCTGCGGGACCTGGAACTTCATCCCCTCCCCCTCTCTCTCCTCGACCCCTACTGTACTTTATAATTTATAAATTACAGTGCGTAAATTATAACTTTCGAATTGACGAAGGGAAGGGCTTTTCGCGGAATTCGGAAAAAAAGATTCAAGCCGCCCGGGCGGACGGCCGAAGGGCTACATCACCTCGGTGACCCGGAACGCGAAGCGCCCGTCCACCACCCTCAGCTCGCCCCGCGCCAGCACCCGCCCGCCCGCCACCAGGTCCGCGGGCTCCCCCACCAGCCGGTCCAGCTCCACCACCGCCCCCGGCTCCAGCTTCCTCAGCTCCGACCACGGGATCCGCGCGCGCCCCAGCTCGATGCGCGCCTCCACCGGGATCCCCTCCGGCCCCAGTCCCGTCATCGCGACCTCCCCCCCTCCACCAGCACCTCGCGCACCAGCTCCCGCTCGCCCAGCTGGTCGCCGAGCTCCCGGTTGATCCGCCTCCGCGCGTCCTGCCCCACCGAGTCCGGCGCCGTCGCCCGCGCCAGGTCCTCGTCCCGACGCCGGCCCAGCACCTCCGTCGCCACCGCCGCCCGCAGCGTCGGGATCCGCCGCTCCACTTCCGCCACCAGCCGCCCGGGATCGCGCCGGCCCTCGAGGTCCAGCCTCAGCACCAGCCGCACCCGGAACTCCCCGCCCGACTCCAGCCGCCGCGCGAAGTCCCCGCCCAGCGGCACGTCCGCGACCGCCGCCGTCGCGGGCCCGTCCTCCGCCCTCGACCTCCACCACGAACCCACCAGCGCCGCCTCGAGGCAGAGCAGGAGCGCGACGAGGAGGAGGAGCCCCGGTCCGGCCCGCCGGGTGGCGCCGTTCATGCCGGAATCCTACCGCGCCGCGCGATCAGCGCACGCGCAGAATCGCCGGCAGCCGCGCCGCCAGCGCGGGGTCGCCGGCCATCGCGTCGACGATCGCCGCCGAGCGCGCGGGCTTCAGCGCCCGCAGCACCTGCGCCACCGTCGCGTCGCTCCAGATCCGCGCCAGCGACAGCGCCGTCGGCAGCGCGACCTTCTCCATCAGGAGCGCCGTCTCCTCGATCGGGGGCTCGGCGCCCGCGGACCCGCGCTCCGCCTCGGCCCGCGCCCGGGCCTCCTCGGCCCGCGCCAGCAGCGCCTGCAGCGCCGACTCCGACCGCCGGACCTCCGCCTCGCGCGCCGCCAGGTCCTCCGCGATCCGCCGCGAGGACTCGACGCCCGCGGGCGGCTCCTCGGCCGGGGCCTCGCCCCGCTCCCGCCCCCGCAGGACGTCCCACGCGCGCTCGCGCCGCTCCGCCGGCACGCCCGTCGCGACGAACACCGCCGTCGCGGCCGCCGCGGGCAGCGCGATCGCCGCGAGCCCGAGGTAGACCCGGCCCAGCGTCCCGAGCATCCCCTTCATGCCGTTGCCCTCCCGCGCAGCGCCACCTCGTCCAGCCGCCGGCGCTCCGCGGCCTCGGACTCCCTCGCCCACTCGGCCCGCCGGCGGGCCTCGAGCCGCTCCAGGACGCGCACGGCCCGGGCCGCCTCGACCCGCGCCCCGCGCCGCCGCTCGACCTCCGCCCGGCACGCCTCGAGCGCCGACTCCTCCGCCGCGATCCGCTGCCCCAGCACGTTGAGGTGCTGCTGCACGTAGCGCAGCTGGGCGAGGTCCACCCCGGCCGTCGTCACCGCCCGCTTCACCGCCGCGGCCCGCACGCGCTCGGCCCGCAGGCCCTCCAGCAGCCGCTCCCGCGCCGCGACCCTCGACGCCGCCTCCGCGAGCGCCGTCGAGGCGACCTGCTCCTCGACCCGACGCACGTCGAGCACCCGCGCCAGCCGGAACCGGAACGGTCCGATCACGGTGCACCCCCGAATCCGGCCGCCAGCGCGGCCAGCTTGCCCCCCGCCCCCTCCAGCGAATCCCGCTCGCGGAAGTCCTGCCGCAGGAACGCGCGGATCCCCGGCAGGGCCTTGATCGCGAGGTCGATCTCCGGGTCGGCCCCGGCCCGGTACGCCCCGATGCTCACGAGGTCCTCGGCGTCGCGGTGCGTCGCCAGGAGCGACACGACCCTCCGCGCCGCCTCGCGGTGCGCCTCGCCCACGAGCTCCGGCATGAGCCGCGACACGCTGCCGAGCGGGTCGATCGCGGGATAGTGCCCGCGGTCCGCCAGCGAGCGCGAGAGCACCAGGTGGCCGTCGAGGAGGCTCCGCGCGGCGTCGGCGACGGGCTCCGAGAGGTCGTCGCCCTCGACGAGCACCGAGTAGACCCCGGTGATGCTCCCGCCGCGCAGCGAGCCCGCGCGCTCGAGGAGCCGAGGCAGCAGCGCGAACACCGACGGCGGGTAGCCCCGCGTCGCCGGCGGCTCGCCCGCGGCCAGCCCGAGCTCGCGCTGGGCGTTGGCCATGCGCGTCAGCGAGTCCATGAGCAGCATCACGTGGGCCCCGCGGTCGCGGAAATGCTCCGCCACGGCCGTCGCGGCGAACGGCGCCCGGCTCCGCAGCAGCGCGGGCCGCTCCGCCGTCTCGACGACGACCACCGAGCGCTTCCGGCCCTCGGGCCCCAGGTTCGACTCGAGGAAGTCCCGCACCTCGCGGCCCCGCTCGCCGACCAGCGCGACCACGGTCACGTCGGCCGCCGTGTGGCGGGCGATCATCCCGAGCAGCACGCTCTTGCCGACGCCCGAGCCCGAGAAGAGGCCCACGCGCTGGCCCCGCCCGCAGGTCGCCAGGGCGTCGATCGCCCGCACGCCCGTCCCGATCGGCGACGTGATGCGCTCGCGCTCCATCGGCGACGGCGCGGGCCGGAAGATCGGCACGAAGCGGTCCGCGCGCGGCGCCGGCCCGCCGTCGAGCGGCCGGCCCTCGGCGTCGATCACCCGGCCGAGCAGGTCCTCGCCCACGGGGATGCGGCGCGCCGTCTCCAGGCAGGCGACCTCGTCGCCCGCCCGCACGCCGTCCAGCTCCCCGAGCGGCATGAGCACGGCGACGTCGTCCCGGAACCCGACGACCTCGGCGCGGAGGTCGCCGCCCCCCGCGGTGCGCACGGCGCAGACGGCGCCGATGGGCGCGTCCAGGCCGCCGGCCTCGAGCGCGAGGCCCGTGACCCGGCGCACGTGCCCGATCCGCCGCGCGGGATCCAGGTGCGCCGCGTCCTCGAGGTACTTCGCGAAGGGTGCGTCCACGTCAGGCTCCGATGAGTCCGCGCTCGATCTCGCGGAGCTGGGTTTCGATCGAGAGATCCACGGCGCCCTCGCCGCTGCGGGCGATGCAGCCGCCCCGGGTCACGGTCGGATCGGCCACGAGCGAGACGCCCGCCGGCGCCGCCAGGCCCGGCAGGTCGGCGGGATGCACGTGGACCTTCAGCTCGTGGCGCCGCGCGGAGATCCGCAGCGCCTCCTTCAGGGCCGCGGCCGCGACGGGGCGGCCGAGCGCCACCTCCGCGCGGACGATCCGCCCGGCCAGCGCGACGGCCAGGCGCACGAGGTCGCGCTCCGCCTCGCGCTCCAGCACGGCCCGCACCGACTCGACCTGCGCGGCGACGGCGCCCGCGACGCGGACGCCCTCCGCGGCCTGGAGCCGAAGCCCCTCGTCGCGCCCCGCGGCCAGGCCCTCGGCCTGGGCCTCCTCGCGGATCCGGGCGGCCTCGGCCCTCGCCTGCGCGAGGATCTCCTCCGCCTCGGCGCGGAACGACTTCAGGGTGAAGGGGGCGCTCACGCGACCCTCCCGGGCGGCCGGCCCTGCACGCGGAGCCGGCCCTCGACCTCGAGGCGCCGCGCCTCCTCGGCGACCGCCTCGCGGGCGGCCGTCACGTCGGCGAGCGTCACGGGGCCGAGCGACTCGATCTCGCGTTCGAGCGTCGCGGCGGCGGAGTCCGGCAGGTTGCGGAAGAGCCGGGCCGCGACTTCGGGGGCGGGCAGCTTCAGCGCGACGGCGAGGCGGGACGGATCGACGCGCTCGAGGAGCGCGCGGATCCCGTGGTCGTCGGAGAGGCGGAGGTCGTCGAAGGCGAAGAGCTCGCCGCGGATGCGGCCCGCGAGCTCGCCGTCGACGGCCGAGAGCCCGTCGAGGATGCCGCGCTCGGCGTCGCCGGACACGCGGGCCAGCAGGGCCGCCGCCGTCTGCACCCCGCCCGCGTCCCCGCCCGCGGCGGGCGCGAGCCGGGCCTCCACGGCCCGCTCGACCTCGGCCAGCGTCTCGGGCGACACGGCCTGGAGGGAACCGACGCGGCGGATCACCTCGACCTGGGTCTTCAGCGGGAGACGGTCCAGCACGGCCGCGCCGGCGGAGGCGGGCAGGTGCGCGAGGACCACGGCGATCGTCTGCGGGTGCTCGCCTTGGACGGCCGCGAGGACCTGGCCGGGATCGCGGGACGCGAGGGCGCCGAAGGGCGCGCCGGGCGCGGGGGCCTTCTCGGGCTCGCGCGGGGCCGGCGGCGGATCGATCAGGTCGTCGAGCAGCGGCCGGGCCTCGACCCGGCGGTCGTCCTCGAACGCGCGCAGCGCCTCGCGCAGCTCCCCGGGCGTCGCGGGATGGGCCTCGAGCCGGGCGACCTCGACGAGCACGCGCTGGCGCTCGCCGGCGGGCAGGCCCTTGAGGACGAGCCGCGCCGTCTCGGCGTCGACCGCCGACAGCAGGACGGCCGACCTCCGGGCCCCGGGATTCGAGAGGTCCATCGTCGCTACCTCATCCACCGCCGCAGGACCTCGGCCGCGCCGCGGGGATCCTCCCCCGCCGACGCGCGCACGCCGTCCTTGATGCGGTCGAGCTCCGCCGCCTCCTCCGCGGGCAGCGACCCGCCGGGGAGGTGGACGCTTTCCTCGGACGTGACCGTCGTCGTCATCGGGATGGAGCGCAGCGCGCCCCACGCGATGAGCGCGAGGAGCAGCAGCGCGCCGGCGATCAGCGCGTGGCCGCCCCAGGAGGCGCCGGCCGCCTCGACGGGCGGGGCCGCGGGGGCCACGAAGACCGGCCGCGACATCGGGACCGGCATCACGGACACCGAGCCCTCGTCGGCGCCGGTCGCCCGGGCGAGCAGCGCCGTGTACTCCTGGACCGCGCGGCGGCCCTCGGCCTCGCCGCCGGTCGCGCCGGCCTCGACGGGCAGGACGACGGCGACGGAGACGCTCTCGATGCGCGTGCCGAGCGGGGCCTGGGTCTTCTCGACCGTGGCGCCGTGGTCGGAGCGGGTCGTGGCCTGGGTGGACTCCTTCGCGGGCTTCCCGTCGGGCCCGAGCTCCCTCGTGGACTGCGTCGAGGTCTCGACGTCCGCGCCCTGGCGGTCGACGCTGCGCTTCTCGGTCGAGCGCTCCTCGGGGCTGAGGCGGACGGTGATGGAGACCTTCGCGCCGTCGGGCAGGAGGTTGCGCGCCTTCTCCTCGAGGACGTGGGCGTACTCGACCTCCTGCTCGCGCAGGTCGTGGCCGACGACGGTCGCGTCGCTCGAGGGCAGGCCGTAGAGGCGGCCGGAGGAGTCGCCGATCTTCACGTTCGAGGGCTTGAGGCCCTGGACGGCGGCGGCGACGAGGCCGCAGATCGCCTTGACGTTGGCCTTGCTGAGCTCGGCCCCGTCCTTGAGCTCGACCATGACGGCGGCCGTGGCCTCCGCGCGGCCCGCCCAGAGCGTGGCCATCTCCTGCTGGGGGGTGACCTGGACGCTGACGGCGCGGACGGGGCCCATGCGGCCGATCATCCGCGCGAGCTGCTGCTGGAGGGCGACCTGCCAGCGCTTGTCGCGGTCCCACTGGCTCGCGAAGGGGTTGCTCTCCTTGATGAACTCGAAGACCTGGCCGTCGCCGAGGGCGCCGGCGCCGTGGAGCTGGAGCACGGCCTCGTCGGCGCGGGCGGCGGGCACGAGGACGGCGCCGTCCTCGACGCGGTGCGGGACCTTGAGCTCGGCGAGCTTGGCGACGATGCGGGCGCGGGTCCCGGGGTCGGTCGCGGCGTCGGCGACTCGGGTCATCGGGCCCACGGGCGCGGCGCGGAATCCCCAGGCGACCACGGCGCAGAGCGCGATCGCGAGGAGCGCGACGACGGCGCGGGTGGCGGCGGGCAGGGCGGCCCAGGTCGCGCGGAGCGACTCGACGCCCTGGCGGAACTTGTCCATGACCACTCACCGGCTCCGCCTCGCGGCGGCGGCCGGCCCCCCTCTCTCGGTTTCGCGCTCCCCGGGTTCTCCGGCCCGGGCGCGCCTCGTTTCGGCGGCGCGCTAGAGGCGCATCCGCTGGATCTCCTCGAAGGCCCCGACGAGCTTGTCGCGGATCTGCATGAGCGACTCGAAGGCGACCTGCGCCTTCTTGAAGGCCACCGAGACCTCCTCGGGGCTCGCCTCGCCCTGGTGGAGCTTCGCGAGCGTCTGGTCGGCCTCGGCCTGGAGCCGGTTCACCTGCTCGATCGATTCCCGGAGGATGTCCTTGAACGACGTGGCGGGGACCGAGGGTCCCCGGGCGTCGCGCAGCGGATCGACCGGGCCCGGCCCGACCGGGCGAATCGCGTCCATCCTTCGACTCCTGAGCGGAAAACAGTTCCGCCATTTCCACTATCGGCTGGAGGGCCCGCAAACCTGCAGGCCCTTCCGTCACGCCTCCCCGGCCCCCCACTTCCTGAGCTTGTCGCGCAGGGTCCGCGACGTGATCCCGAGCGCCCTCGCCGTGCGCTCGCGGTTGCCCGCGTGGTGCGCGAGGCTCCGCGAGACGAACTCCCGCTCCAGGTCCTCGATCGGCCTCCCCAGCCAGGCGGACAGCCCGTCGCCGCCCGGGGCGGCCCCGTCGAGCCAGGGGGCGACGGTCGCCTCGTCGATCTCGTCCCCGGGCGCGAGCACCGCGGCCCGCTCGACGATGTTGCCCAGCTCGCGGACGTTGCCGGGCCAGGAGTAGGCCGCCA
>CAYXGZ010000028.1:0-5666 GCA_964464755.1 uncultured Planctomycetales bacterium
CCGCCCCCTCCGGCCCGGTCCGCGAGGACGCGGACTGGCCCGCCGGCGACCTGGGCTGCGGCGACCTCGTCCTCGAGCTGCGCGCCCGCATCGCCGCGCTGCCCGCGGGCGCCGTGCTCAAGGTGACCGCCACCGATCCGGGGGCGCCCGAGGATCTTCCGGCGTGGTGCCGGATGACGGGCAACCCCCTCGTGAAGTCCGTTCCGCCCGCGTACTGGATCCGGAAAGGATAGGAGGACCCCATGGCCGGCAAGTTCGTCGTCAGCCTGAGCTTCGGAAAGGACAACCCCGACAAGGCGACGGTCGCCTTCGTCGTGGCCAACGCCGCGCTCGGCTCGGGCAAGGAGACCGTCGTGTTCCTGTCGATCGAGGGCGTCCGGCTCTCCCAGAAGGGCGTCGCCGACGACATCCGCGAGGAGGGCTTCGCGCCCCTCAAGGAGCTCATGGAGAACTTCGCGAAGGGCGGCGGCAAGATGTACACCTGCTCGCCCTGCTTCAAGAAGCGCAAGCTCGACGAGAACAACCTCGTCGCCGGCGCGGCCGTGGTCGGCGGCGCCAAGCTCGTGGAGTTCATGGGCGACGGCTGCCCGAGCATCAGCTACTAGCATGGACCCGGTGGAGCGGCATCCCCTCGCGCCCGACGCGGGCTTCGACGGCGGCGACATGGACTGCGGGAACGGGCTCCTGCTGCTCATCCGCCAGCACATCGATCCCCTGCCCCGCGGCGGGCTCCTGGAGATCCGCTCCACCGACTCGTCCGTCGAGGGCGACCTGCCCTCGTGGTGCCGCATGACGGGCAACGAGCTCGTCAGCTGGACCAAGTCCGGCCGGCAGCGCAGCTACCTCGTCTGCAAGGGCGCCCTCGCCGAGCGCGGCGCGACCCCGGTCGTCGTGCCCGCGATCGCGGCCCCGGCCCCGGTCCCCTCCGCCCCCGCGGGCCCGCCCGCCCCCGCCCCGCCCATCCCGACCCTCGCCGTCCTCGGCATCGGCAGCTGGCCACGGCCCCGCTGGATGGTCGAGGCCCTCCACGCCTACCTCGAGGGCCGCCTCCCCGAGGCCGAGTTCCAGGCCACCGCCGACGACGCCGTGCGCCTCGCCGTCGACGCCCAGCTCAAGGCAGGCGCGGACGTCGTCAGCGACGGCGAGCAGCGCCGCGACAGCTACGCCTCCTTCGTCGGCTCCCGCCTCGACAACTGCCGCCTGATCCCGCTCACCGACCTCCTCCCGCTCGTCGAGGATCCGGAGAAGCTGAGGAAGGAGTTCGAGACGCTCGACGTCCCCGCCTCCAAGGTCCGCCATCCCGCGCTCTTCGGGAAGCTCGGCCGGAGCCGGCCCATCGCCGCCCACGAGCTCCCCCTCGTCCGCTCCCTGACGGACCGCCCCGTGAAGGTCGCGATCCCCGGGCCCTACGTCCTGACGCGCACCCTCTACATGGAGTGCCTCGTCAATCGGCCCTACGCGACGCGCGAGGAGCTCGCCGAGGACGTCGTGAAGATCCTCCGGGAGGAGCTCGCGCACCTCCTCGCCGGCGGGGCCGCGATCGTCCAGCTCGACGAGCCCGTGCTCTCCGAGGTCGTCTTCGGCGGCGCCAAGGGCGGCACGAGCTTCATGTGCGGGGCGCTCGGCGCCAAGGGCGAGGTCCAGCAGGAGCTCGAGTTCGCCCGGGGGCTCGTCAACCGGGTCGTCGCGGGCTTCCCCCGCGAGCGCACCGCCCTCCACGTCTGCCGGGGAAACTGGACCCCCGACGAGAGCGCCGCCCTGGCCGGCGACTACCGGCCCCTCGTCGGCCTCCTGCGCGCCCTCGACGTCGGGACGTACTTCCTCGAGATGGCCACGCCGCGGGCCGGCGAGATCGAGGTGCTCCGCAACCTCCCGTCGGACCGGCGCCTCGGCGTCGGCGTCGTCAACCAGAAGCACGAGCGCGTCGAATCGGTCGAGGAGATCGTCGAGAAGGGGCGCCGCGCGATCTCGCTCTTCGGCCGGGAGCGCGTGCTGCTGAATCCCGACTGCGGGTTCGCCACCTTCGCGGACAACCCGGTGGCCTCCGCGAGGACCGCCTCGGCGAAGCTCGAGGCGATGGCCCGGGCCGCCGAAATCCTGCGCCGCGCCTGATTCCGCGGCATACTGTATCCATGAAAACCGTCCTCCTCCTGGTCGCGGCCCTGGTCCTCGCCCAGGACGCCCCGCCGCCCTCCCCGACGCCGGCGCCCCCGGCCCCCGCCGAGAAGAAGCCGGTCGCCTGCGACCTCGCGAAGGTCGCGCCCTGCGACCACTGCCCCAAGTGCCGGACCTTCCTCCTGCCGAAGGACCTCGCCAAGGGCGCCTGCCGCCGCTGCGGCTCGAAGCCCGAGAAGGTCGACGGCTGCGTGAAGACCAGCTACTCGTGCCGCATGCACCCGGGCCGCCAGCACCGCAAGGCCTGCTGCGCCACGCCCGGCTGCTGCCTCGAGAAGGTCGTCATCGGCCACGTCCAGTTCAAGTGCGACAAGTGCTCCGCCGTCGGGCCCTCCGAGAAGGAGGTCGTGCACTCCGTCGAGAAATGCGACGGCAAGCCCGCCAGGGTCTGCGAGCACTCCGGCAAGTTCCCCCACGGGGGGGAAGAAAAGTAGCCCCCGGGGCGTTATCCTGTCCCGATGGCAACTCGCCTCACCGACTACACGACCTGCGGCGGCTGAGCCGGCAAGCTCGGGCCTCATGAGTTGCATGAGGCGCTGGACGGCCTGAAGTTCTGGCAGGCGCCCGAGGTCCTCGTGGGCATCGACACCTACGACGACGCGGGGATCTTCCGCCTCGACGGGAAGTCCGCCCTCGTGCAGACGCTCGACTTCTTCACGCCCGTCGTGGACGACCCCCACGCCTTCGGCGCGATCGCCACCGCCAACGCGCTCTCCGACGTGTACGCGATGGGCGGGACGCCCGCGACCGCGATGAACATCCTCTGCGTGCCGCCGGACCTGCCGCCCGCCGACCTGCGGGCCATCCTCCAGGGCGGCGCGGACAAGCTCCGCGAGGCGCGCTGCTCCCTCCTCGGCGGCCACACCGTGCGCGACGCCGAGCTGAAGTTCGGCTGCAGCGTCACCGGCTTCGTCGACCCCGCCGCGGCCTGGACCAACGCGGGCGCGAAGGCCGGCTCGCGGCTCGTCCTCACGAAGCCCCTCGGCAGCGGCATCCTCGGCAGCGCCATCAAGCAGCAGAAGCTCTCGCGGGAGTCGCTGGGCGAGACCGTCGCCGCGCTCTCCGCGCTGAACAAGTCCGCCTGCGAGGCGGGACGGAAGGTCGGCGGGGTGCGCGCCTGCACCGACATCACCGGCTTCGGCCTCGCGGGCCACGCCGGCAACATGGCGAAGGTCTCGAGGACGACGATCCGCATCGACACGGCGAAGCTGCCGATCTTCCCCGACGCCCTCGCGCTGGCCCGGGGCGGCCTCAAGACGGGCGGCGACCGCACGAACCGCCTGCAGCTGCAGGGGCGCTGGAAGTCCGCGAAGGGCGTCGACCCGGTCCTCGAGGTGATCTGCTTCGACCCGCAGACCTCGGGCGGGCTGCTCCTCGTCGTGGACCCGGACCGCGTGAAGCCGCTCGTCGCCGCGCTCAAGGCCGCGAACACGCTCGCGGCCCACGAGATCGGCGAGGTCCTGCCCCGCGAGGGCGAGCTCGACCTGCGCTTCGAGTAGCGCTACTTCGCGAAGCACTCCGCGAGGAAGTCGCGCGTCATCTCCCACGAGCGCTTGTCCGCCTTCTCGTGGTAGGCCATGCCCTTCGAGGGGTCGTTCCCCGCCTCGGGCACCGTGAAGCTGTGGACGGCGCCGCCGAAGGCCACGAAGGTCAGGTCGGCGCCCGCCGCCTTCATCTCGGCCTGGAAGGCCGCGACCTGCTCGGCCGGCACGAACGAGTCGTCCGCGCCGTGGCAGACCAGGACCTTGGCCTTCACCTTCCCCGCCTCCGCCGGCCGGGGGGCGCTCAGGTTGCCGTGGAAGCTGACCACGCCCTTCAGGTCGGCGCCCGCCCGGGCCTGCTCCAGCACCGAGGTGCCGCCGAAGCAGTAGCCGATGGCCGCCAGGCGCGTCGCGTCGACGTCGGGCTGGGCCTTCAGCACGTCGATCCCCGCCGCGAGCCGGGTGCGCATCAGCTCGCGGTCCTTGAAGAAGACGCCCGCGAGCTTCCCGGCCTCCTCGTGGTCCTTGGCGAAGACGCCCTTGCCGTACATGTCGACCGCGAAGGCCGTGTACCCCATCCGGGCGAGCATCTCGGCGCGCTTTCGGGCGTAGGGGCCGTGGCCGCGCCACTCGTGGACGACCGCGACGCCGGGGCGCTTCTCGCCCGACGCCACCGGCCGGGCCAGCCAGCCCTCGAGGACGACGTCGCCGTGCTTGTACTCGACGGCCTTCGTCTCGATCGCCGGATCCTGCGCCGCCAGCGGCAGCGCGAGCAACGCGAGCAGGGCGATGGACTTCATCTCTTGCCTCCGATCCTGGGGATGTCGATGCGTTTCCGTTTCGCGAAGTCGACGGCCTGCCGGTAGCCCGCGTCGGCGTGGCGCACCACGCCGATCCCGGGGTCGTTCGTGAGGACGCGGGCGGCCTTCTCGCCCGCCAGCTTCGTGCCGTCCACGCAGACGACCACGCCCGCGTGGATCGAGGTGCCGATGCCCGTGCCGCCGCCGTGGTGCACGCTGGTCCACGTCGACCCGCCCGCCGTGCTGAGCAGGGCGTTGAGCACCGGCCAGTCCGCGACCGCGTCCGAGCCGTCCTTCATGGCCTCGGTCTCGCGGTTCGGCGAGGCCACGGAGCCGCAGTCGAGGTGGTCCCGGCCGATGACGACCGGGGCCTTGAGCTTCCCGCGCTTCACCATCGAGTTGAGGACCTGGCCGAACTCCTCGCGCTCGCCGTAGCCCAGCCAGCAGATCCGCGCGGGCAGGCCCTGGAACTTCACGCGCCGCTGGGCCATCGGGATCCAGTTCGCGAGCACCTCGTCCTTCGGGAAGAGCTTGAGGACCTCGCGGTCCGTCGCGTGGATGTCCGCGGGGTCGCCGGACAGCGCCGCCCAGCGGAAGGGGCCGCGCCCCTCGCAGAAGAGCGGCCGGACGTACTCCGGGACGAAGCCCGGGTACGAGAACGCGTCCGCGTAGCCCGCGGCGAGGGCCTGGCCGCGCAGGTTGTTGCCGTAGTCGAAGGTCACGGCGCCCTGGCGCTGCAGCTCGACCATCGCGCGGCAGTGGACGGCCATCGAGGCCATCGAGCGCTTCACGTAGTCCTCCGGCCGGCGGCGCCGCAGCTCGGCGGCGGCCGCGAGGTCGAGCCCCGCGGGCACGTAGCCGTTCAGCGCGTCGTGCGCGCTCGTCTGGTCGGTGAGCAGGTCCGGGACCAGGCCCCGGCGCGAGAGCTCGGGCAGCACCTCGGCGCAGTTCCCCACCAGGCCGACCGAACGCGGCTGGGGACGGCGCGGCTTGAGCAGCGCGAGGGCCTCGTCGAGCGAGCGCGCCTTCGCGTCGCAGTAGCCCTGGGCGATGCGGCGGTCGATGCGGGACTCGTCGACCTCGACGGCCAGGCAGTCCGCGCCCGCCATCGTGGCGGCGAGCGTCTGGGCCCCGCCCATCCCGCCGAGGCCGCCCGTGACGACGAGGCAGCCCTGGAGGTCGCCCCCGAAGTGCTTGCGGCCCGCGGCCG
>CAYXGZ010000028.1:5676-41410 GCA_964464755.1 uncultured Planctomycetales bacterium
GGAGGATGCCCTGGGTGCCGATGTAGATCCACGAGCCCGCCGTCATCTGCCCGTACATCATGAGGCCCTCGGCCTCGAGGCGGCGGAAGTGGTCCCAGGTCGCCCACTGGGGGACGAGCATCGAGTTCGAGATCAGGACGCGCGGGGCCCATTCATGGGTCCGGAACACGGCCACCGGCTTGCCGGACTGCACGAGCAGGGTCTCGTCGGGCTTGAGGCGGCGCAGCGTGGCGATGATCGCGCGGTAGCAGTCCCAGTTGCGCGCGGCGCGGCCGGTGCCGCCGTAGACGACGAGGCGCTTCCAGTCCTCGGCGACCTCCGGGTCCAGGTTGTTCTGGATCATCCGGAACGGCGCCTCGATCTGCCAGTTCGCGCAGTGCAGCGTCGATCCCCGGGGCGCGCGGACCGGCTTCATCACGCGAGCCTCCCGGCCGCCTTCTCCACCGCGGGGAGCACGGAGGGCCAGGCGTCCTCGACGCGGGCCAGGAGCGGGCGGAGATAGCGGTCGCGCCCGAGGAACGGCACGCGGCGGCGCACGGCCCGGTGCGCGGCGGCGACGCCCCGGCCCGGCGCGAGGGGCTTGAGGAAGTCGAGCCCCTGCGCGGCGCAGAGGACCTCCATCTGCAGGACCCGGCGCAGCGCGGCGAGGACGCGGAGCGCCTTGCGCGCGGCGAGCGGCCCCATGCTGACGTGGTCCTCCTTCGAGGCCCCGGTCGGGATCGAGTGGACGGAGGCCGGGGCGGAGTCGGCCCGCGCCTCGGCGGCCAGCGCGGCGGCGGCGACCTGCACCATCATGAAGCCGGAGTTGAGCCCGCTGCCCTCGACGAGGAACGCGGGCAGCTCGCTGAGGTCCGGGTTCGTCATCCGGTCGATGCGCCGCTCGGCGATGTTCGCGACGGAGGCCGCGGAGGCCGCGACGACGTCCGCGGCCAGCGCGACCGGCTGGCCGTGGAAGTTGCCGGCGGAGATCACGGCGCCGTCGCCGAAGACCAGCGGGTTGTCCGTCGCGGAGTTCACCTCGGTGAGCAGGATCCGGCGGGCGAAGCCGAAGGCCTCGCGGGCCGCGCCGTGGACCTGCGGGATGCAGCGCAGGGAGTAGGCGTCCTGGACCTTGGCGCAGTTGCGGTGGCTCGCGAGGACGCGGCTGCCGGCCAGGAGGCGGCGGAAGTTCGCGGCGACGGCGCCCTGGCCCGCGTGGGGCCGGGCCTCGTGGACGCGCGGGTCGAAGGGCGCGAGGCTGCCCTTCAGGGCCTCGAGGCTCATCGCGCCCGCCACGTCGGCGAGCTTCAGCAGCTCGTCCATCTCGACGAGGGCCTGCGCGAGCAGCGAGCTCATGAGCTGCGTGCCGTTGATCAGCGAGAGCGCCTCCTTGGCGCGGAAGCGGTACGGGCGGAGGCGGCGGCGAGCGAGGTGCCCCCCCTCCCCGAGCATCGCGCAGCCGAGCTCGGCGAGCGGGGCGAGGTCGCCGCTGGCGCCGACCGAGCCGACGGTCGGGATGGGCACGTCGACGCCGCGGTTGTAGAGCGCGAGGAGGTGCTCGACGAGGCCGGGCGTCACGCCCGACTGGCCGCGGGCCAGCGCGTTGGCGCGCAGCGCGATGAAGAGCCCCGAGCTGGGCAGCGGGGGGCCCGAGCCCACGGCGTGGCTGCGCAGGAGGTTGGCCTGGAGCTCCTCGAGGTGGGCCGCGTCGATGCGGCGGTCGCTGAGCTTGCCGAAGCCCGTGTTGACGCCGTAGACGGTCCGGCCCTCGCGGATGGCGCGCTCGACCACGGCCCGGGACCGGGCCATGCCGCGGCGGGCGGCGGGGGCCAGGCGCAGGCGCAGGCGGCGCCGCGCGGGCGGATCGTGGAGCAGGTCGCGCAGATCCTCGAAGCTTAGATCGCGCCCGGTGAGCGCGAGGGTCCGCGGCATGCCGCCATTGTAGGGGGGGCGATTCCGGGCGCAAGGAAACGTCCGGCGGGGTATGCTCGGACCCATGGCCGCCACGGTCACGCCGGTCGACCATACGGGCGACGTCGGGATCGAGGTGCGGGCCGGGTCCTTCGCCGAGCTCGCCGAGGCGGCCGCGCGCGGGATGACGGAGATCCTCGTCGACCCGTCGGGCCTCTCGGCCCAACGCGAGGAGCGGATCGTCGTTCAAGGGGAGGCCGGGGACCTCGTCCTGCGGGCCTTCCTCGCGGAGCTCCTCTACCGCTTCCTCTCGGAGGGGCGGGCCGCGGCGGGGGTCGTCGTCGAGGAGGCCGGGCCGACGCGGATCGTCGCGCGGATCCGGGAGGACCGGATCGACCCGGCGCGGCACGACGTGCGCACCGAGCTGAAGGCCGTGACCTACCACGGCCTCGAGGTCCGCGGGGCCGGGACGGATTGGTACGCCAAGGTGATCTTCGACATATGAAGCGAACGCTGCCGGTCGTCCTGCTGGCCGCCTCCCTGGCGGGCTGCTCGTACCTGGGCGCCCGCCTCCGGGACCTCGGCGACATCGTCCGCCTCGAGGGCTCGGTCGGCATCGGGGTCCAGGCCTACGCCAACGCGGGCGAGCTCGTCCACGCGGGCGCGGGCTCGACCCGCCGCTGGACCGCGGGCTGGAACTACGGCGAGCTCCTCTCCGAGCGCCGGCAGGAGGACCACCTCCCGCTCTCGCTCTTGCAGAGCTGGGTGCGGCCGGACCGGCCCGCGCTGCACCGCCTGGCCTTCGGCCGCGGCGACGACCTGGAGGAGGCGGCGGACTACCTGGTCCTCCCCGGCGAGCTGAACCGGGGGACCGTGGAGCGCTCGAAGGTGCACTACTGGAACCTCGAGGCCGGGCTCTTCCTCGGCGTCGCGGGGCTCGAGGCCGGGATCTCGCTCGGCGAGCTGGCGGACTTCCTCGTCGGCCTGGCGGGCTTCGACCTGGCGGGAGACGACTCGGACGGGGGGCGCGCGTCGCGCCGCACCTGGGTGGACCGACCCCAGCCGGAGGGCGCCTCGCGCTGAACAACCATGGGTGATCCCAAGTCCCCGTCGGGCCTGGCCCCGATGGTGCTGTCGATCCTGCGCATCGCCGCGGCGATCATGTTCATCCCGAGCGGGACGATGAAGCTCTTCGGGTGGCCGGCACTTCCCAAGGGCCAGCCGAAGCCGGAGCTCCTGTCCCAGTTGGGCATCGGCGGGATGCTGGAACTGGTGGGCGGGGCGTTGATCCTCGTCGGGTTCTGGACCCGTCCCACGGCCTTCATCCTCTCGGGAACGATGGCCGTGGCCTACTGGCAGTTCCACGCGACCGCGGACTCGTGGTACCTGCCCGCCCAGAACCACGGGACGGCCGCGGCGCTCTTCTGCTTCGCCTTCCTGTACTTCGCCGCCGCCGGCGCCGGGCCCCTGAGCTTGGACGCGATGCGCAAGCAGAAACCGGGCTAATCGCCCGGGCGCGCTGTTATCCTCGGGGCATGTCCCCGGTCCCGCTCAACCGCCTGAACGACTACTCGGTGGAGATCCCCCGGCACGGCGCCATGCGCGTGCCGGGCCGGGTCTACGCCTCCGAGCAGCTGATGACCGGCGGCCGCCAGGACGACGCCCTCCAGCAGGTCGTCAACGTCGCCACCCTCCCCGGCATCGTCGGCGCCTCGCTCGCGATGCCGGACTTCCACTGGGGCTACGGCTTCCCCATCGGCGGCGTCGCGGCCTTCGACGCGCAGGAGGGCCTCGTCTCGCCCGGCGGGGTCGGCTACGACATCAACTGCGGCGTCCGCCTGCTCCGGACCGACCTCCAGCTCGCGGACGTCGCGGACCGGATCGAGGCGGTCGCCAAGCAGGTCTTCCGCGACGTGCCCGCGGGCGTCGGCCGCGAGGGCCCCATCAAGATCCCCACCCGCCTCGACGCCGAGCGCCTCCTCACCAAGGGCGCCGCCTGGGCCGTCGAGGAGGGCTACGGGAGCGCCGACGACCTCGCCCACATCGAGGAGGGCGGCTGCCTGCCGGGCGCCAACCCCGGCGCCGTGCCGCCCCGCGCCTACGAGCGCGGCCTCCCCCAGATCGGCTCGCTCGGCAGCGGCAACCACTTCCTCGAGATCCAGGTCGTCGAGGAGGTCTACCTCCCGAAGGTCGCCGACCGCCTCGGCCTCGCGAAGGGCTCGATCGCCCTCGCCATCCACTCCGGCTCCCGCGGCTTCGGCCACCAGGTCTGCGAGGACCACCTCGGGATGATGGTCGCCGCCTCCCGCAAGTACGGCCTCGAGCTGCCCGACCGCCAGCTCTGCGGCGCCCCGCTGGTCTCCCCCGAGGGCCGGGCCTACCTCGGCGCGATGGCCGCCGCCGCGAACTTCGCCTTCGTGAACCGCCAGGTCATGCAGCACCTCGCCGGGCGCGCCGTCGCCCGCGCCACCGGCCGGACCGCCGAGCGCCTCGGCCTGCGCCTCGTCTACGACGTCTGCCACAACATCGCGAAGTTCGAGCGCCACGTCGTCGACGGCGTCGAGCGCGAGCTCTGCGTGCACCGCAAGGGCGCCACGCGCGCCCTGCCCCCGGGCCATCCCCTCGTCCCCGCCGCCTACCGCGACCTCGGCCAGCCCGTCCTCGTCCCCGGCGACATGGGCCGCGCGTCGTTCCTGCTCGTCGGCAACGCCCGGGCCAGCGGGGCCACCTTCGCCTCGACCTGCCACGGCGCGGGCCGCAACCACTCCCGCACCGAGATGAAGAAAAGGATGGCGGGCCGGGACCTGTACCGGGAGATGCGGGAGAGGCACGGCGTGCTCGTGCTCGGGCACAGCCGGGAGGGCGTCGCCGAGGAGATGCCCGAGGCCTACAAGGACGTGACCCAGGTCGTCGACGTGATGGAACGGGCCGGCATCTCGGACAAGGTCGTCCGGCTGCGCCCGCTGGCCTGCATCAAGGGTTAGGAGCCGCGATGAGCGACCCGCTGCCGAAGATCCCCGCCGACCGCCCGCTCGAGGAGATCCTCGACCTCATCCTCGACCAGGCCCGCCTGCCGAAGACCGGCGCCGACGGAAGGCGCCTGCTCTACCGCATCGTCCACAAGAAGACGAACCGCGTCCTCGACCTCGGCCTCAGCTTCATCGACCAGGGCGTCTCCGGCAACGACCAGCTCGTCTTCCAGCGCATCCAGCACTAGAAGCGGCCGGAGGCCAGGAACGCCGCGAGCGCGATGCCGCCCGCGACGACGAGGCCCGCCGTCACCCACTTCATCGTCTTCACCCAGCAGGACGTCGAGTCCGCCGGGTTCGAGGCCGGCGCGATGCTCCGCAGCTCCAGGTACGGCACCGGCGCGCGCCGGAACCAGCCCGTCGCCACGACCTCCTCGCCCTGCCAGCGCCCCGCCTTGAGCAGCCCGAAGAGGAACTCCCAGATCGCCAGCGGCTGGCGGTAGTCCAGGAAGAGGATGCCCGTCGGGTCCTGCACCACGAAGTCCTCGCTCCAGATCAGCCCGGGCACGCCCTTGCCGATCACCCGCCCCAGCAGCGTGCACGGCACCGGCCGGATCCCCGAGACCTTCACGTGCTTCAGGAGCGACGCCACGTTGTGCTCGGGGAAGGCCTCGCCGCGGTACTGGAAGAGCAGCCGCAGCATCATCGCGAAGCCGGAGAGCGACACCGCGACGCCGATCATCCAGGGCTGTCCCAGCCCGAGCGCGACGCCGAGCCCCGCGAGGAACACCATCGTCGGCAGCCAGAGCACCGAGACGTCGACGAGGAACTCGTCCCAGTACGACTCGGGCTTC
Source organism: uncultured Planctomycetales bacterium (assembly GCA_964464755.1). Classification (GTDB taxonomy): domain Bacteria; phylum Planctomycetota; class MHYJ01; order MHYJ01; family JACPRB01; genus CAYXGZ01. The sequence goes on from CAYXGZ010000028.1 coordinate 11,390, forward strand.
GTCGCCGAGAAGATCACGAACGGCGCCTGCCCCATCGACACGGCCTGGTTCCCGAGGTGCATGAGCCGGTTCGCGACGAGCGGGTGCGTCGAGTGGATCTCGTAGTACTTCGCCCAGGGGTTCCAGAGGTCCCACTTCATCGCGTCCTCGAGCTGGGCCCGGTCCACGGTCGTGGACCCGGCCGTCCGCCCGCCGGCGATCGCCAGGGAGCGCGCCGCCTTCACGTCGAAGATGCCCATCGCGCCGATCGAGTCGGCCTTGCGGGCCGCGCCCTCCTGCGCGGGCTGCTGGCTGGCCAGCCCGTAGGCCACCTTGACGAGCGCCGTGGCCAGCGCGTTGGGCCGGCCCGTCGCCGTCCCCGCGAAGCGGTCCGCGTGGTACTCGCGGGTGCGCGAGAACCAGAGCACGAGGTACTGGCTGACGATGTAGACGAGGTAGGCGCCGATCGCGACGGCCAGGCGCACCTCGGAGCCCTTCTTGACCTTGCCGCGGATCGTCGCGCGGTAGACGTAGTAGGCGAGCATCGGCACGACCTGCGCCGCGGTCATCAGCACCATGTCCCAGTGCACCGCGTGGCCGATCTCGTGGGCCACGACGCCCTCGAGCTCGTCGGGGTCCAGCAGCTCCGCGAGGCCGCGCGTGATGGCGATGCGGGCGTTGCCCGGGTAGTGCCCGTACGTGAAGGCGTTCGGGGCGCCGTCGTCGATGATCCAGAACCTCGGGAAGTTCAGCTTCCGCTCCGCGCAGACGCGCCGCACGAAGGTCCGCAGGTGCTCGGGCAGCTCCGACTCCTCGACGCGCGACGCGTGGTAGAGCCAGGAGAGCTGGAGGTCCATCAGCCAGGGCGAAAGGAGGAACTGCAGGCCGACGACGCCCAGCGTGATCGCGACCGCGACGCCCGTCTCGAGCATCCCGCCCTCGACGGCGGCGATGAGCACGAGGCCGAGCAGCCCGTAGAGCGTGAGGAGCAGCATCCCCGAGCGGAACCAGAGGCTGGGCAGCGGGCGCAGCGCCGCGGCGGCCGCGCCGATGCCGGCCAGCGGGTTGTCGAACGCGGGCGGCTTCGCCTTCGCGTCGAGGCGGATCTTGATCCCGGCCGCGCCGAGCCGCTCGAGCTCCCCGGCGTCGAGCCAGATCCCTCCGGTCTTGGGGCACTCGTCCACCTCGACCCCTCCGATCGAGAGGACGTTCATCGGGGCGCCGGTCGCGGGGCTGGCGAGGGACCCGGGGACGGCCGCGTTCCGGGCCGAGAGGATCCGGGCGTGCAGGCCCGCGGGGTCCTTGGTGAACGAGAAGATCTCGCCGCGGTCGAGCCAGGCGCCGGAGCACGACGGGCAGAGCTCGACCTCGACGCCGCGGTCGGTGAGGCGGCGCTCGAGGCCCGACTTCGGGCAGCGGGGGCAGTTCATGGGGAGTATGACCTCCGGGCCGCGCCGGCGTTACGCCAGGTCGGCGGCCTCGCTCTTCGGCAGCCGGGACATCAGGGACTTCAGGCCGTCGAGCGGCAGCTTGCCTTCGTGGAGGATCTGGCAGACCTCGTCCGTGATGGGCAGGTCGAGGCCCTTGGAGCGCGCGAGGTCGCGGGCCGCGGTGCAGGTCCACACGCCCTCGGCGACCTGCCGCGTGCCCGCCATGGCCTGGGCGAGGGTCTTGCCGGCGCCGATCTCCCGGCCGACCCGCAGGTTGCGCCCGTGCGGCGAGGTGCAGGTCGCGATGAGGTCGCCGATGCCGGAGATGCCGAAGAAGGTGGCCTTCCGGGCGCCCATCCCGGAGCCGAGGCGGGCCATCTCGACGATGCCGCGCGAGAGCAGCGCGGCCTTGGCGTTGTCGCCGAGCTTGAGGCCGTCGCACATCCCCGCGGCGATCGCGATGACGTTCTTGAGCGCGCCGGCGAGCTCGACGCCGACGAGGTCGTCGCTGGAGTAGAGGCGGAACATCGAGCCCGTGAGGGCGGCCTGCCAGGCGCGGGCGTCGTCCTCGTCCGCGGACGCGACGACGACCGTCGCGGGGAGGCCGCGGGCCACCTCCTCGGCGTGGCTGGGGCCGGAGAGCGCCGTCAGGCGGGGCCGGTCGAGGACCTCGGCGAGGATCTGGCTGGGGCGGTCGAGCGTCTTGATCTCGATGCCCTTGGTGAGCGAGAGGACGGGCGCCCCGGGCTTCACGTGGCGGCGCAGGGGCGAGACGGTGGCGCGCACGTGCTGGGTGGGCACGGCGCAGACGAAGGCGTCGGCGCCCTCGAGGGCGGCCGGGTCGGAGGAGATCTCGAGGGCGGGCGGCAGCGGAACGCCGGGCAGGTAGGCCCGGTTCTCGCCGTCGGCGCGGAGGGCGGCGACGAGCTCCGGGCGCCGGGCCCAGAGGACCGGGCGGAGCTCGCGGTGCAGGGCGACGAGGGCGAGGGCGGTGCCCCAGCCCCCGGCCCCGAGGATGGCGACGTGCTTCATCGGGAGGAGAACCTCACGCGGGGTTCCTCGCCGCGGCGGACGCGGCCGAGGTTGGAGCGGTGCTTCACGATCACGGCGACGGTGAGGCCCGCGAGGAACACGGAGAAGATCCAGCGCTCGCCGGGCGTCGACCAGCGGGAGTACGGGGCGGTGGCCAGGTACATCGGGGCGAGGGAGATCGCGCTGACGACGGAGCCGACGGAGACGTAGCGCAGGAGGAGCAGGACGACGAAGAACACGGCGAGGCTGGCGAAGCCCCCGACCCAGTTGATGGCGAAGACGACGCCCGCGCCGGTCGCGACGCCCTTCCCGCCCTTGAAGCCGAGGTAGATCGGGAAGAGGTGGCCGCCGAGGGCCATCACGCCGCAGAAGACGCTGAGCATGGCGAGGAGGTAGGTGCAGTGGCCGCAGGGCCAGGTCGCGGCGATCCAGGGCGCAAGCCAGTACACGGGGGCGAAGCCCTTGAGGAAGTCGAGGGCGAAGATCGGGGCGAACCACCCGCGGCCGAGGGCCCGCGAGGCGTTCGTGGCGCCGATGTTGCCGGAGCCCAGCGTGCGGAGGTCGACGCCCTTGAAGAGCTTCGCGGCGAGGAAGCCGAAGGGGATGGCGCCGACGAGGTAGATGGCGAGCCCGGCGACGGTGTAGACGACCTCGACGGGGAGCTTCACGCGCCCTCCCCGGAGGGGGGCAGGGTTTCCGCGGGGATGGGGATCGGCTGGCCCGCGACGACGATCGAGGTGTCGCGGTCCTTGCGGCGCTGCGTCACGGCGCGGAGCTGGCCGCAGGCGGCGGAGATGGCGTCGCCCTTGCGCTTGCGGACGAGGATCGGGACCCCGCAGGCGCCGAGGGCCTCGCAGAACCGGTCGATGCGGGCCTGGGACGGCGCGCGGTACGGGACCTCGGGGACGGAGTTGAAGGGGATGACGTTGACCTTGCAGCGCGTGCCCGCGAGCTTCTTGCCGAGCTCGAGGGCGTGCTTCTTGTCGTCGTTGATCCCGTCGAGCAGGACGTACTCGAAGGTGACGTTCTTCCCCGTCGCGTCGCGGTAGGCGACGCCGGCCTTCACGAGCTCGGCGACGCGCTTCTTCATCGTGGGGACGACGTCGAGGCGGATGCGGTCGTTCGGCGCGTGCAGCGAGATGGCGAGGTTGGGCGTCACGCCGTCGGCGACGAGCTGCTCGACCTTGTCGAGGACGCCGACGGTGGAGAGCGTGATGCGGTTGTAGCCGATGCCCATGCCCCACGAGGTCTTCCAGGTGCGGAGGGCCTGGAGGACGTTGGCGTAGTTGAGGAGGGGCTCGCCGATGCCCATGACGACGACGTTGTCGACGCGCTCCTCGGGCGGGAGGCGGCGCGTGACGTGGAGGACCTGCTCGGCGATCTCGCCGGCCGTGAGGTTGCGGACGAGGCCGTCGAGGCCGCTGGCGCAGAAGACGCACTTGATGGGGCAGCCGACCTGGGTGGAGACGCAGACGGTCTTGCGCTCGCCCTCGCGGATGAGGACGGTCTCGACGAGGTTGCCGTCGTCGAGGGCGACGAGGAGCTTCTCGGTGCCGTCGGGGCTGAGGTGGACGTCGGCGACGCGGGTCGAGAGGAGGCGGTAGCGCGACTCGAGGGCGGTGCGCAGCTCGAGGGAGAGGTCGGTCATCTCGGCGAAGGAGGCGGCGCGGCGGCGCCAGATCCAGAGGAGGACCTGCTTGGCGCGGTACTTCTCGATCCCCTCGGCGGCGAAGAGGGCCTCGAGGGCGGAGAGGTCGAAGCCGGAGACGGCGGGCCGCGGGTCCATGGACGGGCATTGTACCGGGCGGGCGGGATCGGGGACAGTCGGCGAGGACCGCGCTGGACAAACCGGGCCCGGCTGACTAGCGTGCACGCATGAAACGCAGGAAGCCGGTCAAGATCCGGCCCGGGGTGACGGCCACGCTGACCGTCGAGGGCGCGGGCTACTCGGTCTGCGTGCTGGTCAACGGGCACGACGTCGGGGTGCGCAACGCCCCCGCGGAGAGCCGGCAGCTCTTCAGCAAGTCGCACCCGCTGTCGTCGAAGGTGCGCTCGGAGTTCCGCAAGAACCTGGTGGTGCTGAAGGACGGGCCGAACCAGCTCGTGATCAACTTCAAGAAGACGGGCGAGGCGACGGAGCCGCTGAAGGTGCAGGTCTTCACGGACGGGCCGGCGCCGCTCTTCACCCTGGCGAGCTCGGAGCTCGCGCACGGCAAGGTGAACCGGACGGTGAACCTCTCGGGCCGCTCGGCGATGTCGATGACCGACGCGGACGTGAGGACGTAGGGCGGCGGGGACGGTCACTCCACTCGACGGGCGCCGGGACCGCCGCGACCGCGAGGGGGCTCGTCGAGGATCGCGTCCCAGGCGGCCTTCAGCGTGACGCCGAGCTCGGCGAGGGAGCGGGCCGCGACGCCCTCCCCTTCCCAGAGGATGCCGACGAGGAGGTGCTCCGTCCCGACGTGGTCGTGGCCCATCCGGACGGCCGCTTGGGCGGCGTACTCGATGCAGCGCAGGGCCCTCGGCGAGAACGGCAGGTGGCCCAGGACCGGCGCGGGGGACGGCGTGGCCGGCGACATCCTCTCCACGATCGGGCGCACGCGATTGATGTCGGCCTCGAGCCTGCGGAGCACCCGGACCGCCACGCCCTCCCGATCGTGCAGCAGGCCCAGGAGGAGGTGCTCCGTCCCGATGTAGTCATGCTGGAGTCGTTCCGCCTCGGCCCGGCCCGCGATCACCGCTTGCCGCGCGGCTCCGTTGAAGAGCTCGAACATCTCCGCGACTCCGGTTGGCCGGTCACTTGACGCCGGGAGCCCTTCGCCACGACCTCGAGTTCCGCTCGCGGGCTCCGGTTCGCGGATCCTGAAACGCGGACCCCCCGGTCGTGGTCTCAGGTACCATGGGGGCCGAGATTGGCCTCCATCAAGGAGCCTGGGATGGGCGACGCGGATTCGGGACGCCGGGGATCGCTCCGCCGTTACGGCGTGGTCGCGGGGATCGTCCTGCTGGTCTTGGCGGCCTTCCCGGGCCGGTGGATGCTGAATGGCTACCGGTTCGCCCGCCACGCGGCCCAGAACGGCATCCGGGCCGAGGCCTCCGTGAAGCTGGACGGATTCGGATTGAGCCTCCGGGCCAGCCAGGACTCCCTGGACAAGAAAGTCGAATTCAACCGGACCTTGTACGAGCAGATGGGCAACATCCAGCACGTGAAGGACCGCTACGGCGCCAGCGAAGGCCTCAACGGGTTCTTCTTCGGCCTGGGCACCCGGGTCGGCTGCGCGCCCTGAAGAGCCGAATCGTGGATCCTTCCTAGGCCATGTGGATCCTGATCCGAGTCCTCGTCGCGGCGACCGCGTTCGTGGTCCGGATGGTCTCCCGGACTTGGAAGCCCGCGCCGACCGGGACGCTCGATGGCCTGCCGCACTACGTCTCGCAATACCAGGACAAGAGCCGGCCGATCGGCTTCAAGGTCGGCCTCCCCCTGCGCCTTCCCCTCGTATTCAAGCTGTCGCGCGAGGTGAGGACCGACTCCTGGTATAAGCGGCTCGGGCTGGTGAAGGAGATCCAGACCAGGGACGCCCGGTTCGACGAGCGCGTCTACGTCGCCTGCGATCATCCGCTCTTCGGGGAGTACCTGCAGCAGAACGAGGAGCTGAGGAACCTGCTCCGGGCCGCCCTGTCCGCGGGGGTCCGCACGATCACGTCCGACGGCGCCGTCCTCTGGCTGCACTCGGACGAGGCGCGGGCGGCCAATCTCTCCGATTCGGCCCGGTTGCTGGAGATCCACCGGGGCTTCCGCAGGCTGGCGAAGGAGATCCCCGGGCGGCTCCAGGACCCGTTCCTGCCCCGGGCCCTGGCGATCGAGGCGATGCTGGCCTCGATCTTCGCCTACGCCGTGGTGGCGGCCCTCGAGTACTGGACGCACGAGGCCGACGTCTACGTGCAGACGGGGCCGCTCGTCGCGCGCGGCCTCCTGATGGGCCTGGCCATCCTCGTCGCGGTCGGAGGGGCGATCGTCCTCCTGCTGCGGGGCTCGTCGAGGGCGGGCCGCTTGATGACGTCCAGCCTCGTGGTGCTGGTCCTGTCCGGGCCCGTGGCGGGCATCCAGCTGGCGAACGACCTGAACCGCGGGCTCGACGACGGACCTCCCGAGATGGTGGAGTGCCCGGTGGTCCGGCCCGAGGTCGTGGTGAAGCAGAGGCGGCGGAGCGGGCCCTCGTACTCCTACTACCTCAATCTCGGGGCACCGACCGGGCCGACGAGCATCGACATCAACCGACGGGTCCGCGTGGACAAGGGCACCTTCGAGACCGTGGGGGGCCTGAAACGGGCCCGGCTCATCCTCAACCCCGGCTGGCTGGGCATTCCCTGGTACCGCGGCATCGAGGCGGGGCGCTGACCGCCGGCCGCCGTCGTGCGGTAGGATGATCCCGTGGATCCCCGCCCGCCCAGCCCCAAGCGCGACCCGCGGAAGAACCCCGTCGGGAGCTCGTCCACCGAGGAGACCGTCAAGGGCCCCTCCGCCGACAACCCCCGCCACTCCACCTCCGGCGCCTCCGTCGTCCCGCCCCACTCCCCCGACGACCGCTTCGGCAAGTTCGTCCGCACCGAGAAGCTCGGCGCCGGCGGCATGGGCGAGGTCTGGAAGGCCTGGGACGTCGAGCTCGCCCGCTGGGTCGCCCTGAAGTTCCTCAAGGGCGGCGACGACGCCGAGATCGCCCGCTTCAAGCACGAGGCCCAGGTCGCCGGCCAGCTCGCCCACCCGCACATCGCCGCCGTCTACGAGGTCGGAGAGGCCCGCGGCCGCCACTACATCGCCATGCAGTACATCCAGGGCCCCACCCTCCGGACCCGCCGCCGGGGCGACGTCCGCCGCCTCGCCGCCCTGCTCCGCGACGCCGCGAAGGCCGTCGCCTTCGCCCACGAGCACGGCGTCATCCACCGCGACCTCAAGCCCGAGAACCTCATGGTCGCCGAGCGCTCCGGCGGCGCCGAGCCCCACGTCTACGTCATGGACTTCGGCCTCGCCCGCTCCGTCGAGGGCGGGAGCGAGCTCTCCGCCTCCGGCGCCGTCGTCGGCACCCCCTCCTACATGGCCCCCGAGCAGGCCCGCGGCGAGAAGCTCGACGAGCGCGCCGACGTCTACTCCCTCGGCGCCACGATCTACCAGCTCCTCGCCGACCGCCCGCCCCACCGCGGCGCCAACCTCCTGCAGACCCTCCGCCTGGTCCAGGACGAGGAGCCGAAGCCGCCCAGCGCCTGGGCCCCGGGGATCGACCGCGAGCTCGAGACGATCGTCCTCAAGTGCCTCGACCGGGACCCCGCCCGCCGCTACCCGGGCGCCCTCGAGCTCGCCCGCGACCTCGACCGCTGGCTCCGCGGCGAGGCGATCGAGGCCCACGGCCCGTCGTTCACCTACCGCGCCGCGAAGTGGATGCGCCGCCGCGCCCTCGTCCTCGGCCTCTCGGCCGCCGCCCTCGCCGCCGTCGCCATCACGCTCGCGGTCCTCGTCCCGAAATGGCGCTCCGCCAGCGACCGGGCCTCGGCCGCCGAGGGCGAGGTCCGCGCCGCGGAGGCCCTCCGCGCCCGCATGCAGAAGCTCTCCGCGCTCTGGGCCCACGCCCTCACGATCAAGGAATGGACCCACCAGGCCTACCGGAAGGTCGAGGACATCCGCGCCGAGTTCCGACGCTGCGAGCGCGACGTCACGGCCTTCCTCGAGGAGGCGCCCGGCCTGCCCCAGGGCCTCTACGTCCGGGCCCGCGTGCGGATGTGCCTGGAGGAGTTCGACGACGCGGAGCGCGACCTGCTCGAGGCGACGCGGCGGGCGCCGGACTTCCGCCCCGCGTGGACCCTGCTGGGGCACGTGCGGATCGAGCGCTTCTGGAGGAACATGCTGGGGCCGGGGGACGAGGGCCTGGACGACGCGGACACCCGCGAGCTGGAGGGCGCGGGCGAGGCGTTCCGCCGCGGCGACCCGGGCCGGGCGGCCGCCGAGGCCTGGGGCCTCGCCTGGTCGCCCGACGACGACGCGGCCCAGCTCGTCGCCCGGGCGCTGCAGGAGTACTACGTCGACGGGAAGGGCCAGGAGGCCGTGGACCGCCTCGCGAAGGCCGCCGAGACCTCGACCTCCGACGAGGTCTTCCGCTGGCTCGGCGTCTGGACGCACCGGGCCGACCTCATCTCGCGCGCGATCGACATCTCGCCCTTCCACCCCGCGTACTACGTCCAGCGGGCCGCCCTGCTCCGGCACCAGCGCCGCCACGGGGAGGCCATCGAGGACTGCACGAAGGCGATCCAGCTGCAGCCGGGCTACGCGGCGGCCTACAACAACCGCGGTGCGCTCCTGGCCGCCACCGGCCGGGTCCGCGAGGGCCTCGAGGACTTCGACCGGGCGATCGCGGCCGATCCCGGGTTCGCCATCGCGCGGGTCAACCGCGGCTGGAGACGAATGCAGCAGGGCGACCTCGACGGCGCGATGGCCGACTTCGACCACGTGCTCGAGATGAAACCGCGCAGCACGTACATCACGTCGATGGCCCACCAGCACCGCGGGGCGGTCTGGAGCCGGCGGGGCGAGTCCGAGCGCGCGATCGCGGAGTTCACGCGGGCCGTGGAGATCCACCCGAAGAACGCGGCGGCGTGGATCGAGCGCTGCGTCGAGAAGCGGCGGACCGACCCCCGGGGTGCGCTCGAGGACGTCGAGCAGGCGCTGAAGATCGACCCGCGGAGTCCGGAGGCCCTGATGAACCGCGGCGACCTCCGGATCTCGCTCCAGGATCGCGAGGGGGCCCTGCAGGACTACTCGCAGGCGATCCGGCTGAGCCCGGAGGATCCGGTCGCGAGGCTGAAGCGCGCCTCGCTGCGGTACCAGGAGCGCGACTACGGGCCCGCGGAGGAGGATCTCGAGGAGTCGCTCCGGCTCGCTCCGCCGGGCTGGCCCTACCGCGCCATGGCCGAGGACCTGGGCCGGATGATCCGGGAGGCGAAGTAGGGCCTCAGGCGCCCGCCGACTTCAGCCAGGCGAGGGCCTCGTCGTACTTCCAGAACACGCCGACGGCGCGGCGGCTCGCCGGGTCGGACTCGCGGAAGGTCTTGTACATGTGGGCCAGCTCGAGGTGGAGGTCGGAGGCGACGACGATCGCGAGGCGGGTGAGCGGGCGGCCCGCGTCCTTCTGCACGGCCATCTTGGCCATCTCGCGGACCTTCCACGGCGAGCCGTACTCCACCTTCTCGACCTGCCGCATGTCGACGAGCTCGTGGTAGCCGGCGAGCTCCGGGCCGAACCAGACCTTCTCCTGGTAGCGGATCATGTCGTCCTCGGTCAGGGTCCCCTTCGGGGTGGCGAACACGATGCGGGCCGCGTGGTCGCTGCGATGCTGGATGGGCAAGGGCGCTCCTGGCTCGGGCCGTCGATCCGCTCCGTTTAGAATACGCTGAACCCGGCCCGGGAATTGGGCGGCTCGGTCGGACCCGCTATGATCCGTCGAAGCCGATGACCCCCCTCACCCTGGCGATCCTGCTGGCGACGACGCTGGTCACGGCGACGGTGTCCGGCGTGTTCGGGATGGCGGGCGGCCTGCTGCTGATGGGCGTGCTGGCGGCCGTCGTGCCCGTGGCCACGGCGATGGTGCTGCACGGCTTCATCCAGGTGGTCGCGAACTTCTCGCGGGCGGCGCTGCTGCGCGGGCACGTCGACTGGCGGCTAGTCGGGCGCTACGCGATCGGGACGGGGGCCTCGCTCCTGCTGCTGGCGGCGATCGCGTGGCGGCCGGGGCCGGCGCTCGTGTACCTGCTGCTGGGGTCGACGGCGATGCTGGTCTGGATCCCGGCGCGCGTCGTGGAGATCGACGTGGGGCGCCCGCTGCAGGCGGAGCTCTGCGGCTTCCTCGTGCAGGCGCTGAACACGATCGCGGGGGTGGCGGGGCCGCTGCTGGACCTGTTCTTCGTGAAGACGCTGCTGCCGCGGCAGGTGGTGGTGGCGACGAAGGCGGCGACGCAGGTGCTGGCGCACGTGGTGAAGATCGCGTTCTGGGGCTGGCCGCTGCTCGACCTGCTGGGGGATCCGGCGCGGCGGGCCGGGTTGCAGCTGCCGGCCCCGTGGGTCTTCGCGGCGGTGGTGCCGCTGTCTCTTCTGGGGACCTGGCTGGGCGGGCGGATGCTGGAGCGGATGACGGACGCGGACTTCCGCGGCTGGACGAAGTGGCTGGTGACCGCGATCGGGCTGGTCTACCTCGCGAGGGGCGTGGCGAAGGTCCTCTAGGTCGAATCCGGACGCCAAGCTCGAGTCTGGAGCGGCTCCCGGACTTGGAGAGACGCAGGGGCCATCAACCCCGCAGGACTACCCATCCCATGTACCCGAGCACCGACGCCACCCCGAGGATGCAGATCCAGCACCCCACGACGGAACGTCGCCGGCTCGCTGGAGCCGTACCCTCGGAGGTCGCGCAGGCGCCGTCCCAGAATTTCAAGACACCACGAATCAATAGATCCAGCATCGATAATCAGTCTATCTTCGCAGCTTCCATCGCAGGAATGGCGCGCCCGCCTCAAGGGTGCCGTTAGCGAACCGGGCCGATCGATTCCACGCGCCCGGTCGGCCCGAAGCAGACTTCGAAGGCGCCGCTCGTGAGGCCGAAATCGGGGCCCGCGTAAGGGAAAGTCCCCTGCCCCTGCGATAGCATCGCGAACGGGGCCAGGATCGCGATCAGGATAGCAGATCCCACCAGGAGTTCGGCGACGCGACCCAGGCTCGCGGGATCGAAGGCCACCCCGGGCCAGTAGGTGTAGATCCAGCGCTCCTCCAGCAACGCCGGGTCCCGCGTCACCCGGCTCGGCGGACCGATGAGCGCCCGGACCTCGGCGAACGTCATGTCGTGCTTGATCAAGACCCTTCGCTCCCCCGCCCGGTCCGTCCCGGGCCGGCAGCCCGGGGCGCCCGCGAGGACCAGCAGCGCCAGGCCGGCCGCCAGCGCGCGCCGGGGCTCCGGGGCCGTCTTCACGCGTCCCGGAACTTCCCGCCCTCGACGGCGCGCTCGCAGAGCGGGATCGTGACGCCGTGGGCCTCCAGCATCTTGGCCGTCTCGTTGTGCTGCTGGCGGATCAGCGCCTCCAGCAGGTCCAGCGTGCTCACCTGCCGGCGCTCGCGCCCGCTCGTGTGCTTCGACACGAAGCCCAGCAGCGACTCCGTGTCCCCGCTGTACTTCCCCGGCCGCTTCTCCGTCACGATCCCGGCCAGCATCGGCGCCAGCTCCGCCTCCACGGTCTCGGGCACGACCTTCATCTCCTCCTTGAGGAACTTCGCCGCCGCGCAGAAGGGGTCCTTGAACATCGCGTCGAGGAAGTGGGCGGGCTCCACGAAGGCGCACTTCCGCTTGATGGCGTCGCCGACCGCGCGATCCGACACCGCCCGCGCCGCGACCGTCCAGTTCTGGTACATGCAGCGACCCCCGCGTTGGGTTGATCCGACGACGGGAGTATACCCCGGCGGGAACCGGCCGGGGAATCAGCGGCGGGCGGGGGCGGGCGTCGGGGTCGGGGTCGGCGCCGGGGAGGCCGACGGGCTCGGCGTCGGCTTCGGCGCGGCGTGGATCGGCTCGAGGAAGAGGTACGTCGCCCAGGCCAGCGCCAGGGAGAGCCCGAACGCGAGCGCGAGCCGCACGACCTACCTCACAGGCACTGCATGCAGGCGATCTTGCCGAGCTTCCCCGCCTCGCGCTTCGAGTAGAACTTCATCCGGCGGTTCTCGGGGATCAGCATCGCGTACGGGCAGTGCGGCGCGTGGAAGTGCGCGGACCCGTCCGTCGTGACGAAGTTCGGCTCCTTGCGCGTCACGCGGTCCACCATCTCCCGCAGCTCCTCGTCCGACATCTTCGTGTTGTAGACCATCTCGACGATCTCGAGCTGCACGTCCGGGTCGGAGGCCTCGGCGATGACCCGCGCCTGCGACTCGTTGACCATGCCGGCCCGCAGCGCCTCCTGGACGGGGATCGGGAGCTTCAGCAGCTCGCGCGCCTTGCGCACGTCCTCGGCCTTCAGGCCCATCGTCGCGGCGAGCTCCTCCTCGGAGGTCCCGGGGCAGCGCTTCGCCAGCTTCTCCAGCATCAGGACCAGGTCCACCTGCGTCAGGCTCTGGCGGTGCAGGTTCTCCAGCGCCGCCACGTGCATCATGTCGCGAGTCGAGAGGCTGCGGACGATCGCGGGGATCATCTCCATGCCCAGCTCCCGCGCCGCCAGCAGCCGCCGCTGGCCCGCCACGAGCGTGTAGCCGCCCCGCGAGCGGTTCACGATGATCGGCACGATGACGCCGTAGCGCTCGATCGAGGACTTCAGGTGCGCGTGCTCGCCGGCGAGGACGTACTCGCGCGGCTGGTGGGGGTTGTCCCGGATCTCGCCGACCGGGATGTACATCAGCATGTCGTCGTCCCGCTTCAGGCCCAGGACGCGCTTGAGGCCCTCCTTGAAGGAGGCCCAGAAGCCCGACGTGCCGCAGTGATTGCAGAGATGGTCCGCCATGGTCTCCTCCCCCGAACGCGATGTCTCCACGAGGAGGTATCGGCGCGGCCGGGGCGGGACTTCAGCGGATTCGGATCACTTCACGAGGCTGGACTCGTCCAGGTTCCCCTCGTAGGTGAACTTGAACGCCGCCTTCGCGATGTCGAAGATCTTGCCGAGCAGGTTGGTCAGGAAGAAGTCCATGCCGAGGATCGAGGCCGTCTCCGTGTTCACCTTCAGCTTGAACTTCCCCTCGAAATCCAGCCAGCCCTGCCCGTAGATCCCGCCCTGACCCTTCTGGCCCATCATGGCGAAGCTCGCGATGTCGAACCGGCGGTTCTTCATGTCGAAGGTCGCGGTCAGGCCCGAGAAGGTGCTGTCCGTCCCGAAGCTCGAGGGGTCCAGGAACTTCACGATGCCGGGGACGCCCAGGAGCTGCCCCTCGGTGACCAGCAGGGTCCCGCTTGCCGTCAGCGTCCCGCTCTCCGTCGCCCGGCCCTTGAGGTCGCGGATCTGCAGGCGCACCTTCCCGCCGAGCTGCCGGCTGGCGAACTTGTCCGTGTCCTGGATGAACTCCCGGAGGTCGAGGCGCTCCACGACGAACTCCGGCGCGGTCACCTCGTCGGTCTGGATGTCGTAGCGCAGCTGGCCGGTCACCTGGCCGCCGTAGGCGTCCGCCCGGATGCTGTGGAACATGAGCTTCGTCCCGTCGAGCGTCATGCTCGCCTGCAGGTTGGACACCCGCTTCTTCGCGATCCGGCACTCGTGGATCAGGAGCGGCCCGGCCACCTTCCAAAAGCCCTCGTTGCAGGAGCCCGTGAGGTTGATGGTCGCGTCGACGTCCTCGATCGCCACGTCGGTCGCGAACTGCCCCCGCCGCAGGTACATGCTCAACCGGATCTCCCGGTCCTCCTTGCCCTGGACCAGCTTCTCCCGGTAGCCCAGCGTGAAGGTCGACTCGCCCGAGATCTTCAGGGTGGTCAGGAGGGACGACAGCGATTTCGGCATCGAGCGCTTGAAGCGGTCGTCGATGAGGACCCCTTCGCCCTTGATGTCGTAGTCGTAGAAGTGCTTGCCCTTCCGGAGGTCGAGCTCCGCGCTGACCTCGATCTTGCCGGCCACGTCGAGGTCGGCCTTCAGGTGGTTCAACGTGAGCAGGCCCTCGTCGTAGGTCACCTCGCCGGAGGTCACCGTCGCCGGCAGCGGGATCTCCGCCCAGACCAGCCGGTTGTTCCCCCGGGGCCGCACCGTCACGCGGTACTTCTCCGGCTCCTTCGACTCCTTGCGCAGCCGCATCGAGAGGTCCACCGCGCCGCCCGGCTCGAATTGCGCCCAGACCTTCTTCACCTCCGCCGGGCAGGCCGTCCGGAGCGCCGGGCTGAACTCCAGCGCCGTCGCGTCGATCTGCAGGTCGATGGACGGGTCGCCCGCGATGCCGTCGATCGAGCCCGAGATGCGGACCTCCGAGCCCCGGTGGTGCGCCCGCAGCGACCGGACCCGGACCGACTCGCCGTCGACCGAGATCTCCGCGTCCGCCCGCTCCAGGTCGTAGGGGAACTTCTCGTAGCGGAAGCTGCCGTTGCGGATCACGAGGTCGAGCGGGAGCCGCTCGTGGTGCCCCGGGCCGCGGTCGCGCAGGACGCGGGCCCGCCCGTCCAGCTCGCCCGAGGGGCTGAACTGGTCCACGACCTTGCGGACGTTCTTCGGCAGCGCGTTCTTGAGCGCCGCGTCGATCGGCACCCGGTCCATCTCGACCCGGAACGCGTAGCCCGCCGTCGAGTCGTAGCCGTCGCCGCCGCCGTCGAAGCGCACGGCCGTGCCGGGCCCCGCCGACGCCTCGAGCCGCTTCACCGTGAAGCCGTCCTGGCGGAACTCGAGCTCGCCGACGACGCCCGAGATCGGCAGCGGGAACTGGACGACCTGCAGCTTCATGCCCAGCGGCCGCACCGTCGCCTTGAACTCCACGCCCTTGTCGTTCAGCCGGTCGTAGGCCACGTGGATGAAGACCTGGGCGGGCCCCTCGGGCTTGTAGTGGTCCCAGGCCTCCTGCACCTTCGGCGACAGCACGGCGCGCAGCGCGGGCCCGACCGTCACGGCGTCGGAGCTCAGCACCACGTTGTGCTCGCCGGTCTCGAGGTCCACCTCGCCCGTGAGGCGCCAGTCGCCCGCCAGCTCGCTGCGCAGGCGGCCGCCGATGAAGTAGCGGTACCCGGTCGAGGGCACCAGGGCGAGCTCGTCGATGCGGAAGGCCTGGGGCTTGTCCCAGGCCAGCACGTCCGGGTGCACGATCTCGAAGGTGCCGCCCCGGCAGAGGATGCGCGGCAGGGCCTCGCGGCTGATCACCTCGCGCAGCGGCCGGCCCGTCCCCGCGGAGGCGAGCTCCTCGATCAGGCGGTTCGAGAAGTTGAAGCGCGGCTCGTCGAGGCGGACCAGGTCGACGACGACCTGCCCGCCCCGGTAGGTGAGCGAGGCGGTCGCCTTGTCCGCGGAGAGGACCTGGAGCTTGCGCTGGGTGAGCTGGAGGCCGACGCCCTGGAGCTGGATGCCCCCGTCGAGCGAGGCCCGCACGTGGGTGAAGGTCAGCGCGTCGCCGGCGGCCTTGCGGATCTCGCGCTCCGCGTGGGCCGAGAGCGTCTCGGTGCGGATGAGCAGCCACGCGTCGGCGGCCAGGAGGGCCGCGACGACGACGGCGCAGGCGAGGTACCCGAGTCCCTTGGCCATGGGGGTGCCGATTATATCCCGCGTGCCCTATAATCCCGGCCCATGATCATCGAAAGCGTCCCCAATTTCAGCGAGGGGCGGCGCCGCGAGGTCTGCGATTCGATCTCCGCCGCCGCCGCGTCCGTCCCGGGCGTCCGCGTCCTCGACCTCGAGATGGACGCCGACCACAACCGCTCCGTCCTCACCTTCGTCGGCGACCGCGGCCCCGTCGCCGAGGCGGCCTTCCGCGCCGCCGCGCGCGCCGTCGAGGCCATCGACCTCCGCGTCCACCAGGGCCAGCACCCGCGCATGGGCGCCGTCGACGTCCTCCCCTTCGTCCCCATCCGCGACGCCACGCTCGCGGACTGCGTCGCGATCGCCCGGGAGGCGGGCCGGCGCATCGGCGAGGAGCTCAAGGTCCCCGTCTTCCTCTACGAGGCGGCCGCGACCCGCCCCGACCGGCGCAACCTCGCCGACATCCGCAAGCCCCAGTTCGAGGGCCTGCGCGACCTCGTCGGCAAGGACCCGGACCGCGCGCCCGACTTCGGCCCCGCCGCCGTGCACCCGAGCGCGGGCTGCGTCGCCGTCGGCGCCCGCTCGCCGCTCATCGCCTACAACGTCGACCTGGAGAGCCCGGACGCGGCCCTCGCCAAGCGCATCGCGAAGAAGATCCGCGAGCGCGACGGCGGGATGCCCGGCATCAAGGCCCTCGGGCTCTTCATCGCCGACCGGGGCTGCGCCCAGGTCTCCGTGAACGTCTGCGACTTCGCGCGCACCGGCCTGAAGGCGGTCTACGACGCCGTCGAGCGGGAGGCCGCGGCGGCCGGCGTGAAGGTCCGCTCCAGCGAGGTCATCGGGCTCTGCCCCCGGGCGGCGCTGCCGGAACCCTGGATCGCGGAGCTGAAGCTCTCGGGCTTCCGGCCGGACCAGGTGATCGAGAACCGGATCTAGGACTTCTTCTTCGGATCCGGGGCGGGCAGCCCGGCCTTCTTCGCGGCGTCCGCGACGATCATCCGCAGCTCGCCGGGCGTCTCGGGCGGGTTTTTCACCATCTCCTTGTCGATCTCGTGGACGAAGTCCGCGGCGCGCTCGTGGGACTCCTTGGTGCCGCCCCCGACCACGAAGCGCTCGGACTTCGTGATGCGGACGTGGCCGTCGTCCTCCAGGACGCGGCCGACGATGAAGTGCCCGTTCTTCTTCTTCGGCTTCGGCTTGCCCACGACCTGATTCTACTCCACTACCTGCGGCGGGACTCGAGCGACTTCAGGAATTCGTCCCGGTGCCGCGGGTCGGCCCACCACTTCGCGTAGTCGGAGACGCGATCGACGCGGACCAGGGTGACGCGCTCCATGAGGCGCCGGTTGAAGTCCCGGCCCTGGGGGTCGAGCTCGCGCCTCAGCTCCTCGGCCGGGCACTCGCGCTCCAGGCGCTCGGCGGCGACGACGAGGACCTCGAGGGCGCGCTCGACCTGGCCGGGGCGGTCCAGGGCCAGCAGCGCGGCGGGCAGGACCTCGGCGGCGGAGCGGGCGGCCTCGGGGAACTTCGGGTCGAGCTCGCGGAGCAGGGCCTGCACGCCGTCCTCGCTCCCCTGCCGGGCCACGGCGAGGGCGAGCAGGGGGTGGACGGCCGGGTCGCGCCGCCACTCGGGCAGGGCCTTGAGCTGGGCCTTCTGGGCGCGGGGGTCGCGGCGCGAGGCCAGGCCCTCGGCGAAGGCGCGGCGCAGGGCCGCGTCGCCCTCGCGGGTGCGCTCCTCGATCCACTCCGAGGCGATCGCCCCGGGCAGCAGCGCCGTCTCGGCGGCGATCGCGGGACGCCGGGCCGGGGGCGCCTGCTTCAGGCGGACCGCGTAGCCGTCGAGGACGGCCTTGAGCTTGGCGCCGGGGACGTCGCCCGGCGTGCGGGCGTCGGGGGCCCCGTCCGGCAGGACGGCCAGGTGCACGGCCTCGCCGCCGGAGACGCAGCCTCGGGCGAAGACGCGCTCGTTGCGGCGCACGGTGGCGATCCCGTCGGCCACCTCGTGCTCGGCCGGGAACACTCCCTCGAGGAGCAGCTTCACGGCGGCGGCGGAGGCGGGCGGGTCGGAGGGGGCGCGCACGTCGCGGCTCTGCGCGGCGAGCACGGCCTCCAGCGCCGCGGCGCCGAGCAGCCGGTCCCAGGCGGCCGCGAAGAGCTCGCGGCGGCCGTAGACGTGGGCGGCCACGAGCCGGTCGCCGACGGCGATGGCGACGCCGGTGACCCCGGGGTCGGAGTCCTTGAGGTCGAAGAGCGCGGCGCGGTACTCGAAGACGGCCGAGCGGTGCACGTTGAAGAGGTCGCGGACCGACGTGGCGTTGTGGCCCTGCGCGGTCCAGAGCGCGGACCAGACGCCGGCCTGGCCGAGGTCGGCGTGGAGCGCGCGGAGGATGCCCAGCGGCGCCAGGTAGTGGCCGGACTCCTTGGCGAAGGCGTTGGCGGTCCGGAAGACCGTCGGCTCGGCGTCGAAGACGTCCACGATCGCCGTGCGGCCCGGGGGCACGATCACGTCGCGGGCGACGACGCGCCCGTGGCGGCCCGCGGCGAGGACCTCGCCGGCCTGGAGGAGGACCTCGGCGGTCCCGCGGTTGCGGACGTGGACCTGGAGGGCCGTGTAGTCGTCGAGGAGGTCGACCCGCCCGTCGGCGGAGGCCTCGTGGAGGGTCTCGACGGCGGGCGCGCGGTCCTTCGCCGCGGAGAGCGGGTAGAGGAGGAGGTTCTTGTACACGCGGGGCGGGCCGATCGTGAGGTCGTCGAGCAGCCGCGTGACGGCGGTCTCCTGGCCGAGGAACTCGCTGCGGCGGACCTTCTGCTGGGCGAGGAGCTCGGCGCGCTGCTCGGCGCTCATCCAGCGGCCGCCGTGGCGGACGAGGCCGAGCTCCGCGAGGGCGGCGTCCACGAGCTCGCCCGGGTCGCGGGCGGCGCCGTCGGCGCCGACGACCTTGCCGGCGGCCAGGGCGTCGGCCAGGTCGCGGGGGAGGATCCAGCGCTCGCGGCGGACGAGGCCGAGCTTCGCGAGGAGCTCCTCCTCGCTCGGGGCCGGGGCGTCGGGCGGGTTGGCCTTCTTCCACTCGTCGATCCGGCGCGCGAGCTCCTCGTCGGCGCGCACCCACTTCCCCGCGACGAGCATCTCGCCGCGCTCGAGGCGGTCCTGGAGCTCGGCGGAGACCCAGGCCTCGCCGCGCTTCACGAGGCCGCGGCGGGCGAACTCGCGCTCGACGAGCTCGGCGACGGGCACGAGGCGGCCGTCGACGGCGGCCATGCCGTCGGGGAGGCGCGAGGGGCCGGGCGACGGGCCGGGGGCGCCGCCGCGGAGCTTCTCGTTCTCGATCCGGAGGGCCTCGAGGCGGGCCTCGGCGGCGTCCTTCTGCAGCAGCGAGCCGAGGGTGAAGGCGACGAGGACGGCGGCGGCGGCCGCGAGCACGGCCCAGGGGGCGCGGCGCGGGGCCGGGGCGGCGAGGCGGCGGGTCGAGGGGCGCGACGCGGGCTCGCGCCGGGCGGCGGCGACGGCGCGGAGCACGAACCCGGGCGAGGCGGCGGGCGCCGCGGCGGCGCGCAGCGCCTTCAGGCTGCGGAGGAAGGCGGCGTGCTCGGCGGCGCACGACGGGCAGGCCCCGAGATGGGCCTCCAGGTCGCGGCGGAGGCCGTCGGCCAGCTCCCCGTCGTGGAGGTCGCTGAAGAACTCCTGGTACTCGCGGCAGGTCATGGGTCGTTCCTACTTGCCGGGCTCCGCCGGCTTCTCCTTGGGGGCCTCGGGCTTCTCGGACTTCTCGCGCTCCGCGCGCTCCCACTGGTCCTTCATCTCCTGGACGGCGGGCTCCTGCTTGCCGAAGGAGACGGCCTTCAGGTCGTAGGAGATCTCGCGGACGGCGACGACCTCGAGCTTCTTCGAGCCGCTGATCGTGTAGGCGGCCAGGCGGTTGGTCTGGCTGTCGAAGAGCAGGAAGGCGTCCTGCCCGGCGGAGATCGACACCGTGCCGGCGAGCCAGCGGCTCGTCTTGTTGTCGATGGCCTGGGCCTCGGCGGCGCGGTCGAAGCGCGCGGCGGCGAAGCCGGCGACGCAGCCCAGCAGCAGCACGAACGCGAACCAGCCGGCGGTGGATTTCATCGGCCCTCCTGCGCGGTCTCCGGGAACCGCTTCCAGATGTCCTTGAACGCGAGCCGCGCCCGGCTGATGCGGCTCTTCACGGTGCCCATGGGGAGCTTGAGGATGCGCGAGATCTCCTCGTAGGCGAGGTCCTGGACGTCCTTGAGGACGAGGATCTCGCGGTCCTCCTCCCGGAGCTCGGCCAGGGCCCTCGCGACGTTCGCGCGCATCTCGTCCTGCTCCATCCCCGCCTCCGGCGGCGGCTCCTCCGAGGTCATCGCCTGCGGCACGTTGTGCGTGGTGTCCGCCCCGGGGCCCGACGACCAGTCGAGGGACCCCGCCGGGTGGCGCACCCGCCGCTTGAACTCGTCCTTGGCCAGGTTCGACGCGATCGTGTAGAGCCAGGTCGAGAACTTCGCCGTGCTGTTGTACTCGCCGATCTTCCGGAACACGCGCAGGAAGGCCTCCTGGGCCAGGTCCTCGGCCGTCCGGAAGTCCCCGACGTAGCGGTACAGGAACGACACGATGGCGTTCTTGTAGCGCCCGACGAGGACCTCGAATCCGGCGACGACCTCCTCCTGGGGCGCCGATTTCAGGCGCGCCATGAGGTCGTTGTCCGAGAGCGTGGCCAGGTCCACCCGCGGCTCCATGGTATGGCACGACGCCGGGGCCCGGAAGTTCCCGGGTCCGGCGCGTCCGTTCACTCTATCGGGACGGCGGCCCCGCCCACAAGCACGGCGGGGTCCCGCGTGGTACGATGGGTCCGCCATGGGCCGCGAGCACCACCACCCGAAGGCCGGCGAGGCCGCGGCGGGCCCCGGCGGCCTGAAGGCCGGGGAGCGCCGGAGGCTGGCCTGGGTCCTCGTCCTCACCGGCGCCACGATGGTCGCGGAGATCGTCGGCGGCGTCCTGACGCACTCCGTCTCCCTGCTCTCCGACGCCTTCCACATGCTGACCCACCTCGGGGCCGTGGGCGTGGCGTGGCTGGCGATCCGCGCCGCGATGGCCCCCGCCGCCCCCGAGCGCACCTTCCGAAACTGGCGCCTCGAGGTGATCGGGTCCCTCGTCAACGGCGCCCTGCTCGTGCCCATCGCGGTGTACGTCCTCGTCGAGGCCTGGCACCGCTTCCGGAACCCCGTGCCGGTGGAGGTCGGCCCGATGCTCGCCGTCGCGGCCGGCGGCCTCGTCGTGAACCTCGCCTGCGCGGCCTTCCTGCACGGGCACTCGCACGACGACCTCAACCTCCGCGGCGCCTTCGTCCACCTCGTCGCCGACTCGGTGTCCTCGGTCGGCGTGCTGGCCGCGGGCGCGCTGATCTGGTGGGGCGGGCCCCGCTACACCTGGGCCGACCCGGCGGCCGCGGCCCTGATCTCCCTGCTCATCCTGGTCTGGTCGGCGGGCCTGGCGCGCTCGTCGCTGCGGATCCTCCTCGAGGCGGCGCCCGCGCACGTCGAGCTCGACGAGGTCCGGGCCGCGATGGAGGCCCACGAGGGCGTCGCGGGCGTCCACGACCTCCACGTCTGGACGATCACCTCGAAGATGCACGCGCTGACGGCGCACGTGGTGCTGGAGCGGGACCTGCCGGTGTCGGAGGCGGAGGAGCTGGGGCGGAGGATGCGGGAGGAGCTGGACCGGCGCTTCGACATCAACCACGCGACGCTGCAGTTCGAGGCCGCCGCGCCGGAGCGGCTCGAGTGCGCGCACGATCCGGAGTAGGCCCTACAGCCAGTCCTCGCCGAACTCCTCCTTGAAGACGCGCTTGTGGACGCGTTCCACCATGCCCAGCGCGTCGCGGAGGTACTTCACGATCTGGGCCCGGGTCCAGTCCGGGTTCTCGCCGATCCGGGTGAGGACCTCGTCGAGGGTCTCGCGCCGGACCTGCATGCGCTTGCCGAGCTTCAGCTTCTTGAGGTCGTAGCCCAGCTTGCGGGCCGCGGCGAAGATCCGGTCGGCGTCCTTCTTGGTGACGTTGACCCCGGGCTTCTCGCGGAGGACGTCCCGCACGACGGCCAGGTCCAGCTTCACGGCGTCGGCGATCGACTTGAGGGAAGGCATGGCGGCTATCCTACGCCTCGGTGCCGGGAAAATCCAACCGCGGACTACATCCGCGGCAGGGTGACGTCGAGCTGCTTGTTGTACTTGCCCTTCTTGTCCCCGTAGCTCGTCTGGCAGGGCTCGTCGGACTCGAAGAAGAGCACCTGGGCGATCCCCTCGTTGGCGTAGATCTTCGCGGGCAGCGGGGTCGTGTTCGAGATCTCCAGCGTCGCCGTCCCCTCCCACTCGGGCTCGAAGGGCGTGACGTTGACGATGATCCCGCAGCGCGCGTAGGTCGACTTGCCGACGCAGACCGTGATCACCTGCCGCGGGATGCGGAAGTACTCCACGGTCCGGGCCAGCGCGAAGGAGTTCGGCGGGATGATGATCGAGTCCGCCTTGATGTCCACGAAGCTCTTGGGGTCGAACTTCTTGGGGTCGACGACGGTGGAGTTGATGTCCGTGAAGAGTTTGAACTCGTCGGCCACGCGGATGTCGTAGCCGTAGCTGGAGACGCCGTAGCTGATGACGCCCTCGCGGACCTGGGTGTCCACGAAGGGCTTGATCATGTCGTGCTCGAGCGCCATGCGGCGGATCCACTTGTCCGACTTCACGCTCATCTCACAGTCCTTTCAAATCCGCGAACTCGCGGTCGAACTTGTCCTCGACCATCGACTGGGGCACGAACACGGGCAGGTCGGCGTCGAGGTCCCAGTCGGCCGCCCGCACGGAGAACACCACGCGGGCGCCGAAGCCCGTCAGGACGCCTTGGGTCGCGCCGCCCTCCTCCGTCCACGCGAGGCTCGTCCCGCGCAGGGCCCCCTCCTGGAGCTTCGCCAGCTTCCCCTTCAGGGCCTCGAGGAACTTCGGCCGGTCGGTGAACGCGCCGGTGCGGGTGAAGCGGCCCATGGCGCGGGACAGGATAGCGGACGGGGACGGGACCGCCAAGGAATCAGACGTCGAGGTTCTTGACCTCGAGGGCGTGCTTCTCGATGAACTCGCGGCGGGGCTCGACCTCCTCGCCCATGAGGATGGAGAACATCCGCTCCGCCTTCAGCGCGTCCTCGAGGTTGACCTTGAGCAGCGTCCGCGTCGAGGGGTCCATGGTCGTGTCCCAGAGCTCCTCGGCGTCCATCTCGCCCAGGCCCTTGAAGCGCGTGATCTGCGGGTTGCGCTGCTGGCCGATCTTCTTGATGCCGGCGAGCACGTCGCGCAGCGAGTGGGCCGGGACGGGCTCGCCGCTGGCGGTGGCCAGGCGGAACTTCGGCCGGCCGTCGACGTCCGGCGCGCGGAAGTACTCCGGCAGCGCCAGCCCGGCGGCCTGCAGCCCCTTGAGGGCCGCCTCGAGCGGGGCGAGGTCGTGGAACTCCGCGGCCGGGGCGACCACCTGGTCGGGCCCGCCGGGCAGGTCGAGGTCGTCCCACTGGAGCAGGATCTCCTTGCCGAGCCGCTGCTCCTCGCCGGCGATCCAGGCGTCGAAGCGCTCCTGCGAGTAGAAGAAGTGCTCGCGGCCCTCGAGGCGCGCGCGGTAGACCGGCAGGCGGCCGGACTTCGCGTCCCAGGCGGCGAGGAACTTGTCCATGGCGACGCCGCGGCGCTGCACCGCGGCGATGGCGTCCTCCACGGCGAGCAGGTGCTCGACCATGGCGCGGAACTCCGGGCCGGAGACGGACTTGTCGGATCCGAGGGTCTCCAGGCGCGTGCCCTCGATGCCGCTGGCGAGCAGCATGCGGGTCATCTCGTGGTCGTCGTGGACGTAGGTCTTCTTCTTGCCCTCGACGATCTTGTAGAGCGGGGGCTGGGCGATGAAGATCCCGCCGCCCTCGATGAGCGGGCGCATGTGGCGGAAGAAGAACGTGAGCAGGAGCGTCCGGATGTGCGAGCCGTCCACGTCCGCGTCGCACATCAGGATCGTCTTGCCGTAGCGCAGCTTGCCGAGGTCGAACTCCTCCTGGATCCCGGCGCCGATCGCCGAGATGAGGGTCCGGATCTCGTCGTGCTTGAGCATCTTGTCGAGGCGGGCCTTCTCGACGTTGAGGATCTTGCCCTTCAGGGGGAGCACGGCCTGGAAGCGCCGGTCGCGGCCCTGCTTGGCGGAGCCGCCCGCGCTGTCGCCCTCGACGACGAAGAGCTCGGTCTCCTCGCGGTTGCGGCTCTGGCAGTCGGCGAGCTTGCCGGGCAGGTCGCCGCTGGAGAGCGCGCTCTTGCGGCGGACGGCCTCCTTGGCGGCGCGCGCGGCCTCGCGGGCCTGCGCCTCCATGACGGCCTTGGAGACGACCGCCCGCGCCACGGCGGGGTTCTTCTCGAAGTAGTCCCAGAGCTCCTCGCCGACGACCGTGCCGACCAGGCCCTCGACGTCGGGGTTCGTCAGCTTGACCTTCGTCTGGCTCTCGAACTGCGGGTTGGGCAGCCGCACGTTGACGATGACGGCGAGCCCGCTGCGGTAGTCGTCGCCCGAGGGCAGCGGGTCCTTCTCCTTCAGGAGCTGGGCCTCGCGGGCGTACTTGTTGCACGTCCGCGTCAGCGCGTTGCGGAAGCCCGTGAGGTGCGTCCCGCCGTCGTGCGTGTTGATGGAGTTCGCGAACGAGTGCTCGATCGGCTCGTAGTGGTCGTTCCACTGCAGCGCGACCTCGATCTGCACCTTCTCGACGGTCTTGTCGAGGTGGATGACCTCGGGGTGCACCTTGCCCTTGCCCGAGTTCACGAAGGCGACGAACTCCCGGATGCCGCCGTCGTACTTGTGCTCGACCGCCTTGCCCGTGCGCTCGTCGGTCAGCGAGATGTGGATCCCCTTGTTGAGGAAGGCCAGCTCGCGGAGCCGCTTGGCGATCGTGTCGAACGAGTAGTTCGTGTCCGGGAAGATCGATCCGTCCGGCTTGAAGTGCATCCGGGTGCCGTGCTTCGGCGTCGCCCCGCCCTTCTCCACGGGCGAGGTGGGCTCGCCCCGCGCGTACTTCTGCTGGTGCTCGAAGCCGTCGCGCCAGACCGTCGCGACGAGCCACTCGGACAGCGCGTTGACGGCCGTGATGCCGACGCCGTGCAGGCCCGCGGAGACCTTGTAGGCGTTGTTGTCGAACTTGCCGCCCGCGTGGATGTTGCAGAGCACGACCTCGAGGGCGCTCTTGCCCGTCTCGGCGTGCGTGTCCACCGGGATGCCGCGGCCGTCGTCGACGACGGACACCGAGCCGTCGGGGTGCAGCCGGACCTGCACGGTGCTGCAGTGCCCGGCCATCGCCTCGTCGATCGAGTTGTCGACGACCTCGTAGACCAGGTGGTGGAGGCCGCGGGTGCCGGTGTCCCCGACGTACATCCCGGGGCGCTTGCGGACCGCGTCGATGCCCTCGAGGATCTTGATCTGGTCGGCGCCGTAGGAGGCCGCCGGGGCCGGGGCGTCGCTCATCGCCCGCCCCCCGCCGTCATCTCGCTCGAAGCACGCATTTGAGGTCCGCGATCTTCCGTTTCGTGTACTCCGCCCGCATCCGCTCCAGCAACGCCGCCTTCCGGAACATCTCGATCTCCTGCCGCAGCGGCGCCGACTCCACCGCGACGGTCAGGACGTCCTTCGCCATGCCGACCACCCGGCTGCGGCCCGACACGGCGGGTCCCGCGGCCCGGTCCCAGGCCTCCTCGAGCTCCGCCCGCTCGTCGCGCCGGCGCGGGCCGAACTCCCTCAGGATCCCCGGCATCACGTCGCCGAGGCTCCGGGGCCTCCCCCTCCCCTCCTCCATCCCCCGCCCTCCCCGTGGCCGACGTTACAGGTTCACCGTCAGCGGCATCACGACGTACACGTAGTCCTTCCCCGCGCGGAACACGCCCGCCGAGGACTTGTCCTTCAGGTGCAGCTCCACCTTCGACTCCGTCACGACCTTCAGGTAGTCGGACACGTAGTCGGGGTTGAAGGTGATCTCCGTCTCCTCGCCCTTGTAGTCGATCGGCATCTCGACGGTCGCCTCGCCGACGTCCTGCGTCCGCGTGAAGAGCGTCAGCTTGCCCTTCCCGAACGTGAACTTCACGGCCCGCGTCTTGTCCGTCGTCATCAGCGAGGCCTTCCGCACGGCCGCGAACAGCGGCTCCCGCTCCAGCTCGATCTTCTTCGTCCGGTCCTGCGGGATCACCGCCTCGTAGTCCGGGAAGTTGCCGTCGATCAGGCGCGAGAAGAGCACGGCCCGCTTCGTCTTCAGGCGGACCTGCGTCTCCTCGATGTGCAGCCAGACGAACTCGTCGTCGTCCGTCAGGACCCGGTCGAGCAGCGTCAGGGTCTTCGTGGGCACGATGACGCGCAGGTTCTTCGCCGCCCCGTCCTTGCCGCCCGCCTTGCCCCGGATGAAGGCCAGGCGCTTGCCGTCCGAGGCGACCATCCGCAGCTCCTTGCCGTGGATCTCGAGGAGCTGGCCGGTCAGCGCGTAGCGGACCACCTCGCCGGAGACGGCGAACTGGGTCTTGCGGATCATCTCGCCGAGGTCGCGGGTCTCGACCTGCACCGAGCCCTTCTCCTCGAAGCCGGGGATCGCGGGGAAGTCGGCCGGGTCGATGCCGACGACCTTGAAGTTCGCGCCCGCCGCCTTGACGTGGGCGATGGTGCCGTCGGAGTCGATCGTGACGTCGTCGGAGCCCGCCTCGCGGAGGATGCCGGCGACGCGCGCGGCGGGGAGGACGACCGTGCCCTCCTCCTTCACGTCCACGCCGGTCACGAGGAGCTTCAGCCCGTACTCGAGGTCCGTGCCCGAGATCTCGACCTGGCCCGCGCCCTTCGCGCCCGGGGTCGCCGTGATCTTCACGTTCGTGACGGCCGGGATGGTCGTCCGCTGCGGCACGACCGCCGAGGCCAGCTGGAGGGCCTCGTGGAGCGGACCGCGGGCGCATTTGAACTTCATCTCGTGGATCCTCGCGTGGTGAAGACCGCCATTTTACCCGAGGGGGAGGGTGGAGTAAAGATCGGCTAGGCGTCGAGCGCGTCGGCCAGGGCGGCCAGGTTGGCGGCCAGGAGGTGCGGGGAGGGCTTCAGGGTCCGCGGCAGCGGGCCCCGCTGGACCAGGGCCAGCTTCATCCCCGCGTCGTGGGCCGGCTTGAGGTCGTAGCGCACCCCGAACGCCGCGTGCAGCACCCGCTCGGCGGGCAGGCCGATGCGCTTCAGCGCCTCCGCGAAGCCCTTCCCCGAGGGCTTGTAGGCCCGCACGTCCTCGGCGGTCACCACGAGGTCGAGCTCCACGCCGAGGTGGGTCCGCGTCCGGTCGAAGATGTCCCGGTCCACGTTGGAGATCACCCCGAGCTTGTAGCGCGCCTTGAGCCGCCCGAGCGCCGGCGGCGTGTCCTTGAAGGGACGCCAGGCCCCCATCGCGTGGGCGAAGCGCACGCCGTCCTCGGGCTCGTAGCCGACCTTGAAGTGCTGCAGCGCCAGCTCGAGGGACTTCCCGAGGATCTCGCGGTAGCGCCGGTAGGGCTGCTGGATCAGGCGGAACTGGATCGGCTCCCAGGCCTTCAGGAGCTCGTCGGCGGGCACCGGGACGCGCTTCGCGACGAGCAGCCGCGTGAAGTACGCCTTGATCCCCGTCTCCCAGTCGATCAGCGTCCCGTAGCAGTCGAAGGTGATCCAGTCGACGTCGAGGACCCCCTGGAACGCGTCGGCGGGCATGGGACTAGCGGCCCGGCAGGTCGTACTGCCGGCCCGCGCCCATCGAGGTCCAGGCGTCGCCCTCGAGGCGGAACTCCTCGAGGTAGCGGCCGCGTCCGGCGCGCTCCTGGTAGATCCAGTCCACCACCCCCGTGATGCCCTGCGCGTCGTCGTCGAGCCGGAGCTGGGCCTCGACGACGCGGTACTGGGCCGAGGCCTGGAAGCGCTCGGCGAGCGTCCGGCCGAGCCGGTCCTTGATCTTCGGCTCCTCGGTCTGGAGGAACTTCTCGAACTCGAGGTCGAGGTCGCGGGACACGCTCCAGCCGCCCGAGCCGCGGCGCAGCTCGAAGTAGTAGCGGCGGCGCTCGAAGCCCTGCACGTCGAGGCGGGCGACGAAGCGGTCGTCGCTCCGCTGCAGCAGCGTGGTCGCCCCGAGGGTCCAGTCCTTGCCCTCGGCGCGCCCGAGCTTCGCGTAGCGGGCGCGGAGCTCGTCGATCGCGGGCTTGGCGAGCACTTCCGGCGCGGGATCGGGCTGGAAGTACCAGATCGCCAGGCCGGCGGCGACGGCGATGCCGAGGGCGGCGACGACGGGGGTCTTCATCGGAAGCAGTTATATCCCATCGTGGGCGCCCGGGACATTAACTCCACCCTAACGCCGCCTGTATGATCCCCTCACCGCCGTCCCGGATGCTCCCCTTGTCGACGGGAATCCGGTTTCCAACCCCCAACGGAGGTTCGAATGAGGCTCGGCATCGCGACGTGGGTCCTGCTGGCGACGGCGACGGTCGCAGCGGCGCAGGACGACGAGAAGGTGAAGCGGCAGGCGGAGCAGGAGAAGCTCCAGAGCGCGTACGAGAAGTCGAAGGCCCTGCCCGACCCGGCGGGCAAGGACGTGCTCAACGTCCCGCTGTCCAACAACGGGATCAAGTTCAAGTCCGCGGACGGGAGGTTCGAGGGCGCCGTCGGCGGCCGCATCTACACGGTCTTCCGCCACATCCTCGAGAACCCGGACGCCTTGACCACGACCGAGGGCGCGTTCGTCGTCGACACGGCCCGGATCAACATCGACGGCACCTTCCACAAGGCCTTCGGATACCGCGTGGAACTCGAGGGCGCCAAGAACACCGCGGTCGCCGTCAAGGAGGCCTTCACCACGCTGAAGCTGGACCCGGACCACGAGCTCAAGCTGGGCCTGTTCAAGACGCCCTTCAGCCAGGAGGAGACCTGCTCGTCCCGCTGGATCGAGTTCGCGGAGCGCTCCATCTGCAACCGCGTGGTGCCCGCCTTCGACGTCGGCCTCCTCTACACCGGCTGGTTCGCCGACAAGGTCTTCCAGGTCGAGGCCGGCTTCTTCAACGGCTCCGGCACGGCCCAGGACGCCAACGACGAGAAGGACCTGGCCGTCCGCCTGCGCTACTCGCCCCTCTCCGCCCCGGAGAACCTGCTCCGCCTCGGCGTCGCGGTGACGATCGGCGACCAGGACAGCGTCGCGAACGCCGACATCACCAACGGCGACCTCGGCGGCATCACGGTGATCGACTACGCCGCCGGCGTCACGGTGGACGGCGTCCGCCGCCGCACCGGCTTCGAGTTCTGCTGGATCCTCAACAGCTTCCAGGTCCGCGGCGAGTACTTCACGATCGACCAGGACTACCGGTCGGGCGCGCTCGACGAGTCCGCCCGGACGAAGGCCTGGTACGTCCAGGTCAGCTACCTCCTGACCGGAGAGGTCAAGCCCCTCGAGAACCGCGTCAAGCCCGCGAACGGCTTCGACCTGTCCAAGGGGACCTGGGGCGCCTGGGAGCTGGCCCTGCGCATCGCCAATCTCGACGTCTCTGACGCCGACGGCACGTTCATCATCGCCACGGCGAACAACCAGAAGGTGCAGGAGCTGACGTTCGGGGTGAACTGGTGGTGGAGCTCCAACACCCGGGTCATGCTCGACCTCTTCACGTTCAAGTACGACGAGGACCTGGTCTACGCGAACGGCGACGTGGGCGATACCAAGGTCGTCTACCTGCGCTGGCAGTTCGACTTCTAGCCCTTAACCCCGCCTTAACCCGATCCTTGTAGCCCGCTCATCCGGGCGGGCTACAAGGACTCCAACAGAACCAAGGAGTCCGCCATGACCTCGAAGATCCTCTGCCTCGCCGTGCTCATGGTCCTGCCCGTCTCCGCCATCCAGGACGGGCACAAGCCCTACTCCAAGGTCGACGGCGTGTCCGGCACGCTCAGCTCGGTCGGCTCCGACACCCTGAACAACCTGATGACGTTCTGGGCCGAGGGCTTCAGGAAGCTGTACCCGAACGTGAACCTCGGCATCGAGGGCAAGGGCTCGTCCACCGCGCCCACGGCCCTGATCGCCGGCACCGCACAGCTCGGGCCCATGTCCCGCGAGATGAAGGGCAGCGAGATCGACGGCTTCGAGAAGAAGTACGGCTACAAGCCCACCCAGCTGCGCGTCGCCCTCGACGCCCTGGCGGTCTACGTCCACAAGGACAACCCGATCAACGAGCTGTCCCTCGACCAGGTCGACGCGATCTTCTCCAAGAACCGCAAGCGCCGCGCGAAGGACGTCACGACCTGGGGCCACCTGGGCCTGACCGGCGACTGGGCCGATCGCCCGATCAGCCTATTCGGCC
>CAYXGZ010000028.1:41420-46260 GCA_964464755.1 uncultured Planctomycetales bacterium
AGCAGGTCGATGCGATCTTCTCGAAAACGCGCAAGCTCGGCGAGAAAGACGACATCACGACCTGGGGACAGCTCGGCCTCAAGGGCGATTGGGCCTCGAAGCCGATCAGCCTCTACGGCCGCAACTCGGCCTCCGGCACCTACGGCTTCTTCAAGGAGGTCGCGCTCCTCAACGGCGACTACCGCGACACGGTCAAGGAGCAGCCCGGCTCCGCCTCGGTCGTGCTCGGCGTCAGCGAGGACCGCTACGCGATCGGCTACTCGGGCATGGGGTACTCGACCTCGAGCGTGAAAAAGCTCCGCATCGCCGAGAAGACCGGGGCGCCCTTCGTCGAGGCCGAGGCCGCGAGGGTCCTGGACGACACCTATCCCCTCCGGCGCTTCCTCTTCGTCTACATCAACCGGGCCCCGAACAAGCCCTCCGACCCCCTGCTCCGCGAGTTCGTGACCTACGTCTTCTCGCGCGAGGGCCAGGAGGTCGTGTCCAAGGACGGCTTCATCCCCGTCCCCGCGCCCATCGCCGAGGTCGAGGCGAGGAAGGTCCGGTAGGACCCCGTGGCGGGAGCCCCCGCGACCGAGAAACCCACCCCCGCGGACTGGGCGGCCGTCGGAACGCCGACGGTCGCCCTCCGCCGGCGGCGCCTGCTCGACCGGGTCTTCCGGGCCGTCGTCGACGCGGGCGGCTTCCTGATCATCCTCAGCGTCCTCGGGATCCTGGTCTTCATCGTCGCCGAGGTCTATCCCCTCTTCCTCGCGCCGGGTTCCGCCCCCGCGGCGCCCGTCGCGGTCGGGGCGGCCCCGCTGCTCCTCGGGATCGAGGAGTACGAGGAGGTCGCCTGGAGCGTCACCCCGCGGGGCACGATCGACTTCGCCCGCGTGGACGGCTCGGCGCAGGACTCCCGCCCGGTCGCCGCGCTCCAGGGCCGCCGCGCCACGGCCGCCTCGAAGCCCCTGCTCGATCCCCGGGTCTCGATCGGGACCGACGACGGGCGCATCGTCCCCGTGTCGATCGACTTCGCGTCGACCTACGACGAGCACAGCGGGAAGCGGGCGATCTCCTGGTCCACGACCGAGGAGTCGCCGGTCGTGCTCGATCCCTCGGGCCGGCCGCTCGCCCTCGTCGCCCTGCAGCACGGCCCGCAGGGGCTCCTCGCCGCGGGCTGCAGCGCCGACGGCCGGGTCCTGCTCGCCGCCGTCGTCGAGAAGAAGTCCATGCTGGGAGGCGTCCAGCGCCGCGAGGAACGGGCCGACCTGAGCGACCTGGTCCCCTCGCCCCCCACCGCGCTGGCCCTCGATCGCACGCTCGAGAATCTCTACGTCGGGACCCGCGACGGGCGGATCGTCCACGTCGATGTCCGCGATCCCGCGGCCCCCGTGCGCCGCGGCATCCATCCGGCCGGCTCGGGCGGAGCGGCGATCACCGCCCTCGGCTTCCTGATCGGCGACCAGTCCCTCGTCGTCGGCGACGCGGCCGGAACCGTCCGGATCTGGATGCAGGTGGACGACCCGGGCCAGTCGGAGAAGCGCCTCGCCCCGGTGCACGACGGATTCACCCCCCACGCCGCCCCGGTGCGCTCCATCGGCGCCTCCGCCCGCGACAAGGGCCTCGTCACGGCCGACGACCGCGGCGTCGCCATGCTCCGCCACGGGACCACCGCCCAGACCCTGCTCACGCTCGCCGGGGAGCCGCGCCCGGCGGTCTCCGCGATCCTCAGCCCCCGGGCGACGGGGCTCCTCGTGCTCCACGACTCGGGCACGCTGTCCCGCTGGAGCCTCCACAACCCGCACCCGGAGGTCACGCTCCGCTCGCTGTTCGGCAAGGTCCACTACGAGGGCTACAACGAACCCGAGTACGTCTGGCAGTCGACGGGCGGGACGGACGACTTCGAGCCGAAGCTCAGCCTCACGCCCCTCGTGTTCGGGACGCTCAAGGGCACGGTCTACGCCCTGCTGATCGCGGTCCCCCTGGCCATCCTGGGCGCGATGTACACCGCGCTCTTCCTCCACGCGAAGATCCGGGGGATCGTCAAGCCGGTCGTCGAGGTGATGGCGGCCCTCCCCTCCGTCGTGCTCGGCTTCATCGCGGGCCTCTGGCTCGCCCCGACCCTCGAGCGGGTCCTCCCGGCCCTCCTCCTGATGGCCGTCGTGCTGCCCGCCTCGGCCATGCTGGCGCTGGGCGCCTGGAAGCTCTCGCCCGCCGGCCTCCGCACCTGGGGCAAGGACCGACTGGAACTCGTCTTCCTCCTCGGCGCCCTCGCCCTCTCGGCCTGGATCTGCCTCTCGCTCAACCGCCCGGTCGAGAACTGGATCTTCGGCGGGGACTTCCGGCAGTGGTGGTTCGGGACGACGGGCCTCAAGTTCGACCAGCGCAACGCGATCGTCGTCGGCTTCGCGATGGGCTTCGCGGTGATCCCGATCATCTTCACGATCTCCGAGGACGCGCTCTCCAACGTCCCCCGCCACCTCGTCTCGGGCTCGCTGGCCCTCGGGGCGACGCCGTGGCAGACCGCGATCCGCGTCGTCCTGCCGACGGCCAGCCCCGGCATCTTCTCGGCGGTGATGATCGGGTTCGGCCGCGTGGTGGGCGAGACCATGATCGTCCTCATGGCCACCGGCAACACGCCGATCCTCGACGTGAACCCCTTCAACGGCTTCCGCACCCTCTCGGCGAACATCGCCGTCGAGATCCCCGAGGCGCCGCACGGGGGCACGCTGTACCGCACGCTCTTCCTGGGCGCGCTGCTCCTGTTCGCGGCGACCTTCCTGGTCAACACGGCCGCCGAGATCGTCCGGCAGCGGATGCGCCAGAGGTACCAGCAGTCATGATCCGCCGCTTCGTCCGCGGGGGCGAGCCCTTCATCTGGCTCACCGGCAGCGCGCTCGCCGCGGCGCTCGCGATGATCGTGCTGCTCGTCGGCCTGATCGTCGTCAACGGGCTCGGCTTCTTCTGGCCGGGCGACCTCGTCCAGCTCTCGCTCGTGGACGGGAGCTCCGCGCTCGGCCAGGTCCGGACCGAGGAGGACATCCCCCAGCCCGGCGCGCCCCCCGGGACGCCGCTGCTGCGTCGCCTCCAGCTCCAGGTCGGCAACCGGGATTCCGGCGGCCAGGACTTCCGCTGGATCGACGTCGCGGCGCTGAAGTCGCGGGAGCGGCCGGCCCAGGCCCTGCTCCTCGAGCGCCGCGAGTGGGGCCCCTACTTCGGCTTTCTCCAGGAAGTCCGGGTCGACGGGAAGGCGATCGCGACCGGCCCGACCGACGAGGCCTTCCGCGCGCTGCAGGAGCAGGCCGCCGGCGCGGCGCGCAGCTGGACCCGCCTCCACGCCATCGAGCGCGACGAGATCGGCGCGATCAACCTCGCGCAGGAGCGGAACCGCCTCGCGATCCGCCGCGAGCAGCTCGCGGGCTCGGGCCCGGAGCGGATCCGCCCGCTCGAGGAGGAGTCGGTCCGGCTCAAGGAGCGCTTCCGGGAGCTGGACGCGGAGCGGGGCCGGGTCTCCGCCGAGATGGGGCGCGCCACGCTCGTGCTGCGGGCCGCGGACGGCGCCGAGAAGGAGATCCCCGCGTGGACCGTCGTCCGCGCGCTGCGCCCGAACCTGCTGGGCTGGACCGGGCGCCTGGGCGTCTACCTCTCCCGGCTCTGGGAGTTCGTCTCCGGCGAGCCCCGGGAGTCGAACACCGAGGGCGGAGTCTTCCCGGCGATCTTCGGGACCGTGATGATGGTGTTCCTGATGACGCTGGCGGTCGTGCCGCTCGGCGTCGTCGCCGCGCTCTACCTCCGCGAGTACGCGCGCCAGGGCCCCCTGGTCCGCGTGGTCCGCATCGCGGTGAACAACCTCGCGGGCGTGCCGTCGATCGTCTTCGGCGTCTTCGGGCTCGGCTTCTTCGTCTACTTCGTCGGCGGATCGATCGACCGGATCTTCTACCCCGAGGCCCTGCCGACGCCGACCTACGGGACCGGCGGCATCCTCTGGGCCTCGCTCACGCTCGCCCTCCTGACCGTGCCCGTCGTGATCGTCGCCACCGAGGAGGGCCTGGCGGCCGTCCCCCGCGACATCCGCCACGGCTCGCTCGCCCTGGGCGCGACGAAGTTCGAGACGATCTGGCGCGTCGTCCTCCCCAACGCCATGCCGGGCATCCTGACCGGCGTGATCCTCGCGATGGCCCGCGCGGCCGGCGAGGTCGCGCCCCTCATGATCACCGGCGTCGTCAAGCTCGCGCCCACGCTGCCGGTCGACGGGACCGCGCCCTTCGTCCACCTCGACCGCAAGTTCATGCACCTGGGCTTCCACATCTACGACGTCGGCTTCCAGTCGCCCAACGTCGAGGCGGCCCGCCCCATGGTCTACGCGACGACCTTCCTGCTCCTCGTCATCGTCGTGGCCCTGAACCTGCTGGCGATCGGGGTCCGAAACCGGCTCCGCGCCCGCAACCGGACGAGCGCCGTATGACCCCCCCCGAGGACCCCATGGAGAACGCCGTCAAGGACCCGCCCCGCCGCGAGATCCCCCGCCTCTCGGTCCCCCCCGCCGGACCGGCCGGCGACCCGGGCACCGAGCCGCTCATCAAGATCCGCGATCTCGTGCTCAAGTACGGGGAGACCGCCGCCCTCAAGTCGGTCACGGTCGACATCCCGCGCCACCAGGTGACCGCGATGATCGGGCCCTCCGGCTGCGGGAAGTCCACGCTGCTGCGCTGCCTCAACCGGATGAACGACCTCATCGACCACGTGAGCATCGCGGGCTCGATCCGCATCGGCGAGCTGGACATCCACGGGCCGGACGTCGACGTCACCATGCTCCGCAAGCGCGTCGGCATGGTCTTCCAGAAGTCCAACCCCTTCC
>CAYXGZ010000029.1:0-45395 GCA_964464755.1 uncultured Planctomycetales bacterium
GCCCCGCCCCGGCCCCGGCCCGCCCTGACGGCGCCTCCGCCCGCGCCCTCCGCGTCGTCGACGTCCGCCTCCCGGGCGACCAGGCCGTCCTCGGCCGCTTCGTCCCCAGCTACGAGAACCCCGGCGCCTCGCCCCAGGACTTCCTCACCTCGGGAGGCTCCCGGTGAGGACGCCCCGCCGCCTCCTGGCCGCCGTCGCGCTCGCGGTCCTCTCGGTCCCGCTCGGCTTCGGCCTCGCCGCCGAGGTCGCCGACGACCGCTCCGCCGCCTGGCTCGCCGAGGTCCGCGACGCCGAGGAGCGCGTCCCCCACCAGGGCCGCCGCGCCGTCACCCTCCCGGAGGAGGACGGGACCCAGGAGCTCCTTCTCGACGTCGACGCCCGCCGCCCCGGCTCGCCCCGCGTCTCCCCCGCCGGCCCCGCCCCCGCCGCGCTCCCGAAGCCCGTCCGCTGGATGGGCTTCCTCCGCGGCGCCGTCGAGGGCTCCGGCGGCCGCCGCCCGGGACGCTTCTCCGACCCCGACCTCATCGTCCGCAACTACCGCCTCGTCCGCGCCGGCCGGGGCGAGGTCGCCGGCCGCCCCGTCGAGCGCGCCCGCCTCGAGCCCCGCCACCCGGGCCGCGCCACCTACGAGCTCGCCGTCGACCGCGACACCCGCCTGCCCCTGGCCTTCCGCGCCACCTCCGCCGCGGGCCGCCTCCTCTACGACACCCGCTTCGAGTCCGTCTCCTTCCCCCGCCCCGAGGCCCCCTCCGCCCCGAAGGCCCGCTCGTTCCACGCGATCGACCGGACCCCCGTCGCCGAGGACGACCTCCGCGGCCTCACGACCTTCGAGGCCCACCGCCCCGCGTGGCTGCCCCCGGGCTTCGTCCGCACGCGCCTCGAGATCTGGCGCCTTCGCAACTTCGGCGAGTCCCTCCTCGGCGTCTACGGCGACGGCATGACCAGCCTCTACGTCGCCCAGGTCGACGTCACGAACCCCGGCTGGCGCCTCTTCCGCGCGTACCTCGGCCTCGGCGACCTGCCGGGCCCCGCCGAGGACGGCGCCCTCGAGGTCCACCGCATCCGCCACGCGGGCGGCACGATCCTCGACCTCGCCCTGGACGGCACGGAGATCCTCGTCGGCGGACAGCTGGAAGCCTCGGAACTGGAACGGGTGGCGGCGGGATTGGAACCCATCGGGAACTAACCGGAGGACGGCATGAAGACTTGGATGTGGACGGCGGTGCTGGTCGTGCTGGCGGGCGCCTCGGCCTGGGCGCAGGACTCGGACGCGGACCGCCGCGCCCGCTTCCTCAAGGAGCGCCTCGGCCTGGACGAGGAGCAGTCGAAGAAGGCGGCCGAGATCTACAAGCAGAACGCGGAGTCCGAGAAGAAGCTCGAGGAGGACCGCCGCGCCAAGCTGCGCGAGATCCTCACCGACGAGCAGAAGGCCAAGTACGACGAGATGATCAAGGAGATGCAGGCCCCCGGCGGGCGCGGTCCCGGCGGGGCGGCCCCCGGCCCCGGCGGCCGCGGCATGGGCGGCGGCGGCTTCAACTTCGTCGACCGCTTCCTCGACGGCCTCTCCGACCAGCTCAAGGAGCAGCTCGGCCTCGACGAGGAGCAGCTCGGCAAGGCGAAGACCCTCATCGACGAGCTGAAGAAGAAGGCCCAGGAGAACATCGAGGAGCTGCGCAAGAACGGCTTCGCCGGGGTCGACTGGCAGGAAGAGATGAAGAAGTGGCAGGAGCGGATGAAGGAGACGACCGAGAAGATGAAGGCCTTCCTCACGGACGAGCAGAAGGCCAAGCTCGACAAGCTCGTCGAGGAGATGCAGAACCGCGGCATGGGCGGCGGGTTCGGCGGCGGTCGCCGCGAGGACCGCGGGGCCGGCGGCCCCGGCCGCGCCACCCCCGAGGAGCGCGTCAAGCGCGCCATGGAGGCCCTCAAGATCGAGAAGGCCGACGAGGCCGCCGCCGTGAAAGACCTCGTCGCCAAGGTCGTCGAGGCCCTCCACGCCCTCGAGGTGTACGACCGCGAGGCCCGCACGAAGGTCGACGAGCTCCGCAAGGACGCGAAGCTCTCCGACGAGGAGCTGCAGAACAAGATCGACGAGATCCGCAAGGGCCGCGACGGCAAGAACGCCGCCGTCAAGGACGCCCAGAAGGGCCTCTACGAGGTCGTGACCGCCCGGCAGGAGCTGGAGCTGATCCAGCAGGGCCTGCTGCGCTAACGGGGATATCCCGCGGGGCCGGGGGGACGCGCTCCCCCCGGCCCCCGCTTCACGGAGTCCGAATGCTGCTCGGGCAGATCCTGGTCCGCAACGGCGCCGTCACCGAGGCCCACGTCGAGGAGGCCCTCCGCCTCCGCGAGAAGGGCGAGCGGCTCGGCGACGTCCTGCGCCGGCTGGGCCACGCCCGCGAGGACGACGTGCTGGCCGCCCTCGCCGAGCAGACCCGCCTCCCGCTCGTGGACCTCGCCGGGCGCGACATCGACCCCGAGGTCCTCAAGCAGGTGGCCGTCAAGACGGTCTTCCAGCACAAGGTCCTGCCCATCGAGCGCAAGAACGGCACCCTGCGCGTCGCGCTCTCCGACCCCCTCGGCCTCGACGTCCTCGACGAGCTCCGCCTCCT
Source organism: uncultured Planctomycetales bacterium (assembly GCA_964464755.1). GTDB lineage: Bacteria > Planctomycetota > MHYJ01 > MHYJ01 > JACPRB01 > CAYXGZ01. Next base: position 2,613 of record CAYXGZ010000029.1, read on the forward strand.
CGCCAAGGCGAAGATCGAGCCCGTCCTCGCCCGGCCCAGCGACATCGAGCGGCTCATCCGCCGCTACTTCGGCGTCGCCGCCGACGAGGTCGACAAGATGGTCGAGGCCGCCGGCGAGGTCCGCATCGTCCAGGAGGGCTCCGCCGACGACGCCGAGGCGGCCGCCCTCGCGGAGGACGCGGGCCTGGTCAAGTTCGTCAACCAGCTCTTCACCGAGGCGATCCGCGACCGGGCGAGCGACATCCACATCGAGCCCCAGGAGACCGGCCTCCGCGTCCGCTACCGCATCGACGGCGTGCTCCACGAGATCCCCGTCCCGCCCCAGATCGGCCGGTTCACGGCGGCGATCATCAGCCGCCTCAAGATCATGTCCGGCCTCAACATCGCCGAGAAGCGCCTGCCCCAGGACGGGCGCATCGTCCTCAAGGCCCTCGGGCACGAGATCGACGTCCGCGTCTCGATCATCCCCGACGTCCAGGGCGAGGGCGTCTGCCTGCGCCTCCTCGACCGCCGCAACATCCAGCTGACCCTCGAGGACCTCGGCATGCCCGGGCCGGTGCTCGAGGACTTCCGCCGCCTCATCGCCCAGCCGCACGGCATCTTCCTCGTCACGGGCCCCACGGGCTCCGGCAAGACGACGACGCTCTACGCGGCGCTCCAGAAGATCAACTCGGTCGAGGACAAGATCATCACCGTCGAGGACCCGGTCGAGTACCACCTCGACGGGATCAAGCAGATCCAGGTCAACACGCGCACCGGCCTCACCTTCGCCGCGGGCCTGCGCGCGATCCTCCGCCACGACCCGGACATCCTGATGATCGGCGAGATCCGGGACCTCGAGACGGCCGAGATCGCCATCCAGAGCTCGCTGACCGGCCACCTCGTCTTCTCGACGCTGCACACGAACGACGCGCCGAGCGCGCTGACCCGGCTCATCGACATGGGCCTCGAGCCCTTCCTCGTCGCCTCCACGATCGAGGGCCTCATGGCCCAGCGCCTCGTCCGCCGCATCTGCGCGAAGTGCCGCGCGGAGGAGGAGATCCAGCCCGCGGACTTCGGCCCGGGCGTCCTGCCGCCGGACCTCAAGCGCTGCTGGCGCGGCAAGGGCTGCCCCGAGTGCCGCGGCACCGGCTACAAGGGCCGCCAGGGCGTCTTCGAGCTCGTCGTCGTGGACGACGAGATCCGCGACCTGATCCTCCGGCGCGCCGGCGCCAACGCCATCAAGGACGCCGCCGTTAGAAAGGGCATGCGCACCCTCCGCGAGGACGGCTGGGACCGCGTCCGGGCGGGCGTGACCACCCCGGAGGAGGTCATCCGCATCACCAAGTCGGACAAGTTCTGATGCCCCAGTTCGCCTACACCGCCAAGAAGGACGACGGCACGACCGTCGCGGGCCTCCTGCAGGCCGAGAGCGAGCGCGGGGCCCTCGACGCGCTGGGCCGCCAGGGCGTCTTCCCCATGGCGATCCGCGAGGAGGGCGCGCCCGCCGAGGCGGCCCCGGTGCGCCGCGGGCGGCGCCGCGTCGGGCCCGACGACATCGGCCTCTTCGCCCGGCAGATGGGCGACCTCCTGAAGGCGGGCGTCCCGATCAACCGCGCGCTGGGCACGCTGATCGCGCAGACCTCCAACGCGGCCTTCGCGGAGATCCTCCGGGAGATCTCGAAGGACGTCTCGGCCGGCCAGCCGCTGAACGAGGCGCTCTCGAAGCACCCCAAGGCCTTCCCCCCGCTCTACGCGAGCCTGGTCAAGGCGGGCGAGGCGGGCGGCTTCCTCGAGGAGGTCCTGCACCGGCTCGCGGCCTTCCTCGAGAAGGACGCGGACCTGCGCAGCCGCCTCAAGTCGGCCCTGGCCTACCCGGTGCTCCTCGTCGTGCTCGGCGTCTCCGCGATCGCCTTCCTCATGGTCTTCTTCATCCCGCGCTTCAGCGAGATCTTCAAGAACATGGGCTCGAACCTGCCCTGGTCCACCCAGCTCGTCATGCAGGTCAGCCACTTCTTCCGCGACTACTGGATGGTGCCGCTCGCGGCCCTGATCCTGGCGCCGGTGGCCTGGACCCGGCTGCGCGAGACGCCCGCGGGCCGGCGGGGCGTGGACCGCCTGAAGCTCTCCGCGCCGCTCTTCGGCGACGTGACGCGGAAGAACGCCGTGGCGCGCTTCACCCGCACCCTCGGCACGCTGCTCAAGAGCGGCGTGCCCATCCTGACCGGGCTGCAGATCGCCAAGGAGGCCCTCGGCAACGAGGTGCTGCAGCGCAGCGTCGAGGAGGCCGCGGCGGGCGTGAAGAAGGGCCGGGGCCTCGCGGAGATCCTCAAGCAGGCCGGCGGCTTCCCGCCCATGGTGATCGACATGATCGCCGTCGGCGAGGAGTCGGGCAACCTCGACCAGGTCCTCGTGGACGTGGCCGACTCCTACGACGCCCAGGTCGACCGGGCCGTGAAGGTCTTCGTCTCGCTCTTCGAGCCGGCCCTCCTCGTCGTGATGGCGGCGATCGTCGGCTTCGTCGTCGTCTCCATGCTCCTGCCGGTGTTCACCCTGTCGTCCATGATCGGAAAGTGAGGACTGCCATGAAGCGTCGGAAGAAGGATGGGCCTGCCCTGAGCGAGCCGCGCCGTCGGCGAGTCGAAGGGTTCACCCTGATCGAGCTGCTCCTCGTCGTCGTCATCATCGGCATCCTCGCGGCGATCGTCGTCCCGAAGCTGACGGGCAAATCGCAGGATGCGCAGGTCGGGGCGGCGAAAGCCCAGATCAAGACGTTCCAAACCGCGTTGTCGATGTTCGAGATCGACAACGGCAAGTACCCGACGACGGACATGAAGCTGGACTCGCTGATCGTGAAGCCCAGCGTCACGCCAGAACTCCCGAAATGGAAGAAGCTCCTGGAGACGAACTCCATCCCCTTGGATCCTTGGGGCAAGGAGTACGTCTACAAGTGCCCCGGCGAGAAGAACCCTGACGGCTACGACCTCTACTCCTTGGGTCCGGACGGCCAGGAAGGCACCGAGGATGACATCGAGAAGCCGTAGAGAGTCCGGCTTTACCCTGTACGAGGTGATCGTCGTCCTCGTGGTGATCGCCCTCGTCGCCGGCGTCGTCGTGCCCTCGTTCGGCGGCGTGATCCCCTCCGTCAAGGTCTCCCGGGCCGGCGACACCCTCCTCGCGGCCGCCGGGAAGGCCCGCGCGGACGCCGCCCTCACGGGACGCCGCCACCGGATCCGCTTCGAGAAGGACCCGGCCCCGCTCTGGAGGCTCGAGTTCGAGGTCGACCCCCTCCAGGCCCCCGGCACCTGGCGTCGCTGCGGCGACTGGCTCGAGGAGCTCCCCGAGGGCGTCACCTTCGAGAAGCTCGACGGCACGACCCTCGACGCCCTCACGGGCCAGGAGGTCCTCGAGTTCCTGCCCGACGGCCGCTCGTCGGAGGCCGAGCTCGTCCTCGCCCACGAGCGGGGCGGCCGGATCGCCATCCAGGTCGCCGCCGCCGACGGCCGGGCGAAGATCGTCGATCCGACGGAGGAGCAGCCGTGAAGAGGGACGACCGGGGGTTCACGCTCATCGAGGTGCTGGTCAGCCTCGTCGTCGTCGCGACGGCGCTGACCATCCTCTCGCAGGGCTTCCTCGCCGGCGGCCGGGCCTCCGCGACGGCCCAGCGCGTCACCGTCGCCGCGATGCTGGCGGACTCCAAGATGGCCGAGTGCGAGGCCGGCATCCAGGCGGTCAACGCCGCGGCCTCCGGGACCTTCGAGCCCGAGCGCCCCGACTACTCGTGGGAGCTGCAGTCCGAGACCTCCACGCCCCAGGAGCTGCTCCAGGTCACGATCACCGTCACCTGGGAGGAGCGCGGCGCCAAGCGGTCCTTCGCCCTGGCCCGGCTGATGAAGGACCGGAGGAACTCGCCATGAGGACCCGGCGAGATGCGGGGTTCACCCTGGTCGAGATCCTCGCGGCGCTTTCGATCTTCCTCGTCGTGCTCGCGGCCTCCTACGCCCTCTTCGAGAGCGGCCGCGGCCTCGCGCAGCACGGCGAGCACGAGGCCCGCCGCCACCAGGCCGCGCGCGCCGCGATCTCCGCGCTCGAGCGCGACCTCCGCCACGTCCTGCGCCCCGGCGCGACCTACGACAGCGGCTTCATCGGCAAGTCCGGCGGCACGGCCGAGCTCCCCGCCGACACGCTCGACCTCGTCGGCGCCTCGGGCGCGCCGAGGTCCGTCACCCCGGCCTCGACCTCGCCGACCGCGACGCCCGAGCCGGTCGAGATCGACCTCGTCCGCGCGGCCTGGTCGATCGACGACGACGCCTCGACGAAGGCCTCGGGGCTCGTGCGCAAGCGGACCCGGCTGCTGACCGAGGTCAGCGCGCTGCGCGACCCCGAGGAGGGCCTCGAGGAGGTCTCGGCGGACGTCGTCGGGCTGAAGCTGCGCTACTACGACGGGAGCGCGTGGCAGGAGACCTGGGACTCCACCCAGTCCGGCACGCTCCCGAAGGCCGTCGAAATTGTCGTCCACGTGAGGGCCGTCTGGCGCGGGAAGGAGGAGGTGGAGATCTTCTCGACGAAGGTCTACCTCCCCGTCGCCGCGCGGACGCCGAAGAAGTCGTGAGGAGGACCCGCCGCGACCGGGGGGTGGCGCTCGTCATCGTGCTCTTCCTCTCGGCCGTGCTGACCCTGCTGCTCTACGCGTTCCTGCGCGAGATGCAGGTGGAGCACCGCCTCGCGGCCGGCGCGGGCGAGGAGCGCCAGGCCCGGCACCTGGCCTGGAGCGGCATCGAGAAGGCGGTCGCGATCCTCGAGGCCGAGCGCGACCCCGTCTCCGGCCCGGCCGCCTCCTGGTGGGACAACCCGACCGAGTGGTACGAGCAGGAGCTCTCCGTCGTGGACGCCGAGGGCCGGACGGCGCCCGCGGGCGCCTGGTCCCTCCTGCGCGCGGGCCAGGACCCCGACGGCAAGTGCCACTTCGGGATCGCCGACGAGAGCAGCCGGGTCAACCTGAACCTTGCGCCGCGCGACGTGCTCATGAAGCTGCCCGGGATGACCGCCGAGATCGCCGACGCGATCCTCGACTGGCGCGACGCCGACGAGAACATCACCGGCTCGGGCGCCGAGAACGGGCACTACCAGTCCCTGACCCCGCCCTACGCGTGCAAGAACGGGAACTTCGACTCGGTCGAGGAACTGCTCCACGTGAAGGGCGTCACCCCCGAGCTCCTCTTCGGCGAGGACCACAACCGCAACGGCGTGCTCGACCCGGGCGAGGACGACGGCGAGGACTCGCCGCCGGCCGACAACCGGGACGGGATCCTCGACCTGGGCTGGGAGGCCTACCTGACGGTCCACTCCTACGACAAGAACACCCGCGCCGACGGCTCGGCCCGGGTCAACATCAACACGGCCAACCCCCAGCAGCTCCAGCAGGCCCTCGGCAACGTCCTCAGCCCCCAGGAGCTGCAGGCCATCCCCGTCCGCCGCGTCGCCCTCGGCGGCTTCAAGAGCACGGCCCAGCTCATGACCGTCCAGGGGGTGAATCCCCCCGGCATCTCCCCGGATAAGTGGAAGCAGGTCGTCGACCGGGTGACCATCGTGGACGGCGAGACCGTCCCGGGCCTCCTCAACGTCAACTCCGCGGGGCGCAAGATGTTGGAGCTGCTGCCCGGCCTGACCGCGGACGACGTGTCGAAGCTGCTCGAGTACCGAACCAAGCCGGGGGCTGATTTGTCTACCTTGGGCTGGCTGGTGGAGGTGCTTCCCGCCTCCAAGATCCAGCAGTTCGGGGCCTTCGTGACGACCCGGGCCTGGCAGTTCCGCTTCGACGCCGTCGGCCGGATCGGGCCGAAGTCGGAGCGGGCGGCGGACGAGACGTCGCGGACGGAGCCCGACCCGGAGAAGCCGGTGCCGCCCGCACGGGTGATCTGCCGGGTGCAGGCGGTCTGGGACAAGGCGGCGTCGCCGGCCCGACTGCTCTGGGCGCGCGAGGCCACGCGGCTGGGCCTGCCGTACCCGGTGCAGGAACCGGACAACGCCTGGACGACGGGACCGTAAGAACTGGACCTTCATGACGACGATCTCGACGCTGTTCGTCGGAGAGCGCAGCCTCGGCGCGGCCACCGGCCGGCAGGCCGGCAAGGCGGTCGAGCTGCTGCACGTCCGGACGCTGCCGCTGCCCGCGGACTACGCGGGCCGGGACGCGGACGGCCGGGCCGTCGCGCTGCGCGAGGCGCTGGAGCGCTCGGGCCTCGACCTCCGCGCCGTCGTCGTGGTCGTCCCCCGCGCCCAGGCCATCCTGCGCTCCTTCCCCCTGCCCCCGGGTTCCGCCGAGGAGATCCACCGGATGGTGGGCTTCCAGCTCGAGAAGGACCTCCCGCTGCCGCCCGACCAGGTGCGCAGCTCCTACGCGCTCAGCCCCGGCCCCGACGGCCGGGTCCTCGTCGGCGCCTCCGCGGTCCCGATCGAGGCGCTCGACCGCATCGTCGCCCCGCTGGCGAAGGCCGGCGTCAAGGCGACGGGCGCCGTCGTCGGCTCCTTCGGCCTGCCCCACCTGCTCCCCGCCGGGCCCTCCGACGGGACGCTGGTCGTGCAGGTCGCCGACGGCACGGCGGAGATCGCGATCCTCGACGGCGGCGCCGTGGCCCTGTCCCGCACCGTCCCCGCGGATCCCGTGGACCCCGAGGTGCTCGCGACGGAGATCGGCCGCGCCCTGCTCTCCCAGCAGGCGGCCGGCGGCCGCCGCGAGGTGCAGCGCGTGGTCGTCGCGGGCGACGACGAGGAGGCGGACCGCCTCGCCACGGGCCTGCAGCTCGCGCTGGGCCGCGAGGTCGGCCGGGCCGTGCCCGACCCCTCGGTGCTGCGGCCCGCCGCCCTGCGCCTCGCCGACGCGGGCGCCGTCGCCGCGGGCGTCTGCCTGGGCCTGCTCTCCGGCCGCGCCCCGCTGCCCGACGTGCTCCACCCGCCCGCCCCGCGGCGCGCGCTCCGGCTGGGCCGGGGCGCCCGGGTCGGCATCCTCGCCGCCGTCGCCGCGATCGCGCTCGTCGCCTGGGCCCAGGTCACGCTCTCCGACCTCCGCGCCGAGCACGACCGCCTCAAGGCCGAGTACGACAAGGTCAAGCCGCACGCGGAGAAGGTCGCCCGGCTCCGCGGCCACCTCGCGGCCGTGAACCTCTGGCAGGACGCGCGCTTCGCGTGGATCGACGTGCTCGCCGGCCTGCGCTCGAAGCTCGACCGCCAGAAGCTGCACCTGACGTCGCTGTCCGCGGGCGACTCCGGCTGGGTGGTCGCCAAGGGCAAGGCCACCGACGACACGCACGTGACGGGCTACATCGCCGAGCTGCAGAAGCTGGCGCCGTTCTTCCGCGAGGTCGTGGCGGACAGCATCACGACGGCGGCGGACTCGGGCGGCGGCTACCGCCACGATTTCTCCCTGAGGATCCGGGTGGACGGGCTGGGCCCGCCGCCCCGCAAGTGATGGAACCGCGCGCGAAGCTCCTGGCGGCCGTCGCGGCCCTGGCCCTCGTGGGCTACGGGCTGGACCGGGTCGCCCTCACGCCGTGGATGGAGGCCGTCGCCAAGGCGAAGGCCGACCTCGCGGCCCTGCGGCCGAAGCTGGAGGCCGCGAAGTCCTCGCTCAAGGACGAGGCCCGCGTCGCGGCCGACTGGAAGAGGATGGGCGGGCGGCTCGAGTCGCGCCGTCCCGAGGAGGCGGCCAACCAGTTCAACACGATGCTGGGCGGCCTGGCCGACTCCCTGAAGCTCGAGAAGGCGAACCTGAAGCCCGACCCGGCCCCGCGCGCGCTGGCCTCGACGGGCAGCCGCCAGCACGCGGTGGACCTCCAGTTCCGCTGCGCCTGGGAGGCCCTCGTGAAGCTGCTCCTCGAGCTGAACAACACCGACGAGTTCGTCCGCGTCGAGAGCCTCTCCGTCGGCGCCCAGGCGAAGGACGGGCTGCTCGACGTCTCGCTGCGCCTGAGCACGCTGGCCTGGGCCGGACCGGGGGCCCGATGAACCTGCTCCTCGCGCTGTCCCTCCTGCTCGGCGGCGGCGACGCCCCGGCGCCCGATCCGGCCTCGCGCCTCCGCGAGGCCCTCCTGGGCCTGCCCGGCGCCTGGAGCCCCCAGGAGCGCAAGGACGAGCCCGCGTTCCGCCCCGCCGGCGTCCGCACGAAGCGCACCCTCGAGGACCTCAAGGGCCTGGCCGACGACAACCTCTTCTCGCCGCCGCGCAAGAAGGACGACCGGCCGAAGGACCCGGCCAAGGATCCCGTCAAGGAGGCCCCGAAGCCCCGCATGCTCTCGGTCACCGGCTTCGTCTTCCACGAGGCCGGGAAGCGCTACGAGGCCCTCGTCGAGGACCGCGAGTGGAACGACAAGGAGAAGAAGTACGCCGTGAAGGAGATCCGCTTCGTCAAGGCGGGCGACGAGCTGGCCGGCGGGAGCGTCGTCGAGGTCACGGCCGAGCGCCTCGTGCTGAAGTCCGGCGAGAAGTCCACGGAGCTGAAGGCGGGCGACCAGGTGGCCGCCGACGGCTCCTCGACGTCCCGGGCGGACTCCCACGAGCCGGCCGCGCCGGACACCCCCGTCGACCCCAAGGCGAAGGAGGACGCGCTGAAGCGCCTCAAGGACCGCCTGAAGCGGGAGCCGCCCCCCGAGGACCCCTCCGACGACCCCGCTCCCCGGCGGAGGAACCGATGAACCCCGGAGCCCCCTCGTTTGTCCGTATCCAGGAAGGGAGACCGCGCCCATGATCCGGAACCTGACCGCCGTGCTGGTGTTCGGCCTGCTCCTCGCCGGCGCGCCGGCCGCGCCCGCCCAGGACGCGCCCCCGCCGCCGGAGCGCAAGCTCGTCTTCAACTTCCGCGAGGCCTCCGTCGACGCCGTGCTGCAGTACGTCTGCCGCCAGCTCGACTGGACGCTCGTCTACGGCACGAAGCCCGAGGGCACGATCACGGCCTTCAGCGACTCGGAGATCTCCGAGACCCGCGTGGTGGACTTCCTGAACACGGCCCTCGCGAAGACGAAGACCCAGGCCTTCCAGTTCGGCGGCGTCCTCAAGGTCGTCACCGAGGAGGAGGCCAAGAAGGGCACCTTCAACATCGACTACGGCAACGACCCGGCCAAGGTCCCGATCAACGACACGATCCGCACCTGGATCATCCCCTGCAAGAACGCGACGGTCGCGGACATCCAGAAGGAGCTGAAGGACCTGCTGACCTCGGACGGCCTGCAGATGGCCGTCAACACCTACTCGAACACGCTCGTCTTCACCGGCAAGAGCTCCTCGATCTACCGCGTCGCCCGCATCCTCAAGATCCTCGACGTCCAGGCGACGGAGCGGCTCGAGGTGAAGATGTTCAAGCTCAAGAACGCCGACGCCCAGGAGACGGCGAAGCTGATCAACGAGATCTTCCGCCGCGAGGCGGCGAACCCCCAGGGCCGGGGCGGCAACCCCTTCCGCGAGATGGCCCAGGCCTTCGGCATGGGCGGCCGCAACCAGGAGCAGGGCCCCCAGGCCCGGACGCTCGCCAGCGAGACCTTCAAGGTCACCGCCGACGCCCGCACGAACTCCATCGTGGCCACGGCCACGTCCGAGAACCTGAAGATCGTCGAGGACCTCGTCACGCGCCTGGACACCGAGGCGGCCGACGCCGTGCGCCTGAAGCTCTACCCGCTGCGCTACGCGGACGCCAAGGAGGTCGCGGCGCTCATCACCTCGATCTTCGAGGACGACAAGAAGGCGGCGGAGCGCAACGCGCGCGGCCAGCCCCGCATGCCGATGTTCATGGGCGGCCAGCCCCAGCCGACCGGCGACACGGCCGGCGCGACCCGCGAGGTCCGCGCGGTGGCCGACACGCGCACGAACTCCGTCGTCGTCGCGGGCAACGAGGCGAACCTGAAGACGGTCGACGACCTCGTCGCGAACATCGACCGCCAGATCACCGACATCATCAAGATCAAGATCTACGAGCTGAAGAACGCCGACGCGACGCAGATGTCGAACACGCTCAAGGAGATGTTCCGGCCCCAGATCACGGCCACCCAGAACTCCGGCCGGACGACCGGCGGGACCCAGGGCGGCGGCAACAACAACCCCTTCGGCATGTTCGGCGGCGGCGGCAACCGCGGCGCGACGGGCGGCGCGGCGTCCACCGGCGGCGGCCTGCCCCCGAGCATGGAGATGGAGATCGCGCCCGACACCCGCACGAACTCCGTCGTCGTGAAGGCCAGCGAGACCTTCATCGAGATCGTCGACGAGATCGTCGAGCAGCTCGACAAGAACCCCACGGAGAGCACGAGCACCTACGTGCTCGACCTGAAGAACGGCAAGGCGGCCGACATCGCCCAGGTGCTCCAGAGCCTCCTGCGCGGCGGCTCCACGGGCAACGCCGGCAACCGGAACGCGAACACCGGGAACAACGCGAACCGCACCGGCGGCAACAACGCCGGCACGCGCGGGGGCGGCAACAGCGCCACCCGCAACCTCGGCCCGATGCAGGACGGTCCCGCGCCCGCCCCCGCCGGCCAGGACGAGGAGGAGCCGGACGACCGCCGCGGCATCACCGGCCAGGTCGACGTCCAGGCCGACCCCTCGACGAACACCCTCGTGATCCGCACCTCGCCGCGCAACTTCGACGCGATCCGCAACATCGTCTCCAGCCTCGACCGGATGCGCCCCCAGGTGCTCGTCAAGGTCCTCATCGCCGAGGTCACGCTCGACGAGAACACCCAGTTCGGCGTCGAGGGCTTCTGGGAGAACAAGTTCCGCGTCCACGGCGACGCGATCACGCACCGCTACGGCACGGACTTCGTCCTCCCCTCGCAGGGCTTCGCGGCCGCCTTCACCGGCGACGAGATGCAGGCCAAGCTCAACCTCTTCGCCGACGAAGGCAAGCTCAAGGTCCTCGCCACCCCGCGCATCCTCGTCCTCGACAACGAGACGGCCAGCATCAACGTCGGCAAGGAGGTCCCGCGGGTGACCAACTCCACGGTCAACCAGCAGGGCAACACGGTCAACACGATCCAGTACGAGAACGTCGGCATCCTGCTCGAGGTCACCCCGCACATCAATTACGACGGCCTCGTCACCATGGAGGTCCACCCCGAGATCAGCGACATCGCCCCCGCGAGCGAGTCGGTCCCGATCTCCGAGGACCTCGTCTCCCCCACGTTCTTCGTCAACTCGGCCGAGACGACCGTCGCGGCCCGCAGCGGCCAGACCGTCGTCATCGGCGGCCTGATCCGGGACACGGTCAACGACACGGTCCAGAAGGTCCCGCTGCTCGGCGACATCCCGCTCATCGGCCACCTCTTCTCCAGCACCACGAAGTCCAAGGAGAAGCGCGAGCTGATGATCTTCCTCACCCCCTACGTGGCGTACACGACGGGGCAGCTCGAGGAGATCACCGAGCTGGAGCGCGCCCAGCTCAAGCTGCTCGAGGACGCGGACATCCGCTCCGAGGGCGACGCCTGGCTCAAGAAGATCAAGAAGTGAACCCCATGAAGACCCGGCTCCTCCCCGTCCTGCTCGTCCTGCTGGCGGCCTGCGCCTCGCGGCCGGCCGACCAGGTCCGCGCCGAGCGCGCCCGCGAGCTCCGCACGCGGGGCGACTCCGCGTTCGCCGCCCGCGACTGGAAGGGCGCCCTCGCGCTCTACGACGACGCGGCCGAGGCGAACCCCCAGGCCGCCGAGACCTTCTGGAAGCGCGGCAACGTCCGGGTCGAGCTCTACCACGACCCCGGCGAGGAGGGCCGCACCCGCGAGCACCTCGAGCGCGCCACCTGGGACTACACGCGCGCCGTCCAGCTCAACCCGGCCTACTACGAGGCCTACTTCAACCGGGCCATGCTCGCGATGAAGTTCGCCAAGTTCCGCGAGGCCGTCGGCGACCTCCTGCAGTGCTGCCAGCTCCGGCCCAAGGAGTCCGAGCCGCACCTGCTCGTCGCGAAGGTCTACGAGGAGAAGTTCGAGGACCGGCAGGTCCAGGCCCTCGACCACTACGAGAAGTACGTCGAGCTCGGCGGCTCCGACGACGAGGTCCGCGAGAAGGTCCGCAAGTGGCGCGAGCTGAAGAAGTCCCTCGCCCCCGTCCCCACGCCCGCCGCGGCCCCGAGGCCCACCGCGGACGACGAGAAGGCCGCCGCCGACCTCCACGCGAAGGCCCTCGAGCAGGTGAAGGCCGGGAAGAAGGCCGAGGCCGCCGCGTCGCTCCGCGAGCTCCTCGAGAAGCACGGGAAGACGAAGTACGTGAAGGAGCGCGAGAAGCAGCTCCAGGTCCTGCTGAAGGCCTTCGCCCCCCAGTAGCCATGCGCGCCGGGCTCCTCCTCCTCGCCCTCCTGGGGGTCCAGGACCCCGAGCTCGAGGCGGCCCGCAAGGCCGAGGCCGAGCGCCTCGCCGCCCGGCCCCCCGTCGACCGCGCCGCGTTCGTCTCGCCGACCTCCCCCGCGAAGGCCGCGCCGCGCGTCCTGCGCGTCGCCGTCCAGCCCCTCTCCTTCCCCGACGCGCCCTCGACGCGGGAGGACCTCGCGACCGCCCTCGCCGCCCCGCTGGAGCGCTACTACGCCGCGCAGTCGGGCGGGCGCCTCGAGTTCAGGACGGTCCTGCGGCCCCGCCGCGCCTTGGAGGCCACCCGCGCCTCGCTCGCGAAGTCGGCGGCGGGCTCGGCCGCGGAGGGCGAGGCCGTGGCCGGGGTCCTCGAGGGCGACGTCGACGCGTGGATCCTCGTCGTGGGCGGCCCCTTCGGCGAGCGCGGCGGCTCGCTCTGGCCCCACCAGTCGACCCTCGAGCGCGGCGGCCGCAAGTTCCCCTACGTGCTGCTGCCCGAGGAGGGCGACGCGCGCTGGTTCGGCGCCGCCTGCCACGAGGCCGGGCACTTCCTCGACCTCTCGGACCAGTACGAGGACGCCGGCGCGAAGGTCGGGCGCTGGTGCCTGATGGGGACGGGCTACCTCGGGGTCTCGGAGGCCGACCCGACGCCCGCCCCGCTCTGCGCCGTGTGCCGGGCCTCGCTGGACTGGATCGCGCCGCTGCCGGTCGACCCTTCCCGCGAGACGGCGGCGACGCTGGGCCCCGGCGAGGCCGCGAGGGTGGCGCTGGCCCGCGACGGGGCGGAGTCTCTGGTGCTGGAGCCGCGCGGCGCGTCGCTGCTGGCCTGGCACGTCGGCGGCGGCCGGCCGATCGAGCTGGCGGCGGTGCTCGACGGGACGTCCTCGGACCGGCTCACGCCCTGGAGCGATCCGCCGCTGCGGGCCCGGACGCCGGGCGCGCGCGACGCGTGGATCGTGGACGTCCGCGGCGGCGACGGCCGCGCGTGGTTCCGCGTGGCCCCCTCGGCGCCGCTCACGCCGCTCGAGGAGCTGAGAAGGAAGCGGGTGGGGCGGGAGCTGGGACGCTAGAGATTCAGCCGGAAAAACTCCGCGATCCGCTCCTCCATGTTCCGCCGGTCCTTCTCGCCGCGGGGCATGTGCCGCTCGTTCGGGTAGAGCAGGATCTCGTGCGCCTTGTTCGCCTTCACGAGCGCGTCGACGAACCTCGCCGTGTGCCGGAAGTGCACGTTCTCGTCGATCATCCCGTGCACGAGCAGCAGCCGGCCCGCGAGCCGCCCCGCGTGCTCCAGCGCGCTGCCCTGCCGGTAGCCCTCCGGGTTCTCCCGCGGCGTCGACATGTACCGCTCGGTGTAGTGCGTGTCGTAGCCGTCCCAGGACGTGACCGGCGCGCCCGCCACGCCCGCCTTGAAGACCTCCGGCGCGGTGAGCAGCGACATCAGCGTCATGTAGCCGCCGTAGCTCCAGCCGTAGATCCCGACCCGGCCCCCGTCCACCCAGCCCTTCGACCTCGCGAAGGCGACCCCGTCGACCTGGTCGCGCACCTCCACGGTCCCCATCTTCTGGTAGAGCGCGCTCTCGAACGCGACGCCCCGCCGCGCCGAGCCCCGGTTGTCCACCTTGAGGACGACGAAGCCCCGGTCCGCGAGGTGCTGCGCCCTCAGCGAGACCGTCAGCGCCCACGAGTCCTGCACGGCCTGCACGTGCGGGCCGCCGTAGACCTCGACGACCAGCGGCGCAGGCAGCTTGTCGGGCAGCCAGGCCGCCGCGTGGAGCCGGACCCCGTCGCGCGACGCGAACTCGTGCAGCTCCGGCGTCCTCAACTTCATCTCGGTCGCGGGCGGAGCGGGCAGCGCGACGCCCGAGGGCTTCAGCGTCGCCGACGGCGGCGAGGTCCTCGAGTCGTGCAGGTCGATCCACGCGGAGAAGTCAGGCGCGAAGACCGCGTCGTGCATCCCCGGGGAGGTCGTCAGCCGCTCGGCCTTCCCGCCGTCGAGCGGGGCGACCCAGGCGTGCTTCTCGAGGGGCGACTCGCTCCCGGTGAACGCCACGCGCCGCCCCTTGGCGTCGAGGGCGATCACGGCGTCGACCGGCCAGGGCCCGGGCGAGACCTGGCGGATGAGCGTCCCGTCGGGCTTGAGCAGGTAGAGCTGCTTGAAGCCGCTCCGCTCGGAGGCCCAGAGGATCTCGCCGCCCGGCGCGACGGTCCTCAGGTCGTTGTGGAGGTTCACCCAGCAGGGCGACTCCTCGGCGAGCAGCAGGGCGGACTTCCCCGTCGCGGGGTCGAAGGCCCTCAGCTCGAGCCGGCGCTGGAGCCGGTCCTGGAGCTGGACGAGGAGGCGGCCGTCGGGATGCCAGTCCACGCGGGCCAGGTACTCCGCGTCGCCGAGGTCCATCCACGTCGTCGGGCCGCCGGCGGCGGGCACGACGCCGAGCCGGACCTTCGCGTTCTCCGCCCCGGCGAAGGGGTAGCGGTGCTCCTCGACCTCGGCGGCGTCCGCGCCGGAGCGCGGGATGACGAAGGGCGGGACGCGGCGCTCGTCGGCCTGCTCGTAGGCGAGGAGGCGGCCGTCGCGGCTCCACCAGAAGCCGGAGTGGCGGTGCATCTCCTCCTGGGCGACGTACTCGGCGAGGCCGTTGGTGACGTGGGCCTGGGCGTCGTGCGTGAGCCGGGTCTCGCGGCCGCCGTCGACCTCGACGACGTGCAGCTCGCCGCCGCGGACGAAGGCGACGCGGGAGCCGTCGGGCGAGAAGCGGGGGTCGATCGCGCCGGTCGCGAGGACGACGTCCTCCGCGCCGCGGCGCAGGCGGAGCTCGCCGCGGAGCGGCACGAGGAGGGCGCCCTTCTCGGAGAACGCGTAGTGGGTGACGCCGGTCTCGCGGAGCCGCTGGCGCTCGCGGCGCAGGGCCTCCTCGCGGGAGACGTTCGCGTCGGTGACGCCGGCGCCGGGGTCGAAGAGGACGGAGCGCCGGCCGGTCGCGGGGTCGAGCTCCCAGAGGACGCGGCGGAGGCCGCCGTCCTCGGCCCAGAGGAAGACGACGCGGCGCCCGTCGGGCGTGAAGGAGATCTTCCCCGGCCCGGAGAGCCCCGGGCGGGGGAAGCGGGCGACGTCGTCGAGCGTGACCTGGCGCATGGCGTCCGCCGGAATTCAGTTGTCGGGCCCCGGAACTCGGGGGTACAAGAACCGTGGTGCCGGAGGAGGGAGTTGAACCCTCACCTCCGTGAGGAGACCGGATTTTGAATCCGGCGCGTCTGCCAGTTCCGCCACTCCGGCGCCGGCTGGGGATTATAGGGTCGCCGCGGAGGCGTTCACAAGGCGATGGACGAGACCACCTTCATCCCGTCGGTCCCCTCCGCGGGCGGCGACGCCCCCACCGCGGGGGCGGATCCCTCGACGGTGAACCTCGGCGAGCTCGCGACGGCGGGCCTCTGCGCCAAGGGCTTCGCCGACGACCACGCCCTGGCCTGGTACGCGGCCGACGGCACGGTGGAGCGTCTCACGTACGGGGAGCTCGAGCAGGCCTCGGCGCGGGTCGCGTCGCTGCTCGTGCGCTCGGGGCTGCAGCCCGGGGACCGGGTGCTCGTCTCGGCGCCGCTGCAGCCCGAGGCGGTGGCGGGGATCCTGGGCGCGCTGCGGGCCGGGGCGGTCGTCGCCGTGCTGCCGGTGCCGCGGAACTTCGAGGCGGTGCACCAGGCGGTCTCGCGGATCCGCCCGCGGGTCGTGCTGAGCATCCCGTCGGGCAAGAGCGTGTTCTCGGCGCTGAAGCCGCTGCTGCCGGACCTGCAGGCGGTGATCTACATCAACCGGACGCGCTTCACGCTGCCCGAGACGGCGTCGTTCGAGGCCTCGTGGGCGGACGCGGTGGGGACGGGGCCGGCCGAGGCGCCGCCCGCGGCGGCCGGGGGCCGGGGCCGGGCGCTGCTGGTGCCGTCGGAGTCGGGCGGGCCCGGGGTGCTGCTGGCGCACGACCTGGCCGGGGCGCTCGCCGCGACGGGGGCGAAGGTGCTGGGGATGCGGCCGCGCGAGACCGTGCTGTCGGTGCTCGTGCCCGGGGAGCCGCTCTTCGTGCCGTACGGGATCCTGGCGCCGCTGCTGGCGGGCTCGACGCTGGTGGGGCTGGAGGAGCCGACGCGCTTCACGCGCTACGCGGACGTGGCGGCGGAGCTGCAGCCGCGGAGCTGGTTCTCGTCGTTCAAGGCGCTCGACGTGCTGATGCGGACGGACCCGAACCTGGGGCGGCTGCTGAAGGGCTGCCACCACGTGACGGTGACGCATCCGGCGGACCCGGGCTTCCTGTCGATGTTCTCGATCTCCTTCGGCGCGCCGGTGCGGACCGCGTGGGGCCCGCCGGAGGCCGGGGCGCTGCAGACCTACGAGGACCAGCTGAAGTTCGGCTGCGCGGGGCGGCCGGTGCCGGGGGCGGGGATCCGCATCCTCGACGGGGGCGGCCGCGAGGCGCCCGCGGGGAGCCCGGGCACGGTGGCGCTCCAGCTCGGCCCGGCGGCGCCGTTCCTGGGCTACTGGGAGGACGACGAGCGGACGGCGGAGCGGGTGCGGGACGGGTGGCTGGCGACGTCGCGGCGGGGCCGGCTCGACCACGATGGCGCGCTCTGGCTGGAGTGAGCTTGACGGCGACCCGCCGGCGCACCGGACGCGGCGGGACGGACCACTCCCGCGCCGCGGTCGAGGCCCCGCGGAGCCGGGGCTTCACCGGGGAGTCGAGGACGCAGCGGAATCGGTCCCATGCCTGATCCAAAGTCGTTGAAGGTCGGAGATCGGGTCCGCTTCGTCGAGTTTCCCGAGGATTGGTCGCGACCGGGATTCGTCCTCCACGCCAGCAGCCGCCGGTTCATGAGGGTCATGATCCGCAGGCGGCGCCCGGTCCGCGTCTCGAACATCGACGAAACCGGATACCCCTGGGTGAAGGCACGGATCCGGGAGCGAAACGGCATCCACTACCACTCGTGGATGATCTCCGAGACGACGAGCTGGAAGCTGGTGCGACCGAGAAGGGTCGGAGCCGGGAAGAAGAGGCGCCCGGCTCGTTAAAGGACCAAGCCCCGGGCCTCGAGCCAGGCCTGGTGTTGCGCCCACGTCCGGGTCGGCAGGACCGGAAGGCCGTTGAACCACCTGGATTCCTGGCGGAGCACCCCGGGTTGGAGCTTGAGGGCCCGCGAGCGGGCTCGCTTCGCCGACTCCGGATCGCCCATGAAGCGGTGGAGCTTCTCCAATTCCAGCCAGTCGAGCGCCTCCGGTTCCAGCCGCTCGGCCCGGGCCATGTACCTGGAGGCGTCGCGACGTCGTCCCAGGAGGACCAGGCACTTGGCCAGGCCCAGGCAGGCACTGGCCTGGCGGATCCCGGTGGCCAAGGCCCGCCTCCAAGCCGCCGCCGATAGCCGGTACCACTTCACCTGGTAGAGGGCGGCCGCCAGGAGTTCATCGTCCCGTCCGCCTCCGGCCCGGCGGCGCTTTCCCGAGAGGAACCGGACCGCTTCTTTGAAGCGCTCCACCTTCAAGAGCGATTCCACGTAGTCGGACACGGTTTGCTCGACTCCCGATGGATCCAACCGCAAGGACTCCTCGAGATCCGGGATGGCCTTCGCAATGGCCTCGCGGGTTTCCACTCCGTTGATGAAGTGGGAGGCCCGATCGGAGTAGTACACGGCATTCCCCGGGTCCAAGCGGATCGCCTGGCTCAGCGCGTGCAACGTCGACCGCTTCGGGGTGAGCCAGTCGACGAGTCCCAGGAGGTTCCAGAGCCGGGCGTTCCCGGGATCACGCCGAACGGCCCGGCGACCCAGGCGCCGGGCTGCCGGAAGTCGATGGAGGCGCCAAAGACTGAGGAGGGCATCCTCGGGATTCTCTCCGGCGGCGTATAGCTCCTCCGCCCTCCGATACGCCCGACGGCGCTCACGCAAGGCCGCCGGAGTCCGCTTCCGTCGATAGGCATGGTCGAGGGCCAAGTCCAGTCCATGCCAAGCGTAGGCGTATCCCGGTTCGAGTCGAACGGCCCGACGCCAGGCCGCGATGGCCCGTTTCCAGTCCTCGTTCCGTTCGTAACCCTCGGCCAGGCCGAGCCATGCGTGAGGGCACTTGGGGTCGAGACGAGCCGCCCGACCGAACTCCCGCAGGGCCCGGCGGCGCTGGCCCCGGGCCTCGAGGAAGTCGCCGCGCTGGCAGATCAGGTAGGCGTTTCCGGGATGGCGACGCAGGAGCGCCTTCAAGAGTCGATCTGCCAGCTTCAGCCGGCCGGCACGGATATGGAAGCGGACCCGGTTGGCCTGGACGTACACGCTCCGGGGAGCGAGCGCCAGCGCCCGGTCGAGGTCCCGGAGCGCTTCCGCATGCTGATCCAGGTTGGAACGGGCGATGCCGCGGCAGATCCAGAGCTTCGCGTCCCGGGGGTGCTTCTTCAAGTGAGCGGTGAGCAGGCGGAGGCACTCGTTGGGGCGGCCCCGCCAGAGCAGGGTGTCAGCTCGCCTCAGGATACGCGAGACCTGGGGGCTCATGGGAACTCCGCGGAGCTGGAGCTTGGCCGACGACTGGAGGGAATGATAGCCGGATCGAGTCGCGTGAGCGCCAGTTGCGGGGCTTCACCTGGGAGTCGAGGACGTAGCGCGGCTCCGGTACGCCCCGTTGGCCGCGATGATGGGCAGCACGAGGAGGCCCAGCATCAGGAGCTTCGGCCCCCGGTCGCGCTTCATCTCCAGCTCGTAGGCGTGGTGCAGGATCAAGCCCGCCGCCATGAGCACCGTGACGACGACGAGGAATCCGACCCGGGACCGGGCGAGCGTCGCGGGGTGGGCGCGGAAGTACGCGAACCACGAGACGCCGTAGAGCAGGAGCCCGGCGAGGCCCAGGAACCACGGGACTCCGGCGGCCCAGGCCAGGGTCCTCTGGGTGTCGGTCAGCCAAAACGTCCGTCCCTTCAGGGAGGCAAGGCAGGCCCCCAGGTCCTCCCGCAGCTCGGTCTCGAGCGCCGGGGAGCCGTAGACCACGACCTGGATCGACTCCGGCTCCAGGGGCACCTGGGCCACGAGGCTGAGGAGCGGCGTGCCGTCCCGGGTCCAGCGGAGGACGAACAGGTCGACGTCCATGTCGTTCCAGCGGACCTTCCCGGCCTCGGCCCGGGCCCCCGCCGGCAGGCCCTTCAGGAAGAGCGCGGGATCCGGGACCTTGTCGTTCCGGACGATTGTTCCGCCCAGGCCGGAGACGGTGATCATCGACTGGTCGGGCTCGGAGCCGGGCCGGGCCTTGGCGTACGCGTACCAGGCGCCCTGGGGTCGCGGGGAGATCTCCATCGAGTAGCCGCGGGGGAGGTGCAGGGAGAAGGCCGGGTTGGGGAAGCTGAGCTGGATCCTCGCTTCTTCCTGGGCGCCCGCGAGGGAGGGCAGGAGCAGGACGGCCGCGAGGGTGGCTCGGGAGATCACGACTGGATAACACCGCGGCCCGGCGGGACGTTCACCGGCCCGCTACTTCTTCCCCTCGTAATCCACGACCTCGACGTCCATCGTGGCGTCCGCCTTGCCGGTCGAGTAGGTCACCTTCGTCCGCAGCGTCCCGCCCGGGACCTCGGGGCTCGTCCAGACCTCCACCGTCGCGTCGGCGCCCGTCGGGGCCCGGCAGGTCCCCTCCAGCTTCAGGCACTCGAGCTCGCGGTCCTTCACCTTCCGCTTCTCCCCCGCCTTCACCGCCTGCACGACCAGCGGGCCCTGGAACATGTCCAGCGTCCGCGCGATCTTCAGCACGCGCCCCCCGTCGTCGATCCAGTACTTCGACTCCGCGTCCTTCCCGTGCCGCACGGCCGCCGCCTTCCAGATCGTGCACTTGAAGTCCTTGCCCTCGAGCTTGAGCGTCTCCTCGCCGTCGCGCTTGGGGAGCTTCTCCTCGTCGCGGAAGATGTCCATCGAGCCGAAGAGCTTCGTCTGGATCTCCGTGACGAAACCTTCCTCGGTCACCTCCTTGAGGATGTGCACCATGTCCGACTTGTTCTTGCCGACGGTCATCTTCAGCCGGGTGTACGACCCCTCCTTCCAGCGCAGCCAGGGGTGGCGGGCGTTGTCGAGGGCCGCCCCGTCCTGCGCCCCCGCGGGCGCCGCGACGAGGACGAGGACCAGGCCGAGGATCGCTTTCGACATGGCGACGTTCTCCCTGGAGGTCTCGACACTGGACGCCTGCGGAGGTCCACCCACCCGGAGTTTTCGCGCACCCCGGGCGGAGTTCCGCGCACGCCCCGGCGATTCCGGTTCATTTCGTGATGAACCCGCGCCGGGCGGCCGTGGCCCCGCGCTTGCGGGGAATCCGGGTCTTGGCGGGCGGGGGGGCCGGACCGCGCGGTGTCCCGTCGCCCGGGGAGCGGACGCATGGACTCCGGCGGAATCGACTCGCGGGGCGAGCGGCGGTTCTTCGTGCTGACGGCCCTGCTGCTCGGGGCGGTGCTGGTCCTGGCGGCGGTCTCCGTCGTGGGCTCGGTCCTCGTGCTGGTGCTCGGGCCCGGCTAGCGCACGACCAGCCGGAAGCCGATGTGCGCCTCCTTGGCGACCGGGGACGCGGAGCTCCGCGCCGCCGAGGCGGCGTCCTTCGGATCGAAGCCCGCCCAGCCGCCCCGCAGCACGCGGGACATGCCGCTGGTCGGACCCTTCGGGTCGACGAACTGGCCCTTGGGCAGCTCCGCGAACCAGTCCTGGCACCACTCCATCGCGTTGCCGTGCAGGTCGTGCAGGCGCCAGGGATTCGGCTTCCGGCCGGCGACGGGCTCCAGCCCCTTGCCTCCGTAGAAGACGCCGTACTCGTTCGCCACGGACGCGTCGGCGCCCCAGGACCAGGTCGTGCGGGTCCCCGCCCGGCACGCGTACTCCCACTCCGCCTCGGTCGGCAGGCCGGGCCGCCCGAAATTCAGCCGGGGCGCCACGCGCCGGAGGTAGTCCTGGGTCTCGGTCCAGGTGACCCCGCTGGCGGGGAGCGCCGGCTCGACGCCCCCGAACTTCGCGGGGCCCATCACGGCCTCCCACTGCGCGCGCGTCAGCTCCGTCGCCTGCATCCAGAAGTCCTGGCGCAGCACGATCTCCCGGCCGTCCTCGGGCGCGCCCATCAGGAAGGCGCCCGCCGGGAGATGGACGAACTCCGCGGGGACCTTCTTCGCGTCGTCGAGGAAGACGGTCTTCGTCTCGGGACGGAGCCGGGGATGGAAGCCCGGGGTGAGGACGATGCGGAACCCGGCGAAGGGCATGCGTTCCTGGGGATTGATGGATCCCCGGAGCGTCGGGCCGAGGCGCTCGACCGGGGCCTGGTAGCTGCCCCCGCGCAGCACCTTGACCTTGGAGGGCAGACCGCCGGTCGGATCGACGCGGGCCAGCAGGTCGGGCTTCGGCCAGAACCAGTCGGAGCAGAACTCCGAGGCGTTCCCGAGCATGTCGTGCAGGCCCAGCGCGTTGGGCTTCCGCTCCCCGACCTTGCGGAGCTTCCTGTCCACGGGCTCGTCCGGGACGGGGATGCGCGAGGCGGAGCGGCACGCGACCTCCCACTGCGCCTCGGTGGGCAGCTGCGGCACCCAGCCGGGGGTGCGGTCGCCGAGCCGGACCAGCCAGCCGTTCACCTCGCTCCAGCTGGACCCCGTCGCGGGCAGCTCGGGGTCCTTCGCCGTCCATCCCGGGCCTTCCTGGAGGGCCTCCCACAGCGCCTGCGTGGTCTCGGTCGTCGCGATCCAGAACGGGTGCAGCAGCGTGACGTTGCGCGCGGTGTCGCCTTCGCCGACGGGGTAGGTGCCCGCGGGGACCTGGACGAACTTGAGGCGGACCTTGTCGTCGAGCACGAGCTCGAGCTTGCTGCCGGACTGGACGATCTTCGCGGGGGCGAGATGCCGCGCCGCCTCGGCCAGCCCGGCGGACGCCTCGGGGTCCCCGGGGCGCCGGGCGAGGGCGGCCTCGAAGGCGGCCCGGGCCTGGGTCCACTCGCCGCGCTTCAGGGCGGCGAGCCCCTCCCGCAGCTTGACCGCGTAGGGATCCTTGTCGGGCCCCGCCTTGGCCGCCGCGAGGCCCTTGAGGGCCTCGGGGTCGTCCGCCCGGAGGACTAGCGCCTCCTCGAAGCGCCGGCGCGCGTCCTCCCAGTTCCCGGCCTCGAGGGCCTCCCGGCCCTCGGCGAGCCGCGCGCGGAACTCCTGCTCCCGGGCGCCGGAGGCGAGTTTCGATTCCAGGTCCAGGATCCGCCCGCGGGCCTCCCGGCGCTCCCCGGAGTCGTCCGCGAGCTCCTCGACCCGCTTCCAGAGCTCGATGGCTTTCGCCGGGTCCTCCTCCGCGCGGGCCCGGGAGGCGAGGGCGTCTCGCTCGCGCTTCCGGGCGGCCGTCGCGGCGGCGTCGCGGGTCCGCGCCTCGAACTGGGCCACCGCGTCCCCCCGTCCCTCGCGGGCCTTGCGGAGGAGGGCGGCGGCCTCGGTCTTCCGGGCGTGGGTGTCCGCGTTGGCTTCCATGCCTTTCGCGGCCTCGATCACCGGATCCCAGGTCGCGGGCTCGCCGGCCTTGAGGAGGAGCTGCTCGTAGGTCTCGCGGAACTGGACGTATCGGCGGTCGCGGCCGGCGGCGTCCTCCCGACCGGCGAGCACGCCGGAGATCCGGCGCTTCGCCTCGACGATGCGGGGGTCGTCGGGGGCGAGGACGGCGGCCTGGGTGAGCGCGGCGAGGGCGTCGTCGAGCCGGTCCTGGGCCTCGAGGCGGGCGGCCCGGGCGAGGAGGTCCTCGAGGGGCGACGGGGTGGCGCTCGCGGCGACGGGCGGCGGCGTCGTCGTCGGGTCCGGAGCCGTGGGGCTCCCTCCCCGCGTGGCGAGGATCGCGACGATCGCCAGGAGGATCCCGGCGCCGGCGAGGACGAGGGGGACGGCGCGCCGGCGGGGCGCGACGCGGAGGGTGGGGATGAACTCGGCGCCCTTGGGGTCGCGGCGGACGCGCTCGAGGGCCTTGAGGAGGGCCGCGCCGTCGGGGTAGCGCGCCTTGGGGTTCTTCTGGAGGCAGCGCTGGATGAGCGAGACCAGTCCGGGGCCGAGGGAGGGCGGGAGCGGGGCGGGCTCCTCGACGGCCGCGGCGCGCATCGTGGCGAGGAGGCTGTTGCTCCGGAACGGGGGCTGGCCGGTGGCGAGGGCGTAGAGCGTGGCGCCGAAGGCGAAGACGTCGGCGGGCGGGCCGGCGGCCTTCGCGTTCTCGGCCTGCTCGGGGGCCATGTAGCCCGGGGTGCCCATCGCGACGTGGGAGAGCGTGCCGGCGGTGGTCGAGCCGCCCTCGGGCTTGGCGAGGCCGAGGTCGGCGAGCTTGGCGTCGTCGATCCGGTCGCCGGGGACGAGGAGGTTGTCGGGCTTGACGTCGCGGTGGACGATGCCGGCGGCGTGGGCGGCGGCGAGGCCGCGGGCGGCGGCGATCCCGAGGCGGAGGACGACGTCGCGGGGCAGGCCCCCGCCCGTCTTCTCGCGGTGGCGGCGCAGGAGGGCGCCGGCGCTCTCGCCGGGGACGTACTGCATGACGAGGTAGTGGGTCTCGTTCTCGCAGCCGACGTCGAGGACGCGGACGACGTGGGGGCTGTCGAGGGAGGCGGCGAGGCGGGCCTCGACGAGGAAGCGGCCGACGATGGAGGGCTCCTGCTCGGCGAGGTTGAAGGGGAGGATCTTGACGGCGACCTCGCGCTTGAGCTCGGGCTGCAGCCCGAGGTAGACGGCCCCCATGCCGCCGGCGCCGAGCTTGCGGAGGAGGACGACGCCGCCGAGCACGGGGCGCCCGTCGTTGTCGAGCGGCAGGGTGGAGAGCAGCCGGTCGGCGAGCAGGTCGTCGGGATCCGACATGGGGGACACTATAGCTCGGGAATCCGCCCCCGGGCGATCCTAGCGCAGCGCCCTCGCCAGCTCGCGCACCCGCCGCGCGTCCACCCGGCCGCGCACCTTCGCCCAG
Organism: uncultured Planctomycetales bacterium; assembly: GCA_964464755.1. Taxonomy (GTDB): domain Bacteria; phylum Planctomycetota; class MHYJ01; order MHYJ01; family JACPRB01; genus CAYXGZ01. The sequence goes on from CAYXGZ010000029.1 coordinate 26,837, forward strand.
GTCCCCACCACGAAGCCGTCCGCCAGGCGGAAGGCCGCCGCGTTCGCCGGCGTCATCCCGCTGGCCACGTAGACCGGCACGCGCGGGACGGCCCGCTTCACCGCGGCCAGCCGGGCGGGATCCGCCGCCCGCCCCGTCCCCTCCCCCGTCACCAGCAGCACGTCCGCCCCGCCGCGCCCCGCGGCGTCCATCGCGTCCTGCGCCGGCGTCCCCCGCCGCAGCGGCGCCGCGTGCTTCACGTACACGTCCGCCCAGATCTCCACCCGCGCCCCCAGCGCGGCCCGGTACCGCAGCACGTCGTGCGCCCGCCCCTCGACGATCCCCTGGTCCGTCTCCATCGCGCCGGTCAGCACGTTGACCCGGATGAAGCCCGCCCCCGCCGCCGCCGCGACCGCGAGCGCCCCCCGCGCGTCGTTGCGCAGCACGTTCACCCCGAGCGGCAGATCGATCCGCCGACGCAGCTCCGCGGCCACCACCGCCAGCGCCGCGATCGCCGCCGGCCCCGCGTCGTCCTTCGCGAACGGCGCGTCCCCGTGGTTCTCGACGAGCAGCGCCGTCGCCCCGCCCCGCGCCCACGCCGCCCCGTCCCGCCGCGCCAGCTCCAGGATCCGCTCGACGGGCAGCCGAGAGCGCGGGCTGCCCGGGAGGGGCTCGAGGTGCACCACGCCGACGAGGGGCCGCATCGGCGCGATTGTATCGCCGCCTCGCCGGAGGCTACAATCGCCCCGCCATGAGCAAGCCCCGCGCGTCGAAGGCCCTCGAGATCTCCGGCCCCCTGGCCGAGGCCATCCACCGCCTCCACCAGGATGCCGACCCCGAGCACCTCCTGGTCGAGGCCGCGAAGCTGGCCCGCAAGGCCGTCAAGGCGGACGAGGTGGCGCTGCTGCTCGTCGACCCGACCGGCCGCGAGCTGATCGAGCACGCGGTCGTCGGCGCCCAGCTCCGCCCCTCCACCTTCCGCATGCGCGTCGGCGCCGAGGGCATCACCGGCTGGGTCGCCGGCCACGGCAAGACCGCCATCGTGCCCGACGTCTCCAAGGACAGCCGCTACGTCCAGGCGAACTCCCGGGTCCGCTCGGAGGCCGCGGTGCCGATCCTGCGGGGCGACCGCGCCGTCGGCGTCCTCAACTTCGAGTCGCGCAAGCTCGGCTTCTTCAAGGACTCCGACCTGCCGCTGCTCGAGTACCTCGCCAGCCAGATCGCCCTGGGCCTGCACATCTCCGAGATCGCCGAGCGCTCGGAGCGCCTCCAGGCCCGGCTCGAGCTGCTCCACCACCTGGCGCGCCTCGGCAACGGCTTCATGGCGCCCGACCAGTTCCTGAACCGCGTCGTCGACGTGCTCCGCCGCGCGACGGGCGTGTTCTACGCGAGCATCTTCCTCGGCGACACGTCGCGGATGGAGATCGTGGTGCTCGCCCACTCGTCGAGCCGGCCGATCGACATCCAGCTCGGCGCGACGCAGAAGATCGGCACGGGGCTGATCGGGACGTCGTTCAAGCTGGGCGAGACGATCCACGTCCGCGACGTCTCGAAGGACCGCTCGTACATCGCGCGGGTGCCGGGGGTGCGCAGCGAGCTCTGCGCGCCGGTGCGGATCGGCGACCTCTGCCTGGGGGTGCTCGACCTGCAGAGCCAGGCCCTCTCGGCCTTCACGCCCGAGGACGTGGTCGCGGTGGAGTCGGCGGCGAACCTGATCGCGCCGGTGCTGCGGGAGGCCTCGACGCGCTACGCGGCCGGCCAGCACCCGCTCTCGCCCCGCTGAGGCCGCCATTGCGCCGCCGCGGCGCGACTCTATAATGTGGCCCGCCACGCGGTACCCGTAGCTCAGTTGGTTAGAGCGCCTGGTTGTGGCCCAGGCTGTCGCGGGTTCGAATCCCGTCGGGTACCCCAAACGAGAGTCGTGGACGAACCGGGAGCTTCCCCGGGCCACAAGCCTCCGCCCGCTCCCCCCGCTTCAAGAGCTCCGAGAGCATCGCTTTCAGCGTGACGTCCCGGGCGGTGACGAACGGCTTCGGGAAGAGCGAGACCTCCAGGGTCCCCTCCCCCTTGACCTCCCGCCAGACGGCGAAGTCGATGAAGCGCGGGAGCAGGGCCTTGATCCGCTCGGGATGCTGCCGGTTCAACTCGAGCAGGTCCTTGAAGAGCGTGAGCGTTCGGACCTGCTCCTGGGCGGAGAGGATCTGGCAGGTCTCGGCCTCGATCTCCCGCTTCAGGCGGCCCTCGGTCGCCTCCAGGTCGGCTCGCTCGATCTCCAGGCCTTCCAGTCGCTCCTTGAGCGACCCGGAGGCCTTGGGGCCGTAGTCGGCGATGGAGTCGACGAGGCGGGCGAGGCGGGCCCGGATCGAGGCCAGCTGCTCTCGAACCCGGCTGAGGTCGTCCTTGAGCTTGCCCCCGGTGTTGGACGCCAGGGCGTTGGCGTCCTGGACGAAGCGACGGACGAGTTCGGGCTGCATCTCGAGCTTCTTGAGGAACTCGATCACGGCCCGGTCGATGGCATCGGCGGGAACGTAGTGGCGGGGGCAGGCGTCGCCGAGCGACTTCTCGGCGTTCGTGCAGGCGTAGTAGGGATAGTAGCGTCCGCTGCGGCCGTGGCCCGGCTTGGGGGTCATCTTGTGCTCGCAGTTCGCGCAGCGGAGCAGGCCTTGGAGCAGGTAGACGTGCTCCCCGCCCTCCCGCTTCGAGCTGCGCCGCCGCCGGGCGTTGCCGTCCATGATCTCCTGGATCCGTTGATGGGTCTCCCAGGACCTGATGGGCTTCCACTGCGCGTCGCTGGTCTTGCCTTCGTAGGAGATCTTGGCGGCGTAGGTGAGGTTGCGCAGCATCCGGCAGATCGAGGGGAGCTTGTAGGCGTGTCCCCGGGGAGTCCGGAAGCCCAGGCGCTTGAACTCGCGGACGACGGCGTCGCTGCTCTCGTGGTGGAGGTAGAGCCGATCGCAGGCGCGGACGTGCTTGGCGAAGGCCTCGTCGACGACGTACATCTTGTCCCGCATCCGGTAGCCGATCGGGGGAGGTCCGATGGGCAGGCCCTTCTGCGCGCGCCACTCGACCTTCTCCTTGGTGCGGGCGGAGATCAATTCCCGCTCCCACTGGGCCAGGGCGATGAGGATCGTGGTCTGGAGCTGGCCGGCGGGGGTGGTGAGGTCGATCTTCTCGCGGATGGAGACCACCTTGACGCCGGCTTCGTGAAGCTCGCGGACGAGGAGCAGGAAGTCGACGGTGCTGCGGGAGAAGCGGTCGATCTTGGTGGCGACGACGACGTCGACGAGCTTCGCCTTGGCGAGCTCGAGGGCTCGTTGAAGGCCCGGGCGCTCGAGCGACTTCGCGGAGCTGCCGCGTTTCCTCCCATCCCGTTCCCCTTCGACGATCTTCTCGGCCAGGACCCAGTTCTCGCCTTCCAGCTGGCGGGCGGCGATGAAGGAGGTGATCCGATCCAGTTGGGTGTCGAGGGATCCGTCCTCCTTGTTGGCCTGCTTGTCGGTCGAGACCCGGAGGTACGCGCAGACGCGGACTGGAGGGCAGGCCTTCGGCGAGGTCTGGTTCATGTGACTAACGTATCACATTAAGCAGCTTTATTGGCTCCCGGGCCTTCCTTGGCCACCTGCTCGCGAATCGCGGCGGCGAGGATCAAGGCGCAGGCCTCGATCAGGTCCTGGAGTCGTCGGGCGTCGTCCATACCCAGGTACCGGTGCTCGGGATCTTGGCGGAACTGGGGATAGGCTCCGTCGGGGGTCAGGGTGACGCGGATCGACTTCAAGTTCCTGCGTCGTCCACGTCCCTGTCCGGTGTTCACGGTTCTCGTTGCTGGTCGCTCTGGGCCCAGATCGGTGTCCAAGGCAGGGTCCGGAGCGAGCCGTCCGGCGGTCCGGGGGACGCCGAGACCCCGCCCACCCGGCCGTGGAGGCGGGCGGGTCCATCGCATGGCGCGGAGTGCGCGGCGCCCCGGTTCCCGACACTCGGAGCCCTCCGGGCGATCCGGCCGCTCGGTTGCGCGGGGTATCCAGCGAGTTGCCCGAGCTCACGGCAAACCCGCCCTGCGTGCTGGAGGAGGCGGGGGTTCTGGCCACAAGAAGTCCCGCCGGGCTCCTTCAACGTTGATATATGGCCAAGACGCCCATCGGGCTGCGTACGCAAGTCGCGGAGGCGGCGGGACAGCACGGGAGGCAAACGCTGTCACCCACGTCGAGCAGTAACTGCGCTTCCACGCCGACAACCGCCGTCGTCCGGGCCGCCCCGGAGGGACCCGGGGCCTGCACCCGCGGACGCTGTAGGACACCGCCGGGCGGATCCGGAGGATCGCGTGGACCATGCGGATCCGGGCCGTGCGGAGGCTTCCCGACCGGGTCCAGCCGCTGGTGCGGATGCTCCCTGGGCCGCTCCGAGGGCGACGCCCGAGGATTGGGGACGGGCGAGGCTGCTCGCGGGGGCCGGCGACGCCGGCATCGAGCCGGCTGACGAGGCCGCCCTGGCGGGAGCGCTCGCCCAGGGGCGGGCCCTCCGGGCGCTGGAGGCGGCGCTCGTGGAGGCCGTCGAGACGTTCAGGCAGGCCAATGCCGGACGGCTCGACGTGCCCCCCGAGCCCCGGCTCTCGAGGCGGGAGGGCGGGACGCTCCGCCTCCGGTGGGCCTGGAGGGAGCCGTCGCGCCAGTTCCACCGCCGAAATCCGCTTCGCCTTCCACGTCTGGCCGTCTTCGAGTTCGGGCGCCATCGGGCCTCCTCCACTGGCTTCAGGTTACCCCATCTGACCTGTCCAGTAGCTGAGGGGGACGGGATACGGCGTTGCACGGCGTCAAGCGTGCTTGGTGCGGACCCCATGGCCTGTCGTTGGGCAAGACAACTCCGACGGGAGTCCACTTTGGGTCTCACTCCCAGCTCCCAGCGGGTGCCCAGCCTTTCTGGGGTCGTTTGAGGCGCCCTATGGAGGCCATTTGGTCCAAACTATCCCGCTAAACTCCAGAGCTATGGTCTTTCACGCGGTACATTTACCTGTCAGCTTCAACCCAAGTGGGACGTTCCAACCCAGGGGCAATTTCCATGGCTATGCGCCTCAGGGTCTCAACAGGTATCTCAACCGAGCTAGCATCGCCATGAACTCCTCGGGAAAGCAGTTCGAGAGCCGCGTCCTTCCGCCTGACCAACCAAATCTCCTGGGCGCGCTCTTCATCCACACCTTTAGGACCCTCCCGATGTAGGAATAGCCAGAAGTCACTCTTGAGTGTATTTGCCAAGTGCTGATCAATATGGTGAGCTACCTCAGGATCCTGATTGCGACGGCTGAATAGCAGGAGGTCAGAGAACCCAGCACTTTCTGGCGAATACGCTAGGATCGACAAGCAAAGTAGTATAACTCTGGTGTTACGGCTGGACCACAGCAACCCGCGGACAACCTGCATGACGATGTCATCCAAGCGTCCAAGCATGTATACATCCAATTTCTCAAGTGCAGCCACTTGCCTCACTGGATCGCCCCATGTCACATCTTGGATGCACGTCTGGATATCTACCGGGTTGCCGCAACTCAAGTTACGATCACGAGGCTCGACTGAACTGCCCAAGGCTGAGCCTTCCTCATTCACTCCAGGAAGGTCATCGACTGCCATCAAGTGAGCAGAGGTCTTACCGTCTCCCGACTCCTCAATTCGCGGTGGAGCCATGTTGGGCTGTCTACTCGCGGCGCCAAAGAATGCTGGGTGGGCAATCTCGCAGTGGAATCGCACAACTGCCAGTACGGCAAGCGCCAGACCACACCCCGCAACCAGTAAGGGCGCTCTCTGCATCCACCCCCCTCAACACAACACACCATGATCTGCTATCGACTACTAGGAGGAAGCACAGTAGTCCGCTAGAAGCCAACTAACAAAATGGGCACCCCTTAGGGCTCCCATTGGTTACGAAGAGTCCCTGGAGCTCAAGAGCCGCCTTCTTGGACGCTACTCTTACTTAATCAGTAGGCAGCTCGCTTGTCCCTCGAACACACACACAAACGCCTCTACCTTGCCTCCGTTAGATGGCAGCCTATAGTCAAACGTCGCAGACCCTCTTCCGCCACTCATTGCACTCCTCGTTTCTTCCACGAGCCCCTTCGCTTCGGACCGATCAATGAGCTCAATTGCGGTCCCATCAGTAGCTAGAAGCCACATTCGCAGCTCCTCGCGAAGAAGCGTGCGACTTCCTGCGGGGCGGGGAATCAGGAGCTCGATTCGTAAGCGATCTCCAGAAGACCCCATGTACACGCTGGAAGGCGCTCCATCCACGCTCACAGTGCCCACGAGGTGGGTACTGATGGCGATGCTAGCGCTGGACCCATCAGGCACTGCCTGGGCGCAACCCCAGATCAGCAAACACACTGCGTAGAGGCTACTCGCAACCAAGGCGCGGGCGGGCCGGCGGATCACCATGTTGAGTAACATCCTACTTGGGTTGAAACTTGTCCGGCACACGATGCTCGAATTCAATCTCAATCTTCTGCCGCTTTCTCTCCACACGATTCAATGTGTCAAAGATCAGGCCATGGAGCTCTGCCTTGTATCGAAGGAGGCGCCCCGGCTTGCCAGAGATGCCGGGCTCGTCATAGGCCTCGAACCTAAACCATCTTCCGAGTAGGCGTTCTTTCCCCACGAGACTTCATCATCAGCAGATTGCTCAACCGTCAATCATCCCTGGGGTACTCCCTGAGATTCAGAAGGTCGATGTCAGGAAGACCAGTCTTCTTCCAATCAGGTACCTCAATCGCATAGGTTTCCTCCTCCACCCGGACCCTCAATTGTAAGGGCGCAAGAGGAGCACCTGGAAGTTCGTAGTAGCCATCCTCAGAAAGCTTAGCATCGCACTCCCAGTAGCCACACTTCGGGTCATCGACCTTCAGTCTGGCCACCACGGAACATGGTACCTCAGTCATTCTCTTCACGTTTAGCAGCTTTCCCCGGATCGGAATCTTGGGGATCAATCGGAACTCAATGACTTCACTCCGACTAGGCGGAAATGGTAAGTCGGCAAGTGTACCCCACTCCAGGTGGCGCTCTGAGATGACAAGGATTGATAGGTAAGACTCGGAGAGCAGATGATGGCGCTTCCGTTTGAGTGCAATGCAAAGAGTCGAGGTTCCGTCATGTGCCGTCAGTGGCTTCCAAGCTAGAATTCCGCGGTCCTTGATTTTCTCTCTTAGCTCGAGAGGCGGAGTTGGCAATCTAGGGTCACGAACACCCCCAGAGAGAAATCGCGGCCCAGTAGGTGGCTTTCCCAGGAAACAGCTAGCGTGAATCTCGGCCATAGCTATTGGCGCTCCTCCGGCGTCAAGCACGCGAATAACAATGGCTGACTCGTATACAACCTCGTCCTCCCGAGAGCGCTCAATTGCGGTGCAACCTTGGCTCAAGAGGTACCACGCTACGATTGCGCACTTTGCCCAACTGTGGCTTAGTCTGATCATGGACTCCGGGTTACCCTACTTAGAGTCAGGGTCAATGTGTGCAGCTAATGTGGGGTGGGCGGCAAGAAGAATTGCCAAGGCGGCCTTTGGGTCACTCGCACTCTCTGCCCGAGCGACCGTCTTTGCAAAGTCAGCCTTGAATTTACCCTTACGAAGAAGAAACTCATCCAGCCCCTTAAGGCCCGCGGGTACCGGCGTGCCGTCTTTGGCCGCCTGCGCAAGCTCTTCTGGCTCTAGGATAGCGTCGTCAATTCCTACCATCATCTTGTACTCGGCGAAGGAGTCGTCGCCCCGGTCGCATGCCATGTAGAGAATAAAGGCCCACATATTGCCGAACGTCGAATATGCGTTTACTCTCTGTCCTAGCGCGAGAGTCTCGCCGTACCCCCTTGCGGAAATGGAAACTGTAAGTGGATTCTGGTCTAGGACAAAGTTGGCGATCTTGACGAACCCGCTATTGACCACCCTCTGCTGGAGTTCCTCGCCGTTATCGTCATGAACGTCATTAATGTGCGTGTTCGACTCTCCTGATGCGAGCCTGCCTGCCAGGTTGGTCTTAACTTCATAGCCACACTGCGAGTACATGTTCATGCTGCCGGATGTGAACTTGTTGAGGATTTTGCTGACAATGCCGCCGTCTTTCCCCTTAAGTAGAATGTCCGGAATCTTGTCTTGGATCTCCCTCAGCTTCTTGTTCCTCTTTGCCTCTTCTGCGGAAATGTGATTGCGTAGGGTAGAGCCAGAGGTGGCTAAGCAGTAAACGGCACCAAATGAGTGCACCCTCGTGAACTTTCCCTTGGCTTCTAGTTTTCCGCTAAGGGCTCCCCTTGCATCTACTACAAGTGCGGCATCCTTCTTAGTCTTCGCATCTTGTTTGGATGTCTGAACATATGCGAAGCCATTGTACATGCCGAACTTATTCTGAGTGAGTGCGACCGCGGCGAGAGGACTGCAATAGCCCATTATGGTGGGCCCGTACGCGGCCACTAGGGCGGACGCCCTTGGGGGTGGGCGGAGAGTTATAACATCAGCAGTTCCTCCGTGGCAGTTCACTACCTTTGTCAGCTTGGCGACATTGGCGATAGCTACCTTCTCGACATTCTCGGCTATCTCTTTTGTCTTATCAACAAAGAGCACCTCCGCTTCGCCTACTGAATAGGAAACATCAGTAGTTTGCCAGCTTTTCTTGAAGTCCACAGCATCCACAGTTCCAGTACACTCGACGGAATACTCAGGGGGGTCCTGCGTTGAGGTGTGCTGGAGGTCATCGGGAGACTTGACAGTGAAGAGCGGTAGTGGCCGTAAACGATGAGGGAGAGCAGTGAGGGAGTCAAGGTCCAAGGACATATCACCCAGCAGTGAACCTGCCCGTAGGCTGCGTGCGCCAGATGTCAGTGGGGTGCGTTGGCTGGCGTAGGGCAATGCCGCATTCCCGGGCATGGACGGTGGAAGTGCGCCGGGCTTCGGAGGGGGCGTGCTAGATCCCAAGCCAATAGTGGAGGTCGACATCTCTGGTGGAACTGCCGCGTTATTCAATGGTGGTGGTATGCCGTCGACGGTTGGGCTGTAGGCCTCCTTAGCGTAAGGTGCCATCTGGCTCGGAGGAGTGGGAGCGATGGATGCTAAGGGACTTACCTGGGATAGCTGAGGATGTGGATCCGCAGTAGAAGGTAGAGGGGTAGGGGAAGTAGATGTCGCGTGACGAAATGTAGCCATCCAGCCTAGAGCCTCTAGTCTGGCTCGTTGGTATTGCCCGTCGCCGCCGCCAACCTGCAAGTCGCTCTGCAGGGTCACTCCAAAGTCCTCGCGCCCGGTAGCCGGGTTGTGTGGTACGTAGTAGAAGCTCCGCAAACCAAACCGGGGGCCGACCTCTCGGGCAATCTGGTTGCCGTAGGTCACTCGCTCGTCAGAGACCATGCTCATAATCCCGCCCTCGATTGGCGAAGTGTCTGACTGATGTGGCTACCCCGAAAACCCCTGCTCGAAACGTCCCGAGATCGACTGGCCATTCAGGCCGATGACGCCCGAAGCTAGACTGGCTGCCGGCCTCAAGACACTCAGATCGCCCCCCCCCCCGCCCTCGAACGCCACTCTTTCCAGGCCTCTGAGATCCAAACAGGCAAGCGTCCATCAGTGCTCCTTCTAGACCTGGTGTCAGCGCAGCCGATAGAGCGTCAGGGTCCCGTTCAGGTTGCCAATGAGCAGGGTGCCCGCGCAGACGGCCAAGCTTCGCGGACCGCCATCAACCACCAGGGAGTCGACGAGTTCACCCGTTTCGACGTTCCAGATACTCAGGGCCCCCTCTGAGCCGATGGAGTAGGCGAGCTTCCCCTTCCTGTCGAAAAAGGTCGCGTTCACCGACCCGGGCTGCTTCCAAGTCCTGAGTTCGATGCCTTTCTCGAGGTCCCAGAGCTTGGCCGTCTTGTCCCAACTTCCAGAGAGCGCAAGTCTCCCGTCCGGACTGAAGTCGAGGGTCCTGACCGTGGAGCGATGGCCCGGCCATGCCTTCAGTTCCTTGCCGGTTTCCACCTCCCAGAGCTGGAGGGTCTCCCCCACGCTGGAGAGGACCCGCTTGCCGTCGAAGCTGAATTTCAGAGCCTCGACGCTGTCCCGGCCCCCGCCCCTCCTCCAGACCGAGATCTTCGCTCCCGTCTCCACGTCCCGGAGTGATATCTCCCCACCCCTGGTCCCGACCAGGACACGGTGGTTGTTCGGGCTCCATGCCATGGAAGCAAGTTGATCGCCTTGGGCTCTTTGCACCTCCCAGGTCCGCAGCAGCTTCCCTGTTTCCAAATCCCAGAGCTTGACGATTCCATTCCAGTCGGCGGAAAGGACCCACCTTCCGTCGGCACTGAGGGCCATCGACCTAATGTGGTCTTCGTGACCCACCAGGCAGTGCATTTCCTTTCCGGTTTCGAGGTTCCAATACCTGAGGGTATGGTCCCAACCCCCGGAAACGGCCCTCTTCCCGGTCGAATCGACGGCGAGGCAATCGACGGGACTGTCGTGACCAGAGTTGCGATTCAGCTCCGTGCTCTTGTGCAGGTCCCACAGCGCGAGCCGTGAAGCCCCCGAGCCGATCAAGGCCAGATCGCCCTTCGAGCTCACGTGGACACGAATCCCGACGGGCCGATCCTTCTTGGGACTGGTAAAAAGCTCCTTCCCCGTACCGAGATCCCACCCCTTGAAAAATCCGTCTGCTCCCACCGAAAGCACCTGGCGACCGTCGGGCGTAATCGCGATATCATTAACCTCGTATTCGTGGGCGGTCCAAGCGAGAGCCGCCTTTCCCGATTCGACATCCCACACCTTGATGGTGCTGTCATAGCTGCAGGAAACGGCCCGTTGGCCGTCGGGGCAATAGGCGACCGCTCTCACTTCGTTCTCATGCCCCCGCCAGACCGCCAGCTCTCGACCGGAGACCACATCCCAACGCCGTAGGGTCTTGTCCTTGCCTGCGGACAGCGCCTCGCGTCCATCCGGACTGAAGGCGACCTTGAAGACGTCCGAGGCATGACCCTTCCAACAGCGGATCTCGCGTCCCGTGGCGACCTCCCAGTGCCGGACCGAGGAATCCGACCCGCAGGACAGCAACTGGGTTCCGTCGGGGCTGAAGGCGACGCTGAAGACCTCGGAGTCGTGGCCCTTCAGGACGGCGATCACCTTGCCGTTTTCGAAATTCCACAACCGGATCGCGGGGTCCTTGCCGCCGGTGGCCGCCAACCGGCCATCGCCACTGATGGCAATCGCACACACGGGCCCCTCGTGCCCGGCCCACCGGGAGATCATCCGTCCGCTGGGCAGTTCCCAGAGCAGTAGGGGAGTTCCATACCCGCCCGACAAGGCCCTCCGGCCGTCCGGGCTCAGGGCCAAGCCAATCACCGCGCCGCCGGCCCACCAACGCCGGCTGCCGAGGATGTTCAGCAGTTCAACGTGGCCATTCCGGGACCGCAGGATCTCCTCGGGAGGCGGGCCTGCGAAGCTCTCGCTCTTCCAGTCCGTTGCTTGGGTCAAGAAGAGGCTAATCGTTATGATCGCGAGCCTCATTAACTGCCACCTCGTAATCGAGTACCGAACATCCCGCTTTCGCCGCCGCCGACCTAACTGCACCCAGTAGAAGCTGGGCTCGGATTGAGCCTCCTGTACTGGGAAAAGTACCCCTCAAATCTTACTACTTCCCCTGCTCTCGCTCGCCTTCCTTGGTCGTACCGTCCGAGAATGAGGCGACGACCTTGACCCTCAGTCTTGTGGTCCAATTGGCATCGTCGGCCTCCGAATCACCGGTGGCTTGCTTTAGGTGTGCCGGGATGTGTAGGAGAAGTTCAGCCATAGGCGCCGGATACTGCCCCTGAGTTACAGTACATGAACCGGTGATGTTATAGGGGCCGCGAATTCCAGCGACTGGGTAAAGCCAAACGGTAACTTCCCTTACCGAGATCCCAGTTACCTGGAGATTCGATTCCGAACCGTATTTCACCTCAGCGGTGACCCGAACATTGAATATCTCATCAGACTCAACAGGGATCTTGGGTATCCCATGAACCTCGACGACCTTCACGGGTCCGGCGGCTCGTCGCTTCCGTTTCTCCTCGCGAACCTTCGACGCCTCATCCTTGATCCAATTGATGATCTTCTTCTCATCGGCCTTCTTTTTCTTGTCCTTCTCCTCCCGCTCCTTCGCCTCGTGAAGCGCCAACCTGTGGTTCAGGTCGTCCAAGTAGGCATCTAGTTCGGCATCCGAGGCCTTGGCGATGTTGAATCCGGGGCGATCGACAAGTGGAACGCCCCCGCGCCGTGGCGGCAGAGCGGGAGGAGGGGGTCTTCTTCCGCCATTGACCCAGTCGAGTAGCAGGGAGTCGGCGGCTACCGCGTAGGCGTAGGGGCAATACCTCTCTAGGGCCGCCCGCATTGCTTCCGCCTCATCTCGGATAAACCGCGTTTCACTTCGCAGGCCTTGGTCGAGGCTCTCCAGAAAGGCCTTCATCAGGGCCGGATCGTCGCACAGCTTCGAGAAATCCGGGTACCAGGTGGCCCGGCTGGGCAAGACGAACGAGCTCAGCCACCTGCCTTGCCCGGACCCGTCCATCTGAAGGCGGTCGTCCTTTCGACCCGGAAACCACTCGACGCCCGACAGATCGACCGTGGATTGTCCCAGCAGGTAGCCGTCCCCGGGGACGGTCCGGAGGAGGTTCTGGTTGGAAGACCGATCCAGGGAGGATGTCATGAAAGCCGTCGAGGTCTTCGGACCCGCGAATCGCGTCGTGCTATCTGGTTCGGGAACCTCGGGTCTGTAGGCGAAGCTCCGCTCATCCATGGCCCTACCTGCCAATTGAGTAGCAGGTGCGGCGACGAGCGTGGATCTCGGCGTGGATGGCCTTGTGCCCTGATGCACAGCCAATCGGCCCAACGCCTCCTGCCTGGCTCTCTGGGCCCGATCAAAGCCCCCGGGGGCCACCAGATCGCTTTCCAGGGAAACCCAGTAGTCCTCGCGGCCGGTGGCCGGATTGTGCGGCACGTAGGTTAAGCTCTCTAGCCCATACCGGGGACCGACCTCCCGCGCGATCTGCGCGGCGTAGGCCTGGCGCGGGTCCAACGTCGTGCCCATGAACTCCTCGTTCTTGCTCGCAGCCGGATGTTCTAGCCTAGAAAGCCTGGTTCGAATCGCCCCGAAATCGACTGGCCGTTCAAGCCGACGACCCCCGAAGCCAGATTGGCCGCCGGCTTCAGGCCGCTCAGGTCGACCGAGAGGCCTCCGAGCACCGTGCGGCCGGATGGAGCCAAGTCCTGCGCGGGCTGACTGTTTGGAATGAGCCCGACATCGGCGGGAGCGAAGCCCAAGGATGGGACGGCCGCCGGCGAGTACGGTTCGGCGAAACCCGACGCGTCCGGTCCCGCGACCGGAGTCGCCGGAGTCGCCGGGAGGGGCGCCGGAAAGGGCGGCAACGGCAGCGGAGGAAGCGGGGCGGGGATCGGAGGCGGGACGAATCCGGCGGAGGTCTCGCCGCCGCCGGGGCTGCTGCTGCTCGAACTCCTCGCGAAGGGATTGGGAGGCCAGATGTATCCCCCTTCGGTCATCAGCCGGACGGTCGTGGGGTGGGCCTCGACGCCCCCTTCCCAACTTTCGAAAATACTGCGGACCAAACCAGTTTCAGCAGAGAGCCGGGACCATTGACGCCACTCTTCCGCGGTCCGAGGTTCGGACAAGGCCCCCGGGTTTCCGTCGGGGTACAGGAACGCTCCGTTGATCAGCGGGTACCTGGCCTTGATCGTCGGAAAGTAGTCGCGTAACGCCTGGAGGACTTCGTAGTAGCCCATCGTGATCGCCCTCGAAGCTTCCGTTCTCTAGTAGCGCCCGCGCCTACACGCCGCCCGTGAATCGCCCCGTGATCGCCTCCGGGCCGAGCCTGTACCGCCCCGCGCCAGAATCCCTATCGCCTTGGCCGTGAATCTTCAATCCATGCGGTCAATGTGCACTTCACAGATTGAAGCGCGCATACAGCGACCTTACGACCGTAGTTCACCACACACACGGCCGTTCGTTCGGGTCCACAGCGGGGCGGGCCGCAGTGCAGGAGGAGTTCATGAAGGTCCCACTTGCCCGGAGGTATGGTTCCCCAAAGTCCTCCAAGAGCATGGACCTGAAAGCCCTTGGCACTCAAGAGGGCGTCAACCTCCTCCACTCGCGTCAAGGGCTGCACCAGTACGACCGTGCCATCGAGGGAGACGCTCTCCTTGGACCGTACAATTGACAGCAGTCTCACGACCTGCAACATGTCCTCCCAACCCGTGAACTGGCGCAGCAGGTCGGGCAGCCGAAGGCTCCCTTCGAGATAGCAGAATAGCTGACACGCCCACTGATGCTCCCCTGGCTCAAGAGCCCCTCTCTTGGCGACGTCAACCAGTCGCCCAAGTGACGGGAGCTTGGCGCGGAGATTTACAATGTCCCTCAGGTGGCGGCGCAAGAACTCAGGAATCAGGGGATCGTGCCGATCTCGAAGCCAGTCGTCTCCCGAGAATCGAATGTCCCCAAGGAACTGATCCAAATCCGATTCAGCAAGATGTCTTGCTCGATTCCAATCCTCCCGCTCCCCGATGTAGGCCAAACCCCTCAAGGCCTCAGATCGAACTGGACCCGTCCAACGGGTGGCCAGGTCTATCAGGAGATCCGCTGTCCATGGAAACCCCGGATGCCCAATATCGCTCAACAGGATCACTGATGTAAGTTCATCTGCATCTTGGAACACGGCCTGAAATTCCCTGGGACTACTCCCATCCAGGACCCAATGCAGAGCCCCGATGGCGGCCACCCGTATCGGAACCTCTCGAGCTTGAATCGCCTTCAGAATCCTCTCCCTCGCAGGCGAATACCGCGCTCGTCCTAAGGACAGCAAGATCTGTCCTCGTACCTGGACATCGGGCTCCCGGGGGTATGATCCCAACAAATAGCTCATGAGTTCAGGCGTACCAATTGACCCAAATGCCTCGGCCGCTGCCGCCCGGAGCATCACCACATCGCAGTTCAGGAAGATCTTGAGCGTCTCTGCAATGGCCGGGTCCCCCAAGAGACCCGCCAACCGGAGCAGAACGACGGTTTCTGCGTGATTGTGGCGCTTGGCCCTGAGAACATCGGCTATCTCATCTGAGACATACCGCGCACCACTCATCACTACGGCATTCGACAATTCATTCTTGTCCGAGAACGAGTCCCAAGACCGAATCAGCAATCTCCCGAGAGGCTTGATCCCTAGGACATCAAGCCGGATGAGTTCGAGCTTTGGGATGGAGTCGGAGAATGCCGCAGTGAGTACCAGCTCAAGCTCTAATGGGCATCGATCACCCGAACGATACTGTTTAATCGCATCGACAATCCAACTAACGGGATCCGAACGCGCGGCCCTAAGCTTCTCCCTGCCGACCTTTGCCCCTAGTGCTCGATGCAAGTCGCTTCTCTGCCGACCTAGTTCCTTGTACTTCGCCGACAACGAGGGGGAATTGGACGCCAATCGCGCGAGATGGATCCAATCGTCCTGGAAGACATCGGCCGCCCACGATGGGCACACGGCCTCTGGCCGAGGCACGTTCCCAACGGTACATGCCACCAGGTGGAGACAGCTAACCAGGGCCAACAGAGCACATCCCCTCATGGTCACTTCCTGAGGATCTCTTTAGCGGTCTCGATATTCCCTTTGATGATGTCCCGGATACCGACCTTCAACTTGTTGCTAAGGTCGATCGTCAATTGTGTCGCCACGAATGCGTTGATGGCGGCCTGCTGGAGCAGATCGACAATCGCATCAATGTCCTTCTGACTTGGGATTCCGAACTCAACAAACCCTGCGATTCGCGCCTTGTCCTCCAATTTCACACAGGCAAGAAAAGCGGCGAGTCCGGTCGCTTCGTTCCATTTCCCTTCGTCAAAAGCATTAGCTTCCTGTACGGCCAAAAAGTGCCAACCTGCCGCGACCTCCTTAGGTAGGGCAGCGGCAATCATCGCACCTACCCCTGCCATTCGGCATGGGTCTTCGAAGGTAGACCCCCTACCGGTTAGGTCTTTCGCGTATCTCTGCAGTTCCTCGCTATAGATCATGCGCACGGTGCGCAGATACCTCATGCATCCGATGTTCGGGTACTTGGCGAACTCTGCGCCCATGCCTACCAGTAGTTCGTCGATCCTCTCACCATTCAGAAGCAAGAGCCACATAGGAGCCGTTCTTGCAATCTCTCGCTTCGTTGGATCAAAGACTCGGGCGATGAATCCACACCAATGCGCGGCGGGGATTGGCTTCGAGGTCTTATAGTTCCATTCAATCCGCTCTTCGGATCCCTTTGCCGTGGTTCTCCATATTTCATCGAGGGTATACCCTACCTCCTCCGCGTCAGAAGGCCATACAGAGTAGCAGGACACATCAACGGTCAGCTCACTCTTCTTGCAATTCTTTACATCCGTAACCGACACGGTGAGCCCGAATGGGTCTGCCTTGACAGCCTTTGAGTCCTTCCAAGGAGGAGGAAAGATGACCCAACTTGAAATTGCGCAGCAATACGGACGGCCGTCACGCATTTTGCTGGAGTGTTTACAAGTGATCGCGACGTTGCACGAACATGGCTTCGGAGGGTCCTCGTCCTGAGGGTGGTCCTCTTTCCAATGGGGATCGCCTGGGCCTCTGGGTGGAGGAAAGTCGTCCTCCCAAGGAAAGCGTCCATTCGCTCCTATGTCAGCATGCCAAAGCGGACTATCCCCTTTAAAGTGAAGCCCTCCTGTTTCAGAGAGTCCGGAGAGATCGACCACGAGGTTCTTGATCAGAAAAGAATTACTCAGGCGCGGACGCCCCACTATACCTGGGACCACCGGATGACTCGCGGCGTCAGGGAGCATAGGGGGTGAAGGTAATGGAGCAGGTCCTGCCGCGACGACCGGAGGGAGTTGGAGTGGTAACTCGGACTTGCCTATTGCGTTTGACGTGGCTAGTTTGGCCAGCGCCTCCTGCCTGGCTCGCTGGGCCCGGTCGAAGCCCCCAGGGGCCACCAGATCGCTCTCCAGGGAAACCCAGTAGTCCTCGCGGCCGGTGGCCGGGTTGTGCGGGACGTAGTAGAAGCTCTGCAGGCCGTACCGGGGACCGACCTCCCGCGCGATCTGCGCGGCGTAGGCCTGGCGCGGGTCCAACGTCGTGCCCATGAACTCCTCGTTCTTGCTCGCAGCCGGATGTTCTAGCCTAGAAAGCCTGGTTCGAATCGCCCCGAAATCGACTGGCCGTTCAGGCCGATAACCCCCGAAGCTAGATTGGCCGCCGGCTTCAGGCCGCTCAGGTCGACCGATAGGCCTCCGAGCACCGTGCGGCCGGATGGAGCCAAGTCCAGCGCGGCCTGGCTGGTCGCCAGGAGCCCGACATCGGCGGGAGCGAAGCCCAAGGATGGTACGGCCGGGGGCGAATACGGTTCGGCGAGACCCGCAGGGGCCGGCGCCGCGACCGTGGCGGCGGGAGTCGCCGGGAGGGGCGCCGGAAAGGGCGGCAACGGCAGCGGAGGAAGCGGGGCGGGGATTGGAGGCGGCACGAATCCAGCGGCGGTCTCGCCGCCACTGGGGCTACTGCTCGAGCTCCTCGCAAAGGGATTGGGAGGCCATGTATAGCCTCCTTCGGTCATCAGGCGGACGGTCGTGGGGTGTGGTTCGACACCGCCATCCCAGCTCTCGAAGATGTTGTGAACCAGCGAAGTCTCGTTAGAGAGCTGGTTCCACTGCCTCTGCTTCTCGGCGGTCCACTGCTCGGAGAATGTCTTCGCTTGTCCGTTCGAATCCAGGTAGGCCGTGCCGATAGAAGGGTACCTGGCCTTGATCGTCGGAAAGTAGTCGCGCAACGCCTGGAGGACCTCACTGTATCCCATCCTGATCGCTCCCGAAGCTTCCGTTCTTTAGTAGCGCCCGCGCCTACACGCCGCCCGTGAATCGCCCGGTGATCGCCTCCGGGCCGAGCCCGAAGGTCCCCGGATCCAGGTTGGCCGCGGGCTTGATCGCCTCCAAGCCGAGCGAAGCCGACCCCAGGAGGTAGGCCGACGGCGAGGCCGGCACGTTCGCCATCCCGACTTGGTCGGCGCCGGCGAGCTGGGCGGGCATGAAGTTCACCCCGCCGCCCCCGCTAGCGCCGCCACAGCCGCAACCGTTGGGTCCCATGTCGCCCTCCTTCAGAGTCCGAGCAGGTGGTCCATGAGTTCGTCGCGCTCTTTCGCAGTGAGCGCCTTCTTCTTCGATCGCTTGGCCTTCAACGCCTCGATCCGCTTCGCGCGCTTCAAGGCGGCGGCCTGCTCCTTCGCCCGATCCTTGGCCCCCTTCTCCAGCGAGGCCTTGAGGGCGGGCCCGGGCTCGACGAGGACGCGGAACATCTCCAGGCCCCGGGCGTCCTGCGCCACGTACCAGGCGGATCCCCCGGCATCGACCTCGCGCCAGTGGCTGCGCGCCGCTTGGGCGCCAGAGGCCGGCGGTTTCCCCGTCCACGTCGTCCGATTGTTCATGACCTAGACCCGCGCCAGGCGATACAGGGAAAGGTCCCCCGTGAATCCGAAGGGACTGTTGGTCAGGACCATTGTACATCTGGCCGCGCCATTGGCGATAGCGGCCGGATAATCCCTTGACACTCT
>CAYXGZ010000030.1:0-43112 GCA_964464755.1 uncultured Planctomycetales bacterium
GGCGGCGACGTCGACGACGCCGGGCGGGAAGACGCACGAGAAGAAGGACGCGATCGGGATCCTGGCGGCGCACCGGGTGCCGTACGTGGCGACGCTGTCGCTGGCGCATCCGGAGGACATGCAGCGGAAGCTGGGGGCGGCGCTGGACATGACGGGGTTCCGCTTCCTGCACATGCTCTCGCCGTGCCCGACCGGGTGGAAGTCGGAGCCGGCGGACGGGGTGGAGATCGTGCGGCTGGCGGTGAAGTCGGGGCTGTACCCGGTGCTGGAGATCTTCGACGGGCGGGACGTGGTGCTGAACGTGGAGCCGGAGCTTTCGGAGGACGCCCTGGCGCGGTACTTCGAGCTGCAGGGGCGGTTCCGGAAGGCGAAGGTGGATCTCGGGAAGGTGCGGGCGGAAGTGGCGCGGAACCTCGGGGATTTGAGGCGGCGGGCGAGGTCCTAGGCGCCTTTCCAGGCGACGAGGAACATCCCGGCGTAGAGCGCGGCCATGATGCCGCGCCCGATCCAGAGGCGGGTCGCGGAGGCGCCGACGAAGCCCATGGCGACGACGGAGTAGGCGAGGGTGAGGGCGAGGAGGCCGAGGTAGGCCCACCAGGTTCCCGGGGGCCAGCCGCGGGCGACGACGAAGAAGAGGATGACGTGGAGGACGGCGACGAGGAAGGGGTGCTCGCCGTGGTTGGGGCCGCCGGTGAGTCCGACGTTGATCGTGGCGTAGAGGGCGCCGGCGACGAAGAGGACCACTGTCCAGGCGCCGAGGCATCCGACGGCGGCGGCGAGGGAGTCGGGCATGGGGGCAGTGTAGCGGAAGCTGGACCGGGCGGGGATGGGGACTCTCGACTGGCTCGAACGGGTGCCGCCCCCTTCGAAGAAGTGGACAGCACTCCTAGGCCGCCGACTCCCGAGAATTGAAGCGCTTGGATACGACGAGGAGCCCGAAGGCTGGAGGGGCCCCCCTTCAGGACCGCTCCAGCCTCCAGTGTTCAAGTTCCGCCTTCAGGGGCGCCCAGTATTTCCGGTCCAGGGCACGTTCCCGGTCCTGCTCGCGGAGCAATTCGCGCTCGATGCCGCGGGTGTTACCGCGGAGGGCGGCGGCGACGGCCCGCCGGGTCCGCGCCCGTCGCCTGGCCAGCTTCGGGAAGCGCTCCACGAGGTCGAGCAGCAGGTCCGGGGTTCGGCACTCGTCGAGCCAGAACCCGGCCCGGGCCTTCGTGACGCGGTCGGGGGCCGAGGCGATGTCGGCCTCGACCAGGCGGCGGACCATGGGCCAGTCCTTGTCCCGCTGGGTCTTCTTGATCCGCACGAGATCGGGCAGGCCGACCACGGGGACGACCCCCGTCCCGGGCAGTTTCAGGCGGCGGCGGCGGGACCAGAGGGCGGGAAAGGGGTCCGCTCCCCTCAGCACCGACATGACGTCGATCCGGAGGTCGTGGAGTCCCGGGGCGGTGCAGCGGAAGTGGCAGGCATGGCCCCGGAGCAGGACTTCGGCGCCGAGCGGGGGGAAGTAGACGGGCTTGGCGCGGAGTTGCGCGAGCGCTTTCGCGAGCCTGGAAAGGTTGGCGGGGCTGACGGCGACGGCGAAGTCAACGTCGCGGCTGAACTCGGCGGCGCCGTAGAGGATGCAGGCCTGTCCTCCCATGAGGAGCGCCTGGACCCGGTGACGCCGGAACGTGGAAAGGACTCTGGGAATCGGGCTCGGGGTCACAGCGTCCTCCCAGGAGGATGAAGGTCGCCCAGAGGCGCTGGGACGCGAGGAAGCGTCGGGCGGGCGACAGGGCGTACCATTCGGCGGTCTCGAAGTCGTCCATCGCGGCCATCATACCATCGCGCCGGGGCCCCCGGTTCCGGCGCGGAAGATAGGCCAAACGAAGGCCGATCCGGGCGATGCAATTCGGGTCTGGAGAACGGGTAGGGCGGGGGACTGCGCCCGGGCAGCGGACCCGACCGTATCGGACACGCTCATCGAACCCGGGTATACCCCGGCCATTGGTCCTCGGGGCGGTCCCCGAGCGCCCGGGCCCACCCCGGCCAGGACTTGAAGCTCCCTTGGGGAAGCAGGGGCGGGCCTAGAGACCCGCGGAGCAGTTCGGGCAGCGGAAATCCGCCCCCACGACGACCTTGCGGCCGCACGAGGAGCACCTGCGGATCTCACCGATCCCGGCGTCGTCGTCCGCGGCGACGGGGGGCGGGGGGGCGATCCCGGGCCGCTCGAGGATCCGCGCGAAGCGGTGCAGCGCGGCGACGAGCCCCTCGATCTCCGCCGGGTCGAAGAGGCTGTCGAAGAGACCGCAACCCAGCTTCCCGGTCCGGGCCGTGACCCAGCCGACGTTCAGCCGGGCCATCAGGGCGGTCAGCGCGCGGATCTCGGCGTCCTCGATCGTTCCGAGGAGCGCGCGTTCCGCGGCGAGGTCGTCGGGATCCCCCTCGAGGTAGAAGTGCGGGGCGAAGAAGTGGCGGCGTTCCCGGTCGTCCTCCAGATCGCCGTCCGGTTCCTCATCGCGCCCGCCCTCTCCGGGGCCGGCCTCGGGATCGTGCGAAATCGAGAGGTGTCCCGCCGGGTCGAGGAGGCGCAGTTCGACCTTGAGCCCGCCGGTCGAGGTGTCCATCCTCAGCAGGAAGGGCCGGTCCTCGAGTCGGCCACGGCAGGTCACCTCGTCTTCCGCGGGGTCGTGCCGGACGGACCCCTGGAAGCGGGCCGCGATCGGATCGAGCAGGGCGCGAAGGAAGCGGAGGCGCGCGGGTTCATCTTCCAGGTCGGAGAAATCGGCGGCTCCGGGCACGACAGGAGTAGACCAGAGACCCGGGTCCGCGCCAAGCCCCGGCCGGCCGCCCCTATCGGGCGACGGTCCTGGATTTCACGTGCTCCGCGTCGGGACGCAGCACCCACTCGACGGGGGTGAATCCCGAATCGAGCAGGAGCCCCAGGGCGGGGAATCGCGGGTCGCGCGTGATCCCGCAGCGATCCCCCGTCCGGAAGGGGACGCGGCTCGTGGGCCCCGAGAGCGCCGCGTGGAAGCGCTTCCGCCGGCCCGGGAGGTGGACCCAGCCGGTCCAGGATTCGGGGGCGGCGGGGCCGGCCTTCCCCGACCTCGAGAGGTCGATCAATCCGTCCACGTGGACGGTGCCTTCGCCCACCGCGATCCGCCGGCGGGCGTAGGGCGTCGAGAAGAAGGTCCGCTCGACCCAGGCGAAGAACGCGTTGGAGTTGAAGGCCTGGAGGAGCAGGGCGTTCCCGGGATCCAGGAGCAGCGAGAGGGAGACCTCCCGGAAGCGGAGGCCCTTGAACCGGCCCTCGGCGGCGACCAGCATCAGGCGGGCCGGGCCCGCCGGCAGGGAGAGTCCCTCGCCGCCCGCGATCTCCGCCCAGGGGGCCGGCGTGGCCTCGCCCACCAGGGTGATTTCATGGACGCCGCGAAGGGCGGCGGCGACTGGGGGCGTCGGGGTCATGGCGGATCCTCGACCGATGTTGCCGGCGCCGGGATCCGGCCCACCGGCGGGGGGGCGATCCTCGGGCGGGTCAAAGCGGTCCACCTCCGTGAAGTCCCCGATGGTACCCCTCGTGCAACAGCGTGTACCGGGAGACTCGGCTCGCTAGACCCGCACCCAGCTGGCGTCCGCAGGGATCAAGGGATCCAGGACGAACCACCGATTATCCTGTCGATACACGGGCCACCTTGCCGTCAGCCTGACGTGTACGTGCGATCGCACCATGCCGGACTCCATGCGTGCGGGGCTTCCGTAGGGTGCCCGGTGGATGTCGTAGGAGAGCGTCAGTTCCACGGGCAACCACGCGGCATCGGGTCCGTCCGCCTCAGGTGCTCCAACGGAAACACCCGAGATGCTCCGGCCCTCCCGGGTAAAGCACCTCCAGGCTTCCAGGATTCCGGGGCGGCCGCCGACGCTGACCGGTCCCGATTCGATGTTCAGAAGCGGGATTGCAGGCCGGCGCCCGGAAATCCCCTCTTGAGCTGACCAAGACAAGAAGGACTCCGCCCCTCCCCACCAGCCCATCGCGATCGACCGGAAAAAGGCTCTTACGGCAGTTCGGGGATCGGCCCGGTTCGCCTCCCCGGGCTTCGTCAGGTCGTAGATCACCCTGGCCAGAGCGATGCCCGCCAAGAGGAACATCGGCACCGCAACGAGGAGGCCCTCCTCCGGCTTGCGGAAGGCCAGCAGACCCAAGACCCCGGCAACCGGCGCACCAACCATGGTCCAGAACCCGACCCAGGTCCAACGAGAGAACTTCCTCACCGGCTCCAGAGTCTCCGGTCTCGATTTCGCACGAGCGACCATCTCCAGCAAGGTGCATGGTGGGGGCGGGGCGGTGGGGGTGGATGGACCTTCGGCCTCAAGGTCCACCTTGAATTCCCCTTCGGGAAGGGCGCGGTCTTCCGTCCCGGTCGGCAAGACCACGACCCCGCATGCCGGGCATTTCATGCCCGGGCCGCCGGGCCCATCCTTGGGAATGCCGCTCCACCCGCATGGACAGGAAAGACCGGGGTTGATGCTCATTGGCGGTTCATCAGTAATAGATTTCCAAGGCAAACAATGCAACGCTTGGAGCCAAGGGACCCGACCAACGGCACCCAGCGAACCCCGCCGCTTGGCCATTTGGGGCGGTCCCCGAGCGCCCCGGCCCTTCCCGGCTGGAACTCAAAGCTTCCATGAGAAGGTAAGTCAATAGAGGCCGACGTGGCGGCCTCCGAGCCGGCGCCTAGGAACCAAGACCGCCACGCTTCCATTCGCACTCTATGTGAATCCATCCATCGGATTCGGTGCATGATTGGGTCCATCCAGTACAGGCGCTGCAATCTCCCTTTCGGTCTCTAGGACCAGTGCATTGGGCGCAGTCACCCGGACTGGGCGGTTGGTTCCTCCTCGGCCTGGACTCAGGAGGTCGTTCCGGACTTGGGCCTCCTCTTAGTGCTTTCCGATCTCGACCTCCCCTCCAGGTTTCTTCGTGGCCGCGTTCCGCAGCGGCTCGTAGGTCTCTCCCGTCATCCACAGTCGGTGTAATAGCACTGCCAATTTACGGGCGACGGCCGTCACGGCCCTCTTCTTCCCGCTCTTTCCTCCGCGCTCCGCCAGTTTCCGGCCAAAGCGTCGCAGATCCGTATCTGGACCAAAGGGACCCAGGATGTAATGCGCGCTACCCACCAACAGTCGCCTCAGGTAATCGTTGCCCGCCTTGCTGATCCGAAGCTGCGGATCGCGGTCCCCGGACTGGTCCCGCTTCGGGCATAGCCCGACATAGGCTCCCACATCCCGGCTGGTGCTGAACCGCCGGGGATCATCCAGCGTCAGCACGTAGGCGATCGAGGTCAGCGGTCCCACCCCCGCGACTTGCCGAAGATGGGCGCTCTCCGGGTATCGATTCACGGCGACTTCTTCCACCCAGCGGTCCTGCTGGCGGATCTGTTCGGTGAGAGTTTGGACTGCCACCAAGACGGGCCCCAACGCCGGCCGAAGTTCCTCCGGAAGGACGGCGGGGGCTTTCGTTCCCACAGCCTCGCTGGACATCTTGGGAATCCGGCCTCCCATGGACTTCACGGCACCCCGGAGATGGTTGATCAACTTGGTCCGCGTCTGGACCAAATCGTCCCGCGCTCGAAGTACCGCAAGATCCTGCTGTGCTTCGGCGCTTCGGTGGCGCAGGGGGGCCAACAGCTGGGGATCCATCCGCGCCACGCGAGCCAGGTACTCCGCGTCTACCTCGTCATCTTTCTGGTGGTTCTCGTAGATCAGGCGCAGCTTCCGCGGGTTCGCCACCAGGACCTCGTGTCCCCACCCTTGAAGCAACCGGCTGATCCACGCCGAATGCGTTCCCGCCTCCAACGCCATTCGGGTCCGCGGTTGGCTTGCAAACCGCGCTTTCAATGCCTCCGACGTTGTCGGGATCTTCCCTCGCTCGATGACGGAGCCGCGCTCATCTACCACGCAAACCTGGGTGTGAATGTCCCCCAAGTCCAATCCGATCGCCAAGCCTACGGGAGCCGTGGTAATATTCTCCAAGGTCAGCCTCCTCTGTTGGGCTACATGAGCCCGTTGTCGATTTGGGAGCCATCTTAGGCATCCCGTCTAGAGGAGGCTTGACCTTCTCATCCTATCTCCCTTGGAGGGGGAGAAGAAATGAGCCTGATGCCCGGGTCGCAGGTGTTCCGCGCGGGGGACCTGGTGGCGGTGCAGGCCGGGGCCGTGGTGAGCCGCCAGCTCGTGAAGCAGGAGAAGGGGAACGTGACGGCGTTCGCGTTCAACGCGGGCCAGGGCTTGAGCGAGCACTCGGCGCCCTTCGACGCGCTGGTCCACGGGCTGGAGGGCGAGGCGGAGGTCGTGATCGGCGGGACGCCACACGCGGTGAAGGCGGGCGACGTGCTGCTGATGCCCGCGGACGTGCCGCACGGCCTGAAGGCGAAGTCGCCCTTCAAGATGATCTTGACGATGATCCGCGGATGGAAGACGCTGCAGGTATCAACGTCGAGTCGGAAACGTCCGGGCCCCGGCGAGGTCTTACCCCACGATCCGAGACCGGTGATCGCATGGAGGTTACCCGCCCATGAAGAAGTCCGCGACCTGGCAAATCGTCATCGTCGGCCTCCTGGTGTTGTTCGTGATCGCGGTCAAATACGTCGCCCCGAGACTCACTGGCCTCACCGACTTGAAACGGGCCGAGGAGTACCAGGAACACATAGTCGCGGGCCAGCGCCACATGGACGCGAAGAACTATGGATCGGCGATCGAGGAATTCTCGACCGCGATTCAGGCCCGTCCCGACTTGGGGATCGCCTACCGCTTTCGAGGGCTGGCCTTGAAGCAGGCGGGGGACCTGTCCGGCGCTTTGGCGGACCTCAACAAGGCGGTCGATCTTGGGCCGTCCGACGCCGCCAGCCTCGCGGACCGAGCCGGGGTTCGTTTCTACCTCGAGGATCGGGCGGGGGCACTGGCGGATGCCACCCGTGCCCTGCAGTTGAACCCGAGCTTGGGAAGCGCCCATGGATGGAGGGGGACCGCCCGCCGGGCCGGAGGCGACACCGACGGGGCCCTCCTTGACCTGTCCCGGGCCGTTGATCTCGATCCCTCGAACATGGAATGGTGGTTCCAGCGGGGAAACGCCCGAATGTCCACCAAGGACTACCCCGCGGCGATCCAGGACTACTCCAAGGCGATCCAGATCAATCCCATGTCCACGAATCCGTTGCTCAATCGTGCAGCGGCCTTCATTGGGTCGGATCGCGCGGTGGACGCGCTGGCCGACTACGACCTGGCCCTGGTCCTTGAGCCTGATTCCCGGGAAGCCCTCATCCGGAGGGGTGCCCTCCGCGAGGACCGAGGCGAACTGGCTGGTGCGGAGCAGGACTACGACCACGTGATCAAGCTGGTTCCCGGCCTGGCCGAGGTGCACGGCTATCGCGGCCGGGTGAGATTGGCGCAGGGGAACACCGATGGCGCCATCGCCGATTTCACGCGGGCCTTGGAACTCGGACCCAAGGAGGTCGGGCATCTTGCCTCCCGAGGGCAGGCCTTGAGCCGGAAAGGGGATCACGCCGCGGCGATCGCCGATTTCACACTGGCCATCTCCCTGAAGCCCGGGGTGGCTGCCCTCCTTGCCCTTCGCGGAGGTTCTTACTCCGCGCTCCAGGATTGGCCGAAGGCGATCTCGGACTATGGGGCGGCGATCGAGATAGATCCGAAGTATGCCAAGGCCATCACCGGCCGGGCCTACGCCAGATTCAACGTCCAATCGTGGGCCGATGCCGTGGCCGACTTCAGGAAGGCCTGCGAATTGACACGGGACAACCTCGACTACAAGCGCTTGAGGATCTGGTTGGCCCGATCCCGCTCCGGGGAGGGCCCGGCGGCCACCGACGAGTTGCGTCGCTGGATGTCCACCCGGACTCCCGAGAAGGAGAACGAGGAGTGGGCGCTCCGGAAACTGGAATTCTGCATCGGGACCGTGGGCGAGAAGGAATTCCTCGCCGACCCCGGGAAGGCGGACGAGAAAGTCTCCCCTGGGCGCCGCTGCGAGGCCTACTTCTATGCGGCGAACAGGCGGTTGATCGGCGGAGATCGCGCCGGGGCGCTGGAACTGTTCCGCCGCTGCCGGGACACCGGGCAGACCGGCTTCCAGGAATACCTGACCTCGTTGGCCGAATTGAGGCTCCTCGAGTCGGAGGACAAGAAGCCCCCGCACCGTTAGGCCGGGTCGAAGCCGGCTCCGCGGCTAACCGACCGCCTTCCGGAACGCCACCCGGGCCACCCATCCCGACGTCGGGCTCAAGCGGAGCCCCGTTCGCGCCGATGAGTTCCTGCGGAGGGACTCCATGCGGAACCTGGTCGCCGACCTGCTTCAGATGGCGGAGGTGGTGGTCCAGGGGGCCCGGGTCCTCACGGGGATCTCGGAGTCGTGCTCCTCGATGAAGTCACGGCCGGTCAAATCGGCCTACGGCGGGCGCGACGCGCTGCTCGCCCGGCCCGCGATGGCCCGCTTCGGCCTCGTCCCCGGCCCGGCGATCCGTCCCCCGCGCCACGCCCACGGCCGGTAACGGCCGCCCTGGGGGCGTCACTTTCCGAGTTCGTGCCCCTCGATCATGATGCGCACCTTCACCCTCGTCGGGGTGCCCCCGTCGAGATTGCTCACCACCACCGGGCAATGCCCGGGGTCCACCTCCCGGATTTCATGGGCCGGCTTGAACAGGGTGGGAACCCTGGCGAAGTCGTGGATCCGCTGCCGATCCTCGTCGGTCAGGTTCCGGGGATCCTCGGGACGGTAGATGCAGTAGGAGAGATTCCCGCGGACGGCCTGCAGATCGACCCCGAGGCTCATCCGGCCCTTGACCACCTCGATGCCCCAGGCCCAGCGGTTCCCGGGGGCGATCTCGATCTCCTGGTTGACGGCGTACCTGGGCAGGGAGGACGCGCTGGACTTGGGAGATAGGCCATACGAAGGCCGAATCGTGCGGCGGGATCCGGCCTGATCGCGATGGCAGGACGGGGGATCCTGCCGGGTGAACCGAAGCGGCCTTTTCGGCCAAGCTCATCGATCCGGAGTATACCCCTCCGGAAGCCCTTGGCGACGGAGCGCGACGGGTCCGGGCCGGCCCGGCTAGAACTCAAAGCTACCTTGGCGGCCCTGCGCCTGGCCCCCCGGGTGGCCCCCCCGGCTGGGGATCGAGAAGCTCCTGGCCGACGCGCGGGCTCTCCGGAAGTAATCGCCCGGAGCGTGGTCGGGAGTGGGGAATGGGGCGGTGAATCCCGCGCGAACACCGCCGGGCCCGAGGCGCGGAAAAGGATGTAGAGGCTAGCCGACAGCGTCGCCAGGGTCAGCCACGAGGTCGCGGCCACCGCGATGCGGCCCGGGGCGGTCCTCAAGCGTCCCGGCCCGGCCGGGTCGGGACTCAATGCGGGTCGGGATGCGCATGCCCCTCGTGGCCGCAGATCCGGTCGGGCGCCGTGCCGAATCCCCCGTCGGTCCCGACGAACTTGTCCCGCCGCTTGAGGAAGCTCACCAGCTCCCCGGCGGTCATGTTCTCGGCCGAGCAGGTGTGGAAGCGGGTCCCGGGCCCGAACTTGAGGAGGATCGCCTCCTCGAGGGTCTGGTCGGTGAAGGAGCGGCCGGAGGCGAGCATCATCTCCAGGACCTCGTGGCCATGGACGGATCGAACCATGGGGATACCCTCCGGGTCGGTGAAGATAGGCCAGACGAAGGCCGAATCGGGCGGCGGGATCCGGTCTGGAGTCACGGGTAGGGAGGGGGATCCTGCCGGGTGAACCGAAGCGGCCTTATCGGACACGCTCATCGAACCCGAGTATACCCCGCCCGGAGGGCCGTGGGGCGGTCCCCGAGCGCCCCGGCCCTTCCCGGCTAGAACTCAAAGCTCCCTTGATTGAAATCGAAGGCCTCATCCGGCGGCGGCCGCGGACGAGCCACCGGCGGCGAGTCGTCCGGAAGCCTCATCGCCCGCAGCATCCGCCCCGCCAGCTCCCGATCCCGGATCAGCGCCAGCATTCGCATCCGGCTTCCGCAGCGCGGACACGCCAGCACGTCCGTCCCCAGCCACCGCGCCATCAGCTCCGCCCACTCCGCCCGGCTCCTCCCCCCGCGCCGCAACCGGGACGGCCGCCCCTCCGCCGGATGCTCCCTGCAGCCCCCCGCGCTTGAGCCCGCCGCCGGAGCCGCCCCCAGGCCCTCCGTCAGAGCCTTCCGCACCTTCGCGTGCGCCGCCAACACCCCGTCGTAACGCACCAGGTGCGATCTCGGCGGAGCCACCAGCGCCGCCACCTTCTCCACCAGCTGCAACGGAGTCAGGACCACGTGCGTCGCCCCGTCGTACCGCGCCTTCCGGAACCCGTACGCCACCCGCCCGTCCGGCAGCAGCTCCAGCCGCTCCGCCGCCAGCGCCGGCCGCAGCACGTACCCGCAGAGCCGCTCCAGCCCCGCCCGATCCCCCGCCCGGATCCTCACCCCCGCCTGCAGGCTCCAGCCGTCCCCCGACGTCACGCAGTACGGCTTGTCGTCCGGCCACGTCGACCCCGCCTCCTCCGCCCCCGCCAGCCCCAGCGGCCTCCCGTCCGCCGTCCCCCGGCCCTGGATCGCCGCCGCCCGCACCCCGTCGAACCACGACGGCTCGTCGTCCCGCACCCGCCACCCCGACTCCCGCCCGAACTCCTCCAGGTAACCCCGCCTCACCAGCAACCGCAGCACCTTGAAGCGCGTCCGGCTCAGCACCCGGTCCAGCTCGTCCCGCGACGGCACGGCCGCCCGATGGAACCGCGTCCCCTCGTAGACCCCGTCCAGCGCCAGCGTGTGGAAGTGGATGTTCAGGTTCAGCGAGCCCCCGAAGCGCTGGATCGCCGTCACCGCTCCCCCCCGCGCCCCCCGAATCCCCGAGCGCCGCCGCAGGTCCCCCAGCAATTCCCGGATGAACACCCCCCGCACCGCCGTCAGCAGCCTCGAATCCCGCGCCAGCAGGTAGCGGATCGGCCGCGGCACGCTCAGCACCCACTGCCGCACCGGCACCCGCGGCAGCACCGCGTCCACGAGGTGCGTCGCCGTGTCCGCCATCCGCCGGCCCGCGCACGACGGGCAGATGCTCCGCTCCTTTCACGAGAATCCCACGGCCGTGTCGTAGCCGCAGCCGGGACACCTCACCCGCGCGAAGCCGTTCGCCAGGATCCCGCAATCCAGGAAGCGCCGCAGCGCCCCCCGGACGTAGCGGGGCACCCCGTTCGACCGGGCCAGGAACTCCTCCAGGTGCTCCCGCACCACGCGATGCAGCACCGACCGCTCCGGCTGCCGACGACGATAGGTCGCTACCTGCACCCCGAAGGAAGCGCAAGGCGGGGGCCGCGGCCGGCCGCAGGGAAGCGGGCCTTCGAAAGCTCGCGGGACGTGGCGATTCGAAATGCGATGGGAATTCGCGAAACAGCCGGGCCCCGCCTGCCGCGCCCGTCGCAGGTCGACGCGCAGTCCGGGTCCCCGGGCGTCATGGACGACAGGGTGTCCTGCCTGGAGTCGTCCCTGGTGCCCAGGATTTGAAACCCCCGGGCTGGACGGGGGAAATGAAACGGGCACCGGATCGACCCGGTGCCCGTCGTTCGTTCGTGGTGCGCCGAGAGGGATTCGAACCCACGACCCGCTGATTAAGAATCAGCTGCTCTACCAGCTGAGCTATCGGCGCCAATCGACCCGGGCCGGAGCCCGGAGCGGGACGCCATTATAGGTAGGAGGGTCCGCAATGCAAGGCCCCGCTCGGCGGATCTCGAAGTCCCGCGCCGCGACCTCGATAGCTGCCGGGTCCGGCCCTACGGCCGGGTCCCGAGGCGCCGGCGCAGCGCCTCGAAGTCCGTCGGGGAGAGGATCCCCTGCTGCGTGAGCGCGCGGACCTCGCCGAAGAGCCGGGATCCCTCGACCGCCCGCCGGGCCACCTCGGCCTCGGCCTCGATCGCGTCCTTGATCCGCAGGATCTCCTTCGTGTCCGTCAGCCCGAACTGCATCATCCGGTCCAGCCGGCCCAGCCGGGCCCGCTTCTGCTTCTCCACGAACTCGACCTGCGCCTCGATCTCCGCGAGCAGCTCCACGGCCCGCCGCTTCGCGTCCTCCGGCGACCCCGGCGCCCGGCCCTGGACGTGCCGGTTCGCCCCCTCGAGGAAGGCCAGCTCCCCGTGGTCCAGCCACAGCGAGTTGCACGACGGGCAGAGGTCGTACGCGAAGCCCTCTCCGGTCCCCGCCTCCAGCCGGCCCATCGGCACCCGGCAGCGCGGGCAGCGCGCCGTCATCGAGTCCGCCGCCGCGTGCGGGATCGCGCCGCCCCGGCGCGCGTCCTCGCCGCGCACGCTCTCGAGGTTCGCGTCCGTCAGGAGCCGCACCAGCTCCCCGCGCTCGAAGAAGAGCCCGAGGCAGGAGGGGCAGCGCTCGATGACCGTGCCCGACGTCGAGTACGACTCGAGCGAGCCGACGCACTTCGCGCAGGGGAGGCGGTTGCTCACGAGCCCTGCCTCGGGAGGATCTCCACCGTCACCGGCAGCGACGAGGTCTCCGACGACTCGCCGCCCGGCCAGCCCAGCTTGCCCGTCCAGCGGACCAGGTACTTGCCCGGGAGCCCCGCGCCCTCCGCCACCGACTTCAGCGGGAGGCTGCCGCCGACGAACTCCCCGGGCCCCAGCTTCAGCGACCGCGCCGGGGATTTCGCCGCGAGCGGCGAGCCCTTCAGCACCGTGCCGTTCGAGTCCTTCACCGTGAACACCGGCGCGAAGTCCGCGGGCAGGACGACCTCGACCGCCTCGCGCCCGACGTTGAGGAGCCGCCACTCGACCGCGACCCGGTCCTCCAGGCCCGCGACCGGCGCGGGCGCCGACACGACGGCCTGGATCGTACGGTGGCCCCGGCCCAGGAGCAGCGCCTCCCAGTCGTGGGGCCGCGGCCCCGGATCCGCCTTCGTCCTCAGCTTCAGCTGCGCCTCGGCCTCCTTCCAGGCCTCCGAGCCGGGCGCCTCGAGCGACATCGACTCCACGATCGCGAGCAGCGCGGGGTTCGAGCCGAGCTCCCCCAGCGTCCGGATCGCCGCGACCTTCACCGCGGGCAGCGAGTCCTCGGCGAGCATCCGCAGCGCCGGCAGGGCCAGCGGGTGGGCCAGGCCCTTGAGGTCGTCGAGCGCGGCCGGGTTCCCCTCGCGGACCCCGCGCGCGGCCTTCGCGGCGCGGTCGAGGAACGCGTGCTCGACCTTCGTGCGGTGCTCGAGGAACTGGCGGCGGAGCTCGGTCGCCTTGCCGCGGACGTCCTCGAGCCGCGCGAGCTCCAGCAGGGCGTCGAGCCCGGCCACGGCCTCGGGGATGCGCTCCTCCTGGTCGAGCTTCTCCACCCGGGGGAACTCCGCGCCCGCGTAGCGGCGCTCGTGCTCGTCGCGCTCCGTGCGGGCGTCGGTGGCGACGAACGACCAGGCCGCGCGGTCCGCGACGCGGTTGTAGAGCTTGAGCACGCCCGCGTAGTCCCGCTGCTCGACCATCGGCAGGGTCTTCGAGCGGGCCTCGGAGAGCGAGGAGCGGGCCTTCATGTCGTGGGCGAAGGCCGCGAGGACGATCGCGCCGGCCGCGGCGCCGGCGAGGATCCAGCGGACGCGCCTGGCCCGGGTCCGCTTGCGGCGGTAGATGCCCGTCTCGATCTCGAGGCGCTGCTTGGCGACGTCCTCGAGCGTGGGGTCGAGGCGGAGCAGGGTCCGGGAGCGCTGGACGATGAGGCCCTCGTCGCCCTTGGCGACGGCGCGGGCGTGGAGCTTGCGGTAGAGCGCGATGGCCTCGTCCTTGTCGCCCATCTGGCGGGCGATCTCGGCGAGCTCCTCGACGATCTCGTCCTTGTCCGAGAAGCGCGCGACGAGGCGCTCGTAGACGGCGCGGGCCCGGTCGGGGAGGCCGGCGCGCTTGAGGGAGGCGGCCAGGCCCTCGCCGTGGACGAGGGCCTCGTCGGCCCGGCCCAGGTCGAGCAGGAGCTGGAAGAGCCGCTCCTGCGTGAAGGTGTCGCGCGGCGTCAGGCGGACGATGCGGCGGCAGGCCTCGACGGCCTCCTCGAGGCGCTTCTGCTCGGTGAGCTCGGCGAGGAGGAGGCGGTACTCCGCGGCGGCC
This sequence comes from uncultured Planctomycetales bacterium, assembly GCA_964464755.1. GTDB lineage: Bacteria > Planctomycetota > MHYJ01 > MHYJ01 > JACPRB01 > CAYXGZ01. Next base: position 14,113 of record CAYXGZ010000030.1, read on the forward strand.
TCCTCGGGCTTGTCGAGGCCCTCGAGGGCCTGGGCGGAGAGCTGGCGGAGCTCGGGCGAGTGGCGCTCGTGCTGGAGGGCGTAGTGGGCGAGGCCGAGGACGTGGGACCAGCGGCGCTCCTTGGCGTGGACGCGGGCGCGGTTGGCCGCCTCGGCGACGGGGAGGGCCTGGATGGCGCCGGCCCGCAGGAGGGTGGCGGCGGACTTGAAGACGGCGAACTGGCCGAGGTGGGTGACGGTCTGGATGTCGCCGAGCCGCCGCTCGCCGTCCACGTGCGCGAAAACCCGCAGGGCGACGGCGTCCATGGCGCCCGCGGTCGGCGGGGAGAGCGGCTGGAAGATCTCCTCGGAGGAGAGGACGACCTTCCGGATCTCGGTCCACTCGTCGGAGCGGCGCAGGGCCTCCATGATGACGCCGTCGACGGGGAGCTTGAGGTCCCAGTCGAGCTGGCGGGTGTCGTAGCTCGCCTCGTCGGGGTCGCCCTCGCTGAACTCGAACTCGGCGTCGGTCCAGAGGAAGGCGTCGCAGACGAGCTCGGTCATCTGCTCGGAGAGGGCGGCCTTGATGTCGTCCTCGGTGACGGCGCCCTTCTGCAGGAGGGACTTGAGGAGGCCGTGCTCGCCCTGGCGCTTGTCGGGCTTGCCGAGCTGGTCGGCCTTGAGCTTGCCGGTGGCGAGGAGGCCGTTGGGGATCGAGGGGCCGTGGGAGGCGCCGAGGCCGACGAGGCGGAGGAGGCCCTTCTCGAACCAGAGGTAGCGGCGGCGGTCGCCGACCTTGAGGGCGAGGGTCCCGGTCTGGGAGTTCTGGGCCAGCTCCTGGAAGACGCTGGCCAGGTTGAGGCTGCGGAGGTCGCCGCGGAGCACCACGGGGTGCAAGTCTAAGGGGCGCGGCCCGCCCGTGCAATCAGTGGTTGTTCTTGGCGCCGGAGCGGGGCGCGGGGGCGGTGAAGATCCGCCATTCGCCCTCGACCTGGCGGGCGACGACCTGGGTGGCCGCGCCGCACTGGGGGCAGACGACCTGGACGGGCTGCGCGTCGGCCCGGACCTTCAGGAATTGCCTCCCGCACCCCCGGCATGGGACCGCGACAGGGTCCCCCCCTCGTATCTCCACGGAGCTCTCCTCTAGGTGCAAACGAGAACGAGGGGATTATCGCCGACCTGCGGGGGCTGTCAAACATCTCATACCCCCGGTTAAGTAATTATTGTCCCTCGGCGGCGCGCCGGGCCCGGTCGAGCTCCGCGGGCGGCGTCGCGGCGTGGCGCTTCAGCGCGAGCAGGCGCTCCGCGAGCGTCCCCTCGCCGGCCTCGACGAGCCAGGCGACGAGGTCCCGGGCGTGGGCGTAGTCCGCCGGACGGTAGAGGAAGCGGCCGGTCGGGAAGGCCCCGGCGGCGGGCGGCCGGGCGGCCCGAGGGCGCGGGTCCTCGAGGTACTCCGCGATGCCCTCGTTGAGCCAGTCGGGCAGGACGCCGACGAGGCCCACGGCGAAATGGTGGGCCAGCTCGTGCCGCAGCACGTGCTCGTCCACGGGCGCGAAGGTCGCGATGCGGCGCTCGTCGGGCAGGTAGAGCCCCTCGCCCGCTCCGCCGGCGGCGCGGTACGCCGCGCGGTCGGCGTAGACGTGGACCTCGACGCGCTCCGGCCGGATCCCGAGGGCCCGGGCGAGCGGCGTCCAGGCCTCCTCGAGGATCGCGGCGGCGCGCCGGCCCTCGGAGGCGGGGGCGCCGGTGACGGAGGCGTCGACGTGCTCAGTCGACGCGACGGGCGCGGCGGCGGGGGCGAAGCGGGAGGGCAGGACGCAGCCGCCCAGGCCGTGGACCGCCAGGATCGCGCCGAGCACCGCCAGCTTCGTGTTCATGTCCGTCACTCCCGCCTTCGTTGGAAAAAGAAAAACCCCGCGACCGGTGCGTGCCGATCGCGGGGTTCTCGGTTTCGAAGGAGGAGTCTAGGTCGATCCTCCGGACAGGCCCCGGGTGCCGGCACGCCCGCCGCGACACATCGCGGCGGCGCGACAACACATCGCCATGGCCTGCTGGATCGACGTCATGCTGGGGAAAAGGTAACGGGCGGCCGCGGGTCCGTCAACCGGAATTCCGGTAGGATGGCGCGCCATGGCCGACGAACCGATGCGCACGTCGCTGTCCCGCGTGGACGGCGAGGCGGGCTGGATCCGGATCCGGGGGCGCGACCTCGCGGAGCTCGCGGGCCGCGTCCCGTTCGAGGAGGCCGTCGGCCTGCTCTGGGGGAAGTCCGCGTCCGAGGTCGAGGCGGCCCTCGAGCGCGCGCGGCTGGCGGTCGGGCCGTGGCCGGAGCCGATCGACGACCCGATGGACCGGGTGCGGGCGCGGCTGGGGCGCGTGGCGACGGAGGATCCCGCGGAGCTCGTGGCGACCGCGTCGCTCGCGGCGGCGCCGGGGACGCCCGGGCGGGGCGGCCACGTCGCGGACCACCTGCGCCGGGCCACGGGCTCGACGGACCCGCGGCGCGAGGCGCTGCTCTCGACCTACTTCGTGACGCTCTGCGAGAACGGGATGAACCCGTCGACGTACGCCGCGCGCGTGGTCGCCTCGACGGGCGCGGGCCTGGGGGCCTGCGCGGCGGCGGCGGCCGGGGCGCTGCAGGGCCCGCTGCACGGCGGGGCGCCGGGGCCGGTGCTCGACATGCTGGAGGCCGTCGGCTCGCCGGAGCGGGCGGCGGCCTGGGTGGAGGCGGAGCTGGCGGCCGGGCGCCGGATCTTCGGCCTGGGGCACCCGGTGTTCCGCGGCCGGGACCCGCGGGCGGCCATCCTCGAGCGGGCCGCCGAGGCCGCGGGGGCGCCGCGCCTGGCGCTGGCCCGGGCCGTGGAGCGGGCCGCGTCGGCGGCGTTCGAGCGGAAGCGGGGCCGCCCGCTGCCCGCGAACGTCGAGCTCTACGCGGCCGTGGTGCTCGACGCGGCGGGGATCCCCCGGCGCGCGTTCACGGCCGCCTTCGCGTCGGCGCGCTCCGCCGCGTGGGCCGCGCACGTCGCCGAGCAGCGCGCGACCGGCCGGCTCGTCAACCCGGAAGTCGCCTACGTGGATTCGGATCCGGATCGCGGGTAGAATCCGCGCACCCGAAGGAGAACCCCGCATGAGCCTCGTCCGCGCCCTGGTCGTCCTCGCCGTCGCCGCGGCCGCCGCCCAGGACTTCGTCCCGGAGCCGCTGCAGCTGCCCTCCGACCCGAAGGCCTACGCGCCGATCGCGTCGTACGAGGCGATGGTCGTGCCCGCGGACAACCCGATCACGGTCGAGAAGGCGACGCTGGGCTGGCAGCTCTTCTTCGACCCGCGCCTCTCCGGCGACGGGAAGCTCTCGTGCTACTCCTGCCACCTCAACGAGAAGGGCCTGACGGACGGCGTCGCGCTCGGCAAGGGCGCGTTCGACAAGCCGCTGACGCGGAGCGCCCCGACGCTCTGGAACATCGGCTACCACGCCGAGTGGTACTGGGACGGCCGGGCCAAGACCCTCGAGGGACAGGCCCTGGCCGCGTGGAAGGGCGTCAACATGGGCGCCGCCAAGCCCGAGGAGATCTGCGCCAAGCTCGAGGCGATCCCCGGCTACAAGGCTCAGTTCGCGAAGGTCTTCGGCGGGCCCGCGACGCCGGAGGCGGTCGCCAAGGCCCTCGCCACCTACATGCGCACGATCATCAGCCGCGACACGGACTACGACCGCTGGAAGAAGGGCGACGAGAAGGCCGCGAGCGACGCGGCCAAGCGCGGCCACGCGGTCTTCCTCAAGGCGAAGTGCGACGGCTGCCACTCGGGCGTCCTCTTCACCGACCAGCAGTACCACAACGTCGGGATCGGGATGGACGCGAAGGAGCCCGACCCGGGCCGCTTCAAGGTCTCGAACGTCGACAAGGACCGCGGCGCGTTCAAGACGCCGACCCTGCGTGACGTCGCCCGCAGCGCGCCGTACTTCCACGACGGCAGCGTCGCCACCCTCGAGGAGGCCGTGAAGTTCATGGTCGGCGGCGGCCGCGAGAACCCCTGGCTCGACAAGGCGAACCTCCAGAAGGCGGAGCTGGGCGCGGAGGAGGTCGCCGACCTGGTCGAGTTCCTCAAGTCCCTCACCGAGCACGCGGTGCTCAAGGAGCCCAAGCGCCCATGACCAAGCTCGAGATCCTGCGCCGCCTCAAGGCGGCCACGCGGCGCACGCTGGCCGCGTTCGATTTCGACGCCGGGACGCTGCGGCGCTCCTACGGCAAGGGGAAGTGGAGCGCCCGGGAGATCCTGGCCCACCTGACGGACTGCGAGCTCGTGTTCGCGACGCGACTGAAGTTCCTGCTCGCGGAGGACCGGCCGGTCGTGGTGCCCTTCGACCAGGACCTCTGGGCCGCGCGGGGCCGGTACGCGAAGGCGGACCTGCGCCTGCTGCGCCGGACCTTCGGGGTGCTGCGGGAGCAGTTCGCGCGGGGCGTGGCGGCGATGAGCGCCGCGGACTTCCACCGCCGCGGCCGGCACCCGGAGAAGCAGGACTACGACGTGCGCTACCTGGTCGAGCACGGCATCGAGCACAACGAGCGCCACCTCGAGCAGCTGGCGGCGATCAAGGCCCGCCGGTCCTGGCCGGCCTGATCACTTCGCGGGCGGGGCGTCCTTCGCGGGGTCCTTGGGCTTGGGCAGCTCCCCGCCGTGCGGGAAGCGGCCGGAGTGCGCGCAGGACCGCTTCAACTTCTTCTCGTGCTCGCCGGCCTTGTGCTCCAGCTTCGCCTCGAGCGAGGCGGACGCGCCGCAGCCCTCGCAGGTGAACGTCACGGGCGAGGCGACCGTCTCCATCTTGCAGCACATGCGGCTCGTGCAGCAGGGCTTGTCGTGCGGCTGCATGTCGTGCATCCCGCAGCGCGGGACCCACTCCTTCACGCAGACCTTGATCGCGTCCGGCGCGGAGCCGCAGGCGGCGCACTTCCCGTCCTTGTCGACGTCCGAGGCCTTCTCGGTCTTCCTCAGGACCTTCGAGCAGCGGGCGCACCAGGAGCCGTCCTCGACCTTCGCGAGGTCGCAGGGCTTCGGGGGCGCGTCCTGCGCGGCCAGCACGAGGAGCAGGGCGAGGGCGGCGGTCTTCATGGGGTCCTCCGCTCCATGGAACCCGCGGGCGGGGCCCCGGGTTCCGGGTTCTTTCTCCGCCACTCCAGGTAGCGCTCGAGGATGACGATGGCGCTCGCGGCGTCGCTGCCGCGGGAGACCTCGCGCCGGTCGAGCCCGGCGCCGCGCAGGCGGCTCTCCGCCTCGGCGGTCGAGAGGCGCTCGTCCCAGCCGCGCACGGGCAGGCCGGAGGCGAGGCGGATGTCCTCGATGAGCTCCCGGGTCGCCGCGGCGCGCGGGCCCTCGCTGCCGTCCATGTTGATCGGGAGGCCGACGACGACCTCCTCCGCGCCCTCGGCCTGGGCGATCTCGGCGATCCGGGCCCCGTCGAGGCCGTCGTCGGCGGCGGGGATCGTGGGGAGGGCGACGGCGAGCCGCTCCTCGCGGTCGGAGATCGCCAGGCCCGTGCGTCGGGTCCCGGGGTCGACCGCCAGGATCCTCACAGGACCGACTCCCGTCCCTTCGCCTTGAGCTCGTCGACGAGCTTCTTGAGGTCCTCGCTGCGCGACTTGGGGCACACGAGGGTCGCGTCCTTCGTGTGGACGACGACGAGGTCCTCGATGCCGAGCGTCGCGACGACGTGGGCGGGGTCGGTGGAGATGACGACGCAGCCGCGGGTGTCGACGCCCGCGTGGGGGCCCTCGACGACGTTGCCGGCGGCGTCGCGGGGGCGGCGGGCGGCCGCGGCGGCCCAGGAGCCCACGTCGTCCCACTCGAACCCGGCCTCGACCATGAGGACGTCGGGCGCGTGCTCCATGACGCCGTAGTCGATCGAGACCTTGGGGATGCGCGGGAAGGCGTCGGCGAGGACGGCGGGCAGGCGGCTCGTGCCGAGGGCGGCGCGGATCTCGGCGAGGCGGGCGGCGTGCTCGGGCAGGCGGCGGCCGATCTCCGCGAGGATGGCGTCGGAGCGCCAGACGAAGATGCCGCTGTTCCAGTAGTGGGAGCCGGAGGCGACGAAGGCCGTCGCGGTCGCGAGGTCGGGCTTCTCGTGGAACTTGCGGACGCGCCAGGCGGCGCCGTGCTTCTCGCCGCGCTGGAGGTAGCCGTAGCCGGTGGCGGGGCGGGTCGGCGGGATGCCGAAGGTGACGAGGGCCCCGCCCTGGGCGGCCTCGTAGCCGGCGCGCAGGGCCTCGTGGAAGCGGGGCAGGTCCCCGATGTACGCGTCGGCGGGGAGCGCGCAGAAGGTCGAGCCCGGGTGGCGCCACTCGAGGAAGGTGGCGGCGAGGCCGACGCACGCGGCCGTGTCGCGGCCGACGGGCTCGTCGAGGACGTGGCCGCCGGGGAGGATCTCGAGCTCCGCGACGACCTGGTCGCGGTGGGCCTTCCCGCAGACGACGTAGACGCGCTCCGCGTCGAAGAGGGGGAAGAGGCGCTCGACGGTCTCGCGGATCATCGACCGCCCGGTGACGAGGGGGAGCAGCTGCTTGGGGAGGCGGGCGCGGCTGAGGGGCCAGAAGCGGGTGCCGGAGCCGCCGGCCATGACCACGGCGAGGAAGTCGGACATGGGGCCGATTCTAATGGCCGTGCGCGCGGGCCGCCAGCGCGATGACCCCGACGCCCGCGGCGATGCAGGCGATCTGCAGGAGCGAGGACTTCAGCCCGGTGCGGCGGTGCAGGGTCGGGATCAGGTCGGCGACGGCGACGTAGAGGAAGTTCGCGGCGGCGACGGCGATGACGATCGGCAGGGCGTCGTGGAGGGGGTGGAGGGCGAAGTAGGCCGCGACGCCGCCGAGGACGGTGGCGAGGCCGGAGAGGGCGTTGAGGAGCAGGGCCCGGCCGCGGGAGAGGCCGCCGTGGAGGAGGATGGCGAAGTCCGCGAGCTCCTGGGGGATCTCGTGGGCGGCCGCGGCCAGGCTGGCGGCGACGCCGAGCCGGAAGTCCGCGAGGAAGGCGGCGCCGATCACGACGCCGTCGACGAAGTTGTGGACGGTGTCGCCGAGGAGGATGAGGGAGGCGGAGGCCTTGGCGCGGGCCTCGTCGGCGACGTGGGCCTCGCACTCCTCGGCGTGGCAGTGGCGGAAGATGAGGATCTTCTCGACCACGAAGAACCCGACCATGCCGGCGAGGATCGCGAAGGTGATCGTCTCCACGGAGTGGTCGTGGCGGTGCTCGAGGGCGTGGGGGATCAGGCCGAGGAAGGCGCCGCCGAGCAGGGAGCCCGTGGCGAAGCTGAGCAGGGCGGGGAGGAGGCGGGTCCGGACGCGGTCGGGGAACGCGAGGAAGACCGACGCGAGCAGCACGCCCGCGACGCCCCCGACGAGCGTGAACACCACGATCCAGCCGAGCAGGCCCATGGGGCGACCGTTCTACCAAATGCAATTGAGTTGCGCTAGCGGGATTTGCCCGCCGGGGCCTCCTCCGGTATCGTGGGGCCATGCAGGCCGACGGCTGGATGCGGTTCTTCGTCCTCCTCGCGGGGATCGGCGTGGGGGCCGCCGCGATGGGGGTCGCGCTGGCGCTCCGCGCCCCGGCGGTCCCGGTCGCGACCGCCGCCCCGGCGCCGACGCCGCGGGCGACCCCGGCCCCGACCCCGGCGCCCACGAAGGTCCCGGTGCCGACGCCCCCGGCGCGGCCCACGCCGCCGCCCCCGACGCCGACGCCGTCGCCCACCCGGGCCCCGCTGGACCTCCGGTCGGTGCGGGACGCGATCGCCGCGGGCCGCACCGTCGAGGCGCGCGCGCAGATCGACCAGCTGCTGCTCCAGGAGCCGGGCTCGGCGACGCTGCGCGTCCTGGCCGCGCTGTCGTGGATCCGGGAGGGCAAGCTGCAGGAGGCCGGGCCGCTGCTCAAGGAGGCCGCGGGACTGGACCCGACGTGCCCCGACCTGCCCGTCGTGCAGGGCCACGAGCGGATGCTCAGCGGGGACCACGACGGGGCGCGGCTGCGCTACGACGAGGCCCTGCAGCGCCGGCCGGGCGACCCCGAGGCCCTCGAGGGCCGGGCCGCCGCGCGCTACCACCTCCGCGAGCTGGCCGGCGCGATCGAGGACGCCACCGACGCCCTGCGCGGCAACCCGTCGCGGGCCCTCGCCCTCTTCACCCGCGCCCGGGCCCTCGAGAAGCTGGACCGCCCCCGCGACGCGGTGCGCGACTACGACGCCTTCCTCGAGCTGAGGCCCGAGGACGCAGAGGCCTGGCGCAACCGGGGGAACCTGCGGGTCCGGCTCGGCGACCGGGGCCTCGCCGTGCGGGACTTCCGCCGGGCCATGGAGCTGCGGCCCGACTGGGTCGCCGAGCTCAAGGTCCTGGTCGCGGACCTGGAGAAGTAGGCGGCCTCGGGTAGCCGAGCAGCACGAACATCGCCGGCAGGATCGTGAGCGACCCGGCCAGGCCCATCAGCATCGCCAGGCCCGTGAAGAGGCCGAACCACACCGTCGGCACGAACTTCGAGAAGCCCAGCACGAGGAAGCCCGCGAACACGATCGAGGTCGCGATGAGGATCGAGCGCCCGATCGTCGCGTGGCTGCGCCGCACGGCCTCCACGGCCGCGCCCGACTCCGCCAGCTCGGCCCGGTAGCGCATCGCGTACTGGATGGCCGCGTCGATGCCCACGCCCATGGCCATCGAGGCGATCATCGTCGTGACGAGGTCGAGCGCGATGTGGAAGAAGCCCATGACGCCGAGCACGAGGAGCACGGGAAGGACCTGGGGGAAGAGGACGATCAAGCCCAGCAGCGGGTCGCGGAAGCAGATCGCGACCATCACGTAGATCGCGGCGAGCACCATGAGGAAGGTGTCGCGCTGGCTCTTCAGCAGGTCCTGGAGCAGGTTCGAGTAGAGGAGGAAGACGCCGGTCGCGCGGCGCTCGGGGAGGCCCGCGAACTCCTCGCGGCCGAGGTGCGCCTGCAGCCCGTCGAGGATGCGCTTGCGGTTCAGCGTCGGCGCCGTCTCCCGCATCCGCACGAGGAGGCGGGTCGTCGCGAAGTCCGGCGTGCAGAACTCCCGGACCGTGGAGGGGGAGAAGCGCTGGACCGTCGCGATGGCCCGCTCGGTCGGGTCCTGGCCCGGCCGGGGCTTGAGGGCCTTGGCGATCTCGTCGACGAGCGACTTGATCGAGCGGACGTTCCCCGTCTCGGGCACGGACTGGAAGTACGCGGCGACGCGGTCGACCTGGTCGAGGCCCGCGCGGGTCTTCCAGTGGCCGGCCGGCCCCCGGAGGATGATCTCGAGGGGCGTCGTGCCGCCCATCCGGGCGTCGACGTACTCGAGGCCGACGTAGGTCTCGCTCGAGGGCCAGAAGTAGTCGATCACCTTGGTCTCGGCGGTCACCTTCGAGGTCCCCCAGGCGGAGACGCCGAGGATCGCCAGCGCGACGACCAGCACGGCGGCCGGCGCGCGGGTGGAGAGCGTCACGAGCGGCCGCAGGGGACGGATGACCTCGGACTGGATGCCCACGCCGCGGACCTCGATCGGCTTCAGGCGGCGGACGCAGGCGGCGAGGAAGAGGAAGACCGAGCCCAGCACGAGGGCCATGCCGATCGTCGCCATCAGCCCGAAGGTCCGGACGGGGACGATGCCGCTCGTCAGCAGCGAGGCGGTGCCCGCCATCGTCGTGGTCGCGCTGTAGAGGCAGGGCAGCCAGATGTCGCGCGCGCTCGCCGCGGCGACCTCCGGGGCGTCCTCGTGGGGGTGGAGCGAGCGGCGCTCCCGGTAGCGCTCGACGAGGTAGACCGCGTAGGGCAGGGCGAGGACGAAGAGCAGGACCGGCAGGTTCGACGTGATGACCGTGAGCCGCTGGCCCGTGGCCGCCATCGTCCCGAGCACGATCTGCACGGGGACGAAGCACGCGAGGATCGGCAGGATCACCCAGCGCGGACGGCGGTAGATCGCGAGGAAGGTGAGCAGGAACGCGCCGAGCGACACGACCCCGAAGGTCTTCACGTCGTCGCCGACGTGCTCGATGATGTTGCGGTTCAGGATCGGGATCCCGGCGAGCCGGATCGGCTCGGCCATCCTCGGGCCCCAGTCGGCGGCGAGCTTCCGCGACGCGTCGACCAGCGCCCGGCGGCGGACGCCGAGCTCGACCAGCGCGGCCTGGTAGGGGCCCTCGATCTCCGCGAGCTCGCGCCCGACCTCCGGGCTCCGCGGCTTCTGGAGCAGCTCCTGGCGCCGGGGCTCGAGGCGCTCGATGTCGGCGGGGACGTCGAGGTAGGCGAGCACCGAGATGTCGCGCCCCGAGGCGCTGACGAGGTTGCCCACGGCCTGGGTGTGGCCGAGGAGCTCCGCCTTCGCCCGCTCGAGGCGCCGGGCCCGGGCCTCCGCGCCGAGCGCCTCCCCGCCGTCGACGAAGAAGTCCGCGGCGTCGAGCGTCGTCGGCTGCGGCACGCCGACGAGGACCGGCGGCTTGGTGCGCAGCAGCGGCACCGTCGAGAGCGCCGTCACGGAGCGCACGTGGGGCAGGCCCTTCGCCGCGGCCGCGAAGCCGAGGAGCAGCTCGCGGCCGGCCTCGTCGAACCAGCCGTCGCGGCTGCAGCAGAAGATGACGTACTCGTCGGTCGTGTTCCAGTCGCGCCGGGACTGGTTGTAGTACTGGAGGTCGGGGTCGGCCTGGTTGAGCATGACGTCCGTCCCCGCCTCGATGCGCGTCGAGGGGAGGAACCAGCCGGCCGCCCCGGCGGCGGCGAGGAAGAGGACGATCAGCGGCCAGGAGCCGCGGTCGAGGAGCGTCCGGTACGCGCTCACGTGGACCTGCGGATGTCGTCGAGCGTGTCCGGGTTGTCGATGGAGGACGTGTCGCCGGGGGCCTCGCCCAGCCAGACCTTGCGGATGGCGCCGCGGACGATCTTCGCGGAGCGCGTCTTCGGCAGGTGGGCCGCGAAGCGCAGCTCCTCGGGCTTCAGGGTCTTGCCGAGGTGCTTCACGACCTGGTCCTTCAGCTCCTCGCGCAGGGCCTCGCCCGGCGCGTGGCCCGCCTTGAGCACGACGAAGCAGACCAGGCCCTCGCCCTTGATGTCGTGCGGCACGCCGATCGCCGCGGCCTCCGCGACGGCGGGGTGCTCGATGAGCGCGCCCTCGACCTCGGCGGGGCCCGTGCGCTTGCCGGCGACCTTGATCGTGTCGTCGCTGCGCCCGTAGAGGAACCAGTAGCCGTCCTCGTCGACCTTGGCCCAGTCGCCGTGGTACCAGACGCCCGGCCAGCGCGAGAAGTACGTGTCGAGGTAGCGCTGCGGGTCGCCGAGGAAGCCCTTCGTCATCGAGGGCGCGGCCTGCTTGCACACGAGGTGCCCGATGCCGCCGCGGATCGGCTGGCCGTCGTCGCCGAAGACGTCGACGTCCATCCCGAGGCCCGGCCCGCGCAGCGTGCAGGGCTTCAGCGGCGTGATCGGCAGCGGCGAGAGCAGGCAGCCGACGATCTCCGTGCCGCCCGAGATGTTGATCACGGGGCAGCGCGAGCCGCCGACCTTCTCGAAGAACCACTGCCAGCTCTCGGGATCCCAGGGCTCGCCCGTCGAGCCGAGGATGCGGAGCGTCGAGAGGTCGTGCTTCCGCACCCACGACTCCTCGGCCGTCTTCAGCAGGCGGATCGCGGTGGGGGAGATTCCCAGGTGCGTCACCTTCAGCCGGGCGACGATCTCCCAGAGCCGGTCCGGGTTCGGGTGGTTCGGCGCGCCCTCGAGGATGACGATCGTGGCGCCGAAGAACGTGACGCCGATCATCTCCCAGGGGCCCATCATCCAGCCGATGTCGGTGACCCAGAAGAAGACGTCGTCGGGCTTCACGTCGAAGTAGTAGCCGAGCTCCTTCGCCATCTGCGCGAGGCAACCCCCGTGCGTGTGCACCGTGCCCTTCGGCTTGCCGGTCGTGCCCGAGGTGTAGATGACGAGCGACGTGGCCTCCGCGTCGAGGACCTCCGTCGCCTGGGGCGAGGCGGGCCCGGCGACCGCCGCGTCGAAGGTCACGTCGCGGCCGGCGGTCATCGGCACGTCGATCCCGAGGCGCCGCAGCACGACGACCTTCTCGATCGAGGGCACCTGGGCGACGGCGAGGTCGGCCTCGGGCTTCAGCGGCGCGCGCTTGCCGCGCCGCGACACGCCGTCGGCCGTGAAGAGCACCTTCGCCTTGGCGTCGCGGAGGCGGACCGCGAGGGCCGGGGCCGCGAAGGCGCTGAAGACGGGCACGGCCACCGCGCCGACCTTCAAGCAGGCGAAGAAGACGGCGAGGATTTCGGGGACCATCGGCATGAAGATGCCGACGGCGTCGCCGGGGCGGACCCCCGAGCGACGCAGGAAGCCGGCCAGCCGGCCGACCAGGTCGTCGAGCTCGCCGTACGTGAGGCGGCGCGTCGAGCCGTCGTCGCCCTCCCAGAGCACGACGGGCTTGTCCTTGAGGCGGGGGAGGTGGCGGTCGAGGCAGTTGTCGACGATGTTCAGCTTCCCGCCGACGAACCACTTCGTCCACTCGATGCCCTTCGAGCGGTCGACGATCGCGTCGTAGGGCCGCTGCCAGCGCGCGCCGAGGTCCTTCAGCGCGGCGTCCCAGAACCAGGCGGTGTCCGACGTCGAGCGCCTGACGAGGTCGTCGTACGTGGAGATCCCGTGCGCCTTCATGAAGCGCGTGACGTTGGCGGCCGCGACGGCGGCGGGGCTGGGGGTCCAGGCGACGTCGTTCATTTCGGCGGCTCCGGAGGGGGGACCCATTCGGCGTTGTCCCGCTCCCGGCTCTTGAAGCAGCCCGCGGAGCGGACGCACTCGCGGTACAGCTCGATCTTCGCCACGCCCTTGCGCTCGGGGGCCTCCATCGACTTCCAGGCGTGCTCGGCAACCTCGGCCATCTCGGCCTTGGCCTGCTCGCGGGAGCGCAGCGCCTTGGTCTCGTAGCGCACGAGCAGGGCCTCGCCCTCCGGGCGCGGCGCGCGGGAAAGGCGGACGTTCGTGAGGTCGTACTTCGTCGCGACGGCGAGGGCGAGCTTGACGTTCTTCCCCTCGGGCACCTCGTTGAGGGCGTCGAGGTAGTACATCATCAGCCCGAGCAGCGCCGCGAGCGTGATGATGACCAGGATGATCATCGTCGAGACGTTGGACACCTAGTCGGCCTCCGCCGCGAGCTTGAGGATCGCCGGGGGGACCTGCATCTTCACGGCCCCGGCCGGCTTCCCGTCCTTGTCGATGAGCTTCCGCGCATCGAACCAGCCGTAGTTCACCTCGAGGACGTACTGGGCGCGGTCGTCGCTGGGGGCGCGGGGGTCCTCGTCGACGGCGGGGTTCGGGTAGGTCTTCATCCGGCAGACGTTGATGAGCGTGCCGTCGCCGCGGAAGTGCGCGATGTCGAGGGGCATCAGCGTGTTGCGCATCCAGAAGCTGTGGAAGTCCTCGTCGCGGTAGCAGAAGAGCATGCCCTCGTCGGCGCTCATCCGGGGCCGGTGCATGAGGCCGCGCATGCGCTGCCAGAGCAGGTGCGAGGTCTCGACGTGCACGAGGTGCCCGTTGATCGCCACGACGGGCATCTCGGCGACGGCCGGCGCGCCGACGGTCGCGGCGTCGCCCGCGGCCAGCTTGTGGCGCGCGGCCCAGCCCGGGGGCAGGATCAGCGCGTGGCGGGCCTCCTTGGCGGAGGTCACGCCCTGCTCGCGGTCGCCGGGAAGGGCGGCCAGCTCGACCACGACGCCCCGGGCGTCGAGGAAGGCGACGTCGTAGACGCCGGGCGCGTCCTTGCCGAAGAGGTGGATGTGGCGGTCGCGGTTCCAGCTGCAGAGCAGGGCGCCGCCCTCGGTCACGGTCTGCAGGTGGTCGCCGGCGAAGCGGCGCTCGGGATCGGTCTCGAGCCGCGCGACCCGCAGCGGCAGGCCCTTGAGCGTGAAGCCCCCGGCCGGCGCGGGGGAGGGCGTGGGCCCCACCGGGGGCCGCGGCGCGGGCGACGAGCAGCCCGCGGCGAGCAGCGCGAGGACGAGCAGGCGTTTCATCAGCGACCTCCGGAGGCCAGCCGCCGGGCCGCGGCGGGGATGTCGACCGTCACGGGCTTGAGCACCTTGCCGGCCGCGTCGCAGATCCCGCGGCGCTCGAACCAGCCCTTGTTCACCTCGAGGATGAACTGCGCGGGCCGGTCGGACGGGGCGTTGATCTTCTCCCCGTCGCGCGCCGGATCCGCCGCCGGGTCGCGGGGGCAGACGTTGATCAGCTCGCCCTTGGCCGTGAAGAACGCGATGTCGAGCGGGATCAGCGTGTTGCGCATCCAGAAGTTGCGGTCGCCCTCCGACGGGTAGATGAAGAGCATCCCGTCGTCGGCGCTCATCCGGGGCCGGTGCATGAGGCCGCGCTGGCGCTCGGCCTCGCCCGAGGCGGACTCCGCGTGGACCGCCGACCCGGCGATGTCGAGCTTGAGCATCGGCTCCGGGGCGTCGCCCGTCACGCCCGGCGAGAGGACCGCCGACGTCCCGGCCGCCACGTTGTGCCGGGCGAGCCAGCCCTCCTTGAGGAAGAGCGCGTGGCGGGCCTCGACCTTCGACGTGATCCCCTCCTCGGAGCGCCGGCCCAGCGTGCCGGTCTCGAGGACCTTGCCCGCGGCGTCGAGGAAGGCGACGTCGTAGTCGCCGCCCGCGTCCTGGGCGAAGTAGTGCAGGTGCCGGTCGCGGTCCCAGGTCGAGAGGATCGCGCGGTCCTCCGCCAGCATCGAGTGGCGGAGCACGGCGTACTTCCGCTCCGGGCCCCGCGCGTAGTGCTCGACCTGCAGGGTCGCGCCCCCGAGCGTCACGGTCTTGGGGCCGGAGGGCCCGGTCAGCGCCATGGCGACCGCGAGGGCGATCACCGCCGCGGCGAGCCCGGCCCAGATGAGCCGCGTCTTCACCGGCGGAGCGCCTTCTTCAGCGCCTGGAAGACCTGGTCCAGCGTCATCGGCATCACCTTGACCCCGCCCAGCACGGGCAGGAAGTTCGTGTCGCCATTCCAGCGGGGCACCACGTGCTGGTGCACGTGGCCCAGCAGCCCCGCGCCCGCGACCCGGCCGAGGTTGAACCCGACGTTGTAGCCGTGCGGCTTGAACGCGTGGTCGAGGGCGGCCTGCATGTCGACGGCCATCGACATCAGCTCGAGGCGCTCCGCGTCGTCGAGCTCCCGGATCCCGCCCTTGTGGGCGTACGGCGTGATCATCAGGTGGCCGTTCGAGTAGGGGAACTTGTTCAGGATGGCGAAGCAGGTCCGGCCCCGGGCGAGGACGTGCGAGCGGGCGTCCCGTTTCCCCTTCGCCGCGGCGCAGAGGAAGCAGGGGGCGTCGTCCGAGTGCTTCTTGATGTAGCCCATCCGCCAGGGGGCCCAGAGGCGCTCCATGGAGCGCTGATTCTACCCGCGGGATTTTCGCGGCGCGCCTCTTTTCCTGTTCGCCGGGGCCGCCGGCGTGGTCTATTCCCGGGGACGCCATGAAGGACCGCCTGTCCGACGCCGAGAAGATCCGCCGGGTGCTCCGGCACTTCGAGAAGGACCACCCGCCGACCTTCCTCTACGACGCGATGGCGCGCATCCGCCTCGACTCGCCCGACGCGTTCCACGCCGCGCTGGACGGCCTCGGCTGCCGGGAGTGGCGCGGGGCCCTGGCCTGCCTCCGGGCCCTCGCGAAGCGCCGGCCCCGGCCCGAGCTCGCGGTGCCCGCGATCGAGGCCTGCCTCGAGCACGCCGAGGAGCTGGTCCGGCAGGACGCGGCCCTCGCGCTCGGGACGTACGGCGCGGCGGCCGAGTCCGCCGTCCCCGCGCTCGTGAAGGGCTACGTCGAAGCCGACGAGGCGCACCCGCGGATGGCCTACGCCCGGGCCCTGGGCCTCATCGCGCGGCACCCGGACCTCGTGCTGCCGGCGCTGGTCCGCCACGTCGAGGGGGCCGAGGCCGACGACTACTCCGTCCCCGCGGCGATCGAGGCGATCGGGGGATACGGCGCCGGGGCGCGGCACGTCGTCCCGATCCTCGAGCCCCTGCTCGGATCGCCGGACTGGCAGGTCCGCGGCGCGGCGTTCCGGACGCTGCAGGCCGTGGACCCCGACCCGGCCCGCGTCATCCGTCTCGCGGGGACGCTGCCGGCGGGCGAGTTCCTCCCCCTGCTCGACTCCGTGCCGGGCGACTTCCGGCCGGACGAGCTTGTCCGCGCCCTGCTGCCTCTCGACGGGCTCCGCACCTGGCGGGGCGCGAGCGTCCTGCGCCGCTTCGTCCGCTCCCCGCGCTTCACGGACCTCCGCGGGCTCGAGGAGGCGCTCGGCGATCCGGGGCGCCGCGAGCACGCCGCCGAGCTGCTGGCGGTCCGCGGCGACCGAGCCGTCGTGCCCGCGCTGCGGGCGGCGGCCCCGGGACCCTGGGTGCGGCGGGCGCTGCTGCGGCTCGGCGAGAAGCTGCCCGCGCCCGAGGGCACGATCGACCTGGAGCGCGCGATCGTCGCCCTCCACCGCCTCGGCTGGCGCGTGGCGGGCGAGGGCGTCGGGACCACGGTCCCCGTCCACCGCGTGCTCGAGGCGGCGCCCGCGGAGGACTGGGCCGACGACGCGGACGAGTTCGGCGTCGCGCGGCTCGGGCCGGACGGCGCAGTCGTGCACCCGCTGTCCGCGACCTGGCCGCGGAAGCCCAACGGCGCGAGCGGCGCGAAGCGCCGGATCCAGGTCGTCGGCCGGGGCCGGGGCGGGCTGCTCGTCTCCATCGAGTCCCCGTTCTCCGACGCGCGCGGCTGGGGCAAGGACAACTTCCTCTTCGTCGCGCGGCCCGACGGGACCTGGGCCCGGCTCGGGCCGGACGGCGCCGGGCATCCGGTCGACGGCTGGGAGGAGGACCCGGGCGCCGCGATCTGCACGGGCGAACTCGTCGTCCGCCGCGAGGGCGGCGTCGTCCGGCTCGTCGCCGACTGCACGCCGTACCACCTCGACGACTGGGAGCACGTCGAGGCGCCGGTCTCGGAGTTCGCGGATCCCGACCCCGGGCCGGAATCCGGCGGGCGGATCGAGGTCCGCGTCGAGGGACCGGAGCTCTGGGAGGTCGCGGGGCGGCGCCTCGCGGATCCCGTCGAGCACCTGCGCGGCCGCCTCGGCGGGAAGGGGTCGGTCGGACCGCTCGCGGCGTTCCGCGAGGGCGGGCGGATCCTGCTGCTGGTCCGCTCCGGGGCGGGCGACGCGCTAGTAGTACTTGCGGAGTGAGCGGCAGATGAAGAACGGCGCGTCCACCGACTCGCCGTTGCGCGCCGTGTACTGGATCAGCTTCACGAAGACGCCGCGGAAGTCCACCGCGTCCTGGCCGAGGTAGACGACGTCGGGCTTCGTGACGAGGTGGAAGAGCACCGGCCGGTTGCCGACGAAGAGGGCGCCGGAGTAGAGGAAGGCCTGGGGCTCGCCCGGCGTCTCGGGCAGCGGGACCGCGTTGAGCTTCGCCACCGGTCCGTGCACCGAGTAGACCCGCCCGCGGTGCGCCCCGGGGGCCGCGAGCAGCTTCTCCAGGTCGAAGTCCGGCTCCGCCATCGCCTCGAGGTCGGCCTCCGTCATCTTCTCGAGCCGCGAGACGACGTGGTTGTAGACGAAGCTGGGGATCCGCGCCCCGCCGTCCTCGACGGCCGCGTCGAAGGACGAGGGCCCCTCGCGCACCCAGAGCGGGGCGTCGGCGGGCACGGCGCGCTCGAGGTCGGCGATCTCGGCCCGCAGCCCGGCCAGGTCGCGGTCGAGCCGGCCGTGCGTGCAGCCCAGGAGCAGGACGAGGGCGAGCGGGAAGGTGCGCATGGATACGTGACGCTCCATCACTTCGCGTTCATGCGCTCCTTGATGCGGTCCTTGTTGTCCTTGTAGGCGCGGGTCCGGTCGTAGTCGTCCTTGATCTTCTTGTACTTCGCCGCGGCCTCGGGCTTCCGGCCCTGGTCCCAGAGCGCGTCGGCCTCCTTGAGCAGGTCCTTCGCCTTCCGCTCGTCCTTGCCGAGCAGCCCCTCGAGCCCCTCCTTCGTCTTCTCCTCGAGCTCCTTCTGCACGGCCTTCTTGACGAGCTCCGCGACGACCTCCTTCCACATCAGGCGGGGGCTGGTCGCCGTCCCCCGGATCGGCACGTCGATCGTCTCGCCGCGCCACCACTTCAGCTGCGGGATGCGCGAGACCATCTCGTCCGTCACCGGCACGCGCCAGACCAGGTCGAGGCAGTCGGGCCGGTCGTAGTCGAGGCCGATGGTGCCCGTGAACGTCGTCTCGCTGCCCGCGACGGTCCACTGCCAGGGCTTCAGGTACGAGAGGCGGCCCGCGACGATGCGGAACTCGATCGGCCGGATGCGGAGCTCCTTCGACTCGATCGCCCGGCCGAAGATGTCCGTGACGGCCGCGAGGAAACTGCTGCCGTGGATCGCGAGGTCGCGGAACTCCACCTTGCCCTCGCCGTGGAGGTGGCGCTTGGGCAGGGCCTCCCAGCCGCCGGTCAGGACCTCCATCGAGAGCGGGCCGTCGTAGCGGAACTTCACGCCGCTGGCGAGGAAGCCGTCGAGCGAGCCCGTCTTGCCCTTGAGCGCGCCGAAGATCGGGTGCAGGGCCGTGAGCAGGGGCGACATCTCGCCGTTGAGCCGCACCTCGCCCGCCCCGAACTCGAAGCTCGAGACCGGGGACTGCGTGCGGAGGTCCGCGCCGCCCCGGACGGTGACCGTCCCGCCGTTCACCTTCAGGGAGGCCTCCGGGTGCACGACCCCGCCCTCGAACTTCAGGCCCATGGTGCCGCTGGCGGCGAGCCCCGTCATCGTGAACTGGCCCATGCCGAAGTTCGCGCCGCCCTTCAGGCCGCGGAGGATGACCAGGGGGTCGATCTCCGACGCGGCCCCGTCGAGGGTGAAGTCGATCCGCTCCTCGGCGTCGCCCTTCAGCTCGCCCGGGAGCTTCGACTTCAGCAGGGCGCCGATCTTCGTGGGGATGTAGCGGAAGTTGCCGGTCAGGCCGCGGAACTGCATCGCCTTCGTGGCGTCGTCGATGCGGCCCTTCAGGGTGCCGTTCGCCATCCCGGACTGGATCTCGCAGGACACGACGTCGAGGTTCAGCTGCTCGGTCTCCGTCTCGAGGTCGACGCGCGACACGAGCCGGATCTTCGGGTCCGCAACCGTGACGCCGGACATCGTCTGCTCGAAGCCCGTCACCGTGGCGTCGAGCGAGGTCGCGATCTTCCCGGAGCCCTTGGCGCTGAACGTCGCGGTCGCCCGGCCCTTGAGGACGAGATCCTTCGGGGCGAAGAGCGCGCCGACGTCCTTCATCACGGTCTCCAGGTCGGCCTCCGCGGAGCCCGTCACGTCGGCGACCATCTTCTCGAGGCCGGACACCGTGCCCGAGATCGAGCCCTTCGCCGTCGAGCTCGAGAAGGAGCAGCTCCGGATCTCGAAGCGCTCCGCCTTGGGGGCCAGGTCGGCGGTCAGGTCGAAGTCCACGCCGAGCTCGCGCTGGGCGACGACGCGGCCGTCGGGCATCGCGATCTCGATCCGCGGCGCGCCGAGGCGGCCCGTGGCCGTCGTCACGTCGCCCTTCACGTCGAGTTCGGCGCCCGCCCGCAGGGGCTCTCCGGAGAGCTTGTAGCCCAGCAGGAAGGCTGCCGCGCGGCGCGTGATCTCGTCCGGCTGCAGGGTCGCGTCGAGCTTCAACCGGGCGGTCGGCACCGGCTTGAGGCCGAGGAAGCCTCCGACGCGGCCGCTCACCGTGACCGAGGCCCCGGGGCCCTCGAAGCGGCAGTCCCGGATCTCCGCGGCGCCCGTCCCCGTCGTGTCGATGACGCTCGACGAGGTCAGCGAGACGTTGGCGTCCTTCATCTCGACCGGCTTGTCGCCGGCCTTGAGGCCCGACACCGAGAGCCCCGTGATCTTCAGCTCGGAGTTCGCGGTGATGGAATTGCCGGCGCTGTCCGCCGTGGACACTAGGGTCCAGCGCCCGGTCGCGGTCGCCCCGGCGAGGTCGGCGACGTGGACCTTGGCGAGCTGGAGCAGCGGGGCGGCGTCGCCGGAGAACTCGAAGCGCCCGCCCGCCGACATCCCCTCGAGGCCGAGGCGGCGGATCGTCGCCGAGCCCCGTCCCGACGCCAGGCTGGAGGCGAACTCGAACTTCGAGAGCTCCACGTCGTCGCCCGACTTGCGACCCGAGGCGTCGACGCGGATCCCCGAGATCGTGGCGGAGCCGGTCCCCTTTCCGTGGACGACCTTCTGGACGGTGGCGACGAGCGTCTCGGCGGCGGCGTCCAGGGTCCGGAGGTCGGCCGAGAACGCGACGTCCGACTCG
Organism: uncultured Planctomycetales bacterium; assembly: GCA_964464755.1. Lineage (GTDB taxonomy): Bacteria > Planctomycetota > MHYJ01 > MHYJ01 > JACPRB01 > CAYXGZ01. The sequence continues at coordinate 34,386 of CAYXGZ010000030.1, forward strand.
ACGCCCGCGATCTCCTCGCGGAGATCCTCGAGCGTGATCACCGCGTCGGCGAGCCGCACCTGGGCCTTCCCCTTGAGCGAGTCGCCCTCCATCGTCCCGCCGAACTTCGCGAGGAGGTGGAGCAGCTCGGCCTTCTGGCCCTGCCGGACGCTGACCAGCGTGCCCGCGTTGAAGGTCGAGTCGCGGATCTCGAGGGCGCCGGTGCCGGAGTCGGCGGCCACGACGTAGCTCGCGACGGCCTCCCCGAGGTCCAGGCGCCCGACGGCGTCGCCGGCGAGCCGGAGGTCGGGGACGAGGAGGCGGCCCTTGGCCTCGACCTTCGGGCCGCGGAACGTGGCCTCGCCGGTGGACTCGAGGTCCCGGCCCTCGAGGGTCGTGCCCCCGAGGAAGGCGGCGAGGGTCTGCGTCAGGACGCCCGGCCGCGCGACGACCTTCCAGGTCGCCGAGCCGGAGACGGCCTTGGGGTCGGCGACGTCGGTGGCCTCGGCGGTCGCGTCGACGTCGAAGGGCGAGGAGCGGAGCTCGAACTTGTCGAGCACGCAGCGGCCGCCGCGGCGGAGGTCCACGCGGCCGGACTGCTCGAGGGCCAGGTCGAGGGGCCCGACGCCCGCGCCGTCGGGGAAGGTCACGCGGAGCGCGCTGACCTTGAGCGTCGAGGTCGCCGAGGCGGATTCCCCGGTGCCGCGGACCTGGGCTCGTCCGTTGACCCGGCCGCCGAAGGTCGCGGGGAGGTCCATGAACTGCGCGAGCTTGGCCGCGAGGCCGTCGAGGTCCGCCTCGATCGTGGCCGTGGAGTCCTCGACGCGGTCCTTCACGAGGCCGCCGGAGGCGTCGACGCGAATGGACCCGCTGGCGAGCTTCGCGGAATGGAGCTTGGCGACCTGCGTCGCCGCGTCGAAGTCGGCCTTGAGCTCGAGGAGGACGTCCTTGTCGGCGCCGAGGTCGATCGCGCGGCCGGTCGCGTCGGTGGGAGCGAGGTCCGCGAGCCGGCCCGAGACGTCGATCGAGGCGGTCTTGAGGGACCGCTCCGCTATGGAGGCCTTGAGCGAGCCGTCGAGCGTGGCGCGGCCCGCGAGCCGGCTGCCCTCCTTGAGCTGGAGGAGCGACGCGAGGGAGGCGCTGAGGCCCGCGAGGTCGATGCGGCCGCCGAGTCGCGCGTCGAGGTCGCCCGTCGAGGCGAGGTTGCGGGAGGAGCCCGCGAAGGTCAGCGTCGCGAAGTCGCCGGCCTCGAGCTTGAAGTCCTGCTTGCCGGTGCCGCGGGGGTCGATCTCGACCTGGTGGCTGAAGCTCAGCGAGGGGAGCGTGGCGGGCTCGGGCCCGACGTCGGGGCCGGCCGCGAGGAAGTCGACGAGCTTCACGGTGCCGCCGCCGCTGACCTTGGTGCCGGGGGCGAGCTCGTAGGCGAGGGAGACGTCGAGGCGGCCCTGGAGCTTGTCGAGGCGCGCGAAGAGCGCCGCCGCGGGCTGCAGCGCGTCGAGGCCGAGTCCCGCGACGGTGATCGCGATCTTCCCGGCGGCGGAGTCCGGCCCGGAGCCGGCGCGGATCCTCCCCTTGGCGCCGAGGCGGCCCGAGCCGAGGGCGGCCCCGAACTCGAAGTCGGAGTCCTGCTCGAGGGAGGGGACGTCGATGGAGGCGCCGAGCCCGGAGAGGGTGACGGCGTCGTTGAGCAGGACCCGGCCGCCGCTGACGCGGATCGTGGCGCGGACGGCGGGGAGCTTCGCGGGCGCCCGGGGGGCCGGGTCGGCGGGCTTCGGCGCGGAGGTCGCGGCGGGCTGGGGAGGTGCCGCCTGCGGCGGCGGGGGGACGCGGACGAGCGTCTCGAGGTTGAGCCGCCCGTCGGGGAGCTTGCGGACGAGGAGCTCGGGCGCGTCGACCTTCACGTCGGCGACGTAGGTTCCGAAGACGGCGGAGAGGACGCCGACCTTCACGTCGACCGAGCCGACGCGGATGACGGGCTTGGAGTCGCGGTCGCGGATCTCGAGGTCGCGGATCGAGAGCGATCCGGGCCAGGAGAAGGAGACGGAACCGACCTCGGCGGTGGCGTCGAGGTTCGCGGCGACCTGCTCGCGGATCTGCGATTTCACGATCCCGGGGACGATGAACGGGACGGCGACGAGGACGGCGAGGAGGAGGACCGCGAAGCCGCCGCCGGTCCAGAGGAGGATCTTCTTCCAGCGGGCCATCCGGGGCCTGGGCGGCGGGGGGGCGGCCGGCTCCGGAGACGGCATCGGCGGCAGCGTGGGTTCGTTCATGTGGGTACCAGCGATTGAACCGGCCCACGGGTTGTACGCCCTCGCCGCCCCGGACGCAAGCGACTAACTGATGAGGGGCGGGGCTCCGGGGGGCGGGCCGCCGCTGGGGATCGCGCCGGGGGCGCCGACGCGGACCATGCGGGTCGAGGTGTCGGCCCCGCCTCCGCGGCGGACGACGATCTCGTTTTCGCCGGGGATGAGGCGCGCGGTCTCCGGGTTGCGGGTGTCCATCCAGAGGCCGTGGAGCACGCCGTCGCGGGAGGCGTACCAGAAGTACACCTTGCCGTTGCCGTCGCTGGTGATCGTGACGAGATCGCCGAGGTTGTAGGGAACGCTGCCGGCGTTGATGCTCATCCGGACCCCCCGCAAAGTTAGGAAAACCATACCCCATGGGGTTGGTCGGGGTCCACGGGAATCATGCTAAAATCCGCGCGATGGCGAAGCTGAAGAACGAGCTGACCTGGTCGCGCTCGCGGGCCTCGCAGTTCGACGAGTGCCCGCGCCGGTACTGGTTCACGTACTACGGCTCGTGGGGCGGCTGGGAGTCGAACGCGCCGCCCCGGGTGCGCGAGGCGTACATCCTCAAGAACCTGCAGACGCGCTGGATGTGGGTCGGCGACCTCGTGCACGGCCAGGTCGAGAAGTGCCTGCGCTCGGCGAGGGCGGGCGAGCTGCTGCCGCTGGCGAAGGCCGTCGAGGAGCTGCTCGAGACGATGCGGGCGGGCTTCCGCCAGAGCCGGGCCGGCGAGTACCGCGTCCGCCCGAAGAAGGCCTGCGGGCTCGTCGAGCACGAGTACAAGCTCCCGGTCAGCGACGAGCAGTGGGGCGAGGTCGCGGAGCACATGAAGACCTGCCTCGGCGGCTTCTACGCGTCGCCGTATCCCGCGAAGCTCCCCGGCCTGCCGCGCGGGGCCTGGCTGCCGATCGAGGAGCTGGACAGCTTCGTGTTCGAGGGGACGAAGGTCTGGGTCGTGCCGGACTTCGCGTACAAGACCTCGGAGACGACGGTGGAGATCATCGACTGGAAGACGGGGCGCAAGGAGGCGGAGGTCGACCCGGTGCAGCTGGCGTGCTACGCGCTGTACGCGCTGGGGAAGGGCTGGGCGCCGCGGCCGGAGGACGTGACGACGACCGAGTACAACCTCGGGACGGGCCTGGGGCGAGAGTCGAGGATGGACGAGGGAAAGCTGGAGGAGGTGCGGGGGCGGATGCGCTCCAGCATCTCGGCGATGAAGGCACTGCTGGACGACGTGGCGGGGAACGTGGCGACGGAGTCGAAGTTCCCCGTGACGACGGACGCGGCGACGTGCCGGGGCTGCAACTACCGGAAGATCTGCGGCGACTCGCCCGCGGGGCCCTGGAAGGAGGGCGCCTGATGCCGATGGAGTTCCGGCCGCTGGCGCTCCCGGGGCTGCTGCTGGCCGTGCCGAAGGTCTACGGCGACGAGCGGGGGAGCTTCTTCGAGTCCTACCGGCGCGAGGAGTTCGAGGCGGCGGGGATCCGCGGCGCCTTCGTCCAGTGGAACCAGTCGCGGACGGCGCGGAAGGGGCTCGTGCGCGGGCTGCACTTCCAGCGGGCGCCGCACGCGCAGGGCAAGCTCGTGCGCTGCCTGCGGGGCCGGATCTTCGACGTCGCGGTCGACCTGCGGCGGGGCACGCCGACGTTCGGCAAGGCGCACGCGCAGGAGCTCTCGGCCGAGCGGGGCGAGGCGCTCTGGGTGCCCGCGGGCTTCGCGCACGGCTTCCAGGCGCTGGAGGACGGCTGCGAGGTCTTGTACGGCGTGGACGCGCCGTACGCGCCGGCCTCGGAGGCGGGGCTGCGCTGGGACGATCCGGCGCTGGGGATCGCCTGGCCGCTGCCGGGGAGCGCGAACGCGCGGGACGCGGGCTGGCCGGGCCTGAGCGGGATCTAGTCGGATTCTCTCCCCGGAATCTCCGTCGATTCCGTATCGGGTAGGGCCAACCCGATGCGCACCACCTTCCTCCTGCTCCTCGGCCTGATCCCGGCGTTCCAGGACGACCCGGAGGCCGGCCCCACGATCGCCGAGCTGCGGCGCCTGGGTTCCGACGACCCCCGGGAGCGGAAGGCCGTCCTCGACCTCCTGCGGGACGACACCGCGGCCGAGAAGGACCTGGTCAAGGCCCTGGGCAACGGGGCGACGGCGCGCCGGGCGGCGTACCGGCTCGGCTACCGCGGCGACCCCCGGGCCCTGCCCGAGTTGAAGCGGGCGCTGGGATCCCGGCATCCGGAGGAGCGGGCCGCGGCCCTCGAGATCCTGCGGCGGCTTCCCCCCGAGCCCGAGTGCATCGGGGCCTCGCTGAAGTCCGACGACTACTCCGTCGCCCTGGCGGCGGCCCGCGCGGCGTGGACCCATCGCGGCCATCGGGAGACGGCGGAACTCGCGGCCTCGGCGGCGCGCGAGATCGAGGGGGAGAGGATCCGCTCGCTCGTCCACTACCGGCGCCTGCTCGCCGCGTCGCTGGCCGCGGGCGGCGACGATCCGTTCGACGGGTTCGAGCGGCACCTCGCGATGGTGGAGAAGGTCCCGGCGCTGGGAGCCGAGTACGTGCTCGCGGTCTTCCAGCACGACGCCCTGCTGGGCAACGCGAAGGTCGTGGCGGGGATCCGGGCGATGAAGGACCTGCCCGCGGCGGCCCTGGAGCAGGCGCGCCGGGCGATCCTCGAGTCGAAGTTCCCCGTGCCCGCCGACTTCGCGTCGGCCTGGGGCTCGAAATCGGCCGCGCTGGCGGAGGCGGCGTCGCGGCGGCTGGGTCCGGCGGGCCTGCGCCACGAGAACGTGGAGGGCTGGGTCGACCTGCTCAAGGCGGGCGTGCTGGCGCCGGAGCTGGAGGCGAGGGTGCTGGAGTGGCTGCCGCGGATCACGGGCCGGGCCGCGACGGGAAACCGGGCGCGGGACCTGGGGGCGTGGGGGACCTGGGCGCGGGCGATCGGGAAGGGGGGCGCGGGGGGGGCCGTCGACGCGGCGATCGACAAGGGCGCCGCGTGGTTGAAGGAGAACGGGATCTACTCGGCGGAACGCTCGCTGCGTGGTCTGATCACGCTGGAGAGCTACGCGCTGTTCAAGTCCGGGGTCGGCCCCTCGGATCCGGTGCTGAAGCGGAAGCTGGACGCGCTGAGGTCCGGGCCGCCGGTGGAGATCTACGACGCGGCGTTGCGGGTGATCCTCTTCGCGGAGCTCCTGCCGTACGAGCGGCCGAAGCCCGGGGAGACGGTGACCGAGGACGCGGCGCGGGAGCGGCTCAAGAGCCTCGTGGGGATCCTGGTCCGGGCGCAGAAGAAGAGCGGCGGCTGGGGGTACGACTTCAACGAGACCTCGGACGACCCCAACGCGTACTGGGACTTCTCCAATACGCAGTTCGCGCTGCTGGGGCTCCGGGCCGGGGCGAACGCCGGTTTCGACGTTCCGAAGTCGACCTGGGAGCGCGCGGAGAAGCTGCTCGTCCGGGAACTGCGGACGGACCGGTCGCCCGAGGAGGCGGGGGACGGGGCCGTGGCCAGCGGGCCGCCGGCGAAGGCCTGGGGCTACAACGACGAGGCCGGCCGGACGGACCCGAGGTGGAACCTCACCTGCGGGGGGCTGTCGGGCCTGCTGATCTGCCGGGCGTCGCTGAGCGGGAAGGACCCGTCCGAGCACCTGCGGGATGCCGACGTCGCGGCGGCCCTGCGGTGGATGGAGGGCCGGTATCCCCTGCAGATGGGCCCCCGCGGGCGGATGGATCTCTACGGGCTGTGGAGCATGGAGCGGGCCTGCCTGATCCCGGGTCGGCCGAAGCTGGCGGGGCGGGACTGGTACGACGAAGGGTCCCGCCGGCTCCTGGAAACGCAGCACGAGGACGGCCGTTGGGAAGGCTGGGGATTCGGGATCAACGCCGGCGAGAAATTCCGGTCCGTCGAGACCTGCCTGGCGCTGCTGTTCCTGCGGCGGGCGTTCGTCCCGGTGGCGACCCCGTCGGTCCCGCGGGCGCCGGCGCCTACTCCCGCCCCCGCGCCGCCGCCGAAGGAAAAGGAATAGGTCAGCGCCGGGGCCGGGCGTAGATCGCGCCGCCGATTCCCACGCCGGCGAAGATCACGCCGAGCACGCCGAAGATCAGCGGCACGAACCACCGTTCCATGAACGAGTCGATCTGCGCGTTCGCGGGGTCGGCGGGATCGACGAGCAGCGCGACGCGGTCTCCGACGGCGTAGCTGGGCGGGGAGCTGGCGCCCGGGGAGGTGAAGCGGACCGGGCCCTGGACCGTCTGGTGCTCGACGATCGGGGCCCAGGTCGAGCGGCTCTTGCTCCCGCGGCGCTCCTCGAGCGCGACGACGATCCCCTCGCTGCGCTCGGCCTTGCGGGCGAAGCTCCAGTCCGCGACGAGGAGCCAGGCGGCGACGGCGACCATGACGAGGCCGAGGCCCGCGAAGACGAGCGGGACGACGTTGAGCTTCACGCCGACAGTCTACGCGTTCAGGCGCCAGAGGGCGAAGTTGAGCGCGGCGGCGAACGTCACCCAGGCGAGGTAGGGGAGGAAGAGGACGGCGGCGAGCCGGTCGCGCGCGGAGAAGAGGACGGTCGTGGCGAGGATCGCGGCCCAGAGGACGAGGATCTCGGCGAAGGCGAGGCCGGGCCGGTGCCAGCCGAAGAAGAGGAGCGACCACGCGGCGTTGAGGACGAGCTGGAGGGCGAAGACGGCCAGGGGGAGCCGGGCCTCGCGGAGGCCGTCGCGCCGCCACACGCGCCAGGCGGCGACGCCCATCAGGGTGTAGAGGGCGGTCCAGACCGGGCCGAAGAGCCAGGCGGGCGGGGTCCACGCGGGCTTGGCGATCGTCGGGTACCAGGTGCGGACGCCGTCGGCGGTCGCGAGCCCCCCGATCGCGGCGGCGGAGAAGCTGGCGGCCAGGGCGAGGGCGAGGGCGATCCCGGAGCGGAGGCCGGAGGGCGGGGCGGGCGGCGGCGGGGTCTCCTCGAGCGCGCGGCGGACCGCCTCGACGATCCCCACGGGCCGCACGGAGAACGCGCGGAGCGCGGAGTCGTCGGCGACGGTCGTCTCGTTCTTCACGCCGTCGATGAGGAGCTTGCCGACCCGGGCGTGGCGGGGGACCACGAGGCGCAGCCAGAGGGCGGAGACGGCCGGGCTGAGCACGGGGACGGGGAGCAGGAAGCGCCGGAGTCCCCGCTGCCGGGCGATCTCGGCCATGAGCCCGCCGTACGAGACGCGGTCGGCCCCGCCGATCTCGTAGGTGCCGGGGGCGACCCCCGGGGCCTCGAGGAGGTAGTCGATCACGTCGTCGACGGCGACGGGCTGGGCCGGGGTCCGGACCCAGGTCGGGGTCACGAGGAGGGGGAGCTTCTCCACGAGGGTGCGGGCGATCTCGAAGGAGGAGGAGCCGGCGCCCAGGACGACGGAGGCCCGCAGCTCGACGACGGGGACGCCGGTGGCGCGGAGCAGGTCGCCGACCTCGTGGCGGCTGGCCAGGTGCGGGGAGAGGCCGGGGCCCCGGCCAAGCCCTCCGAGGTAGACGATGCGTTCGACGCGGGCGTCGCGGGCGGCGGCGGCGAACCCGGAGGCGTGCTCCCGGTCGCGCGCGGCGAAGTCGGGGGTGTCGGCCATGGCGTGGACGAGGTAGTAGGCGGTGCGGACGCCGTCGAGGGCGCGGCGGAGCGCGGCGTCGTCGGAGAGGTCGCCGGCGACGGCGAGGGGGCGGGCCTCGGGCGGGAGGGCGTCGGGGCGTCGGGCGAGGCAACGCACGGGGAGGCCGCGGCGCTGGAGCGCGCGGAGGAGGCGCCCGCCGATGTAGCCGGTGGCGCCGGTGAGGAGGATCAGGCCCGGGGGGGTGCCGGTAGATCCATGCGAGCGGGGGGATCCAGACCAGGTCGTTGGCGAGGGGCATCCACCATTGCGACCAGGAATTGTAGCCCTCGTGGACGGCCCCCAGCCAGCCCAGGGGGCCGAGGCACTTCGCGACGAGGACGACGAGGACGAGCGGCCGGCGGACGCGCTGGGCGTTGAGGAGGCAGAGGAGGGATACGGCGGCGAGGACGGCGAGCATGGGAAAGGGGTTGGGGAGGGGCTTGAGCAGGAACGAGTCGGGCGCGAGCAGGAGGAGCGCGAACCAGGCGGCGTCGTAGAGCGCGGCGACGACGAAGAAGGCGCGGGTCACGGGAGGAATCTAGCGGGGGAAGGGCCCCGGAGTCCATCGCATCGCTCTTGCGCTGGCCTCCGCGGGGAGGTATATCTCCGATACCACGCGGCGGACCTCGCGGTCCCCGCGCCCCTCGACGGGCGGGCGTAATTCAGTGGTAGAATGCCACCTTCCCAAGGTGGACGTCGCCGGTTCGAACCCGGTCGCCCGCTCCACTTCCAGCCTGAAAGCCCGAAAGCCCGAAAGCCGGAAAGCCGGAAAGCAGGAAGGCAAGAAAGCAGGAAAGCAAGAGAGCAGGAAAGCAAGAGAGCAGGAAAGCAAGAGAGCAGGA
>CAYXGZ010000031.1:0-41864 GCA_964464755.1 uncultured Planctomycetales bacterium
CGCCGTCGTCGTGGGCGGAGCCGAGGACGCCTGGCCGCGGGTCGTCGCCGACGCCGCGGCCGGCCGGCTCGGCCGCGTCTACCGCGGCGCCACGGACGGCGTCTTCGCGCCCGGCCGCTACGCCCGGCCGCGCTTCGACCTCCTCGAGGGCCGGCCCTACAACCGCGTCACGGTGCAGACCTCGCGCGGCTGTCCCCGCGCCTGCGACTTCTGCGCCGCGAGCCTCCGCATCACCTCGCGCTACAACCAGAAGCCGGTCGGGCTCGTGATCGACGAGGTCCGCGCCGCGCGCGGCCGCATCGACCGCCCGTTCTTCGAGTTCGCCGACGACAACACCTTCCTCGACCGGGCCTGGAGCCGGGAGCTCCTGCGCGCCCTGCGGCGGGAGGGAATCCGCTACTTCACGGAGACCGACGCGGGCGTCGCCGACGACCCCGCGCTCTGCGACCTGCTCCGGGAGTCCGGCTGCCGCCAGGTCCTCGTCGGCTTCGAGAGCCCCCGCGCGGGCGACCTCGCCGGCATCGACCCCGCGGCCTGGAAGCGCACCCGCGCCCCGCGGATCCGGCAGGTCGTCGACGTCCTCCAGTCCCGCGGCGTCAGCGTCAACGGCTGCTTCATCCTCGGCCTCGACGGCCAGACGCCGGACGTCTTCCCGGAGATCCTCGAGGCGGTCCGCTCGTCCGGCCTCTCGGAGGTCCAGTACACCGTCCTCACGCCGTTCCCCGGCACGCCGCTCTACGCGCGGCTCGCGGCCGAGGGGCGGCTCCTGGCCCCGCGTTTCTGGGACCGCTGCACGCTCTTCGACGTGAACTTCCGCCCGAAGGGGATGAGCGTCGAGGACCTCGAGCAGGGGCTCCGCTGGCTGATGCGCCAGACGTACTCGGCGGAGGAGACGTCGCGGCGCCTGCGCGAGTTCCTGGAGCAGCGGCGCCGGGGCCGGCGGGCGGCGGGCTAGGGTCTCAGGGATTCCAGCAGGTCGGACGCGGCGCGGAGGGCGCTCTCGGGGTGGCGGCCGGTGACGCGCCGCACCTCGCGGAACCAGGCTTGCTCGAGGCGGCCCATCAGCCGGATCCCCTCGGGCGTCGCCTGGATGCGCTTGATCCGCGCGTCGTCCTCGTCGCCCAGCACCCGGACCAGCCCGCGCGCCTTGAGCCGCCGCACGAGGCCGGTCACGTTGGCCCGGCTGACGACGAGGCGCTCGCCGATGCGGTTCTGGGGCAGGCCGCCCGGCTCGCCGAGGAGCACGGCGAGGAGGTTGAACTGCGCGAGGGTCAGCTTCCACGGGCGGAGGAGGCGGTCGGCGCCCTTCGAGAGGCGCTCCGCGGCCCGGACCGCGGTCACGACGAGGCGGTGTCCCTCGCCCCGGAAGTCCACCCAGGTGTAGCGGCCCATTGTTGACAGGTTAACAACCGGGCCGCCGCCGCGCAAGCCGCCGCTACAGGCTCTTCCGGGTCAGGTAGAAGTCGAGCTGCTCGACGCCCTTCAGGGCCAGGCGGTCGGCGACCTCCTTCTCCGTCTTCGGGGGCGGCACGATGACCTTGTCCCCCGGCTTCCAGTTCACCGGGCAGGCCACGGCGTTCGCGTCGGCCGTCTGCAGCGCCACGAGGAGGCGCAGCACCTCGTCGACGCTGCGGCCCACGTTGAGCGGGTAGTAGATGATCGCCCGGATCACGCCCTTGGGGTCGATCGCGAAGAGCGCGCGGACGGTGACCGTCGCGCTCTCGCCGGGGTGGATCATCCCGTAGAGCTCGGCGACCTTGCGGGTCGAGTCCGCGATGATCGGGTAGGGGAGGCGCACGCCGAGGATCTTCTCGAGGTTGACGACCCAGGCGAGGTGGCTGTGGATGCTGTCCACCGAGAGGGCGATCATCCGCGCGTTGAGGGCGTCGAACTCCTTCGCGCGCCGCGCGAACTCGGTCAGCTCGGTCGAGCAGACCGGCGTGAAGTCGGCGGGGTGCGAGAAGAGCAGGACCCACTTGCCGCCGGCCCACTCGGGGAAGTTCACGTCGCCGTGCGTGGTGGCGGCCGAGAAGGCCGGGGCCTTGTCGCCGATGCGGGGCAGGGACCGGGCCGCGGCGGGCGCGGCGGACGGGACGGGGACGCACATGGGGTTGTTCCTCGGGTTCGGGTGGACGAAGTTAAGCAGCCCGCGCCGCATTTCGCAAGTTATGATGTCGGCCCTATGGAACCCGTCCTCCAGATCGCCCTCGACTTCCTCGAGCTGTCCCGGGCCCTCAAGGCCGCCCGCGAGGCGGTCCGCGGCGGCGCGACCTGGCTCGAGGCCGGCACCCCGCTCATCAAGAGCGAGGGCCTGCAGGTCATCCGCGCCCTGCGCCGGGAGTTCCCCAAGGCCTACCTCGTCGCCGACCTCAAGACCATGGACGCGGGCCGCGCCGAGTTCGAGGCGGCCGCCAAGGCCGGCGCGAACTGCGCCACGGTCTGCTCCACGGGCAGCGACTCCACGATCCTCGAGTGCATCGAGGCGGGCCGCAACTACGGCATCGACGTCGCCGTCGACCTGCTCGGCGTGCGCGGCGAGGCCCAGGTCGAGCTGGCCCGCAAGTGCGAGGAGTGGGGCGCCCACCACGTCGGCCTTCACCTGCCCATCGACGACCAGATGCGCGGCGGCGACCCCGTCCGCGAGCTCCGCGCCCTGCGCCCGAAGACCGGCGTGAAGATCGCCGTGGCCGGCGGCCTGCACTCCGGCAACGTCGCCGAGGCCGTGAAGGCCGGCGCGGACATCCTCATCGTCGGCGGCTCCGTCACCAAGAGCGCGGACGCCGCGAAGGCCGTCCGCACGATCCTCAAGGCGATGCGCGAGGGCGTCTCGATCGCCACCGACCTCTACCGGCGCGGAGGGAGCGAGGACGAGATCCGCCGCCTCTTCGAGGCCGTCTCCACCCCGAACCTCTCCGACGGCCTGCACCGCAGCGGCGAGCTCGACGGCCTCCTGCCCCTGCAGTCCGGCCGCAAGATCGCCGGCCCCTGCGTCACCGTGCGCACCGCGCCCGGCGACTGGGCCAAGCCCGTCGAGGCCATCGACGTCGCGAAGCCCGGCGAGGTCATCGTCGTCGACTCCGGCGGCCGCGGCCCCGCCATCTGGGGCGAGCTGGCCAGCGAGTCCTGCCTCCAGCGCAAGGTCGCCGGCGTCGTCATCGACGGCGCGATCCGCGACGTCGACTCCATCCGCTCCATCGGCTTCCCGGCCTGGTCGCGCCTCGTGACCCCGACCGCGGGCGAGCCCAAGGGCTTCGGCGAGATCAACGTCCCCATCAAGGTCTCCGGCGTCGTCGTCCAGCCCGGCGACTGGATCGTCGCCGACGACAGTGGCGTGATCCGGGTCCCGAAGGCGCGGGCCGTCGAGGCCGCGAACCGCGCCATGGACGTGCTCGAGAAGGAGAACCGGCTCCGGGGCGAGATCCGCAGCGGGGGGACGCTCGCGAAGATCACCGAGCTCGTGAAGTGGGAGAAGCAGATCGTCGAGGGCGGCCCGGCCGCCCCGCCGAAGGCCAAGTCCGTCCGCTCGACGCGGGCCCGCCCCGCCAAGCGCCGCTGATCCGCTATGATGGGGGCGAGATGATCTGCGGCAAGTGCCAGAAGAACCACGCCACGGTCCACGTCACCGAGGTCGAGAACGGCGTGAAGCGCGAGGCCCACCTCTGCGAGGAATGCGCGCGCGACTCCGGCGTCGGCCTCAACTTCAAGTTCACCGTCTCCGACATCCTCGGCAGCCTGGTCGGCCCCGCCGGCCCCGCGAAGCCCGCGAAGGCGGCCGCCGAGGCGCCCCAGCTGCGCTGCCCCGAGTGCGGCATCACCTACACCGAGTTCAAGGCCAAGGCCCGCCTCGGCTGCGCGGCCGACTACGAGATCTTCAAGCAGGGGCTCCTCCCGCTGCTCGAGAAGGTCCACGGCTCCACCCAGCACGTCGGCAAGGCCCCGAAGACGGCCGGCGAGCAGGTCCTCAAGGAGAGCGAGCTCGCCCGGCTCAAGCGCGAGCTCGAGGGCCACGTGAAGTCCGAGGACTTCGAGGCCGCCGCCCGCGTGCGCGACCGCATCCGCACGCTCGAGAAGGAACTGGACGGCGGCGCATGAACCCCGAGGCCTTCCTCAAGCAGCCCGGCGAGTGGCTCCGGGGCGACGGGCCCGAGTCCGACGTCGTCGTCTCCTGCCGCGTCCGCCTCGCGCGCAACCTCCACCGCTTCCCGTTCCTCACCGTCGCGACGAAGGAGGTCCGGGGCGACATCGAGGGCTTCCTCCGCGGCCGCTTCCAGGAGCACCTCGCGCCGCTGGGCATCCACTACGTCCCGATGGCCTCGCTCGCCCCCGTCGACCGCACGCTCCTCGTCGAGCGCCACCTCGTCAGCCGCGAGCTGGCCGCCGACGGCGAGGCGGGCTCCGGCCGCGGCGTCGCCCTGCGCGGCGACGAGTCCCTCAGCATCATGGTCAACGAGGAGGACCACCTGCGGCTCCAGGTCCTCCGCTCCGGCCTCCAGCTGGAGCAGGCCTGGGAGGAGGCCGACCGGATCGACTCGCTCCTCGAGGGCCACCTCAACTACGCGTTCCACCCGCGCTTCGGCTACCTCACCGCCTGCCCCACGAACGCGGGCACCGGCCTCCGCCTCTCCGTGATGGTCCACCTGCCCGCCTCCGTCCTCGCCAAGCAGGTCGACCGCATGCTCCAGGCCCTCGCGCGCCTCAACTACACCGTGCGCGGGCTCTACGGCGAGGGCACGAGCCCCGTCGGCGACCTCTACCAGATCTCCAACCAGGTCACCCTCGGCCGCTCCGAGAAGGACCTCATCGTCGAGCTCCGCAAGGTCCTCCCCGAGCTCCTCAAGTTCGAGCGCTCCTGGCGCAGCAAGCTCGCCGGCGACCGCCCCCTCGAGGACCGCGTCTGGCGCGCCTTCGCGACCCTCAAGCACGCCCGCCGCATCAGCTCCGAGGAGACCCTCGAGCACCTCTCCCACGTCCGCCTCGGCGTCCACCTCGGCCTGCTCAAGGGCCTGCCGCTCTCCCTCGTCAACGAGCTCCTGCTCTACTCCCAGCCCGCCCACCTCCAGAAACTCCAGGGCCGGCTCCTCGCCGAGGAGGAGCGCGACGGACTCCGCGCCGACTACCTCCGCTCCAAGCTGGCGGCCCTGCCCGGCTAGCGGGTATCCTCCGCTGGACACCCGCTGACCATCCGGGTGAACCGAGGGGTATTCCGCGTCGTTACACCTCCAACCGGCACGGCGCCAACGGGTTGGACGTGGATCCCCGGGACGCACTGGCGCAGGACTTGCGAGGAAGTGGCTGATGCGGAAGCTCTGCGCGATCGGACTGTTGCTGCTCGGGGCCTGCGATTCGCCCCGGCCTCCGGCCCCCTCCGCCGCGCCGTCCCTCGCCCCGAGTTCGACCCCGGTCGCGAAGGCCGATCCGACGCCGGCGCCGAGCGCCCGGCCCTCCGCGACCCCGGCCCCGGAGGCGACGCCGACGCCGCGCCCGCTCTTCCCGCTCAACGAGCTCTGGAAGGTCCCGCCGCTCGAGGACGCCCCGCTGATGCCCGACCCCTCGGACGAGGCGGAGCTCAAGCAGCGCGGCTGGGTGCGCTTCCCCGGCGGCTACGTGTTCGAGCTGCCCGCCTCCGGCGCCCGGCCCGCGACCTCCGGCGTCGTCGCGGCGGGCACGATCCTCATGAACCGCGGGCTCATCGAGCTCATGGGCTGCGGCGAGGGCGGCAAGGAGCACGAGAGCATCCTCCGCATCGAGACCGACATCCAGGCCCTCGACCTGGGGCTCGTGCTCTCCGGCCTCAAGCGCGGGCCCGTGCCGCCCGCGCTCGGCGATCCGTCGCGGCCCCAGGGCCAGCGGGTCGTCGTGCTGCTGCAGTGGATCGACGGCGAGACCTCGAAGGCCGTCACGCACCGCGCCGAGGACGGCGTGCTCTTCCACCACCCGCGCACGGACAAGAACGGGCCGATGCCGCGCATCGGCTGGACCTACGTCGGCCAGATGATGCCGGTCGCCGACGCGACGACGGGCAACAAGCGCACGTTCAAGGTGCTCGCGGCCACCGGCAGCCGCTCGCTGCTGACGACCTTCCGCGACCCCTCGACGCTGCTCGACAACCCGATGCCCGAGGCGATGGACGACACGCTCTTCGCCGCGAACTACATGGTCCTGCCGCCCCCCGGCACGCGGGTGCGCGTCGTCGTGCGGGCGCCGACGCCCGCCGAGTCGGCCGAGCTGCTCAAGGCCGAGCAGGAGCTGCTCAAGTGACCCCCGCCGCCGAGCGCGTCGAGGCCGCCGTCCGCTCCGCCCGGGGCCGGATCCGGCGCGCCCGGGCCCTGGAGTCCGCGCTCAAGGGCGCGCTGCACGGGGCGCTCGCCGCGGGCGCCTACCTCGTGATCCAGAAGTTCACCGGCTGGCCCGCGGCCCTCGCCGCGGCCGCCGTCGTCCCGCCGCTCGCGCTCGGCGCCGCCGCCGCGCTCCGGCGCCTCGACCTCCGCCAGGCCGCGGCCGCGCTCGACCGCGTCCTCGGCGGCGAGGAGCGCGTCGCCACGGCCCTCGAGGGCGGGAGCGGCCCGCTCGTCCCGCTGGCCGTCGAGGACGCCGCGCGCGCCCTCGACCGCTCCGACCTCCGCCGCGTCGGCGCCTGGCGCTGGCCCGCCGAGGCCCGGCTCCTCGTGCCCGCCCTCGCCTTCCTCGCCGTCCTGGCGCTGCTGCCCGGCCGCGGCCGCTCGCTCGCCGCGGAGGGCCCGTCGGTCCGCGACGCCGTGGACGCCCAGGCCCGGGAGCTGGAGCGCGCCGCCGACCCCGCGAAGGTGGGGGAGCTGGCCGCGCGGGCCCGGGAGATCCTCCGCGGGCTCGAGGGTCCCGACCCCGTGGCGGCCGCCGTCGCCGCGCGCCGCCTCGCGGTCGAGATCCGCGCCGGCCTCGCGGGCGGGATGCCGGATCCCGACGGCGCCCGTCGCGAGCTCGCGGGCCGCCTCGAGGCCGCGGGCTCGGCCGCGTCGCGCGAGCTGGCCCGCCGCGGGATCGACGTCCCCTCCGTGGATCCGGCCGACCTCGAGGCCCGGGCGCTCGCGGCGAAGGGCCGGGGCGGACCCGCGGGCGCATCCGGCCGTCCCGAGTCGTTCGACGTCGCCGCCGTCGCGGGCGGGGCGCCCGTGGACCCCGGCGTGGCCGAGGCCGCCCGGCGCAAACTCGCGGACCACGCGTGGGATCCGAAGTACGATGACCTCGTCCGTCGTTACTACTCGCAACGGGATCGTTGACAGGAGAATAGCCATGAAGGCCCTGCTCGCCTCGACCGCCCTCGCCGTCGTCCTCGCCGGCCCGCTCTCCGCCCAGGACATGGGCGGCGGCGCGCCCCCGGCCCAGGACCCGCTCGCCAAGCGGCTCGCCGACGCCTACGTCCGCGCGGGCGACTGGATCGTCTCCCAGCAGGACGCCTCCGGCGCCTGGCTCACCGGCCCGAAGGACCGCCAGGGCCCGAGCCTCGCGTACACCGGCCTCGTGATCGCCGCGCTCGCCGACGGCACCGCGGAGCAGAAGGCGAAGTACCGGCCCGCCGTCGACAAGGCCGTGAAGTGGTTCGTCTCCAAGCAGAACGCCGACGGCAGCTTCGGAGAGGGGCCCGGCAACGCGTACCTCAAGGTCTACACGACCGGCATCGCGCTCATGGCCCTCGGCATCGCCGCGCCCGACCAGAAGGACGCCATCGGCAACGCCCGCGGTTACCTCAAGAACAACCAGCTCAAGGAGGGCGACGCCAAAGGCGGCCTCGGCTACGGCGACAAGGAGCTCAAGGGCGTCGACGACAAGGGCAAGCCCATCGAGAAGGCCGGCATCGCGAACCTCTCGACGACCGGTTTCGCCGCCGAGGGCCTGGCCCGGTCCGGCCTCCCGAAGGACGACGAGTTCTGGAAGCTCGTCGTCGAGTACGTCCAGAAGTGCCAGAACAACTCCGAGACGAACACCGACGCGGCCTTCCTCGCCAAGCTCAAGGAGAAGGGCCTCTCGATCGGCAACGACGGCGGGCTCTTCTACGCCGCCGACGCGGACCGCGACGTCCACAAGGCCGGCACGACCAAGATCGTCGACAAGGAGACGATCAACAGCTACGGCTCGATGACGTACGACGGCATCAAGACCTACCTCTACGCCGGGCTCACCAAGGACGACCCGCGCGTGAAGTCCGCGGTGGACTGGGTCCGGAAGAACTACTCGGTCGAGGGCCACCCCGGCTTCGCCTTCGACGAGAAGCGCACGCACCTCATGGGGCTCTTCTACTACTACCTGCTGATGGCCCGCGCGTTCGAGGCGCTCGGCGAGCCGAAGTTCAAGACCTTCGACGGCAAGGAGCACGACTGGGCCGCCGAACTGGGCGAGCAGCTCCTCAAGGTCCAGAAGGAAAACAAGATGTGGGTCAACGAGAACCCCCGGTGGTGGGAGTCGGACCCCGTGCTCGTCACCGTCTACGTGCTCAACACCCTGAACTCGGTGCAGAGGCATGTCCGCTAGCGGAACCCGCCGCGTCGGGCTCTGGGCCGTCGGCGCGCTCGGCGCCGTGAGCACCCTCGTCGCCGCGGGCGTCGAGGCGATCAAGGCCGGCCTGGCGGGCCCGGCCGGGCTCGTCACGGCCGCCCCGGACTTCGAGGGGCTCGGGCTCGTCGATCCCGCCTCGATCGTGATCGGCGGCCACGAGATCCGCGGGGGCGACCTCGCGGCCTCCTCCGAGGAGTTCGCCCGCCTCAACGGCGTGCTGTCGCGCGAGCTGCTCGACGCGGTCCGCCCCGGCCTCCTCGCCGCGAGCGCGAACCTGCGCCCGGGCCTGGCCCTCGACTGCGGCGAGGCGATCCGCAAGCTCGCGCCCCTGGCCTCGGACCGGGACGGCTTCGCGCTCACCGACCTCGTCGCGGCGATCCAGGGCGACCTGCGCCAGTTCCAGTCGCGCAACCGGCTGGACGAGGTCGTCGTCGTGCACCTCGCCTCGGCCGAGGCGGGCGGGATCGACCCGGCGATCCGGACGTTCGAGGACCTGCAGACGCGTATCCTGGAGAACCGGCGCGAGGGGCTCCCGGCCAGCGTCCTCTACGCCTGGGCCGCGATCGACGCGGGCTACCCGTACGTCAACTTCACGTCGTCCACGGGCTCCAGCCACGCCGCGCTCGAGGAGCTGGCGCTCCGGCGGGGCGTGCCGCACGCGGGGCGCGACGGCAAGACGGGCGAGACGCTGCTCAAGACGGTGCTCGCGCCGATGTTCGTCGCCCGGCAGCTCAAGGTGCTCTCGTGGGAGGGCCACAACCTGCTCGGCAACCGCGACGGCCTCGTCCTGGACAACCCCGCGAACCTCGCGGCGAAGGTGAAGGACAAGGACGCGGCGCTGCGGGAGATCCTCGGCGACCCGTCGGCCCATTCGCGGGTCCGCATCGACTACGTCCCCTCGCTGGGCGACTGGAAGACGGCGTGGGACTTCATCCACTTCGAGGGCTGGCTCGGCGCGCGGATGTCCCTGCAGTTCACCTGGCAGGGCTGCGACTCGGCCCTCGCGGCGCCGCTGGTGCTGGACCTCGTGCGGCTCGCGGACCTGGCGCACCGCTCGGGCGAGAAGGGGGGGATGCGGCACGCGGCCGCGTTCTTCAAGGCGCCGTGGGGCGGGACGACGCACGACTTCCACGCCCAGATGGACGAGCTGGCGTCCTACGCGTCGGCCCGGCGGGCGAAGGTGGGGGTGGGGCGGTAGAAGGCGGGCCGGACGAAGGCAGAAGCCGGGGACGGGGTCGTGAGGAGGTGCTCGCCGGGCCCGGGGGTGGCCGAGTTCCGGGGCTGAGGCCGGGCGATCCTCGAATCGGTGAACCGTCGGCGCGGCCTTACGTCTCAGGGACCATGAGATCGCCGGCGTTCATGCTCCTGGCCGGGGCCATGATCCTCGGGTGCAACCGGGCCTCCGCGCCCCCGGCGCCGGTCCCTTCCCAGGCCCCCGCTCCCCCGCCCGAGGTCGGCGCCTTCGAGCGGTTGACGGCGAACGAGTGGGGGGATGAACGTACCCGGCTCGTGCTGAACCGGGACGGCCGTTACGCCTGGACCCAGATGCCCGGTCCGCCGTGCGGCACCCCGGATTTTGATCGGGAGGGGGCCTGGAGCCTGGAATGGCACGGGGGCCAGGGCTTGGTCACCTTCGAGGGCGGGGAGGTGGCGGCCATCCGGTTCGAGGGCCGCGACCTCCGGTTCATCGGCAGCATCCTCCACCCCGGGGATCCGATCCCCGATCCGCTCGTGGACGGGCCGCGCACGCCGGCCGAACTTCCCAGGCTTCGGAAACTCCCGCTCTGGGAGGAGTTGACCGCGACGCCGTGGCGGCGGACCAACGATTTCAACCTGGCCATAAGTCCGGACGCCTTGGAGTTCGGCCGCGACGGACGGTACCGGGCCGGGTATCGGCGGGGGGCCGGCGGGCACGGCGGGCTGTGGTCGCTGGAGCTCCGGGGACCCTACCCGGTCGTCACGGCGGTCCTGGTGCAGGTGCCGGACCCGAACGACGACGATCTCCGGACGCCCGCCGCGGAGTCGACGCAATACTCGATCCACCGCGAGGTGGACATCGCCGGGGGAGTGCTCCGGGTCAACGCCGATTCCTACTACCGCGCGGACGACGCCACGCCGGTCCGGCTCTTCACGTTCGACTCGTATCGCCGATCGGTGCGCTGCACGGGCCGGTGGACCGGTCCGTTCCGGGCCCGGCAGCCGAAGGAGCTGGAATTGACGTTCGAGAACGACGACCCAAGGCGGGGATTCACGAAGGAACTCCAATCCCTCCGCCTGACCGAGACCCCGGGCGCCTTCCAGGGGCGTTCCTTCACCAACGCCGGAGCTCCGCGGCTCCTCGTCGAGGTCCCCCTGGACTTCCGCCTTGCGGATGGGGAGAAGCGGGTCCACCGGGTGCAGGTCACCCCCACGATCCCGGGGGAGCACGTGTACCTGCAGATCGAGTTCTCCTTCAAGGATCTCGGGCAGCCCTACACGGCGCGCCAGACCTACATCGTCCCGGTCGAGTAGGCCCCTCCGGATTCCCCTGTGCCGGCGCGCAGATGTCCCTGCAGTTCACCTGGCCGGGCTGCGACTCGGCCCTCGCGGCGCCGCTGGTGCTCGACCTCGTGCGGCTCGCGGACTTGGCGCACCGCTCGGGCGAGAAGGGCGGGATGCGCCACGCGGCCGCGTTCTTCAAGGCCCCGTGGGGCGGGACGACGCACGACTTCCACGCGCAGATGGACGAGCTGGCGTCCTACGCGTCGGCTCGGCGGGCGAAGGTGGGGGTGGGGCGGTAGAAGAGAGCCCGAACGAAGGCCGATTCGGGCGACTCACTTCGGGTCTGAAGAACGTGAGGGGCGGGGGATCCCGCCTTGAGAACCGGAGCGGCCCAATCGGACACGCCCATCGAACCCGAGCATGCCTCGCCATCCGGCCCTCGGACGGTCCACGAGCGCCCGGGCACTCCCCGGCTAAGACTCAAAGCTCCCTTGGCGTGTCGGGCCGGGCACCGCCCCAGTCCCTCGCCGCCGCATCCCCCCCAAGGCCAACTAGCGGGGTATACTGGCTTCCGATGACCCTGTCCGATAGCCCCCATTTCGGATCTCCAAGCGGAATCCCCCGTCCTTACCCCCTTCCCAGCCCGGATCCCGCCGCCCGGATCGACCTTCGCATGGCCTCCCTTCTCAATACGTGCAAGGAGGGGCATTTTTCGTAGGACAACGGTCCAAGCTTCGACCAATCGGCCGTTTTGTTGGACTCAACCAGATTGAGATATTCGCAAGGAGTGGGGCGATGGCGCGTAAGCAAGAGTCCAAGTTCAAATTCAGAAACGCTGACAACATTGGCGCGGCTGATGCAGAGTCAGATCAGGCCTTCCTGAAGAGCTGCTTCATCGATTCGGGTGAACTCCAAATCCTCTCTGACTGTTCAGACCACCGCAGGATCATACTGGGGAAGACGGGTTCTGGAAAGACTGCCCTCTTAAGTCAACTAGCTGAAGACCAGGATAGGGTCATTAACATCAAACCGGAGAGCCTTGCACTCTCCTACATATCCAACTCTACCATCCTGAAGTTCATCCAAGAGTTGGGCGTCAAGCTAGACATATTCTTCAAGCTGTTGTGGAGGCATGTATTCACCGTCGAACTGCTAAAGCGCCACTTCAAGATTGATAATGAAGGGTCCAAGCGGTCCTTTACTGAGAAGATAAAGGGCATGTTCCGAGGAGAAAAGGACAAGAAGGCTATCGCATACCTTGAGGAGTGGGGAAAGTCATTCTGGGAGGAGACGGAATACAGGATCAAGGAAGTGACCACAAAGTTGGAGACTGATTTGGAAGGAGCCATAAGGGTAAAGGTCCCTGGGATAGGCGCCTCTGGAGCTGAATCTGAGAAGTTGACTGAGGAGCAACGAGCCGAAATTGTCCAGCGTGCGCAGCATGTTGTAAATGAGGTTCAAATCAGGCAATTGTCAGACATTATCGAGCTCGCCGATAAGGTGCTCGATGATCCTCAGAAGCCCTACTACATCACCATTGATAGGCTGGATGAGCAGTGGATCGAAGACCGCCTTAGGTATCGGCTGATCCGAGCGCTTATTGAAACGGTTCGTGATTTTCAGAGAATTCGAAACGCAAAGCTAGTTGTGGCACTACGGTTCGATTTGTTGGGCCGGGTGTTCAGGCTGACGCGTGACGCCGGTTTCCAAGAGGAGAAATACGAATCGCTTTACATGCCAGTTGAATGGAATAGGGAGTCGTTGATCGAGCTGTTGAACACTCGCATTGACCATCTGATTCAGGGCCGCTACACAAGGCAGGCCGTTACCTCTAAGGACATTCTGCCTCGTACCTGCGATGGGGTATCTGGTGTCGATTTCATCGTTAACCGGACTCTCCTGCGGCCCCGTGATGTGATTCTTTTCTTCAATCTGTGCATCAAAGAGGCGCACGGATCACCAGTCATCAATGCAGAAATGATCCGCCGAGCTGAGTGGGAGTACTCGAGGTTGAGGTTGCGCGCCATTGGGGACGAATGGTCTGCGGATTATCCAAGACTGATGGATAGCGTTCTTTGCCTCAAGGCCCAGCAGAGCCCATTCAGGATTGGAGACATTGGAAGGGGCGTATGGGACGACCTGTGCCTCGAGTTGGCGACAGTCGGGATTGGAGAGGACGATCCCCTGTGTAAGAGTGCTCTTGAGGTTATCGAATCGGGATTCTCCCTCTTGGAATTCAAACGTCTGTTGTTTCATACGCTTTATAAGGTTGGCATCGTCGGTCTTAAACTTGAGGCATTCGAGAAGACTCGGTGGATAGGTGGAAGGCTTGATATGTCGGCGGCCGAAATTGACGAAGATTGTAAGGTCAGCGTTCATCCCGCATTTTGGCGAGTTCTTGGAATAAGAACGCGGGTGACGGCATAGGCCAAGCGGTCAAGGCAATGGTGCCTCTAGAACGGCGTGGTAGGGAGTAGGCCATGCGATGGCCGAACCGGGTCGCGGGATCCGGTCTGGAGTCACGGGTAGGGAAGGGGATCCTGCCTGGTGAACCGAAGCGGCCTCATCGGACGCGCTCATCGAACCCGAGTATGCCCCGCTAGGAGCCCCGGGGGACGGTCCCCGAGCGCCCCGGGCACCACCCGGCGAGAACTCAAGGCTCCCTTTGCTCCCCACGTGGGAAGATTGGCGAACTACGGAGTCAATCATGTCTGCACCCAACCCCCATCAACTCAGGCCGTCTCGCTTGGGCGTCCAGGCTGTGCCAAGGGGTGCGGTCACCTCGTAATGGGCCGCACAAACGTCCCCTGCAGCTTACCTGGGCACCGAAAACGTTCAGAGGCGCACCCGAGCAACCAATGCGGCACAGCACATGGTGACTAGCGCAAGAGCGCAGGCCACAATGGACTTGGCCCTGCTGGATTCAGGGTTGCGGAGCTTGATGAGCAGACCTACGGCGATCACACCTGAAGTCAATCCTGCTGCTAGGGTAATCACGGGGATCAGGTAATCTAGCTTGGTCAAATCGATGCCGAAGCCCAAGACCCCGACCAGAATCGTGAATGTCCTGTACGAGAGATAGCAGACGCTCACTGCTGAAGCAGTGATGAGAAGGACTAGCCACTGGCGAATCATCGTTTTGCTATTTTCAAAGGTAAGGAAGATAGCCCAAACGAAAGCAGAAACTGGCGACGGGTCGGGTTCGGGAAGAGGGGAAGGGCGGGGGATCCCGCTTGGAGAACCGAAGCGGCCTTGTCGGACACGCTCATCGAACCCGAGTATACGCCGCCATTGGGTCCTCGGGGCGGTCCCCGAGCGCCCTGGTCGTTCCCGGCCAAGAATCAGACCTACCTTGGTGTCCAGTCCGGCACAGGGGGAAGTGCACGCGTTGTACGACAGTGGGCTTGCCCGATGCCATAGTCATCTAGGCTACCCAAGTTGCTGGGACTTTATGATGATCAGATAGAGCAGATAGGCCAGCAAGCCAATGATCATTAACAACGTTCCAGCAGCTCCGAGTAGCTTTCCAGCCACCGCCGCACCTTCCGGTTCCATTCCGATGCTACGACAACGCTTCTCATGTTCCACGCCCTTCATCCACGCCACTGGACATCCGAGGCCACAAAGGGCCCACCCGAAGAGACCCCACAGCAGCACCTCGCCGGAACCGGGGACCTTCGTACCGGCCTGCCGAAAGGACCTTTGGCCTCTTTGAGCATCACCTTGCCCGCGTCGTTGAGGGTGACCCTGCTGGATCAAGCGCACAGGTGGCGAATACCCACAGTGGGGACATTGCGGAGCCTTCGTGGACAGCTTCTCTCCGCATTCGGGGCACGGCTGGATCACTTCGCGAGAGGCTAACGACGTTGCGAGCCCCGTTCAAGATGCAATGGTATGTATCTCCCGTGGACGGATATGGAACAGCCTCTTGAATTGGGGGCATGGCTCGTCCAGATGGACGAGCTCGTCCGCTACGCCGCGGCTCACCGCCGGGGCGTCCTTCGGACGAAATGAAAAGGGCCGGGGATCCCGCGATCCCCGGCCCGTAGTTTCGAAGCCGTTCTACTTGCCGCTCGGGGTCTGCTCGCCCCAGGTCTTCAGGAGCGCGCTGAGCTGCATCTTCAGGGCGTTGGTCTCGACGGGCAGCGCGAACTTCTTCACCGGCGCGGCCGCGGGATCCTCCTTCGCCGGATCCAGCACGAGCAGCGCGGGCAGGCGGGTCAGGCCGAGCGCCTTGGCGTCCTTGACCGACATCTTCTCCTTCGCCCAGGCGACCTTGCCGAGCAGGTCGGCTAGGGGGAGCTCGCCGAACGAGCGCTCGGCGAGCGCCGAGGCCGGCGACTCGTCCGCGACGAAGAGCAGGGCGGGGGCCTTCCGCTCCGTCGCGTCCGCGAGGGCGGCGGCGCGGTCCGCGGCCCACTTCGGCGAGCGGGCGTGCTTCGCGGCCACCTCGGCCAGCTGCTTCTCGAAGCCCTTGGCGCTACGGTCGGCGAGCTTGCCGACCTTCTCGCCGGCGGGCGAGAGGAAGACGACGTCCGGGATGTTGCGCACGTCGTAGCGCTTCATCAGGCCCTCCTGCCCGCAGGGGTCGGCCTTCACGCAGGTGAAGCCCTCGGTGGCCTTGATGACGGACTCCTGCGAAAGGGCGTCCTTGTCGAAGCCCTGGCACGCGGGGCACATGTCGGAGGAGAAGAGGACCATCACGGGGCGGCCGGCGTACTTGCTCTCGGCGAGGACCTTCTCGAAGTCCTTCTCGCTGCCGCACCGGGCGTACTTGATCTTGGAACCGCCCGCCAGCGCGCCGCCGGCGGCCAGCGTCAGGACGAGGATCGCGGACATCGCGGAACGGACCATGGGCGCACTCCTTTTGGGGTTATCTTGGTCACTCGGTCGACGACGGGTTTCCTACCCGCGTGGGACGGGGCCCGGCGCTCACCCGAACGGCCGGTTTGGATTCCTCATCACCCATCGATACAGGGAATCGCGCGGCCCTTTTATGGGTTTAGGAAAGAGCATGAACATTTCGCGGCGCGACGTGCTGAAGCTGGCCGCGGGAGGCGCCGCCGCCGCGGGCCTCGCCTCCTGCGCCGAGCCGGGCGCCGCTCCCTCTACGGCCGCCGCCCCGAGGATGCCCGTCGTCTTCCTCTCGCACGGCTCTCCGATGGTCGGCCTCTCGAAGGACGACTACACCGCGGCGATCGGGAAGATGGGCACGGAGCTCCCGACGCCCAAGGCCGTCGTCGTCGTGTCCGCGCACTGGGCCGAGTACCGGCCGGTCCGCGTGTCGCCCGGCGGCGCCCCGGAACTCATCTACGATTTCTACGGCTTCCCCAAGCCCCTCTACGAGCTCAAGTACCCGGCGCCCGGCCACCCCGCGCTCGCCGCCGAGATCGCCGCGGCCTTCCAGGCCGGGGGCGTCCCCGCCGTCGTCGAGGAGCGGGGACTGGACCACGGAGCCTGGGTCCCGCTGCGCCTGGCCTACCCCGGCGCGGACGTCCCGGTCCTCCAGGTCACGCTCCCCGCGGACGCGACCCCCGCCCAGCTCGTGGAACTCGGCCGGATGCTCGCGCCGCTGCGCCGCCGCGGCGTCCTCCTCCTCGGCAGCGGCGGGATGACGCACAACTTCGACCTGGCCGGCCGGGGCGCGACCCCCGACGCCTCGATGCGGAAGTTCGACGCCTGGGTCCGCGAGAAGGTCGGCGCGCGCGACCTCGACTCGCTCGTGCGCTACGCGGAGCTCGCCCCGCACGCCGAGCTGGCCCACCCCACGACCGAGCACTTCGACCCGATCTTCGTCGTGCTCGGGGCCTCCGACCCGGCCGACCGGGTCCGCGACGTCTACGAGGGCTGGCAGGGCGCGAATTTCTCGATGCGGACCTTCGCCCTCTCGTAGTGTCACCCTCCGGCACGCCCGGCCGTATACTCGGGCGATGCTCCACGTCGCCGCCGGGCCGTTCCACCCCTCGCTGGAGCGGGCCTACTCGGCGCGGCTGAAGGAGCTGAAGGCCGCCGACCCCATGGCCCGCGTGGCGGTCGTCGCCCCCTCGCGGCGCCTGGCCAACCGCCTCCGCGAGCTCGCGCTCGAGGCCTTCCCCCGCGGCGTCGCCAACCTCCACTTCCACCACCTGATGTCCTTCGCCCGCCTCGCCGCGGGCGGCGTCGAGGTCGTCGACGACCCGCTCGTCCTCGAGAACCTCGTCGCCCGGATCGTGGAGCGCGACTTCCCGAAGGGCCGGTACCTCGGGCCCGTCGCGCGCAACCCCCGCCTCGCCCGGCCCCTCCTCGGCGTGCTGCGCGAGCTGCGCGAGGGCGGCGTCGACCCCGTCCAGGCCTACGAGGCCCTGCGCGAGGGCCACCTCGGAGATCCCGACGACCTGAAGCTCGCCGAGATCTTCGCGCTGCAGAAGGCCTACGAGGGCGAACTCGCCGCGCGCGGGTGGAAGGACCGTGCGGACCTCGTGAAGGCCGCCGCCGAGCGGGCGGCCGAGCTCTCCGGCTTCGCGGAGATCCTCTTCTACGGCTTCTACGAGCTCGTCCAGGTGCAGATCGACTTCTTCCGCGAGGTCGCGCGCCGCCATCCCTGCCGCCTCTACTACCCGCTCGAGAAGGGCAATCCGGACCACGGGTTCTCGCTCTCCTTTTACGACGAGATCGTCCGCGGCCTCGCGACGAGCTCCGAGGACCTCGAGCCCGCGCCGGCCCCGCCCGCCCCGGAGGTCGTCAACGTCTCGGGCGCGCGCGACGAGGCCTGGGCCGCCGCCAAGCGCATCCTCGCGTGGCGCGACGAGGGGACGCCGTTCGGCGAGATCGGCGTCGTGGCCCGCACCCTCGAGCCCTGGGCGCCGCACCTCGAGTCGGTCTTCCGCGCCCACGCCATCCCCTTCGCCTCCAGCGCCCGGGTGCCCCTCGAGCGGCATCCCTACGTGTCCGCGGTCCGCACGATCGTCTCGATCGCCGCCGACGAGTTCCCCCGCGACGCCGTGATGGACCTCCTCGCCTCGCCCGCGTTCCGCGGCTCCGGCGATCCGGTGCTCTGGGACCTCGCGACCCGCGCGCTCGGCATCGGGCGCGGCGCGGCGGAGTGGATGGCGCGGCTCGACCGGAAGGAGCCCGTGAAGCTGCAGGACGGCGAGGTGAGCGCCGCCCAGCTCCGCGAGCTGAAGGGCCTCGTCTCGCGCATCCTCGAGGCCTGCCGCCCGCCCGCGAAGCCCTCGTGGGAGGCCTGGGGAGCGTGGGTCCTGGAGGCGGCCGGCGCGCTGCTCGATCCCGCGGCGTCGGGCCCGGCGGCGGAGCAGGTCGCCGCGGCCTTCGAGGCCTTCGGGGCCATCGGCATTTCCGGGGCGCCCCGGTCCGCGGACGAACTGCGCGAGGCGGCGCTGCGCGTGCTCAACGACCTCCGCGCGCCGGTGGGCGATCCGCACGGGCCGGGGGTGCAGGTGCTCGACATCATGTCGGCCCGCGGCCTCCCGTTCCGGAAGCTCGTCGTGCTCGGGCTCAACGAGAAGGTCTTCCCGCGCTACATCCTCGAGGAGCCGTTCCTGCGCGACGGCGTGCGCGCGCGCCTGGCCACCCGGCTCGGCGCCCGCCTGCCGCAGAAGCTGCGGGGCTACGACGAGGAGCGCCTGCTCTGGAGCCTCGTCCGCGCCGCGGCGGGCGAGTCCCTCGTCGCGTCGTACCAGCGCAGCGACGAGGCGGGCCGCGTGCGGCTGCGCTCCGCGTTCCTCGAGGGGAGCCCGAAGGCCTTCGAGTGGCCGCGGGCCCCCAAGGAGCGCCTCCTGAAGGTCGCCGCCGACCGCCTCACGCGGGAGGAGGCCCTGCTGCTCGCGGCCCTCGAGGCCGACTCGACCCCGGAGAACGGCGCGATCCGCCTGGTGGAGGCCCGCGCGGTCTTCGGGTGGGACGCGTCCGAGCTGCTCCGCGGGGCGGCCCACCTCCAGCGGATCGAGTCCGCCCGCACGCCGGGTCCCGCCGACGGGTACGTGGGCGCCTTCGAGCCGAAGGGCGCGCTGTCGCCCACGGCGCTCGAGAACTTCGCGGAGTGCCCGTTCCGCTACTTCGCCCGCAAGGTCCTCCGGCTCGAGGAGCTCGAGACGCCGGAGGAGGACGGGCCGGTCGACGTGACCGACGAGGGCACGCTGCTGCACGCGATCCTGCAGGAGTACTACTCCTCCCCGGCCCGGGACCTCGACCGGGCGCTGCGCAAGGTCGTCGCGGCCCGCGAGGCCGAGGGGACCATCCGGCACCCGCTGCTCTGGGAGATCGAGCAGGAGGAACTGCGCCGGGTCGCGGAGGCGGCGATCGCCCACGACGACGCGACGCGGGGGGACTTCAAGCCCTGGATGTTCGAGCTGGCGCTCGAGGGCGAGATCGGCGGGCGGAGGATCGCGGGCCGGGCGGACCGGGTGGACCTCGGTCCCGGCGGCGCGTTCCGGGTCGTCGACTACAAGCGCTCCTCGGGGAAGTACAAGACCTGGAAGCTCGAGACCGGGATCCTCGAGAAGAAGCGCTTCTTCCAGGCGCCGCTCTACTTCCTGCTCGCGGAGCAGAGGCTGGCGTCGGAGGGGAAGCGGCCGGACCGTGCGGGCTCGAGGTCCGGCTACCTCTTCCTCCGCGACATCGCCGACGACGCGGGCAAGCGGGACGCGTGGATCGACGGCGGGTTCTGGGCGAGGTCGGCGGAATTCGACGCGGTGCTGGCGGAACTCTACGGGTCCATCGCCCGGGGCGAGTTCCGGATCCGTCCCGACAAGTACTGCGAATACTGCGAGGTCGCGACGGTCTGCCGCCGGCGGCACGGGCCGACGCGGCGTCGCGCGGAGAAGGCGGATGAAGATCCCGGCGCTTGAGGACGCGGCCGCCCGCGAGGAGGCGGCGCACGGGACGGCGAACGTCGCGGTGACTGCGGGCGCGGGCACCGGCAAGACGACGCTGCTCGTCGATGCCGTGCTCTCGCGGGTCCTGGTCCGGGGGGCCGACCTGCGCTCCGTGCTCCTGCTCACCTTCACGGAGAAGGCGGCGGGGGAGATGGCGGAGCGGCTGCGCGCGCGCCTGGCCGGGCTGAAGAGCCCGGGGGACGACAAGGCCCGGGAGGCGCGGGCGGACTGGCTCCGCCGGGTCGGAGCCGACGAGACGCTCGACGAGCGGCTCGACGCCGCGATCTCCGCGCTCGACCGCGCCGAGATCCTGACGATCCACTCGTTCTGCGCCCACGTGCTGCGCGAGTTCCCGATCGAGGCGGGGCTGGATCCCGCGTTCGAGGTGGACGCCCGGGCGCGCTTCGACGAGAAGTTCGCCGCGGCCTGGGAGCGCTTCCTCGACGTCGAGCTCGGCGCGAAGCCGCCCCGGGGCCCGGCGTGGAGGAAGCTGCTGCGGGTCGCGTCGCTCGACACGCTGCGGAAGATCGCGGAGGGGCTCGCGTCGTTCTCGGTGCCCGAGGAGGCGCTCGACGCGGAGGCGGCGCTGAAGGCGGGCCGCCGGCACCTGGAGTCCGTGGCGGTCCCGCTCGCGGACGCGCTGGAGCGCCGGGCCGCGCTCTGGAAGCCGGAGAAGAAGGCGCAGAACAACCTGGTCGACCAGATGCGCTCGGTCGCCGCGTTCCTGCGGAAGCCCCGGGCCTGGGCGGAGCACCCGTTCGGGAAGGAGCCCAGCGACGCGAAGACGGGCTGGGGCGACGAGTTCGCGGAGAGCAAGGCGCTGGCGAAGGAGGCCCTCAAGCTCGCGGCGAACGTGGCCGAGGGGGACGAGGCGACGCTCCGGACGGCCCTCGAGCTGCTCGGCGGGTTCGCGAGGGCGTTCCGCGACTCCTTCACGCGCGAGGGCTGGGTGGGCTTCGACGGGCTGCTGCTCGGCGTGCGGCGCCTGCTCCTGGATCCCGACTTCCCCCAGGTGCGGGCCTGGCTGAAGTCGAAGTACGCTCACGTCCTCGTGGACGAGTTCCAGGACACGGACCCGGTGCAGGGCGAGATCGTGCAGCTCGTCGCGGAGTCGGTGGAGGGCCGGCCCGCGCGCGAGGCCTCGTCCGTCCGGCTCGGCCCCGGCAAGCTCTTCATCGTGGGCGACCCGAAGCAGTCGATCTACAGCTTCCGCGGCGCCGACATCGTGGCCTACTCGCGCTTCAAGACGCGCCTGCTGGGGCAGGGGGGGCGCGAGCTCTTCCTCCGCACGAACTTCCGCAGCCACTCGGGCCTGACCGGCGCGGTCAACGGCCTCTTCGCGGGCATCCTCCGCGAGGAGGGCGAGCTGCAGCCCGCCTACGAGCCGATCACGCCGGTGCGGGATCCGCGGCACGCGGGGCTCGGCGTCCGGGCCGTGTTCCACGAGGGCGCCAAGGGCGCCGACGCCGCGCGGATCGCCGAGGGGGCCTGGATCGCGGACTGGATCTCCTCGAACGTGGGGGTGCTGCAGCTCGAGAAGGAGAAGCTCGGGTACGGCCACGTCGCGCTGCTCTTCAAGGCGCTGACGGACGTGCACCTCGTGCTCGAGGGGCTGCGCGAGCGGCGCATCCCCTACGTGGTCGAGGGCGAGAAGCACTACTACGGCACGAGCGAGGTGATCGACGCGGCCAACCTGCTGCGGGTGCTCGCGAATCCCCGGGACCGGGTCGCCATGGCGGGGCTGCTGCGCTCGCCGCTGGGCGCGATCGACGACCGCGCGCTGCTCGCGGGGGCGGACCGGCTCGACTTCCGGGGCCCGGCCCCGGAGGGGGCGGAGCCCTTCTACGCGCTCCTGCGGGAGCTGCACGGGGAGTCGCGGCGGCTCCCCGTGCCCGAGCTGATCGACCGGATCTTCGAGCGCACGGCGATGCTGGAGCTCGCGGCCCTCTCGCGCTCCGGCGAGCAGGCCGTGGCGAATCTCCTGAAGCTGCGGCGGGCCGCGGAGGACTTCGAGGCGTCCGGCGTGGCGGCGGCGACGCTGCGGCAGTTCCTGCGGCGCGTGGAGCGGGACGTGAAGGAGCTGACCGAGGAGGGCGAGAGCGCGCTCGCGGACGAGAAGACCGACGCGGTGCGCGTGATGTCGATCCACAAGGCCAAGGGCCTGGAGTGGCCGGTCGTGATCCTGCCGGACCTGCACCGGGGCCCGTCCCGGGGCCGCGAGGACCGGGCCGTGACCTACGACTGGCCGGACGGGGTCCTCGGCGTGAGCACGAAGGAGCTGTCGGGCTGGGGCGGGGCGGCCCTCGCGCACCGGGAGCGGCGGCGCCGCGAAGCCGAGGTAAGGCGCCTGCTCTACGTGGCGCTGACGCGGGCGAAGGACCTGCTCATCCTCTCGGGCTCGGCGGACTTCGAGAACGGGAGCCCGTGGAAGATCCTGGCGGAAGGCCTGCCGGCGGGCTGGCCCGACCGGCCGGGGACGATCGAGGCCGGGTCGCTGCGGATCGAGGTCGAGCGTCCCGAGTGGAAGGAGCGGCCGGAGCGGAAGCCCGCGAAGTCGAGGCCGCCGTCCGGCGACGCCAGGCGCTGGAAGTCGCTCCACGCCGCGTGGGAGCGGCGCGAGTCGGAGGCCCGCGAGCTGGCCGGGACGCGGCGCTGGACGAGCCCGTCGCGGCTCCAGGAGTCCGCGGGCCGGGCCGTGCCCGCATGGACCGACGAGGAGGAGCGCCTCCGGCGGGGCGCGGCGGCCACGGGCACGCTCGTGCACCGCGTGCTGGAGCTCCTCGACTTCAAGGAGCCCGACTGGGAGGCGGCCTTCGAGGCGGCGGGCGCGGAGGAGGGCGCGGACGTCGCGGAGGCGAAGCGCATCCTCGGGGCCTTCGCGAAATCGAGCGCCTTCAAGGACATCGCGAAGGGCGAGATCGTGGCGCGCGAGCTGCCGGTCCTGCGGAAGGCCGGCGCGTCGCTCCTGCAGGGCTCGGTGGACGCCGTCGTGAGGATGAAGGGGAAGACCTGGGTGCTGGACTGGAAGACGGACCGCGACGAGGACCCGTCGAAGTACGTCGACCAGGAGCGGCACTACGTCGCGGCGGTCGAGGGGGCGCTCGGGATCAAGGTGGCGGGTTTCCGGCTCGTCTACCTGCGCAGCGGGCGGATGGTCGGCACGGACTAGGGACCGGCCGGAGCCGAACGCGGACCGCCTGGGCTCTCCCCCCGGGTTCCACTGCACAAGAGGGTGACCGCCACCGTTGCTGCCTTCCGGCCCTGGCGGGGTTCACGGCCCCCAGCATTGCATGGATCGAGAGGTCGGCCCCACGTATCCGCGCCCAGCCCGGGCCGGTCCGCGTCGCGAGGGGCGGGAATTGTAGCGCGCTACGCGACGAAGAGGAAGTCCCGGCCTTCGACGAGGCCCCGGTCCAGCAGCTGCGGCCGGATGATCCCGCGGGCGTCCCGCGCGGAGACCGCGACGATCACTCCGCCGGGGAGCGCGCGGAGCCCGTCCTCCACGCGGCGGATCCTCGCGCCGTGCAGCGTCCGGCCGATCTTCCGCGGATCGATGTCGAGCACCTGCGCGACCTCGACGCCCCGGGACTTCAGTCCCGCCATCCAGGCCCGGCCCTCCTGGCCCGCGCCCCAGAGCGTCGGCGGGCCCTTCGCGAGCACGGGGTGTCCCGCGATGTACTCGAGCTTGGCGGCCCGCAGCGCGCGGGGGCCGTACATCGGGTGGGTCCGCGTGAGCCGCGCCGGGCCGTCCCGCCAGTCGAGCAGCCGCCGGGGCACCTTCGCGAACCGGGCGCCGGCCCTCCAGAGCCGCAGCCAGAGGTCGTAGTCCTCGGCCCACGCGCCCTCGCGGTAGCCGCCCGCGCGCTCGAAGGCCTCGCGCCGCAGCAGCACGCTCGGGTGGGCCAGCGGGCTCTCGATGAAGAGGCCGCCGACGATCTCCTCGTGCGTGACCAGCGTGTTCTGCCAGGCGACGTAGCGGCGCATCCCCGCGCCGCCGCCGCAGCGGACGCGGGTCGCCACGACGTCCGCGTCGAGCTGCACCTGGAGAGCGAGCCGGTCGCGGTGCGCGAGGTCGTCCCCGTCCATGCGCGCGATCCACGGGGCGTCGGAGGCCTCGCGCGCCGTCCCGAGGGCCGCGACGATGCCGCCCGCGGGCCGCTCGAGGACCCGGATCCTCGGGTCCCGGACCCGGTCGATCTCCCGCCGCGTGCCGTCGCGGGACCCGTCGTCCACGACGAGCAGCCGCCAGTCCCGGAACGACTGCCGGACGATGGAGCGCAGGGCGGCCCCGACGCCCGCCTCCGCGTCCCGCACCGGCATCCAGACGTCGATCCTCGGCACCCGGCTTCTCCCCGAATTCGCCCACCGACCGCGCCCGCCGCCCGTCATAATAGATGGACATGCGAATCGCCGCGCTCCTCCTGCTGGCCTCCGCCTTCGCGGGCGCCGACGTGCTGCCCACGGGCTCGCGCCTCGACGCGCGCCGGCTGGCGGAGCTCGCCTCGCATCCCGCCCCCGGCTCCTGGCTGCCCGCCCCCGGCGGACGCTGGATCGCCCTCCAGAAGGGCGACGAGGCCGTGACCGTCCTCGACGCCCAGACGGGCAAGGAGATCGGCGACATCCCCGGCCCCGGCGACGAGGGCATCCACGACGGCGGCTGGAGCTCGAGCGGCCGCTTCCTGGCCGTCGCCTTCTACGACCGCACGGTGAAGGTCTACGAGATCCCCTCCCTCAAGGAGGTCGCCTCCTTCGAGCCGCACCCGGGCTACACCTGATCCGTGTCCATCAGCCCCGACGGTCGTCGGGTCGCAACGGGCGGAAGCAACGAGGGGCGGGTCCGCATCTACGACGTCGAGCTCAAGCGCGAGATCAAGGCCTACGACGTCGGGGGCACGGCCGTCTACTCGATCGGCTGGGACGCCCGCGGCCGCCACGTCCTGGCGAGCGGCTCGGAGAAGGCCTTCAAGCGCATCGATCTCGAGACGGGCGAGATCAAGTCCATCGACGAGAACGTCGGCCACATCCCGTACTTCGACTGCTCGCGCGACGGCCGCTACCTCGCCGGGACGAACCGGCAGAAGATCATCGTCTGGGACGCGCGGACCTGGAAGGAGCTCCACCGCTTCGAGGGCCACCGCCGCGGCTCCATGCACGTCTCCTTCTCCGCCGACGGCCGCACGCTGGCCAGCACGGGCAACGACGGCTTCGTCCGCGCCTGGGACTGCGTGACGGGCAAGGAGATCGCGACCTTCGGCGACGGGCGCGCCGTCAACTCGCGCCTCCGCTTCACCGCCGACGGCCGCCGCCTCGTCGTCTGCGGCTCCGACGGCCGGCTCCACGTCTTCGGCGAGAAGTCCGGCGTCAGCAACGGGCCGGTCGCCGAGCCCAAGGCCAAGGACCCCGGCCTCGAGGAGGACGACGAGTGATCCTCCGCGCCGCGCTCCTGGCCGTGCTCGCGGCGGGCGTCCCCGACGTCGCCCCGCGGGCCGAGAAGTTCCACCCGGCCGCGCCCCGCCTCAGCCGGGTGCTGGCGGGCCACAAGGGCAACGTGCAGGCCGTCGCGTTCTCGCGCGACGGGAAGTCCCTCGTCGCGGTCGGTTCCGACTCCGGCGGCCAGCTCTGGGACACCCGCACGCTCGCCGTCGTCCGCGCCTTCCCCAAGACCTTCATGCCCACCGACGGCGCCCAGCTCTCCGCGGACGGCTCCCGCGTCGTGGGCCTCGGCGTCGACCGGCGCTCGCTGCGCGTCCTCGACGCGAAGTCCGGGGTCGAGCTCGTCTCGATCCCCAACGCGATGGTCAACTACGGGAGCTTCGCCGTCTCGCCGGACGGCCAGAAGGTGCTCCTCGCCCTCAACGACCGCTCGATCCGCATCTACTCGCTGGCCAACGGCGAGGAGCTGGCCCAGCTCCAGGCCCCGGGCCACCCGGTCAGCGGCGCCGTCGCCTGGAGCGCGGACGGGAAGACCGCGGTCAGCGCGGGCTGGGACGGGTCGCTCAGGGTCATCGACGTCGCCTCGCGGACCGACCGCTGGACGCTCGAGGCGAGGGCGGAGCGCTACTGCATGCCGCTGTCGTCGCCCGACTCGAAGGTGCTCGCGCTCGTCGGCGTCTCGGACCGCAAGATCCGGCTCTACGACTTCGAGTCGGGCCGCGAGCTGCCCTCGCCCGCCGGGACCGCCTCCAACGCCCGCGCGGCGGACTTCGTCCCGGGGACCTCGCTGCTCGCCTACGCCGACGCGGCCGGGATCGTGCGGTTCTGGGACCGGCTCGACGGGAAGGAGAAGTACTCCTTCCGCGCCGGGCCCGGCGTCCAGCTGATGGTCCGGAGCTCGCCCGACGGGCGCTGGTTCGTCACCTCGGGGGTGGACGGGGCCCTCCGGGTCTGGGGCGCCACCGGCAAGGCGCCGGACGCCAAGGCGGAGCGGCCCGGCGCGCCCGGGTTCCTCGGCATCAAGGCCAGCCTCGAGGAGGAGGAGGGCCTGGTCGGCGTCCGCATCCAGGAGGTCATCCCGGGCGGGGGCGCCGAGAAGGCGGGCATCAAGGACGGCGACGTCGTCCTGAAGATCGCCGGCAAGGACACGCCGGACTTCGAGACGCTGCGCGGCGTGGTCTCCTCCCTGCGCGAGGGCGACGAGATCGAGGTCGTCTACAAGCGCGACGGGGTGGAGGCGAAGGTCAAGGCGCGCCTCGGGGCCCGGCCGCCCGAATGATCCGCGCCGCGGCCGTCCTGCTGCTGCTCGTCCCCGACGTCCTCCCCACCTCCGGATCGCCCTTCACCCCCTCGAGCGTCGGCCTGGTCCGCACGCTCGCGCCCAAGGTCGGCGCGCCCACCTGCGTGGCGCTCTCCGCCGACGGCGGGCGCCTCGTGATCGGCGGCGGCGACGGATCGCTCGTCCTCCACGCGGCCCCGGCCTGGCGCGTCGTCGCGCGGTCGCCCATGGAGTCCGGCGACGTCGTCGCGGCGGCGTTCCGCCCGGACGGGGCGCGGATCGCCGCGGCCCACGTCGACGGCAACGTCCGGACCTGGAACGCGAAGGACCTGAAGCCCGTGGGCGCCTGGCCCGCCGGCACGGAGCTCTCCGCGCTCGCCTGGGCGCCGGACGGCGCCACCCTTTACCTCGGCGGCGACGAGGGCCACCTGGTGCGGGTCGACGCGGCGACGGGCGCGCTCGTCCGGAAATTCGACGCGGGCGAGGGCTGGGTGCTCGGGCTTGCCGTCTCCGCGGACGGCTCGAGGCTCGCGGCGGCCCGCGCGGACGGCGTCGTGAAGGTCTACGACGCGGCCGGGGGCGCCGAGGTCGCGCGCTTCGCCGGGGCCAGCGACTCGTCGGGCGGCGTCGCCTTCAGCCCCGACGGGCGGAAGCTCGCCTTCGCGATGCCCGG
The DNA here is from genome assembly GCA_964464755.1 of uncultured Planctomycetales bacterium. Lineage (GTDB taxonomy): Bacteria > Planctomycetota > MHYJ01 > MHYJ01 > JACPRB01 > CAYXGZ01. Next base: position 27,269 of record CAYXGZ010000031.1, read on the forward strand.
GAAGCTCGCGGCGGTCGGCGACCTCTCGACGGGCGGCGTGGACTCCGGGTACGCCGGTCACGCGGACGAGGTGACGGACGTCGCGTGGACGCCGGACGGCCGGCACCTGCTGACGGCCTCGGCCGACTGCTCGATCTGGATGTGGAAGGGCCGTGCGGTGGCGGCCCGGCTCAAGCACCACACGGGCGGGCTGATCCGGATCGCCGTCAGCCGCAACGGGCGCGTGCTCGCGAGCGTGGCCGAGGACTACCAGGTGAAGGTCTGGGGCGCGGTTCCCGGCGGCACGACGCGCCTGAAGCCCAAGGGCTACCTCGGCGTGATGGTCGACACGGACGCGGGAGCGTGCCGCGTCACCCAGGTCATCGCGGGGCACGCGGCCGAGAAGGCCGGGATCGTCGCGGGCGAGGTCCTCGAGTCGATCGCCGGCGAGCGCGTCGCTTCGCGCGAGGAGGCCGTGCAGCAGATCGGCCTCTGGCACGAGGGGGACGAGGTCGAGGTGGGCGTCGTCGACGCCAAGGGCGTCCGGCGCGCGCTGAAGATCAAGCTGGGCCCGCGGCCGCCCCAGTAGTCCGCAGGTTCGCCCGCGCCCAGACGAAGAGGTGCTGCTGCACCAGCCCCGCGCGCTCGCCGAACCTCCCCCGGGCCCAGCGCCTGAGCTCGTCGTCCGAGCCGCGGCGGAACCGGGCGTGGACCGCGCGGCGGATCCAGGTGTCGATCGGGAAGGCTTCGCCGCAGCCGCAGCCGAAGAGCGCGATGCAGTCCGCGACCTTCTCGGCCACGCCCGGCAGGGCCAGGAGAGCCGCGCGCACGTCGTCGAGCGGGAGGCCGTCGAGCCGGGCGTAGTACTCCTCGCCCCGGGCCGCCGCGACCGCGAGGTACCGGGCCCGGAAGCCCAGGCCGATCGCGCGCAGGTCCGCCTCGGTGCCCAATTCGGCCGGGCGGGGGAAGGCCCTCGGTTCGCCGGGGCGGATCGTCCGGCCGAAAGCCTCCGAGATGTCGGCGAGGTTCCGCGAGATCCGGGGGATGTTGGAGACCTGCGACGCGATGAACGCCGCGGTACATTCCCAGGGATCCTGGCGCAGCAGGTGCAGGCCGGGGCTGATCTCGCGGGCCGAGTCCACCGCGGGGTCTCCGGACGGCGGCAGCGGGCCCGCGTCGACGCCGAAGAAGCGGCGCGCGGAGGCCGGGTCCCAGCCCTCGACGACGAGGTCGTCGGCCTCGGTCCAGGCCCGGAGGATCCGGCCATGGGTGACGACCCTCCAGGACCCGTCCGCGAGGGGGGCGGCCCGGAAGAACTGGCCGCAGTCCAGGGTGGCCGCCAGGTCGTAGCCCGGCGCGCGGAATCTCGCGGTCATGGGCGGCATCATACCTTTGCCCCGCCATGAGCCCGGCGGGTAGACTTCCGGCGGCATGAAGACCCTGATGCTGGTGGCCACGCGCCACAACGAGGGCAAGACCCTGCTCGCGCTCGGGCTGGCCCGGGCCTACGCGCGCAAGGGGCTGAAGGTCGGGTACTTCAAGCCGATCGGCCAGGGCAACCTCGAGGGCGTCGACTCGCGCGAGGACGCCGACGCGGTGCTCATGAAGGAGGCCGCGGGCGTGCCGGGCACGACCGGCGAGATCGCCCCGGTCCTGCTCCAGGGCTTCCCGACCGATTGGGCGACGCGCGAGGGCCACGAGTCCGTGCTCGAGCGGATCCGCAAGGCCCACGCGAAGATCGCGGCGGGCCGGGACATCGTCCTCGTCGAGGCGACGGGCAACGCGGCGGCGGGCGCGGGCTTCGGCCTGTCGAACGCCTTCCTCGCGCGGATCCTGGGCGCCAAGGTCGTGCTCATGGCCAGCGGCGGCGTGGGCCAGCCGACCGACGAGGTCATCCTCAACAAGAGCTACCTCGAGCGGACCGGCATCGGCGTCGCGGGCGTCGTCATCAACAAGACCTACCCGCACGAGACGGAGCGCCTGGAGAGCTTCATGAAGCGGGTGCTCCAGACCCTCAACGTGACCATGCTGGGGACGATCCCGTACGACTCGGAGCTCTCGAAGCCGCACCTCCGGAACCTCGTCGAGGAGTTCCGCGGGCTGCCGATCGCCGGCGAGGAGCGCTTCCTCCGGCCGACGGGGCGCTTCGTGTTCGGCGCGATGAGCCCGCGGGCCGCCGTGGACCAGTTCAAGGGCAAGGTCACGCTGATCTGCCCCGTGGACCGGGAGGACATGCTCGCGACCGCGTTCGCCGTCGCGCGCCGCCGCCCGCGCTCCTTCGAGCTCGTGAGCATCGTGCTCGCGGGCATGGAGGCGCCGTCCTCGCGGGTGCTGGAGGCGGTCAAGCGCACGGGCATGCCGACGGTGCACGTGCAGATCGACGCGTACAGCCTCGCGTTCCTCATCCACTCGACGCGGTACAAGCTGCTGGCGAGCGACCAGGACCGGGTCCGCCGGGCCGAGGAGCTCGTGGCGAAGCACGTGGACGCGGACGGCATCCTGGAAAGGCTGGACCGATGATCCGGATCGCGGTGAACGGGGCCCTGGGCCGCATGGGCCGCACGGTCGGCCGGCTCGCGCTCGAGGACGCCTCGGTGAAGCTCGTCGCGGCGCTCGAGTCGGCGCCTCCCGCGCAGGACTACGGGACGCTGCTGGGGCGGGACCCGATCGGCCTCAAGCTCTCGGCCGCGCTGCCGGCGGGCTGCGACGTGCTCGTGGACTTCTCGACGCCCGAGGCCTCGATGGCCCGGCTCGAGGAGTGCGCGAAGCGGAAGACGGCGCACTTGATCTGCACGACGGGCCTCGCGGAGGCGCAGCGGGCGGAGATCGCGAAGGCCGCGAAGAAGATCCCGGTGCTGCTGGCCTCGAACACGAGCGTGGGCGTGGCCGCGCTGGGCGCGGTCGTCGCGGACCTGGCGCGGATGCTGGGCCCGGCCTTCGACGTCGAGATCGTGGAGATGCACCACCGGCTGAAGAAGGACGCGCCGAGCGGGACGGCGATCACGCTGGGCGAGGCCGTGGCGGGCGCGTCGGGCCGGTCGTACCCGGGCGACTTCAACTTCGGCCGGCGGGGGAACGTGGGGGCCCGGCCCGCGCGGGAGATCGGGATGCACGCGTTGCGGGGCGGGGGGGTGGTGGGGGACCATTCCGTGATCTTCGCCTCGGACGACGAGGTGATCACGGTGTCGCACCGGGCGGGGTCGCGGGACCTCTTCGCCCGGGGGGCGCTCCGGGCGGCGGCCTGGCTGGCCGGCCGGAAGCCCGGGAACTACTCCATGCGGGACGTCATCGCCGGGAGCCCCCGCGCGTAAGTGTATTGCTTGACGGGGGTTGGACGCCGTGCTTCACTGTGCCCACATTTGACGGAGTTCCGTCCGTGCCTGAAAACAGCCCCAAGACCCTGACCAAGAACGACATCGTCCGCACGCTCGCCGAGAAGTACGAGATGGAGATCGCGGCGACACGGCGGATCGTCCAGGGGACGCTGGACATGATCATCGAGTCCCTGCTGCGCGGGGACCGCATCGAGCTCCGGAACTTCGGGGTTTTCGAGGTGGTGGAGCGGGCGCCCCGGATCGCCCGCAACCCGAAGGCGACCTCGCAGGAGGTCTACATCCCGAAGCGGATGATGGTCAAGTTCACCCAGGGCAAGATCATGGAAGAGAAGATCACCGAGCCCAGCATGCGCGGCGGGATCCAGCCCGTGCGGCGCGGCAAGGGGGGCGAGGTGGTCCCACCCGACACGAAGGGCCCCCATGAACCTCCACGAGTTCCAGACCAAGCAGGTCCTCAGTAAGCACGGCATCCCGGTCCTCGCGGGCCGGGTGATCGAGACCCCCGACCAGGCCGCCGAGGCGTTCACCGCGCTGGGCGGTCCCGTCGCCGCGGTGAAGGCCCAGATCCACGCGGGCGGCCGGGGCAAGGCCGGCGGCGTCAAGGTCGTCCGCAGCGCGGCCGAGGCGAAGGAGTTCGCCGCCAAGCTGCTCGGCAAGCCGCTCGTCACCATCCAGACCGGCCCGCAGGGCCGCATCGTGCGCCGCCTCTACGTCGAGGCGGGCTGCGACATCGCGCGCGAGCTCTACCTGGGCTGCGTCCTCGACCGCAAGCTCGGCAAGCCCGTCCTCATGGCGAGCAAGGAGGGCGGCGTCGAGATCGAGGAGGTCGCGCACCGGAACCCCGACGCGATCCTGAAGCAGGCGATCGACGTGAACGCGGGCCTGCTGCCCTGGCAGGCACGGGCGCTCGCGTACGGCCTGGACCTCTCCGGCGACAGCGTCGCCGCGTTCGTGAAGGTCGCGATCGCCGTCTCGAGGATGTTCGTCGAGCGGGACTGCAGCCTGCTGGAGATCAACCCGCTCGTCGTGACGAAGGCGGGCGGCATCGTCGCGCTCGACGGCAAGATGGGCGTGGACGACCGGGCGATCGAGCTGAAGAAGCAGCCCGAGCTGGCCGCGATGCGCGACAAGCACGAGGAGGACCCGACCGAGCTCGAGGCGGCCGAGGCGGGCCTCAACTACGTGTCGATGGAGGGGAACATCGGCTGCCTGGTCAACGGCGCGGGCCTCGCGATGTCCACGATGGACATCATCAAGCTCGCGGGCGGCCAGCCGGCGAACTTCCTCGACGTGGGCGGCGGGGCGACGAAGGACCAGGTGAAGAAGGCCTTCACGATGCTGCTGGCGAACCCGAGCGTGAAGGCGATCCTCGTGAACATCTTCGGCGGCATCCTCAAGTGTGACGTGCTCGCGCAGGGGATCGTGGACGCCGTGAAGGAAGTCCAGATGAAGGTCCCCCTGGTCGTGCGGCTGGAGGGGACGAACGTCGAGGCCGGGCGCGCGATCCTCGGGAAGTCCGGGCTGCGCATCGAGTCCGCCTCCGACATGGGCGACGCGGCGAAGAAGGTCATCGCGGCCGCCGGGCTGAAGGGATAACCATGAGCATCCTCGTCGGCAACGATACGCGGGTCGTCGTCCAGGGCATCACGGGCTCCACGGGCGGCTTCCACGCGAAGCAGATGCTGGAGTACGGGACGAAGGTCGTGGCGGGCGTGACGCCCGGCAAGGGCGGCCAGGTCTTCGAGGGCAAGGTCCCGGTCTACAACTCGTGCTTCGAGGCCGTGAAGCAGGCCGGGGCGAACGCCGCGGTGTGCTTCGTGCCCGGGGCCGCGGCCGCGGACAGCGTGATGGAGGCGGCCGCCGCGGGGATCCCGCTGGTCGTCTGCATCACCGAGGGCATCTCGATCATGGACGAGTGCCGCCTCAAGGCCTTCCTCAAGGACACGAAGACGCGGATGATCGGGCCGAACTGCCCGGGGCTGATCACGCCCGGGGAGACGAAGCTCGGGATCATGCCCGGCTACATCCACAAGAAGGGCGACATCGGCGTCGTCTCGCGCAGCGGGACGCTGACGTACGAGATCGTGTGGCAGCTCTCCGGGCTCGGCCTGGGGCAGTCGAGCTGCGTGGGCATCGGCGGCGACCCCGTGCAGGGCACGGACTTCGTCGACGTGCTGCGGCTCTTCAACGAGGACCCCGGCACCCGCGCCGTCGTGATGGCCGGCGAGATCGGCGGCACGATGGAGGAGGAGGCCGCGGCCTACATCAAGGCGAACGTGAAGAAGCCGGTCGTCGCCTTCGTCGGCGGCCAGACCGCGCCCCCGGGCAAGCGGATGGGCCACGCGGGCGCGATCATCCAGGGCGGGAAGGGCACCGCCGCGGAGAAGTACAAGGCGCTGCGCGACGCGGGCGTCGCGTGCGTGACGAGCCCCGCCGACATCGGCAAGACGATGAAGGCGCTGCTCGACGGCAAGGCCGCATGAGCCGGCGCCGCGCGGTGGCCCTCGCCCTGCGCGAGGACCTCGGCCGCGGCGACGTGACCTCCGCGGCCACGGTCCCCCCCTCCCGCCGGGCCGTCGGCCTCTTCCTCGCGAAGCAGCCCGCGGTCGTCGCCGGGCTCGACGTCGCCGCCGAGGTCTTCCGCCAGGTCGGCGGCGCGCGCTTCGTCCCGAAGGCCCGCGACGGGGCCCGGGTCCGGAAGGGCGACGTGGTCGCCGAGATCTCCGGGCGGGCCCGGTCGATCCTGGCCGGCGAGCGCACGGCGCTCAACTTCCTGCAGCGGCTCTCGGGCGTCGCCACGCTGACGCGGCGCTACGTCGACGCGGTGCGCGGGACGCGGGCGCGGATCCTCGACACGCGGAAGACCACCCCCGGGCTGCGGGAGCTGGAGAAGCGCGCGGTGCTCGCGGGCGGCGGGACCAACCACCGGATGGGGCTCTGGGACGCGGCGCTGATCAAGGACAACCACGTCGAGGCGGCGGGCGACGACGAGGCGCTGCGGGCGGCCGTCGCGGCCCTGCGCCGCCGGCGGGGGCCGGGCTTCCGCATCGAGATCGAGGCGCAGACCCCGGAGCAGGCGCTGCTCTTCTCGACCTTCGACGTCGACGTCGTGATGCTCGACAACCTGCCGGTGGCGGCGATGGCGCGGCTCGTGCCGCGGATGCGCGCGATCAACCCGTCGATCCTCGTCGAGGCCTCGGGCGGGATCACGCTGAAGACGGTCGCGGCCGTGGCGCGCACCGGCGTGGACTGGATCAGCGTCGGCGCGCTCACGCACTCGGCGCCCGCCGTGGACCTCTCGCTCGAGCTGCACCTCCCCCGGCGATGAACCCGGCCGAGATCCTGCCCGGCCGGCGCATCCTCTGCCTGGAGTCCTGCGTCTCCACGCACGACGTGGCGCGGAAGCTGGCGGAGGAGGGGGCGGAGCACGGGACGGCCGTGTTCGCGGAGGAGCAGACGGGGGGGCGGGGCCGGCACGGGCGGACCTGGACGGCGCCGGCGGGTCGCTGCCTGCTCGTGTCGGTGATCCTCCGGACGCCGCTGAGGGCGGAGTGGACGCCGCTGGTGACGGCGGCCGCGGCGCTGGCGGCGGGCGACGCGGCGCGGGCCGCGGGGCTGGAGACCTCGATCAAGTTCCCCAACGACGTTTACGCCGGCGGGCGCAAGCTCGCGGGCGTGCTCGTCGAGTCGCGCTTCGTGTCGGGGCGGCCGGAGCTCTTCCTCGCGGGGATCGGCCTGAACGTGAACGTGGCGCGGGACGAGTTCCCCCCGGAGCTTCGCGAGACGGCGACGTCGCTGTCGGCGGAGCTGGGCCGCGAGGTGTCGCGCACGGTCGCGGCGCGGGCGCTGCTCGAGGGCCTGGACCGCTGGGCGCGGTCGATGCAGGCCGGGCCCGCGGAGATCGCGGCGGCCTGGCGCGAGCGCTCGGGGATCCTGGGTCGGGACGTGACGGTGGAGACGGCGGGGCGGACGCTGCAGGGGCGGGTGGAGGACGTGGACGTCCTCGAGGGGGTCGAGCTGCGGCTGCAGGGCGGGGACAGGGTCCGGATTCGCGGGGAGCACGTCGAGAGGCTGCGCCCGATCGGGTGATCCGCGGGCCGCCTTGCATACTGAACGATCGTTCAGTATGCTTCCGGCATGCAGCCCCTCACCCCCCGGCAGCAGCGCTGCCTCGACGCCGTCGCCTCCCACCTCCGCCGCACGGGCATGGCGCCCACGTACCGCGAGCTCGGCCGCGCGCTGGGCATCGCCTCCACCCAGGCGGTGCGCGACCACCTCGTCGCCCTCGAGCGCAAGGGCCGGCTCCGCCTCCGCCCCACGGCGCGGGGGATCCAGCTCGTGGACGCGCCGGCCGCCGGCATCCCCATCCTCGGCCGCATCGCCGCGGGCCGCCCCATCGAGGCCGTCGAGAACGTCGAGGGGATGCTCGACCTCGGCACGCTCCGCGGGGGCTCGCCCGACGTCTTCGCCGTCCGCGTCGTCGGCGACAGCATGGTCGGCGCGGGGATCGTCGACGGCGACCTCGCCGTCGTCCGCCCGGCGCCCGAGGTGGAGAACGGGGGCCTCGCCGCGGTGCTGGTCGACGGCGCGGTGACGCTCAAGCGCTTCCACCGCGAGGCGGGCGCGGTCGTCCTCGTCGCGGCCAACCCGGCCCACCCGCCGCGGATCCTGCGCGAGGGCGAGGGCGAGGTGCGGGTCCTCGGCCGCGTCGTCGGCCTCGTGCGCCGGGTGGGGCCGTGAACCGCACCCTCGTCGACGAGCCGCTCGCCTGGGTCGAGGCGCGCTTCGAGAAGGGCGCGATCTCGCCGACGGCCTTCCGCTGGGGCCCGCGGGAGTTCCGCGTCTCGGCGGTCCACGCCCGCTGGGTCGACCGCGCCGCGCGGCCGGTGCGCCACGGGTTCTCCGTCGGCGTCGAGCAGGGCGGCGTCATGGAGCTGTCGTACCGCGAGGGCGACCCGGTCTGGCGCCTCGTCGCGGTCGCCGCGTCCTGATGCCCCCGGCGATCCTCCACCTCGACATCGACGCCTTCTTCGCCTCCGTCGAGCAGCTCATGAACCCGGCCCTGCGCGGCCGGCCCGTCCTCGTCGGCACCGGCGTCATCGCCTCCTGCTCGTACGAGGCCCGCCGCTCCGGCTGCCGCGCGGGAATGCCCCTGCGCCAGGCGCGCCGCCTCTGCCCCGGCGCCGTCGTCCTCGAGGGGAACCGCCACACCTACGGCTGCTTCGCCGAGGCGACCTGGGAGGTCTGCCGCCGCTGGCTCCCCTCGCTGGAACTCCACCTCGACGACGCCTACGGCGACCTCACCGGCACCGAGCGGCTCCTCGGCCCGCCCGCCGAGGTCGGCGCCCGCCTGCGCCGCGAGATCCTCGCCGAGGTCGGTCTCCGCGTCACCGTCGGGATCGGCACCAACCGGATGATCGCCCGCCTCGCCTCGAAGTCCGCCAAGCCCGACGGCCTCGCCGTCGTCCCCCCGGGCGCCGAGGCGGACTTCGTCGTGGGGCTCCCGATCGAGGATCTCGTCGGCGTGGGGCCCGCGACCGCCGCGACGCTGCGCGACATGAACCTCCGCACCGTGCGCGACCTGCGCGTGCTCCCGCTGGCCACGCTCGAGGCGATGCTCGGGAAGAACGGCGCGCACCTCTACGAGCGCTGCCGGGGCCGGGACTCGCGGCCCGTCGGCGCCCGCGAGCTGCCGACCTCGCTCTCGCGCGACACGAGCCTGCACCGCCCGACGGGCGACCCCGCCGAGGTGCGGGCCTACCTCCAGTACCTCGCCGAGCGCGCGCTGCGCACCGTGCGCTCGCTGGAGCTCGAGGCGCGCCGCGTCGCCGTGCGCCTGCGCTACGAGGACGGCGGGGGCGAGGAGGCGGGCCGGACCCTCGAGCGCCCCACGGCCCTCGACGAGGAGCTGCTGCCCGCCGCCTGGGAGCTGCTCGCGCGGATCTTCACCCGCCGCGTCGGCGTGACGCACCTGGGCGTCGCCCTCTCGCGCTTCGAGCCCGCGGGCGGCCAGGGCGACTTCTTCGAGCCCCGGGACCGCGACCGCCTCCGGCGGCTCCACGCGGCCATCGACGCGATCCGCGACAAGTTCGGCCACTCGGCCGTGCTCGCGGGGCCCTCGATCGGCCTGCTCGGCACGCTGCGCCTCGACGAGAACGGCTTCGTGCTGCGCACGCCGAGCCTGACGAAATGATCCCGCTGCACGTCCGCAGCCACTACTCCTTCCTCCGCGGGTCCTCGCCCGTCGCGGAGCTCGTCGACCGCGCCGTCGAGCTCGGCCTGCCCGCGCTCGGCCTGGCCGACGACGCGAACGCCTGCGGCGCCGTGGAGTTCTGGACGGCGGCGAAGGCGGCGGGGCTGGCCCCGATCCTCGGGGCCGCGGTGGACGGGATGGTGCTGCTCGCGCGCAACCGCAACGGCTGGTCGAACCTCTGCGCGCTGCTCTCGCGGCACCACCTGGGGCGCGACCTCGAGCTGGGCCGCCACCAGGAGGACCTGCACGTCCTCGTCGAGGACCCCGCGAGGGCGCGGGCGCTGCGGGGCGTCGTCGACCGCCTCTGGCTGGAGCTGGTGCGGCCGGCCCGCTCGGCGACGGCGGAGCGGGACGCGCTGCTGTCGGGGCTGCCGCTCGTGGCCTCGAGCGACGCGCACTTCGCCCGGCCGGAGGGGCACCGGGCGCACCGGGTGCTCTCGGCGATCCGCGCGAACGCGACGCTGGAGGGGCTGGGGCCGACCTGCGATCCCGGGCACCACCTCCGGGACCTCCGCCCGCTCTTCGCGGACTGCCCGGGGGCGCTCGCCAACGCGGAGCGCATCGCGGCGGACTGCGCGTGGAGCTTCCTGCCGGCGCCGACGGTCTTCCCGTCGTACGACCTGCCGCCCGGGGAGTCGGCGGCGGGGCTCCTGCGCTCGCGCTGCGAGGCGGGGATGCGGCGGCGCTACGGGACGCCGACCGCGGCGGCGGAGGCGCGGCTGGCGCGGGAGCTCGGGGTGATCGGGAGGCTGGGCTTCGCGGAGTATTTCCTCGTCGTGCACGACATCGTGGGGGAGGCGCGGGCGCAGGGCGCGCCGGTGGCGGGGCGGGGCTCGGGGGCGTCGAGCCTGGTGGCGTACGTGCTGGGGCTGACGAACGTCTGCCCGCTGCGCTACGGGCTGCAGTTCGAGCGCTTCCTGCACGAGGGGCGGGCGGACTGGCCGGACCTGGACCTCGACTTCTGCTGGCGGACGCGCGACGGGCTGATCGACTACGCGTTCGAGCGCTTCGGGCGGGACCGGGTCGCGATGGTCTCGACGGTCATCACGGTGCAGGAGCGGGGGGCGTTCCGCGAGGCGGCGAAGGCGCACGGGCTCTCGGACGGGCAGATCCGGGCGGTGCGGCGGGTGCTGCCGCCGGACGCGGCGGACTCGCTGGACGCGCGCTTCCGCTCGCCGCGCTCGCCGGTGGAGCCGGGGCGGCTGGGGGAGATCCTCGCGGACGCGCGGCGGATCCTGGGGGCGCCGCAGCACCTCTCGGTGCACCCGGGGGGGATCGTGGTGTCGCCGGGGCCGCTGGACCGGATCACGCCGCTGCAGCGGGCGGAGAAGGGGGTGGTGATCTCGCAGTTCGACAAGGACGGGGTGGAGGCGGCGGGGCTGGTGAAGATCGACCTGCTGGGGAACCGGGCGGTGTCGACGATCCGGGCGGCGGTGGATCTCGTGGCGGCGGAGGGGGAGCGGATCGACGTGGAGTCGCTGCCGGACGACGATCCCGCGGTGGCGGCGCTGCTGTCGGAGGGGCGGACGATCGGGGTGAACCAGCTGGAGAGCCCGGCGATGCGGCACCTGCTGCGGATGACGCGGGCGCGGGGGGTGGCGGACGTGATGCAGGCGCTGGCGCTGGTGCGTCCGGGGGCGGCGGGGGACGGGATGAAGGACGCGTTCGTGCGGCGGCGGCGGGGGCTGGAGGCGTGGAGCGTGGACCCGCGGCTGGAGGGGGTGCTGGGGGCGGCGCACGGGGTGCTGCTGTACGAGGACGACCTGATGCTGGTGGTGGCGGCGCTGACGGGCTGCCCGCTGGCGGAGGCGGACCGGGTGCGGCGGCGGATCCAGAAGGCGGCGACGGAGGAGGAGCGGCGGGCGGTCGGGCGGGAGTTCGGGGCGCGCTGCGCGGCGGCGGGGACGCCGCTGGAGTCGGCGCGGGCGGCGTGGCGGCAGATGGCGAAGTTCACGGGCTACACGTTCTGCATGAGCCACGCGGCGAGCTACGCGCGGCTGGCGGTGACGGCGGCGTGGCTGAAGGCGCACCGGCCGGTGGCGTTCTGGACGGCGGCGCTGAACAACAACCAGGGGATGTACGAGCGGCGGGTGTACGTCGAGGAGGCGCGGCGGGGCGGGGTGGAGACGCGGGGGCCGTGCGTGAACGCGTCGGAGGCGGAGTTCACGGCGGAGGGGGGCGCGCTGCGGATCGGGCTGGGGCAGGTGGCGGGGCTGTCGGCGCGGGCGGTCGCGTCGATCCGGGCGGAGCGGCCGTTCGCGTCGCTGCAGGAGTTCCTGCGCCGGGCGGAGACGGACGCGCCGGAGCGGGAGGCGCTGGCGAAGTGCGGGGCGCTGGACGTCCTGGGCCGCCCGCGCTCGGAGCTGCTGCTGGAGCTGGCGGCGACGTCGCGCCTGCTGCGCTCGGGGCGGGACGCGCGGCGGGTGGAGATCCCGCGGATCCCGGAGGTGGAGGAGCGGCGGAAGCGGGTGTGGGAGCTGGAGCTGCTGGGGATGTGCCCGGGGTCGCATCCGTTGCCGGTGCTGGCGGCGGGGCTGGACCGGCGGGGGCTGGCGCGGTCTTCGGAGCTGGTGAATCGGGTGGGGGAGCGGGTGCGGGTGGCGGGGGTGCTGGACGCGCTGCGGGTGACGGAGACGCAGGGCGGGGGGCGGATGGAGTTCCTGACGTTCGAGGACGAGGACGGGGTGTTCGAGGCGACGGTGTGGCCGTCGAGCTACCGGCGGATCGCGGCGGTGGTGCAGGGGGCGGGGCCGTACGTGGTGACGGGGAAGGTGGAGGAGCACCACGACGTGGTGACGGTGGCGGTGGAGGGGGTGGAGGAGGCGTTGAGCCTCGGGCCTTGAGCAGGGAGCAAGGAGCAATTAGCAACTAGCAACTGGCAGCGAGTGGAAGCCGGCGCACTTAAGGCCGTCGGGTCATCTGGTCGACGGCGTCCTTGGCCTCCTTGAGGCCGGCGCCGGTGATCTCGCGGTAGAGCTTGATGGCCTCGATGGTGCGCGCGGGATCCCGGGCGAGCGCGCGGACCGGATCCAGCGGGTCGGCCGCGGGGGCGGGGGCCGGCGGGGGCTCGAGGTGCAGGCCGGCGAGCAGGCGGTCGAGCTTGGCCTCGACGCGGGCGAGGCGCTGCGCGTCCTCGGCGCTCCACCCCGATCCCGATCCCGATCCGAACATGGGCATGTGGGTTCCTCCGGTCAGGGCTGCTTCACGTACGAGCGGCGGGTCGGAAGCCCTTCGACTTCCGGCCGGGTCGCGGGTTCGTCGGAGCGGATCGGATGGTGGGCGTTGAGGGATTCGAACCCCCGACCTCATGGGTGTGATCCATGCGCTCTAACCAGCTGAGCTAAACGCCCGCCGAGGAGCATGGAGTTTAGGCTTTGGCCGCGGCGAGTCAAGAGCGGGCGCCCGCCATGGGGAAACCATTGCATATGGGTTATGCATGCATCCGCGCATATGGGGGGGCCATGCAATTCAATCTTTTCTGGATTCCCGCATTCACATTTGTAGAATCCAGAGCTTAATCCGACGCGGAGGTTCGAAGGCACGTGTCGACCGACTTCTCGCCCGAGCCCATCGACTTCGGCCAGATCCTCATCAAGTCCGGGATCGTCGCCGAGGCCGCCGTGGCCGAATGCCTCGAGGTCCAGCGCGAGGCCGCCCGCGCCGGCGGCGAGATCGTCCCCCGCCTCGGCGAGCTCCTCATCTCCCGCGGCCACCTCACCCAGGACCAGGTCGTCCAGGCCCTCTCCCGCCAGGAGAAGGTCATCCTCCACTGCCCGACCTGCCGCATCAAGGTCAACGTCCAGCGCCGCCCCGACGTCCGCGAGGTCAAGTGCGTCCGCTGCGAGGGCACCCTCGTCGAGGCCCCCCGCCTCGACGACGTCCGCGTCACCGAGGACTCCATCATCTTCGTCTCGCGCGAGCCGCTGCCCCGCGAGGTCGAGGAGGCCGGCAAGGACGCCACCCGCAAGTTCGGCAAGTACACGCTCATCAACGAGGTCGGCCGCGGCGCCGTCGGCGTCGTCCACCGCGCCTGGGACCACTACCTCAACCAGTACGTCGCCCTCAAGCGCATCAAGGGCGCCCCCGCCGACGCCGAGCTCTCCCGCCACTGGCACGAGACCCGCGTCATCAGCCTCATCAAGGAGGCCCGCAGCGCCGTCCGCCTCCGCCACCCCCACATCGTCACGATCTACGACGTCGGCCGCATCGGCCGCGAGTTCTACATCAGCATGGAGTACCTCGAGGGCGCCACCCTCCAGGAGCACTTCAAGAAGTCCCAGGCCGAGGGCAAGCTCTCCCCGCTCTACGAGGAGCCCCGCAAGTTCATCAGCGTCTTCCGCGACGTCGCCCGCGCCCTCCACTACGCCCACACCCGCCCCGCACCCGTCGTCCACTGCGACCTCAAGCCCTCCAACATCTTCGTCGACCGCGAGGGCCACGGCTACGTCCTCGACTTCGGCCTCGCCAAGGACTTCGGCGCCCTCGAGAACGACCCCGCCGGCACCGTCCGCGGCACCCCCTCCTACATGGCCCCCGAGCAGGCCGCCGGGCGCCCCGAGGAGATCGAGGCCCGCACCGACGTCTACGGCGTCGGCGCCATGATCTACGAGCTCATCGCCGGCCGCCCGCCCCACACCGGTGAGCTGGTCGAGGTCCTCCGCAAGGCCGTCGCCGCCCCCGTCGTCCCGCCCGTCGAGGCCGCCGCCGAGCGCGAGCGCTCCACCGGCCTCTCCCGCGGCCCCGGCCACCGCAGCCTGATGGCCGCCCTCGAGCGCGTCTGCCTCCGCGCCCTCGAGAAGGACCGCTCCGAGCGCTACGCGACCGCCAAGGAACTCGCCGTGGCGCTCGACGCGATCCTCAAGATGGACACCCGCACCACGCGCAAGCTCGTCACCGAGCGGCGCGTCGTCGCCCCGCCCCCCGCGCCCGATCCCAAGGCCGAGGAGGCCGCCGCCTACGAGAGCCAGAACTTCGCCGGCCAGTCCTCGCTGCTGCGAGACCGCGTCGCCCGCGTGCTGCCGGACTGGAG
>CAYXGZ010000032.1:0-39899 GCA_964464755.1 uncultured Planctomycetales bacterium
CCGGCTTCGACCGGTACTTCCAGATCGCCCGCTGCTTCCGCGACGAGGACCTCCGCGCCGACCGGCAGCTCGAGTTCACCCAGCTCGACCTCGAGATGTCCTTCGTCGAGCCCGACGACGTCATGAAGGTCATCGAGACGGCCGTCGGCCATGTCTGGAAGCAGGTCCTCGGCGTGACGACGCCGGCCGCGTTCGAGCGGATCACCTACGACGACGCCATGCGCCTCTACGGCGTGGACAAGCCCGACCTCCGCTTCGGCCTGAAGATCTGGGACGTCACCTCCGGCGTCGCGGGCTCCGGCTTCAAGGTCTTCTCCGAGGCCGCGAAGTCCGGCGTCGTCCGCGGCCTGACGGGCCCCGGCTGCGCGAAGTTCACCCGCAAGGAGACGGACGAGCTCGAGACCTTCGCCAAGGGCCTCGGCGCGAAGGGCCTCGTGCAGCTCAAGGTCGAGGAGGGCGGGAAGCTCGCGGGCGGCGTCGTGAAGTTCCTCAAGGAGCCCGAGCTCGCCGCCATCCTCCAGGCCTCCGGCGCGAAGGCCGGCGACATGGTCTTCCTCGTCGCCGACGCGGAGGACACGGCCGCGGGCGTGCTCGGCGCGCTCCGCAACCACCTCCGGGACAAGCTCCAGCTCGCCAAGGCGGACGACTTCCGCTTCTGCTGGGTCGTCGACTTCCCGATGTTCGAGAAGTCCGACGCCGGCATCGTCGCCCGGCACCACCCGTTTACCTGCCCGCAGGACGCCTACCTCGACGACCTCGAGACGGAGCCGCTCAAGGTCAAGGCGAAGGCCTACGACCTCGTGCTCAACGGCCTGGAGCTCGGCGGCGGGTCGATCCGGATCCACCGGCCCGACCTCCAGCACCGCATCTTCCGGCTGCTCGGGCTCTCCGAGGAGTACCTGCGCGACCGCTTCGGCTTCCTGCTCCAGGCCTTCGAGTTCGGCGCGCCCCCGCACGGCGGCATCGCGCTGGGCATCGACCGCATGGTGATGCTCGCGCTCGGCCTCGACAACATCCGCGACGCGATGACGTTCCCGAAGACCCAGCGCACCGTCGACCTGATGACCGGGGCGCCGGGCACCGTCCAGGACGCGCAGCTCAAGGAGCTCCACGTCCGCGTCGTCCAGCCGGAGGCCCCGAAGGCGTGACCTCCCGCGATCCGGTCACCGGCATCGGCGGGGAGGGCCGGCAGTTCCCGGCCACCTCGTGGACGCTGCTCCGCGGAGCCCGGGCCGCGGCGCCGGAGGAGCGGGCCCGCGCCCTGCAGCCCTTCCTCGAGCTCTACTGGAAGCCGGTCTACTGCCTCGTCCGCCAGGCCTGGCGCAAGCCCAACGAGGAGTCCAAGGACCTCACGCAGGACTTCTTCGTGCGCGTCGTCCTCGAGGGCGGCCTGCTCGACAAGTACGACCGCTCCCGGGGCGGCTTCCGGGGCTTCCTCAAGGCGGCCGTGCTGAACTTCCTCCGCGACGACGCGAAGGCCGCCGGGGCCCTGAAGCGCGGCGGCGGGGCCGCGCTGCTCTCCCTGCCCGAGGGCGCGGCGGCGGGGGACCTCCCGCTCGACGACTCCCTGAGCCCCGAGCAGGCCTTCGACGCGACCTGGCGGGCCACCGTGCTCGGCAAGGCCCTCGAGCTCCTCGAGCGCCGGCTGCGCGCGGCGGGCAAGGGCCGGGCCTACGAGGCCTTCCAGCGCTACGACCTCGATCCGCCCGCGGAGGGGATCAGCTACCCGGAGCTCGCGGCCTCCCTCGGCGTCTCGCGCGACGCGCTCAAGGACCTCCTCAAGCTCGCGCGGGCCGAGTACCGCGCGGCGGTGCTCGACGTGGTGGCCGAGGGGGTGGAGTCCGAGGAGGATCTCGCCGGAGAGGTGGACGACCTGCTGGGCTAGGGCCGCTTGTAGACGACCAGCGTCCCGCCGTGGTGGTGGACGCGGCGCGGCGGCGAGGTCGTCAGGCGGATGACGTTGTCGTCGATGCAGTCCGAGCAGCAGCAGTAGGTCACCGCGAGGTAGGCGCCCCCCGGGCTGAAGCGCATCCGCGCCGGCCGGCCCAGCGACGGCGACGCCTCGATCCTCGCCAGCTTCAGCTTGGTGCGCGCGTCGATGATCCTCACGGCCCAGGCTTCCGCGATCGCCAGCTCCGACTGGTCCCTCGAGGCCTCCACCGCGTAGCCGTCGATGACGTCGATCGGTTCCTGCTTCGCCTTGGCCTTCCGGCCGGCGGAGATCGGCGGGGGGAAGTCCCGGAGCTCCTGGGCGACCTTCCAGAACTTGACCTTGCCCTCCCAGCCCGCGGTGACGAGCGTTTCGTCGCCGAGCATCTCCATCGAGCTGACCGACTTCTCGTGCGGCTTGAAGCAGCCCTTCTGGGCCAGGGTCTTGGTGACGACGACCGCGCGCGTCCGCGCCGTGGCCTGGTCCTTCGAAACCGGCTCCGGCCCCCTGCTCCGCCGGTACTGGAACAACCTCCACTCGTCCTCGGGGAGCCCGACGGGGAAGGGGTACACGTACCCGCCGTCGAAGCCGAGCCAGACCTCGTTCATCCGGAAGGCGAAGCAGTTCACGTGGGGCAGCAGGAGGTTCTCCGCGCTGGACTGGAGCGGGAGGTCCGCCCAGCCCGCCTCGAACACGAACGGGCGCGGCTCCTCGAGGCCGTCGAGCTTCCAGAAGCGGACGCCCTTGCCGCCGCTGGAGAGCACCAGCCAGCGGCCGTCCGGCGAGAAGGCCGCGGGGCAGCGGGAGTTCCGCGCCCCGTCGTGGCCCGTGACGGCCGTCTCGAGCGCGAACTTCAGCTTGGAGTAGTCCTTCGTCTCGTGGACCACCGAGTCCTGCGTCGAGCTCCTCGTGACCAGGAGCTTCCCGTCGGTGCTGTAGACGGCCTCGTCGACCAGCTCGTACTGCAGGAACGACTTCACCAGGCCGCCGTCGGGGAAGGAGTGCACCGCCGCGTAGTTCCGGCCCGAGATCGCGAGCTGCCGGCCGTCGGGGCTGAAGTTGACGCCGACGACCGCCTTGCCGTCGAAGCGCCAGGCCTCCGCCCAGTCCGTCTTCGGCGCGTCCTGCCCGGCGGCGGGCAGGGACGCGGCCAGCAGGATCGCGACGCCGAGTCGTTTCATCCGGGGTCCTCTGCCCCCGATACGAGAAGGGGGGCGAATCGGGGGAAGTATATCCCGCCCTCCCCGGCCTGCGGGGTCATTCTTCCGTGAAGGAGTTCCCGTAGAGGTACTTGCGGAACACGTCCTCGAGCGGGACAGGGGCCTGCACCTCCGCCGAGCGCTCGGCGAGGTCGGCGTGCACGGCGACCAGGTGCCGCAGCCCCTCGAGCAGCCCGCGCTTGCGCGACTCCTGGTTGCGGGTGCCGGGGCCCCCGGGGCCGCTGCGCAGCGTCTTCTCCTCCTCCTCGAGCTTCCGGATGACCTCGTTGAGCGCCTTCCTCCGCTCGCCCTGCAGGCGGACGTAGTCGGGCAGCTTGTCCTCGCGCCAGGCCTTGCCGGCCCCGCAGGTCGCCGTGGCGAGCGAGGTCGCGAACGACACCTCCTGCAGGAACCACGCGGGCGAGAAGTAGCCCGAGAGGTACGAGAGCACCTTGCGGTCGGGCGTGGCGAGGAAGGTCGCGAAGTTCTTGGTCGCGAAGGCCTCGTACGTGTCGTCGCGGATCCCGCGCTCGGTGGTGGGGTCCGTGTTCAGGAAGCCGGGCCGGCGGTTGATGGACACGCAGACGAAGGCCTCGTTGACGACCTTGGCCACGTCGGCGTTCGAGAACGTCACGGTTCTCATGACATCGCCCGCCGCTCAGCAGCCCTCGAACTTCATCTCGCCGACGAGGTTGACGACGAGGAGCAGCTTGCCCTCCTTCGCCGCCTTCGCCGCGGCCTCGTCGAGGCCCTCGACCCACTGCACCGTGCCGGGCTTGTTGTAGTTCTTCCAGGGGCGGTAGGCCTGGCCGGGGTCCTTGCGGTTCCGCGAATGTCCCTCGTCCTGTCCGAGCGCCGGGGTCGCCAGGAACGCCAGCGCCAGCACCGCCGCGATCTTTCTCATCGGGCCTCCAGGGTTTCCGCTCCGTGACTCGGTACGAGATTCCCCGCGCGAGGGGGGAGAATTCAGCGCGTGCCCGCCGCGTCGAGGCGGGCCGTCCAGGTCGCGACGGCCTCCGCGCGCGCCGACGCCGATCCGAAGATCCAGTCGGCGAACGCGTCCGTCCCCGTCCGGCGGCGCAGGCCGAGGTACGCGACGTAGCGCACCCACCCGTCGGCGTCCTCGAGCAGCCCCAGCAGGGTCCGCCCGGCCTCGTGGCCCGGGCAGGCCGCGATGGCCGCCGCGGCCTCCGCCCGGCCCCGCGGGTCCTTCCACTCGGCGAGGAAGCGCTTCAGGTCGGGGAGGAGGTCGGGGCTCGCCGCGCGGCCCATCTCGAGGAGGACCGTCTCGACGAGCGGCGCGTGGGCCCGGACTTCCGGCGGGAAGGCCTGGGGGCCGCCGACGACCTCGCGGCGCGCGACGGCCTTGTCCTCGACGGCCCGGGCCAGCACCGCGCGCAGCAGCTCGGGGTGCTCGCGTCCGGCGACCTCGACGGCCGCCGTCGCCAGCGCGGCCGGGATCTTGCCGCCCTTCGCGATCTTCTCGAGCAGCGACCGCGCCGCCGGGCCGCCCTCGACGGGCCGGGCCCGGCCCAGGAGCCGCAGCGCCCCCGCCCGGAGCGCCCCGTCCTCGGCCTCGTTCGCGAGGAGCTCCAGCACCGGGGCCGCGGGGAGCCGCTCGTTCCGCGCGAGGACCTCGAGCGACTTCAGGCGCACCGAGGTGGAGGTCTTGGGCGAGGTCACCGCCATCTCGGCGAGGAGCTCGGCCCCCGACTCCGAGGTCCCGAGCGCCTCGGGCAGGAGGAGCTGCACGGCGGGGGGGAACTCCGACCAGCCGCCGTCCTCGAACATGGTCTCGAAGCGGCGGCGCGCGGCGTCGTCGCCCGCCATGGCGATCGCGATGGAGCAGAGCGCCTGCAGGGTGCGGCGCCGCGTCCCCGGGGCGTCGAGGTTCCCGAGGCCGGTGCGCGGATCGGCCCCCGGCGCCCGGCCCGCCTCCTCGCCGGGGAGCGGCGTGGCGAGGCGGACCCGCAGCTCCTCGAGGGCCGCCCGGCCCGCCTTCATCCGGCCCAGCGCGGGGATCGCCGACCAGAGGTAGTCGACGTCGCCGGCGAGCGACTTCTTCATCAGGGCGAGGACGGGCTCCGCGCCGGCCGGGTCGCCGATCATCCCGAGCGCGTAGGTGGCCGCGGCCTGGCGGGGGCCGTCGTTCGTCGCGAGGACCTTCACGAGGTCGGGGACGACGGAGCGCTCCCGCCTCGCGGCCAGGCCCATGAGCGCCCGCATCCAGATCACCGGGTCCTTCGTGCTCCGGAGCAGGTCGGCGAGCACCCGGGTCGCGTCGGGGTGGGGGCAGGAGCCGAGCTGGAAGGTCGCGTTGCGGGCGAGGAAGGAGTGCGAGCTCCGGGCGCAGGCGGCCAGCGAGTCGAAGGACTCGGGCCCGAGGGCCGAGAGGCGCCGCGCGTAGTTCGGGTCGAGCGCGTGCGGGTGGCCCGAGCTGAGCTCGATCGTCGCGAGGCGGTGGAGCATCGCCGCGTGCGGGTCCTTCGACGTCGGCACCAGCGGGCGGGCCCCGGGGAGGGCCGCGACGGACTTCCGCAGGTACTTCTCGGAGCGCTGGGAGCCCACGCCGCCGAACTCGCCCGCGAGCACGGGATCGCCCAGGTCGAGGCCGTAGGCCGCGTTCTCGAGCCAGGACTGCGATTCCGGGTGGAGGATCTCGCGGAGGTTCGCGGTCATCGCGATCCAGGCGAGCTCGGGCGGCACGGGGGGAGGATAGATCCACGCCGCCTCCAGGTCGGAGGCCGTCGCCACGTCGCGGCCGCCCGCGGCGGGCATCCGCACCGAGAGGTGGCCCGGCAGGTCGCGGCTCGTGCCGACGAAGTAGCCCGAGACGTCGGAGATCGTGATCCCCGGGTCGACGGGGCGCGCGCGCTCCTCGACGACCGTGGAGCCGGGGCCGCCGGTCCGCCTGGCGGCGACCGACGCGATGCCGCGCGCGTGGCCCGTGGGGACGGGACGGCGCCACTGGCGGGCCCAGTCCATCGGCGAGCCGGGGGGCGAGCCGACGTCGAGGTCCGGCGCCAGCGCGAGCGAGCCGAGCAGCAGGAGCGCGGCGAGCTTCATGGCCTACTTGCCCTTCAGGGGGCGGGCGTCGTAGACCACGATTCGGCCGCCGTGCTCGTAGGGACGGCGGGCGCGGTCGCGCATCGGGCTCGTGGCGCGGTCGCAGTCCACGCACTTGCAGTAGAGGACGGCCAGGTGCCGCCCCGCGGTGTCGAACGCGAGCCTCGCGGGCCGGCCGATCTTCGGGTCGGCGGGGAGGAAGTGGGTCGCCTTGAGGCCCGGCGTCGCGCCGAGCGTGACGCGGTAGATGCGCACGCCCGCGGGCTCGGAGACGGCGAGCACGGAGGCGAGGGGCTGGTACGCGAGGAAGCGGCCCGGGACCTCCGCGTGCCGCGGCGGGTCCTTCGGCCGGACGGGCTGGGCCCACGGGGGCGTCGTGACGCGCTCGGTGACGCTCCACATCCGCACGTGCCCGTCGGTCCCGGCCGTGAAGAGATGGCCGCCGTCACGCGTCGCGCCGATCGAGGTGATGTCGCCGGCGTGCGGGCGGAAGGCCTGCGCGCTCTCGAGGGTCCGGGTCGGCCGGTACTCGAGGCCGCGCTTGCGCTGCGAGTCGCTGACGACGGGGTCGAGCTTCTTGTAGTCGTAGACCGAGAGGTAGCCGTCCTCCTGGCCCGCGAAGACCCAGCCGCCGCCGAAGCGCAGGGCGGTGACGTGGTTCATGAGCGCCTGGCCCCAGCCCTCAACGTTCTGCTCGGGGACCTCGGCCTGGCGCGAGACGTTGGCCGCGCCGACCGAGTCGAGGGTCCAGATGCGGAAGCCCTTGCCCGCGTTCGCGAGGGCGACCCAGGCCCCGGAGGCCGTGAAGACCGCGGGCCCGCGGCCGGGGGGCTGGGGGCCGCGCGCGGCGCCGGCGGGCGGCTCCGCGTGGTAGCGCAGGGTCCGGCCCGAGGGCCAGTCGAGGAGCTCCGTCCGGTTCGAGGTCGTGCGGACGACGAGGAGCTTCATCGACGGATCCCAGGCGACCTCCGACACGGGCTCGTCCCAGGGGATGAACTTCTCGGGGCCGCCGAAGGGGAGGTCGACGACGCGCACGCCCTTCGAGGAGCCCAGCGCGAGCTTGGATCCCCCCGGCTCGAAATGGAACGCGTCCGCGTCGACCTCGGGGCTCCAGAGGACCTCGAGCGTCGGCGGGGGCGGCGACTCCTGGGAGGAGCCGGCCGAGGCGGACAGGGCGGCGAGCACGCAGGCGGCGAGCAGGCGGGTGAGTTTCATGGATCCCTCGGCCCCGATACGGAATCCGGCCCCGTCCGGGGGGAGCCGGGCGATATATTCCGGCGGATGGAATCCCGGGGCCGGACGGAGCGACTCCAGCGGCTGGTCGGCCGCGAGGAGGCGGAGCGCGTCTTCGACGCGGCCCGGCGTTCCGGGGCGATCGACGCCGGGCGCCGGGACGAGCTCGAGGCGCCCAACGGCGCGGCGGCCGCGGATCTGCTCGTCGCGAGGGGCTGGATGACGCGCGAGGCCGCGGCGGCCCTGCTCGAGGAGTCGCGGCGCGAGGACGTGGAGCGGGTCCGCCGCTCCCGGGTCGCGCCCCCTCCGCCGGACGTCGCGGCGGCGGCGGCCGATCCGGCCCGGCGGCTGGACGGCTTCGTGCTCGTCGAGGAGCTCGGCCGCGGGGGAGGCGGCGAGGTCTGGAAGGCCTGGGACCTCGGCCTCTCGCGCTGGGTCGCGGTCAAGCGGCCGGGGCCGGGCGTGGACTCCGCGCGCTTCCTCAAGGAGGCGCTCGCCGCGGCGCGGCTGTCGCATCCCAACATCGTCCCCGTCCACCGGGTCTCGGACTCGCCCGAGCGGCCCTGGTTCGCGATGCAGCTCGCGGAGGGGCGCCCGCTCTCGGGGGCGAAGCTCGAGGCCCGTCGCGCGGCGGCGATCCTCCGGAAGACGGCGCTCGCCGTGGAGGCCGCGCACGCGGCGGGCATCGTGCACCGGGACCTCAAGCCGGCGAACGTGGTCATCGACGAGCGCGACGAGCCCAGGATCCTCGACTTCGGGATCGCGGGCTGGGGGGGGCGGCCGGCGGCCGGCATCTCCGGGACGCCGGGGTTCATGGCGCCCGAGCAGCGGAGCGGCGGCCCCGACGCGGAGCGGCCCGCCGTGGACGTCCACGGCCTGGGGGCGACGCTGGGGGCCGTGGTCGCCGACCCCGTGCCGAAGCGGCTGCGCGCGATCATCCAGCGGGCGACGGAGGCCGATCCGGCGAGCCGGCACCCGTCGGCCGCGGCGTTCGCGGAGGACCTGGAGCGCTACCTCGAGGCGCCGCGCTCGTTCGTCCCGGGATGGATGGTCGGCGCCGGGTTCGTCGTGCTGGTCCTCCTGGCGGTCCGGCTCGTGCCCTCGCAGCCGGACCTGGGCGCGGAGCTCGCGATCCTCGCGGATCGGTCGGTCGCGGCGCGCAAGGCCGGGCGGGTCGAGGAGTACCGTCGGCTCGCCGACGAGGCGAGGAAGGTGGCGGCCGGGCAGCCCGAGGGGCCCGCGCGCGACCTGGAGCTCGCGCGCTTCCACCGGGTCCGGGGCGAGGACGCCGAGGCCCGGGCGCTGCTCGGCGCGGCGACGGTCCCGGCGGGGCTCGAGGCGGAGTTCCGGGTGGAGCGGATCCTCGCGGGCTGGCGGCTCTTCGAGCGCGAGCGCCGGATCCGCGGGACGGCGAGCCCCGAGTTCCTCGCCGTGGAGGAGGCCGCGCTGGCCCGCGCGCCGGGCCGGGAGCGGAGGCCCGCGGCGGAACTCGCGGCGGCCCGGGTCGCCTGCGCCCTGGCCCGGGGGCGGGCGCCGGGGGAGGACCTGGCGCCGCTCTCGAGATCGGGGATCGACCTGGAGCTCCGCGTCGCCGCGGCGCGGGCGAAGGGCGAGCACGCGGAGGCGATCGAGCTGGCCCTGGAGGGGCTCGAGGCGGATCCCTCGGCGCGGGAATTGCGGCTCGCGCTGGCGGAGGCCCTGTCGGCCGACGGGCGTCCCGCGGAGGCCGAGGCCGAGGCCACGAGGGCGGTCGACGCGGACCCGGGAGCGCCGGACGCGCGGGTGCTGCGCGCCTCGCTCCGGAGCCGGGCGGGCGATGCCGCCGGGTGGATGGGGGCGGAGGCGGACCTGGCCGAGGCGGCGAAGTCGCTGCCCGACGAGGCCGGGATCCAGCGGCAACTCGCGGAGACCCGCTGCAGCTGGGCCACGGCGCTCTCGCGGGAGGGGCAGCCCGTCGGCGACCTCTTCGAGCGGGCGCTGAAGATCGCGCGGGATCCGGTCCTCGAGGGCGCGATCCTGGCGGCGCGGGGGGATCACCGCATCCGGGTCGGCGAGGACCCGGAGCCGGACTACGCGGCGGCGGAAGCCAGGCTGGCGTCGTCGAAGGACCCGGCCGCGTGGAGGCATCTCGCCGGGATCCGCTACAACCGCGGGGACCGGGCGGCGGCCCGGGGCGAGGATCCGGGACCGCACTACGCGTCGGCCATCGAGGATTACGGGCGGGCGATCGCGCAGCAGCCGGACCCGGAGCTCCGGCTCCTCCGGGGCTGCGTGCACTGGAACTACGGCGTGCGGCTCCGGAAGGACGACGCGGCGCGGGCCCGCGAGCAGTTCCGCCTGGCCGTCGAGGACCTGGAGAAGGCGGCCGAGTCGGAGGCGTACGCGGATCGGGCGGGGGAGTACCTCCGGAACGCGCGGCGCGAGCTCGACCGCTAGCTACAGCCCGATCTTCGACGCGACCTTCTTGGCCACGTCCTCGAGCTTGGCTCCGCCGGCGATCTCCGTGGCGTAGTCGCCGAGCGGGAGCACGAGGCTGCGGGCGCGGGACGGGGGCAGGTCGCGCAGGCCCAGGGCGAGCTTGAGGCCGCCGTCGTCGAGCGGCACGGCCTTGAGCAGCGCGCGGCCCGCGAGCTGCACGAGCGCCGCGTAGATCTGCTGCTGGGGCCCCTGGAGCGTCTTGAACGAGAGGCGGGGCATCGTCGGGGCGACCTCGACCAGGCCGGGCTGCTCGGAGCTGCCCGCCTTCAGGCTGTGGTACGAGAGGGCGGTCGGCGAGGGATCGGAATCGGTCGCGCGGACGAGGATGCCGCCGTCGCCGTCCATCGCGGTGAGGCGCGCGAGGCCGAGGGCCTGGATTTCCGCGGGCGTGGCCGTCGCGTGCTCGGCGAGGTTGGGCGACTGCACGAGGACGACGCAGAGCTCCACGTCGGTCGTGCCCGCGAGGTGCGGCTTGCAGCCCTCGACGACCTTCTTGAGCAGGTCGAGGAAGCCGGGGTCGCGGGGCATGCGGGGCTCGATCCCCTTCACCAGGATCTTCGCGCGGTTCTCGGCGTCGATGACGATCGAGGCGACGGCCGGGCCGTCCTTGTAGACGCCCTTGAGGACCCGGGGTTCGCCCATGCAGAGGACAACGTACACCGCCGGGAGGATCCGCGCCAAGAAATCCGAAGCGCCTTGGCGGTATACTGCGCCCCCATGACGGGGCTCTCCGTCGTCTTCCCGGCCTACCGCGAGGAGCGGAGGCTCCCGGGCTGCCTCGACGCGGCGACGGAGTTCCTCCGGGGCCGCGACGGGGAGATCGTCGTCGTCGACGACGGAAGCCCCGACGGCACGCGGGCGCTGGCGGAGCGGCGGGCGGCGGGCGACCCCAGGATCCTCGTGCACGCGCTGCCGCGGAACCGGGGGAAGGGCGCCGCGGTCCGGGAAGGGGTGCTCCGGAGCCGGGGCCGCGTCGTGCTCGTGAGCGACGTGGACCTGGCGACGCCGCTGTCCGAATTCGACCGCCTGGAGCCGCTGCTGCAGCGGGCCGCCGTCGTCGTGGGGTCGAGGGCGCTGGCCGGGGCGAAGCTCGAGGCCCGGGAGTCGTGGCGGCGGGAGGTCCTGGGCCGCTTCTTCAATGCCGTCGCGCGCGTGGGCGTGCTCCCCGGCATCCTGGACACCCAGTGCGGCTTCAAGATCTGGCGGGGAGACGTGGCCCGCGCGGTCTTCCGCCGGGTGCGCCTGGAGCGCTTCGCGTTCGACGTGGAGTCGCTCTGGCTGGCCCGTCGGATGGGGCACCGGGTGATCGAGGCGCCCGTGACCTGGCGGCACGACGAGGGATCGACGGTCCGGGTCGGCCGGGACGGCCTGCGCATGGGGACGGACCTGCTCCGCCTGGTCCTGCGGCGGACCCTCCCGTATTGATTCCCCTCGGGGGTCCCGATACCATGGGCCCCCCCATGGCCACGAAAGTCACGCTTCCCGACGGGTCGGTCCGCGAGTACCCGGACGGGACCACCGCCCTGCAGGTGGCGGAGTCGATCTCGAAGGGCCTCGCCAAGGTCGTCATCGCCGCGAAGGTGAACGACGAGGTGCGGGACCTCGGCCGGCCCCTGCCCGCGGAGTGCCGCGTCGTCCTGATCAAGGAGGACACCCCCGAGGGCCTCGAGGTGATCCGCCATTCGGCGGCGCACATCATGGCCGGGGCCGTGCGGCGGATCTACGGCGAGGGCGTGAAGTTCGGGTACGGGCCCGCCATCGAGGACGGGTTCTACTACGACATGGAGTTCCCCGAGGGCGTGAAGTTCTCGGACGAGGACCTGCCGAAGATCGAGGAGGAGTGCCGCAAGATCATCGCCTCGGACTTCCGCTTCGAGCGCGCGGACCGGCCGCACGCGGAGGTCGTGCAGCGGATGCAGGAGCTCGGCCAGCCCTACAAGGTCGAGACGCTCCGGGAGAACATCAAGGACGCGACCGCCTCGACCTACACCGACGGCGACTTCACCGACCTCTGCGAGGGGCCGCACGTGCCCTCGACCGCGCGCGTGAAGGCGATCAAGCTGACCAAGGTGACCGGCGCGTACTGGAAGGGCGACCAGGCCAACCGCATGCTGACCCGGCTCTACGGGACCGCGTGGGCGAGCCAGAAGGCGCTCGACGAGTACGTCCGCCGGATCGAGGAGTCGAAGAAGCGCGACCACCGGAAGCTCGGCCAGGAGCTCGGGCTGTTCATGTTCCACGAGTACAGCCCCGGGGCGCCGTTCCTCCTGCCCAAGGGCGCGATCGTCTACAACCTCCTGCAGCAGTTCGTCCGGGAGGAGTACCGGAAGCGCGGCTACGACGAGGTGGTGACCCCGCAGCTCTACAACAGCCGGCTGTGGCAGACCTCGGGGCACTGGGACCACTACCGCGAGAACATGTTCACGCTGAAGATCGACGAGGAGGACTACGCCCTCAAGCCCATGAACTGCCCGAGCCACGTGCTGATGTTCCAGCACGCGCGGCGGAGCTACCGCGAGCTGCCGATGCGGATCGCGGACTTCTGCGCCCTGCACCGCAACGAGCTCAAGGGCGTGCTGAGCGGCATGACCCGGGTGCGGAAGTTCTCCCAGGACGACGCCCACATCTTCTGCACCGAGGAGCAGATGGAGGCGGAGATCAAGGGCGTCCTCGACTTCGTGAAGTTCGTCTACGTGGACGTCTTCGGGATGACGTACCACGTGAAGCTCGCGACCCGGCCGCCGAAGTTCCTCGGGGAGCCGGAGCTCTGGGACCGGGCCGAGGCGGCGCTGGCGAAGTCCCTCGAGGACCTGAAGATCCCGTACGTGCTGAACCCGGGGGACGGGGCGTTCTACGGGCCGAAGATCGACTTCGAGATCCGGGACGCCCTGGGCCGCGCGTGGCAGCTGCCGACCTGCCAGCTGGATTTCCAGCTGCCGCGGCGCTTCGGGGCGGAATACGAGGGCGCGGACGGGAAGCGGCACGTGCCGGTGATGATCCACCGGGCGGTGCTGGGCAGCCTCGAGCGCTTCCTCGGGATCCTCGTGGAGCACTACGCGGGGGAGTTCCCGCCGTGGCTGGCGCCGGTGCAGGTCACGGTCATCCCGGTGGGGGAGTCGGAGAACGCCTACGCCCGGGACGTGCACGCGAAACTGCTCGCGGCGGGGGTCCGGGCGGAAATCGACTTGAGCAACCAGAGGGTCTCCTATAAAATCCGCGGGGCCTCGCTCCAGAAGGTGCCCTACATGCTGGTGTGTGGCGCCCGGGAATCCGCCTCCGGGCAGGTGGCCGTCCGCGAACGCAAGGCGGGGGACCTCGGAACGTCCGGGGTCCCGGAGTTCCTCGAGAAACTGAGGAGGGATATTGGTCTTCCGACCGCGCTTCCCCGGTAAACCGGAACGTCAGTTCGAGCACCGGATCAACGAGTGGATCCGGATCCCGCGAGTGCGGGTCGTGGACGACAAGGGCAACATGCTCGGCGAGATGGACACCGAGGCCGCCCGCGCCATCGCGCGGGAGCGGGGCCTGGACCTCGTCGAGGTCGCGCCGGACGCGCGGCCCCCCGTCTGCAAGATCCTCGACTACGGCAAGTTCAAGTACGAGGAAAAGAAGAAGAAGCACAAGGCCGCGAAGCAGCACGCGCAGGAGCTCAAGGAGGTCCGCCTCCGCCCCCTGACCGGGGACCACGACCTGCTGACGAAGCTGAAGCACGCGCGGGGGTTCCTCGAGGAGGGGGACAAGGTGCTCTTCACGGTCTTCTTCCGGGGGCGCGAGCAGGCGCACAAGGAGATCGGCCGGGAGATGATGGCCCGGATCGCCAAGGAGCTGGAAGACGTCGCGAAGGTGGAGCACACGATCTCGCAGATGGGACCGCGGATGCACATGACCCTGATGCCGTCGAAGCCCGTGGCCGCCGCGAAGCCGAAGCCGAAGGCCCCGAAGCCCGCCCCCCCGGCGGCGCCCGGGGGGCCGGCGACGCCCGCGGCGGGCGCGGAGGCGGCCCCGGCAGCGGCCCCCGAGGCCCAGAAAGGAACGACCGATGGGAAAGCGTAAGGGAAGCGCGAAGCTCAAGAAGTACAAGATCAAGACGAACAAGGCGGCGAAGAAGCGCTTCAAGAAGACCGCCACGGGGAAGATCCTCTTCCGCTCCCCGGGGCACCGCCACCTGATGAGCTCGAAGAACTCGAAGCGCCGCCGGCAGGCCCGCCGCTGGCGCCTCCTCATGGGTCCGGACGTGAAGGACATCCAGATGCTCCTGCAGGGCCAGTCGGGCGTCTAGGACCAACGGGCCGGTCACCGGCCGCACAGAAAGGATCGATCGATGCCGAGAGCCGCACACGGCGCCGCGCGCCACAAGAAGGTCAAGAAGATCCTCAAGCGGGCGAAGGGCTACAACGCGGGCCGCCGCAAGCTCCACCGCTCCGCCAAGGAGGCCGTGGCCCGCGCGGGCCGCTACGCCTTCTTCGGCCGCCGCCAGAAGAAGCGCGACTACCGCGGCCTCTGGATCATCCGCATCAACGCGGCCCTCGAGCAGCACGACATCTCCTACAGCCGCTTCATCAACGGCCTGAAGAAGGCGAAGGTCGAGCTCAACCGCAAGGCGCTCGCCGAGCTCGCGCTCAGCGAGCCCCAGGCGTTCGCGGACCTCGCGGAGACCGCGAAGAAGGCGCTCGCGTAGGACCGGGGCGCCGCCCGCCGTCGGCGACCCGCCCCGGCGGACGGCCGGACCGGGCGCCACCATGGACCTCCGCCAGGCGATCGAGGACGCCAAGCAGCGCTTCCGCGCCGACCTGGCCGCCGCCTCCTCGCGCGAGCAGCGCGACC
This sequence comes from uncultured Planctomycetales bacterium, assembly GCA_964464755.1. GTDB lineage: Bacteria > Planctomycetota > MHYJ01 > MHYJ01 > JACPRB01 > CAYXGZ01. The sequence goes on from CAYXGZ010000032.1 coordinate 14,731, forward strand.
AGGTCAAGAACCGCTACCTGGCCGGGAAGGATTCCGTCGTCCGCGGCCTCTTCGGCCTCCTCGGCAAGCTCCCGCCCGACCAGAAGGGCGAGGGCGGCAAGTCCCTCAACGAGCTGAAGTCCTGGCTCGAGGAGCAGCTCGCCGCCGCGAAGCCCGCGGGGGCCGACGCCGGGCCCGCGGTCGACCCCACGCTCCCCGGCAAGCTCCCGCCCCTCGGCCGCCTCCACCCGATCCAGCAGACCTTCGACGAGATCGTCGGCGTCTTCCGCCGCCTCGGCTTCGACGTCGTCGACGGCCCCGAGATCGAGCACGAGAAGAACAACTTCGAGGCGCTCAACATCCAGATGGAGCACCCGTCGCGGGATGCCTTCGACACGTTCTACCTCGAGGCGCCCTGGCTCCTGCGCTCGCACACGACGCCGCTCCAGGTCCGCACGCTGCGCAAGGCCCCCAACACCGCGATCCGCGCGATCTCGCCGGGCCGCGTCTTCCGCCCCGACAAGGCGGACGCCAGCCACCTGCCGGCCTTCCACCAGGTCGACGGCTTCGTCGTCGGCGAGGGCGTCACGTTCGCTCAGCTCAAGGGCCTGCTCCTGCTCTTCGCCGAGAGCATGTTCGGCGCGGGCACGAAGGTCCGCTTCCGCCCCAGCTACTTCCCGTTCACGGAGCCCAGCGCCGAGGTGGACATCTCGTGCTTCCTCTGCGGCGCGAAGGGCTGCCCCGCGTGCAAGCAGAGCGGCTGGATGGAGATCCTCGGCTCGGGGATGATCCACCCGCGCGTGCTGCGGATGGCGGGCTACGACGCCGAGCGCTTCACGGGCTACGCCTTCGGCATGGGCGTCGAGCGCATCTGCATGCTCCGGCACGGCGTGACGGACATCCGCTACTTCCTCGAGAACCACTTCCGCTTCCTGGAGCAGTTCTAGTGAAAGCGCCCCTGGGCTGGCTGAAGGAGCACGTCGAGCTGCGCGAGGACGCGGCGGCGGTCGCGCGCGCCCTCGTCGCGGCGGGCGTCGGCATCGAGGGGATCGAGGGCGCCGGCGACGACGCCGTGCTCGACCTCGAGATCACCTCGAACCGCGCGGACCTGCTCTCGATCCGCGGCGTGGCCCGCGAGCTCGCGCTCGTGCTGGGCCGGCCGCTCAAGGACTGGGCCCCGGCGGTGGCGGAGAAGGGCAGCGCCCAGGCGGTCGGGCTCGAGATCGCCGACCCGTCGTTCTGCAGCGGCTACTGGGCGCGGATCGCCACGAACGTCTCCGCCGGGCCCTCGCCCGCGTGGATGCAGAAGCGGCTCCAGCAGGCCGGGATCCGGACGGTGAACCTGCCCGCCGACATCACGAACTACGTGATGCTCGAGACGGGCCAGCCGCTGCACGCCTTCGACCTCTCGAAGCTGCGCGGCCGGAGGATCGTCGTGCGCCGCGCGAAGGCCGGCGAGAAGCTGAAGGCGATCGACGGGAAGGAGTACGCGCTGGCGGCCGGGGACGGCGTCATCGCGGACGCGGAGCGGCCGGTCGCGATCGCGGGCGTGATGGGCGGGCTCGAGACGGAGATCACGGGCGCGACGAAGGAAGTGCTGATCGAGGCCGCGCTCTTCGACCTCGTGTCGGTCCGGCGCACGTCGAAGCGGCTCGGCCTCAAGAGCGAGTCGAGCTACCGCTTCGAGCGGGGCACGGATCCGCACCTGCTGCGCGACGCCTCGGTGCGCGCGGCCCAGCTCCTCGTGGAGCTGGCGGGCGGCGCGGCCGTTCCCGACGCGGCGTTCCAGGGGGCGGCGCTGCCGGCTCCGGCGACGATCCAGCTCCGCGCGGCGCGGGTCAGGCAGGTCCTGGGCTTCGACGTCCCGGTCGCGCGCCTGCAGCAGATCCTCGAGGGCCTGGGCTGCCGCCTGCAGTCGACCGGCCCGGTGCTCGCGGTCTCGGCCCCGACGTCGCGGCGCGACCTCAAGGAGGAGATCGACCTCGTCGAGGAGGTGGCGCGGATCGAGGGCTACGACAAGATCCCGACCGACCTCGGGATGACGGTGCGCGTCGCGGAGCCCGCGCCGAACGCGTGGGTGCGCGACGAGATCCGCCGGACGCTCTCGGGCTCGGGCTGCTACGAGGTGCTCACGTCGGCGATCGAGGAGGCGAAGGACGGGGCCATCGTGCTGCGGAACCCGGACGGGAACTCCGTCGGCTCGATGCGCTCGTCGCTGGCCGACGGCCTGCTCGCGGTGCTGCGCACGAACGAGGGCAGCAACGAGCCGCTGCACCCGATCTTCGAGATCTCCAAGGTCTACGCCGGCAGGAAGGCGACGCGCGACGCCGACCTGGCGGCCGACCGCGCGCCCTTCGACGAGTGGCCGGTGCTCGGGATCGCCGTGCCGACCGGGCCGGCGGACGCCCGGGACCTGGTGCTGCGCGTCGCGGAGCGGCTGCAGGTGCCCGCGTCGTTCGACGGGCCGAAGGTCCGTTCCGGCGACGCGGAACTCGGGGCGATCGCGCGGCACGGGAAGTCGGCGGTCGTGGAGCTGGACTACCTGGAGCTGGCCCGGCGGGCCCGCCCGGTCCGGAAGTCGCGGCCGCACTCGGTGCTGCCGGCGGTGGAGCGGGACCTCGCGCTGGTTTTCGAGGCCGGGAGGACCTGGGGGGAGATCCGGGAGGTCGCCCGCAAGTCCGGGGGGCCGCTCCTGGCGGCCGTGGAGTTCCTGAGCCTCTACGAGGACGCCAAGCTGGGGGCGGGGCGCAAGAGCGTGGCCCTGAGGCTGCGTTTCCTGGCCCCGGACCGCACGTTGACGGGCGCCGAGGTGGAATCGGCCGTCCAGGCCGTCCGGGGGGCCCTCAAGGCCGCGCTGGGGGCCGTGGAGCGCTGAGTCCGGGCCAATTCCTTGACACCCGCTCCGGGGCGGGATTAGACTCGCCACCAAGAAATACCGAGCGCGCCATGGAAGAAAAGACCCGTCTTGGCCGCCTCCTGGTCGAGGCCCGCCTCCTCACCCAGGAACAGCTCAAGATGGCCATCGACTTCCAGAAGACCGTGGGCGGGAAGCTCGGCGCCATCATCGTCAAGCTGGGGTTCATCGAGGATGGGACCCTCATCCAGTTCATCGCCAAGCAGCAGGGGCTGAAGGTCGTGAACCTGGAGGAGATGGTCATCCCGGAGAACCTCGTCAAGCGCGTGCCGCGCAAGCTGATCGACCGGCACCACATCCTCCCGATCCACTACCACAACGGCGTGCTGACCATCGCGACCTCCGATCCCTACGACTTCGAGGCGATCGAGGAGGTCCAGATGGCGCAGGACGCGAAGGTGGAGATCCAGCTCGCGCCGCGCTCGGCGATCCACAAGGCGATGGCGGAGCTCTTCGACCGGGACAGCGCGCCGGCGAAGCCCGCGGCGCCGCCGGAGGCGCCGAAGCCGGACCGGCACCAGCTACACGACGCGCTGATCCCGCTGCTGATCCAGAAGGGCGTGATCACCGAGGACGAGCTGGTCAAGAAGGCGCGCGAGCTCGGGGCGGCTCACCACAAGTAGGCGGGGAAAATGGCCGAGGTCAAGGTCCAGGAGTTGAACGGCGCGGTCAGCTCGAAGCTCAACCAGAGCGACGAGCGCAGCGGCCGGCTCATCGACGCCTTCGTCAACGCGGTGAAGTCCGCGATCCTCGCGGGCAAGGATGTCGCGCTCCCCGGCCTCGGGACCCTCACGCTCGCGGGCAAGGACGGCAAGCCGCTCCCGGGCACCTACCGCGCGAACCTGGCCGGCGAGCTCTCCCAGAAGCTGGGCGAGGGCAGCCCCCAGAAGGTCGACGACATGATCTCGGCGCTCGTCGACGCGATGCGGGCCGAGGTCCTCGCCGGCAAGCGCGTGGTCGTGGACGAGCTCGGCGTCGTCGAGATCAAGCACGAGAAGCCGCAGATCGAGCGGCAGGCGCTGGGGCACCGGCTCATCCGGCCCGCGTCGACCGCGGTCGGCTTCACGCCCGCGAAGCCCGTCACGGTCAACGGGCAGGAGTGCCGGCTGGTCTTCACGCCCTCCGACGACCTGCGCAAGAAGATCGGCGAGGTGAAGACCTCGACGATCCTCATGGTCGTTCAGGAGAACGACTGGTTCTGGAAGACGCTCGAGTACTACTTCCGCCACGCGGGCTGGGAGACGGAGACGATCTCCGACCTGCCGACGGCGATCAAGCGCATCGAGTCGGGGAAGGCGTACCTCTCGATCGTGGACGCGGCGCTGGCGGACCACCAGAAGTTCTGCCACACGCTGAAGTCGCGGCGCGAGACGACGAACACGCCGCTCATCGTCCTCTACCCGACCGAGCAGGCTTTCCAGGTCATCCGCGACGTGACCGTCGTGGGCGACGAGAACCTCTGGCAGCCGTTCGAGTTCCGCGAGGTGATGGACCGCGCGGACAGCGAGATCCTGCGCTCGGCCGAGGAGGAGCTGATCTTCCTCCAGCAGGTCGGCATCCACATCCCGACGGACGAGCAGTGCATCGAGCGGGTGATCGAGTTCGTCAACAAGCTCGTCGAGCAGAGCGGCGTCACGGAGGAGGGCCAGGTGGCGATCGCCGCGGCCTTCCGCGAGGCGGTCGTGAACTCGGCCCAGCACGGCAACAAGTACAAGAAGGACAAGAAGATCGAGATCCAGTACCTGCTCGACGCCGAGAAGATCACGCTCGTCGTGCGGGACCAGGGCTCGGGCTTCAACCACGAGCAGTACGTGAAGTCGGGCTCGTCGAAGGACGCCATCAGCGCGGCCCGCGAGCGCCACATGCAGGGGCGGATGGGCGGCCTCGGCATCATGCTGATGCTCCGCTGCTGCGAGCGGCTGGAGTACAACCAGCAGGGCAACCAGATCACGCTGACGAAGTACTTGAAGCCGCCGGAGTAGCCGTAAGCCGTAGGCCGTAAGCCGGAAAGCCCGAAAGCCCGAAAGCCGGATCCGCCACCCGCGTCGAGCGTGATCTCAATGCATCGGCGGAGTCTGGTGCACCAAATGGTTGGCGCGCACCAGCGAGTCGAAGGTCCCCGCGTCCGTCCAGAAGCCCTCGAGCTCCTCCCAGGTCAGCGTGCCCTTGCGGATGTAGTGGTTGTTCACGTCGGTGATCTCCAGCTCGCCGCGGCCCGAGGGCTTCAGCGTCTTGATCACCTTGAACACGTCGCGGTCGTACATGTACACGCCGGTCACCGCGTACGAGGACTTGGGCCGCTTCGGCTTCTCCTCGATGCGCACGACGCGTTCGCCCTTGAGCTCGGGGCAGCCGAAGCGCTGGGGGTCGTGGACCTCCTTGAGGAAGATCTTCGCGCCGGAGGGCTGCTTGAGGTAGCGGCGCAGGCCGGGCCCGATGTCGCCGCTGAAGATGTTGTCGCCGAGCACGACGCAGACCCGGTCGCCCTCGACGAACTGCTCGCAGAGGCCGAGCGCCTCGGCGATCCCGCCCTCGCCCTCCTGGTAGGTGTAGTGCAGGTCGCGGAGGCCGAACTGGCGGCCGTTGCCGAGGAGCTTGAGGAAGTGTCCCGCGAAGGGGCCGCCCGTCACGAGCATGACCTCGCGGATGCCCGCGGCGACCAGCTTCTCGATCGGGTAGTACACCATCGGCTTGCGGTAGACCGGCAGCAGGTGCTTGTTGGTCACCTTGGTCAGCGGCGACAGCCGCGTGCCCAGCCCGCCCGCCAGCACGACGCCCTTGATGCTCATCCGGAGATCCTCCCCTCGACGGGGCTCGAGGCCGTCGCGTAGTCCTTCCTCGGGATGCGGCCCGCGAGCCGGGCGAGCCGCCCCGCCTCGCACGCCAGGCGCATCGCCCGCGCCATCGCCGGCGGGTCCTTGGCGCCGGCCACCGCCGTGTTCAAGAGCACGCCGTCCGCGCCGAGCTCCATCGCGACCGCGACGTCGCTGGCCGTCCCGACCCCGGCGTCGACCAGGACCGGCACCTTCACGCGCGACAGGATCAGCTCGAGGTGGAACGGGTTGAGGATCCCGCGGCCGCTGCCGATGGGGCCGCCGAGCGGCATCACCGCGGCCGCGCCCGCCTGCTCCAGCTTCAGCGCCGTCACGAGGTCGTCGGAGGTGTAGGGGAGCACGACGAAGCCGTCCTTCGCGAGCTCCCGGGTGCACTGCAGCAGGCCCTCCAGGTCCGGGTACAGCGTCTTCTCGTCGCCGATGACCTCGAGCTTCACGAGCGGCGTCCCGAGCGCCTCGCGGGCCAGGACCGCCGTGCGCCGGGCCTCCTCCGCCGTGTAGCAGCCGGCGGTGTTCGGCAGGATCGTGATCTTCTTGCGGTCGATCCACGACATCAGCGACTTCTCGGAGGTGTCGCAGAGGTCCACGCGCCGGACCGCGACGGTCACGCACTGGGTGCCCGACTCGGCGTGGCAGCGGGCCATCACCTCGTTCGAGGGGTACTTCCCGGTGCCGAGGAAGAGCCGGCTGGTGAACTCGTGCTTCCCGATGCGCAGCGCGGTATCCATCTAGCCTCCACCGACGAAGGAGACGACCTCGAGGCGGTCCCCCTCGGCGAGCCGGACGGCGGCGTGGTCGGCCTTCCGGACCAGCTCGCGGTTGCGTTCCACGGCGACCGGCCGCCCCTCGAGCTTCAGCTCGCGGAGCAGGTCGGCGACGGTCGAGCCCTCGGGGACCTCGCGCGGCGCGCCGTTGAGGTGGACGTTCACGGCGGCGGGATTATAGGCGGGCCCGCGGGGGCCGTCTACAAGCGGGCCGCCTCGACGAGCAGTCCCCGGCGGATCCCGTGCAGCGACACGGTGACCGTCGGCATGCGCAGCAGGTCGAGCACCTCGAGCAGGATGTACGCGCCCGCCACGATGATGTCCGCCCGGTCCGGGTGCAGGCCCTCGACGCGCTTCCGCGCCGACAGGGGCAGGGCCGCGAGCCGGTCGGCGAGGCGCTGCACGACGTCGATCGAGAGCCGGCGCCCGTGGAGCGCGGGGCGCGACTCGCCCTTGCGGTGCGCGTACATGGCCCCGAGGTTGGCGCAGGTCCCGCCGATCCCGATCAGCGTCGGCTCCTGCGCCGCCTTCTCCAGGATCCGCAGCGGCAGCTTGTCGAGGGCCGCCCGGACCTCCGCCCGCAGCGCCCGGAGCTCGCGGGGCGCGGGCGGGTCGGCCGCCACGTGCTTCTCGGTCATCGAGACGGCCCCGACGCGGGCGCTCTTCGCGGCCTCGAGCCGGCCCGGGGCCCCGATCATCAGCTCGGTCGAGCCGCCGCCGATGTCGAGGGCGGCCAGGGAGTCCTCCTCGCGGCCCCACGTGGCGCCGAGGAAGGCGAGGCGGGCCTCCTCCTCGCCCGTGATGACCTTGAGGGGCAGGCCGAACTCGCGCCGGAACCCCTCGGCGAACTCGGCCCCGTTCTTCGCCCGCCGCAGGGCCTCGGTGCCGACGGCGAGGACCTTGCGCGCGCCCTCGGCCCGGCACGAAACGAGGTAGGACCGGAGCACCTCCATCGTGAGGGCGGCGGACTCGGGGGCGATGACGCCGCTGCGCCCGAGCCCGCGGCCGAGGCGGGTGACCGTCGAGCGGTCGTCGAGGACCTTGAACCTGCCGCCCTCGTGCCGCGCGATCTGAAGCTTGACCGAGTTGGTGCCGACGTCGATGGCGGCGAGGATCATGCCCGGAGGAAGCCCCGCGAGAGGAGGAAGGCCGCGAGGCTGAGGTAGAGCGTCACGTTGAGCAGGTCGTTCATCGCGGTGATGAACGGGCCGCTGGCGACCGCCGGGTCGCGCTTCATGCGCTGGAGGAGGAAGGGGATGATCGAGCCGAGCGCCGCGGCGACGGAGACGCTGACGACCATGGAGATGGTGACGATCGCGGCGAGCCGGGCGGAGAGCGCCGTCGAGCCGTTCATGATCCAGGCCATGACGCCGGTGAGGAGGCCGCAGAGCACGCCGAGCAGCAGGCCGCTGCGGGACTCCATCAGCACGACGCGGAGCGCCCGGCCGACGCCGATGTCGCCGGTCGCGAGGCCGCGGACGACGGTCGTCGAGGACTGCAGGCCCACGTTGCCGCCCATGGCCATGATGATCGGGACGAAGAAGGTCAGCGAGGCGACCTGGACCAGCGTGTCCTCGTGTCCCTTCATCACCCAGGCCAGCCCGAGCTCGATGGCCATCGCCGTCCCCAGCCAGGGCAGGCGGCCGCTCACCCGGTCCCAGACGCCGGCGTGCACCGGGTGCACGGTGCCGGCGCCCGCGACGTTCATCACGTCCTCGTCGGCCTCCTCGTGGACGACGTCCAGCAGGTCGCGCAGGGTGATGACGCCGGCGAGCTTCATGTCGTTGTCCACGACCGGGACGGCCTTGAGCTTGTAGCGGCGCGCCGTCCGGGCGACCTCCTCGCGGTCCACGAGCACGCCGACGAAGTGCACGTCGCGGTGCATGAAGTCCGCGACGACCGCGTCGGGCGGGTGGATGAGGACCGAGCCGATGCCGCAGACGCCGACGAGCCGCCCGTCCGCGTCGACGGCGTAGATGTTGGAGACGGTCTCGGCCGTGACGGCGCCCTGGATGGCGCGGATCGCCTCGCCCGAGGTGTAGTTCTCGGGGACCGCGACGTAGTTCTTCGTCATCATCCCGCCCGCGGAGTCGGGCGGGTAGCGGCGCAGCTCCTGGACGTCCTCGCGGCGGTCCTCCTGGAGCCGGGCCATGAGGGCCCTTTCCTTGTGGACCGGGAGGTGGTCGATGACGTCGGCGAGGTCGCCGGCGCTCAGCTCGTCGAGGATCGGGGTCAGGAGATCCTCGCCGGCGGCGTCGATCACGGCGAGGCGCTGGTCGTGGGGGAGGCTGCGGAACACGAGGCCCGCGCGGTCGGGCTCGAGGGTGGTCAGGACGCGGACGCGGTCGTCGGCCTCGAGATCGGCGAGGAGCTCGGCGAGGTCGACGGGATGCAGCGGGGCGAGGGTCTCGCGCAGGCGCGCGGGGTCGATCCCCTCGTCCTCGAGGATCTGCAGCAGGCTGGGCGGCGCCTCGTCGGACATCCGGCCCATTGTAGTGCCCCGCCCGGATCGCGATAGCCCCCGGGGCCGCGAAAAAGCGTTTCCCGCGCCGGGAGCCGCCCTCCATAATCGCGCCCATGGCGAAGCTCGGGATCGGGGTCCTGGTCGCGGCGGCCGTCGCGGCCCTCCTGGTCGTGCTCGCCGCGGGGGCCCGCGAGCGGGGCCGGCTCACGCACTGCCGCAACAACCTTCGGAAGCTCGGGGAGCTGGCGCACCAGAAGCTGGCGGCGGGCGAGAGCACGGAGGCCTCCGGCCGCGAGTTCTGGCAGGAGGTGCGCCGCGAGCACTTCAGCCGGATCGACCCGCGCCGGAAGAAGGACGTCTGGTTCGTGAAGTTCGGCGGCCTCAACCCTTTCGGCTGCCCGGTCCGGGGCGTCCAGCCCGAGGACCTGGCCGCCCTCGTGCGCGACGACGCCGCGGCCTTCGAGAAGCTGATGACCGACCCCGCGACGATCGACTACAGCGGGCCGAAGGCGCCGCCGACGGGCGACCCGGGCCGGCGCGTGCTCGGTGCCGACCGCCCGGGCAACCACAAGGACGGGGGCCACGTGCTTCGCGCGGACTTCAGCGTTCAGGAGCTCGGGACCGCGGTGGACGTGACGGGCTGGAAGGACGTGCCGGGCGCGGCGGAGCAGCTGAAGGACTGAGCCTACGCCTTGATCGCGGGCCGTATCCCCGTGTCCGCCACCTTGCCCTGGTGCAGCAGCGGCAGCAGGAACTCCTGGACGAGGATGATCGACGCGCTCGCCAGCGGCACCGCGAGCAGCAGCCCGAAGAACCCGAAGAGGTTCCCGAACGACAGCAGGGAGAGGATCACCATCATCGGGTGCAGGCCCGTCTCGCGCCCGAGGATGAGCGGCTGGAGGACCAGGCCCTCGAGCGCCTGGATCCCGAGGAAGAGGCCGCAGATCCCGTAGAAGCTCCCGCCGATCCCGCCCGCCTCCGCGATGACGAAGAGCGAGGTGAGCGAGAAGCACGTCACGGTCCCGAGGTAGGGGACCATGGAGAGCACGGCGTACATCGCGCCGAAGAGGAACGAGAGCTTCACGCCCATCAGCCAGAGCGCGACGAAGACGATCGAGCCCTCGAGCAGCGAGATCGCGATCTGGCCGCGGAAGAACGCCGCGTTGGCGGAGTGGATGCGGGCCAGCGCCCGGACGGTCCGGACCCGGTACGCCTCGGGCACGAGGGCCGGGAAGCGCTCGCCCCAGCTCGTCATGTGGCGGAGCAGGAAGAACAGGTAGACGGGCACGAGGAAGAGGAACGAGAGCACCGCGAGCGCCGCCTGCAGCCCCGTGAGGGCGGCCTCGAGCAGCGTCTTGCCCGTGCTCCGGAGCACGCCGCCCAGGTCGAGCGGCTCCTTCCGGAGCTTCTCGCGGAACTGGGCCAGCTGCTGGCGCCAGTCGCCCTCGCCGAGCCAGCGGTGCAGGGCGTGCTCGCTCCAGTCCACGAAGCGGCGGAATTTCGGGGCGTCCCATCGGCCGTTCCCGTTGGCGTCCTCGTACTCGTCGCCCGGGTCCCAGTCCTTGTCCGCGTCGGCGTCCTTCGTCAGGCGCTCCCCGATGAAGCCCTCCTCGACGAGCGTGGCGCCCTCCTGGACGAGCCGCGGGATCCCCACGACGAGGAAGAGGCCCGAGACGCCCAGCGCGAGCGCGAAGGAGACGAGGATGGCCGCGATGCGGGGCATCCACTTCGCCAGGCGGTTGACGACGGGGTTGAAGATGTAGGTCAGGAGGAACGCGACGAGGAGGGGCGTGAAGACGACGCTCAGGCGCGCGGCCAGGTAGATCGCCCCGACGACGACGGCCACGAGGAGGACCGTCTGGAAGGCGGACCTCCGGCGGACCGGGGATTCCGGCGCGGCGTCCGTCATTCGCGCTCCAGCTCCGCGAGATCCGGGATCTCCGCGTCGAAGCGGAAGGCCTCCTCGAAGGAGTAGACGTCGTCGAAGTCGGCGATCGAGTCCTCCTCGGTGCGGCCCATGAGGCCCGCGTTCACGAGGCGGAACACCATCTCGCCCCAGTCGCGGGTGGAGCGCACGTTCCACGCGTGGAAGACCATGAGGGCGAGCCCGCCGAAGCGGTGGAGCGCGAGGTCGCGGATCCCCTCGAGCAGCTCGCGGCCCGTGACGTGGCCCTTGCGGCCGAGGCGCCGGCCCGTGAGGTCGAGCGACTCGTAGAGGAAGCGGTACGCGTCGGCGGGGTACGCGGCGCCGGCCGCGGCCTCGCGCAGCAGTTCCTCGGGCGATCTGGCGGTGGTGGTCATTCGGCCGAACTGTCGATCCGCGGGAAGAGCGGGACGGGGGGTTCCACGCGGATGCCGGAACCAATATACGGCCACGCCCGGGCCGAATCCAGCGGGGCCCCCGCGAGGCGGCCGCCGATGCCGAGCTGGCCCCAGATCTTCCGGGCCGTGGCGGGCAGGACGGGGGCGAGCAGGAGGCCGTAGATGCGCACGGCCTCGGCCGCCGTCGCCAGCGAGGAGGCCACGTCGGCCGTCCGCCCCTCCTTGGCCGCGATCCAGGGCTTCGTGTCCTCGAGGTACTTGTTGGCCGCGCCGACCTGCTCGAAGATCTCGGAGAGGACGCCCGGCAGGTCGTAGCGGTCCCAGCGGGGCGCGACGCGGTCGAGCAGCGACACGGCGCCGGCGCGGAGCGCGGCGTCCGCGGGCCGGACCGGGCCGGGATCCGGCAGGATCCCGCCGAAGTTCTTCTGCGTCATGTTCACGACGCGGTTCAGCAGGTTGCCCAGCCCGTTCGCGAGGTCCGCGTTGTAGCGGTCGAAGAAGCGGTCCCAGGTGAAGTCGCCGTCGTTCGAGAAGCCGACCTCGCGCATGAGGAAGTAGCGCAGCGCGTCGGCGCCGAAGCGGTCCGCCGTCGCCCCGGGGTCCACGGCGGTGCCCATGGACTTCGACATCTTGTAGCGCTCGTTCCCCTTGATCGCGTAGACGAAGCCGTGCGCCCAGATCTTGCGGGGCGGGGGCAGGCCCGCGGAGAGCAGCATCGCGGGCCAGATGATCCCGTGGAAGCGCGTGATGTCCTTGCCCACGACGTGCACGTCGGCGGGCCAGAACTTCGCGAAGCGCGCGGCGTCGTCCGGGAATCCGGCCCCGGTGACGTAGTTGATCAGCGCGTCGAACCACACGTAGACCACGTGGTCGGGGTCGCCCGGGATCGGCACGCCCCAGGTCGTCTTGGCGCGGGAGACCGAGATGTCCTCGAGGCCCTCGTTCAGGACGGAGATCAGCTCGTTGCGGCGGATCTCGGGCTCGACGAAGTCCGTGTCGCGGACGAGCTTGAGGAGCTCGTCACGGTACTTCGTGAGCTTGAAGAACCAGTTCTCCTCCTCGTGCCACTGGAGGGCCGTCGTCGGGTGGTTCGGGCACTTGCCGTCCACGAGGTCCTTCTCGGTCTTGCGGGCCTCGCAGCCGACGCAGTACCAGCTCCGGTAGGGGCCCTTCACGAGGTCGCCCCGCTCGCGGATGCGGCGGAAGATCTCCTGCACCGCGCGGACGTGGTCCGGCGAGGTCGTGCGGATGAAGCGGTCGAAGGAGATGTCGAGCTTGGCCCAGGCCTCGCGGAAGCGCTGCTCCATCTGGTCGCAGTAGGCCACGGGGTCCATCTCCAGCTCGGCGGCCTTCGTCGCGACGTTCTGAGAGTGCTCGTCGTTGCCGAGGAGGAAGTAGACCTCGTCGCCCTTGAGTCGGCGCCAGCGGGCGATCGCGTCCGCGCCGATCTTCTCGAGCGCGTGGCCCAGGTGCGGCGTGGCGTTCGCGTAGTCGATCGCCGTGGTGATGTAGAAGCGGCCCATGGCGGGGGCAAGGATACGCGGTCGCCGCTAGACCCGCAAGAGCGCGTCCTCGACCGCGAGGCCGACGTTCGCGTTGCGGTCGATGGCCGAGACCCGGTCGAGGGCGATGCGGATCCGGTCGGCGAGGTCCTCGCCGTCCAGGGCCTCCAGCCGCTTCGCGAGGGGCGCCGGCAGGAGGCGGAGGTCGGGCGTCCGGCCGGTCTCGCGGGCCCGCAGCGCCTCGCGCAGGGCGAGGATCGCCAGGCGCAGGATGTCCCGGCCGCGCTCGCGGGCCTCGGAGGTGTCGCGGATCTTCCCGAGGTGCTCGATCACGGGGTTCAGCTCGCCGGAGGCGAGGGCGCCGAGGACCTCGGTCGCCAGCGCGGCGACGTCCGCGGCCCGGCCGGCGAGCTCCTTCGCCCGGCCCGGCGAGCCGCCCGAGAGGGCCGCGATCCAGGCCGCGGTGCCGGCGTCGAGCCCGAGCGGCTTCATCGTCGCCGCGAGCTCCTTGTCGTTGAGCGGGGCGAAGAGGACCGTGTGGCAGCGCGAGAGGATCGTGGGCAGCAGCAGGGCGGGGGAGGCGCTGACGAGCACGAAGACGCAGCGCCCGGGCGGCTCCTCGAGCGTCTTCAGCAGCGCGTTCTGGCCCTCGGCGTTGAGGCAGTCCGCGTCGTCGACGAGGATCCCCCGGATCGCGCCCGCGCTCTTGAACGACAGCACCCGCAGGAGCTCGCGGACCCGCTCGACGGCGATGTCGCGCTTGCCCTCCTCGCGGCCGAGGACGGAGACTTCTGCGCCCGCGAGCCGGAGGAACTCCTCCGCGATCGCGCGCTTGCCGAGCCCCTCGGGGCCGGCGAAGAGCCAGGAGCCCGCGACGCGGCCCGCGGCGACGACGGCAGCGAGGCGCTCCTTGGCGGCCGCGTGGCCGACGAGCGATTCAAAGGGCACGGCGCACCCCCGCGGTCACGGCCCGCTGCACCTCGTCGACGGGGGCCGACGCGTCCACGACGCGGAAGCGGCGGTCGGCCCGGGCCATCCGCAGGAAGCCGGCCCGCACCCGGCGCTGGTAGGCGAGGCCCTTGGCCTCGACGCGGTCGCGCGCCCGATTCGTGCGCCGCGCCGCCTCGGCGGGATCCAGGTCCAGGAGCAGCACGAGGTCCGGCCGCGGGAACTTCATCGTCCGCTCGGCGAAGTCGAGCACGAAGCGGACGCCGATCTCGCCCGCGGCGCCCTGGTAGGCGGCCGTGGAGTGGTAGTAGCGGTCGAGCAGGACGATGGCGCCCTTCGCGAGCGCCGGCCGGATGCGCTCCTCGACGAGCTGGGCGCGCGAGGCCATGAAGAGCAGGAGCTCGGTGCGCGCGTCCATCTCGGCGTGGCGCACGTCCGCGAGGAGTTCGCGGATCCGCTCGCCGATCGGCGTGCCGCCCGGCTCGCGCAGCCGCAGCACCCGGCGGGTCCGGCGCAGGTCCTTCTCGAGCCGGGCGATCTGCGTGGACTTGCCGCAGCCGTCGATGCCCTCGAACACGATGAGGCGGCCGCGCATGGGGGGCATGATAGCCGCGCCGCCGCGGGGCGGGAAGGTTGTGGGCCGGGGGCGGATTCCCTACGATGTGCCTCCCATGACCACCGACGCCGCCGAGCTGACGCCCCGCCTCATCGTCCAGGAGCTCGACCGCTGGATCGTCGGGCAGGAGGACGCCAAGCGCACGATCGCCGTCGCGATCCGCAACCGCTGGCGCCGCCGCCGGCTCCCCGAGGACGTGCGCCGCGACGTCACGCCCAAGAACATCCTGCTCATGGGGCCCACGGGCGTCGGCAAGACCGAGATCGCCCGCCGCCTCGCCGCCCTCGTCGGCGCGCCCTTCGTCAAGGTCGAGGCCACCCGCTACACCGAGGTCGGCTACGTGGGCCGCGACGTGGAGTCGATGGTCCGCGAGCTCGTCGAGACCTCCGTCTCCCTCGTCAAGGCCGAGGAGTCCGCGAAGGTCCAGGCCCGGGCGGAGGAGCTCGCCGGGGACCGGCTGCTCGAGCTGCTCGCCGCCGGCGGGGGGCCGCCCGCGTCCCGCGAGGAGCTGTCCTCCGGCGCCTGCGACGACCGGGAGGTCGAGATCGACGTCGAGGAACGGCAGACCCCCTTCATGCAGGTCTTCTCGCCCCAGGGCATGGAGGAGATGGGGCTCGACATGCCGGGCTCGCTGGGCAACATGTTCCCGACCCGGCGGGTCCGCCGCCGGGGCCGGGTGGGGGAGCTGCGCCGCGTCATCGCCCAGCAGGAGTCGGAGAAGCTCATCGACCGCGAGCGCGTGACGCGCGAGGGACTGCGCCGCGCCCAGGAGGACGGGATCGTCTTCATCGACGAGATGGACAAGATCATCGCCGCGCCCGGGGCCTCCGGCCCCGACGTGTCGCGCGGCGGGGTCCAGCGCGACCTCCTCCCGATCGTCGAGGGCGCGAGCGTCGCGACGCGCTATGGCCCGGTGCGCACCGACCACGTGCTCTTCGTCGCCGCGGGCGCCTTCCACACGGCCCGGCCCTCCGACCTGATGCCGGAGCTCCAGGGACGCTTCCCCCTGCGCGCCGAGCTGAAGCCGCTGGACCGGCGCGACTTCTTCCGCATCCTCACGGAGCCCCGCAACGCCCTGCTCGTGCAGGCGCGCAAGCTGCTGGGCACGGAGGGCATCGACCTCGAGTTCAGCTCCGACGGCGTCGTGGAGATCGCCCGCCAGGCGGCCGAGGCCAACCAGAAGCTGCAGGACATCGGCGCGCGCCGGCTCCACACGGTCGTCGAGAAGGTCCTCGAGGACCTCTCGTTCCGGGCGCCCGACATCGCCCCGGCCCGCGTCGAGGTCACGGCCGACTACGTCAAGGAGCGACTCGCGGCCCTCGCCGCCGACGACTCCAAGGGGAGGTACGCCCTGTGATCCAGCCCGGAACGCCCGCGCCCGAGCTCGAGCTCCCGACGCAGGACGGCCGCCGCGTGCGGCTCTCGACGCTGCGCGGCTCGCCCGTCGTGATCTTCGTCTACCCCAAGGCCGACACCCCGGGCTGAACCCGGCAGGCTTGCGCGTTCCGGGACGGATACGCGGAGTTCGAGCGGCTCGGGGTGAAGGTCCTCGGCTACTCGGCGGACGAGGCGGCGGACAACGCCGCCTTCCGGACGAAGTTCGCGATGCCCTTCGACCTGGTCAGCGACCCCGGGGCCGCCGGCGCGAGGGCGCTGGGCGCCTGGGGCCCGCAGGAATGGAAGGGCCAGAAGTACGACGGCCTCACGCGCTGCACGATCGTCATCGGCGCGGACGGCGTCGTGAAGGGCGTGATCTCCGGGGTCAAGCCGGAGGAGCACGCCGCGGCCGCGTTGAAAATACTCGCCTCCTGAGGTTTTCCGCTCAAGCCGGCCTCCGGGGCGGCCGATCCTCTCCACGGGGAAAGGAGAGAGGGTATGGCTGCCAACACGTCGTTCGTTCATCCGAACATCCAGCGCATCCGCGCGGTCCTCGGCCTCCCGCAGACCGGCCGGCTCGTGCTCTACTCGGGCCGCTTCGGCGCGGACCACCCGCTCGAGATCCTCGTCGACGCCGCGCCCCTCGTCATGGACCTCGTCAAGACGATCCACTTCGTGCTCATCGGGGACGGGCCGACGCGGCACCGCCTCGAGGCGGAGTGCCGGCGCCGCCGGCTCGACGCCGCGATCATCTTCGCGGGCGACGTGCCCCGGGAGCAGGCCGAGTCCTACGCCGCGTCCTGCGACGTCGGGCTACACCTCTCGCGCAGCGTCGGGAGCACGCCGCGCAACTTCCACGTCTCCTCGATCTTCGACTTCCTCGTCGCGGGCCGGCCGATCGCGGTCGCCAGCGACGATCCGGACGCCCGCTGCTTCGTCCAGGCCAACGACTGCGGCGCCGCGCAGCCGGTGACCGGGAACGCGCCCGCGGACGCGGGGAACCTCGCCAAGGCGCTCGGCGCGCTGCTGCTCGACGACCGGGCCCGGGTGCGCAAGGGCGAGAACGCCCGGCAGCTCGGCAAGGCGCTCCACCGCACGGCCCAGGGCGGCGTGCTGGACGTCGTGCGCGCCACGCTGCGGAAGGCCGCCTCCCTGTAGGAACGCGGGCCGGGGCGGCGTATAATCGCCGCCCCATGTACGAGTACCTCACGGGCCGCGTCGCGGTCCGCAAGCCCACGCACGCCGTCCTCGACGTGGGCGGCGTCGGGTACCGGGTCGAGATCCCGCTCTCCACGTTCGAGAAGCTCCCCGCCACCGGCACGGCCACGCTGCACACGGTCTTCAAGGTCTCCGAGGACGCCCACCGGCTCTTCGGCTTCGCCACGGAGCGCGAGCGCGAGGTCTTCGTCCGGCTCGTGGACGGCGTGAGCGGCCTGGGCCCGTCGAAGGCGCTGGCCATCCTCTCGAACATCGGGATCGCGGAGTTCCTGAAGGCCGTCGAGGCCGCCGACGTCGCGCTGCTGAAGCGCGTGAAGGGCATCGGCGACAAGCTGGCGAACCGGCTGGTCGTCGAGCTGAAGGGGCGGCTTCCGGACGAGGCCGCAGGGAAGGAGGGTCCGACCGCGTCCTTGGATAGGGACGCCGTGCAGGCCCTGGTGGCCCTCGGCTACGACCGGACGACGTCCGACCAGGCGGTCCGCGCGGCGAGGAAGGACCTCGGGCCCGCGGCCCGGGTCGAGGACGTCATCAAGAGGAGCCTTGCGAATGTCTAAGGCGATCGCCCTGGCCGCCGCCCTGCTGGTCCTCGCCGCCTGCGAGACGGACCCCGAGGTGATCGAGCGCTTCAACGAGCAGATGTTCCTCGGCCAGCACTTCTTCAAGAACGGGAAGTTCGAGGAGTCGCTGGGCCGCTACTCCGAGGCCCGGGAGAAGGCGACGACGGAGAGCCAGCGCTACCAGGCGACGCTCGGGGCCGGGACGGCCGCGGCCGAGTACAGCATGGTGCTCTACGAGGCGGCCGAGAGCCTCTTCGTGGCGAAGAACGCCCCGATGGCCCGCAAGACGCTCGACCGGGCGGACAACATGGCGTCGGTGGCCAACCAGGCCTACACGAAGCTCCTGCAGATGCGGCCGGCCGACACCATCGCGAACTACTACCTCGGCCTGTTCTTCTTCAAGCGCGCGACGGCCATCGGCCAGCTCCCGTACCCGGCGACGCCGGAGGGCGGGGCCCAGCGCCGGAAGGAGCGCGATGAGGCGATGCGCCAGTTCCGCATCGTGCTGCAGGACGAGCGGGGGGACATCACGGCCCGCGAGCACGGCCCGTCCTGCGCCAGCCCGCAGGCGCACCGCTACCTCTCGCTGGCCCTCTTCACGCGGATGAACTGGGAGACGGCGGACGGCGAGCACGCGCGCTTCCACATGGCCTGCTACCTGAACTACATCTTCTGGCTGCGCGAGAAGGTCAAGAAGGAGTGGCCCCAGGAGGACGAGAAGCAGAAGCGCGACAAGGAGAAGGAGCTCGAACGGCTCTGGCAGGAGCTCTGGTCCACGCAGGGGCTCTTCAAGGACACGCTCCGCGGGATCGTCGACGCCGCGAAGCGCTGGGAGTCGGGGACGGACCCGGAGTTCGAGGCCCTGACGCGCGAGGAGAAGGAGAAGCGCTCCAACGCGGCGACGCGCGAGATCGGCGCGCTCGAGGCGATCCTCAACCGCTACGAGGTCGAGGCGAAGAAGTTCCGCGACGCGGAGAAGAGGGGCGAGAAGCCCGTGCAGCCGGATCTCCCGGACGTGGACCGGCCCGACATCCGGCGCTGATCACGCGACGCCGAAGATCCGCAGGCCCGTCCAAGCCAGCAGGATAGCGAGCCCGAGCACCGACCACGCCAGGAGCTTCCATCCCGCCGGCGAGAGGTCGGACGGGTCCCCGGGAGCGACGAGCCAGCCGGGGAGCGTGACCAGGACGAGGATCGCTTTCCAGGGGAGCATCGAGGGTAGGACGGCCGTCCGCCCCGGGCGTTACCGGACGGCGGGGACCAGCGCGCCCGCGGCGCAGGACGTCCCGACGTCGACGTCCGCGTGGGCGAAGACGCGCGAGGGGGGGATGGCGAACTCCGCCCGGAGGCGGCGGACCAGGTCCCGCAGCAGGGCCTCCTGGGCCGGCGTCGCGCGGGACGAGGTCGCGGGAGGATCGATCCAGATCGCGATCGAGCGCTTGTTCACCGCGGTGTTGCGGGTGTGGACCGAGGAGATCTGCTCCAGCCAGCGCTCGGTGGGCTCGACCCAGGCGGCGCCCGACTCCCCGTCCGCGTGCACGACGAAGTGCGCCCGCACGTCGAGGGAACCGGGCTCCCCGCGCCGGCACGCCGCCTCGGGCCCGTGCACGACGATGGCCTGGAAGTCGCGGTTCCGGGGGGCCCGCGAGCCCACCGGGGCCGGCTTGACGACGGCCACGTAGCCCGCGGGGTAGTCGGAGGCGAAGAGGTAGGCGCCGGCCGAGGTCAGGCCGATCGCGAGGGACAGCAGGGCGGCGTCGAGCAGTTTCATTCCGGAACCTCACCGGCAAGGAGGTTTATCGACGCGCGGGGGCCGCGGCTTGAATCGCCTCCCGCACGGCGCGGGGGATTCCGCGGGTCGATCCGGCCTCGACGACGGCGGCGACGCCGGGGGGAGGCCGCCGGAAGGACGTCGACCCGCACACGACGGCGACCGGAACGCCCGCCCGCCGGGCGGCCCGGATCACGGCCCCCGGGGCCTTGCCGGCGAGCGAGGTCTCGTCGAAGCGCCCCTCGCCGGTCAGGACGAGGCGGGTCCGGCCCAGCGCGGCCGCGAAGCCGAGGACGCGGAGGAGGTAGTCCGCGCCGCGGACCAGGCGGGCGCCGAACGCCGCCAGCCCTCCGGCCAGACCGCCCGCGGCCCCGGAGCCCTCGAGGCGGCGGACGTCTCGGGGCAGCATCGCGGCCCAGCGCTCCATCCACTCGCGCAGCCGCCGCACGTCCGCCGGGGTCGCGCCCTTCTGCGGCCCGAATACGGCGGGCGCGTCGAGCAGTGTCGTCCGCACGTCGCAGAGCACGGTCGTCCGGCGGATCGCCGCGAGCCCCTCGGGATCGGGACGCGGCCCGAGGGCCCCGAGGGCCGCGAGCGCGCCCAGGCCGCCGTCGACCGTCGCGCTTCCGCCCGCGCCGAGCAGGATCCGATGGCGCCCGGCGGCCCGCAGGAGCTGGCCCACGCCCCAGGTCCGCGCGCGGACCGGGTCCCGCTGCCCCGGCGCCAGGAGCCGGAGCCCGGAGGCCGAGGCCATCTCGAGGACGGCGTGGTGGCCGGTGCGGAGGAGCACGGCGTCGACGGGCTTTCCGACGGGTCCGGTGACGCGGTGGCGCTCGAGGCGGCCGCCGAGGTGGGCGCGCAGGACGTCGAGGGTTCCGTCGCCCCCGTCGGCGACGGGGAAGGGCGAGCCGCCGCAGGCGGCGGCGAAGCGGCGGGCGGCGTCGGCCGGGGCGAGCGTCCCCTTGAAGGCCGTCGGCGCGCAGAGGATCAGTGGGTCGAGATCCAGTCGAGCCACGACTTCTTGATGCCGGCCTTCGTCGCCTCGTTGGGAAGGGGCTTCTTCTCCCCGGTCAGCTCGATGAGCGCGGCGGCCGCGGCCTGGGCGAGGCCGATGTCCTCGTGGTCGAGGAAGTGGGCGATCTTGGGCCAGGCCGCCTTGCCGTAGCCCTTGATGATCGAGAAGGCGACGCCCTGGGGCCGGGACTCGTCGTGGAATCCGCCGCCGCCCTTGAGCTTCGTGACCAGGGCCTCCCAGTCCTCCTTGTTCGGATCGCGGGTCGACTGCGGGGTGGGGGAGTCGGGGAACTGGTACTTGTTCTTGAAGAACCAGTCGCGCCAGAGCGTGAAGGCGCTGCCCCGGTACTCGGCGGAGTTGAGCAGCGACATGTCGATCGCGGCGTTGCCCTTCGAATCCGTGATCTTGTTCGCCGCGCAGTACTCGTTGAGGATCTTGAAGGCGTTGCGGCCGACGCGCTCGTCGTCCTCGAGAAGGTTGTTCACCACGACCGCGAGGAGGCGGTGGGGTCTCTTGATGACCTCGGCGGACTCTCCGGACTGCAGGAGGGGCTTGCACTCCTGTTCGGCGCCCTCGTCCGGCGGGAGCGTCTCGGTGTCCTTGGCCCAGGTCTTGGCGCCGGCCTGCCACTTCTCGGGCGCCGTGTACTTGCCGGACTCGTCCCGCTTGAGCTTGGTCGGCGCGGGAGTAGCCCCCGGCCCGCCCTTGGCGGCGGCGGCCGCGGCGGCGTCCTCGGCGGCCGCATCCTCCTGGGCCTTCCGGCGCGCCTCGGAGGCCCGGGCGTCGGCCTGGCGCTGCTTCTCGGCGGCGGCCTGCTTGTCCTTCTTGGCCGTCTCCTCCTTGTTCATGAAGGCGACGGCGAAGATCGCGATGAGGGCGACGAGCCCGACGCCGAGCCCGATCCAGAGCGCCGCGCCGCCCCCGCGCGAACCGGCCGCGCCGCGCACGCCGGGGTCCATCCCGAGGGCGCTGCGGACGGGCGGACGGCCCGTGGACCCGGGCATCCGGGTGCTCTGCATCTTGCGGAACAGCGGCGTCATCCGGCCGGGGCCCGACTTCGGGGAGACGGCGATCTCGGCGGTCTCGCCGGTGGGCACCCGCATCTGCGCCGCGCAGTCCGGGCACTTCACCGTCGCGTTCGCCTTCTGCGACGTGACGTCGATGTGCGCCGAGCACTTGGGGCACTTGATCAGCTTCGCCATGGCCGGGACTCCTTGGGGCTCGCCGGGGGTGGATTATAGGCCGCGCCGTCCGGGCCGGACAAGTCAATCGCGGACGCGCCGCCTCCACCAGGCGGCGAAGCGGTCGTAGGTCTCCGCGCGGATCCGGGGCAGGCCGAAGCGGCCCAGGTCGACGGGCGACGTGCCGTCGCCGAGCACGAGCTGCTCGCGCGCGCACCAGGCCCGAAGCGAGTCCGCCGCGGCCCGCGCGTAGGCCTCGTCCTCCGACAGGAGCGCCGCGATGAGGACGGGCACGAGCCGGGAGCCGCGCTCGAGGAGGTCCGCGCGCCAGGCCTGGGGGCTGGGCGAACGCGCCATCGCCTGGAGCAGGCGGTCCGCCTCCGCGGCGGCCTCGGGGTCGATCACCAGGGGCCGGGTCTCGCGGACGTGGTCGGCGGCGCCGGGGAGGAATTCGATCCGCGGTCCGCGCCGGGTGGAGGCGTGGGCGGGCCGGCCCGAGACGGCCCAGGACAGGCCGCCCGCGAGGGCCGCGAGGGCGAGGGACCTCAGGACGAAGTCCCGGCCGGCGCGGCGGACGATCGAGATCGACGACGGACTCATGGCGGACCCCCGGCGTCCAGGGAGTGAGACGGACGGGGCGGGGCCCGGGTTCGCCGGAATCTACTCCTTCAGGAGCGAATCCGGGATGTCGGCGTTCGAGTAGAACTTCTGGACGTCGTCGTTGTCCTCGAGCAGCTCGAAGAGCCGCAGGCACTTCCGGCCGCCCTCCTCGTCGACGGGCACCGTCATGTTCGGGAGCATGCCCAGCTCGCTGGACTGGAGGACGTACTTCTTGGCCTCGAGGGCCTTCTTGACCTTCTCGTACTCCGTGGGGCTGCAGGTGACCTCGAAGACCTCGCCGCCCTTCTCGAGGTTCTCGCCGCCCGCGTCGAGCACGTCGCCCATGAGCTTGTCCTCGTCCACGCCCTCCGCGGCGATGGTGAAGATGCCCTTGCGGTCGAAGAAGCGGCGCGTGCTGCCGCCGGTCCCGAGGTTGCCGCCCGCGTTCTCGAAGATCTTGCGGATCTCGGCGGCCGAGCGGTTCTTGTTGTCGGTCAGGGCCTCGACGTAGTACGCGACGCCGCCGGGGCCGTAGCCCTCGTAGGTGACCTCCTCGTAGGTGATGCCCTCGAGCTCGCCGGTGCCGCGCTTGATGGCGCGCTCGACGTTGTCCTTGGGCATGTTGGCCGCGCGGGCCTCCTCGAGGGCGTACGCGAGCTTCAGGTTGCCCTTGGGGTCGCCGCCGCCCTGCTTGGCGGCGAGGATGATGACGCGGGCGATCTTCGAGAAGAGCTTGCCCTTCTTGGCGTCGGCCGCGCCCTTCTTGTGCTTGATCGTGGCCCAGTGCGAGTGTCCGGACATCGCGTCACCTCGGGAATCGGGTTTCGGGGGTGGGAATTATAGGTCGGCCCGGAGAGGGGAGTCAACCCGGCGGCCCCGTTGACCGGGTCCCGGCCCGCCGCTATGGTGGGGGCCGAACCGAGGGGGGAAACCATGCCGAGCGCCATCCGCCTGTCCGACGAGGTCAAGGCCGTCGCCTCCGACGTCGTCGCCATCCGCCGGGACATCCACGCGAACCCCGAGATGGGGTTCAAGGAGACGCGCACCGCCGCGCAGATCGAGGCCAAGCTCGCCGCCTACGGCGTGCCCTCCGTCCGCGTCGCGGGGACCGGCCTCCTGGCGACGATCCAGGGCGCGAAGCCCGGGCCCTGCATCCTGTTCCGGGCGGACATCGACGCGCTGCCCGTGGTCGAGCTCAACGAGGTCCCCTACGCCTCGAAGACCAGCGGCGTCATGCACGCCTGCGGCCACGACGGGCACATCGCGGTCGCGCTCGGCGCCGCCGCCGTGCTCGCGAAGCGCCGGGCCTCGCTCGCCGGCACCGTGAAGATCATGTTCCAGCCCGCCGAGGAGGGCCCCGGCGGCGCGGAGCCCATGATCAAGGCCGGCATCCTCGAGAACCCGAAGGTGACCGCGGCCTTCGCGGCCCACATGTGGAACGACCTGCCGGTGGGGAAGATCGGCGTCCGCTCCGGCCCCGTGTTCGCCAGCGCCGACGAGTACACGATCAAGATCCTCGGCAAGGGCGGCCACGGCGCGGCGCCGCACCAGACGATCGACCCCGTGGTGATCGCCGCCCACGTGACGCTCGCGCTGCAGACGATCGTGAGCCGCCGGACGCACCCGCTGCACAGCGCGGTGGTGACCGTCGGCCAGATCCACGGCGGGGTGCGGCACAACATCATCAGCGACTCGGCCACGCTCAACGGGACCTGCCGGGCCCTGGACAAGAACGACCGGGCGCGGATCAAGCAGGAGGTCCACCAGATCGCCAAGGGCGTCGCGGGCAGCCTCGGCGCGGGCGTCGAGATCGAGTGGCGCGACGGCTACCCGCCGACCGTCAACGACAAGGCGATGGCCGCGCTGGTGCGCGAGGCGGCCGCCGAGGTCGTCGGCGAGTCGAACGTCGTCAAGCAGGAGATCACGATGGGAGCCGAGGACATGTCCTACGTCCTCGAGGCCGTGCCGGGCTGCTACTGGCTGCTCGGGTCGGCCAACCCGGCGCGGGGCCTGGACTACCCGCACCACAGCGCGCGCTTCGACTTCGACGAGGAGAGCCTGCCCGTCGGCGTGCAGGTCTGGGTGAAGATCGCCGAGCGGATGCTCAAGTAACGGCCGGTCCGTTCGTTGATCTAATCCCCGGGAATCGCTATTACATAGCGGCGATTCCACATCCCCAATCGGAGCCTCGGATGCTCTTCCTCTGCTCTCTCTGGCATTCCTCGATCGGGCGGAAGGTCGTCATGGCGGTGACGGGCGCCGCGCTTTTCGGGTTCGTCATCGCCCACCTCCTCGGCAACCTGCAGATCTACATCCCGGACGGCGGCGCCAAGATCAACGCCTACGGGACGCTGCTGCACTCGAATCCCGGCCTGATGTGGGCGGCCCGGGGCGTGCTCCTCGCCTGCGTCCTGCTGCACATCGCGGCGGCGGTCTCGCTGACGGCGCAGAACCGCGCGGCGCGGCCGGTGCCGTACGCGCGGCGGACGTGGCGCGAGGCGGACTACGCGGCCCGCACGATGATGATCAGCGGCCCGCTCATCGCGCTCTTCGTCGTGTACCACCTCCTGCACTTCACGACGGGCCAGGCGCACCCGGACTTCCGGCTGCAGGGCTCGCACGCTCCCGACGTGCACCACAACGTGATCGCGGGCTTCTCCCAGCCGCTGGCGGCGATCGCCTACATCGTCGCCAACCTGCTCCTGGGCCAGCACCTCTTCCACGGGGGCTGGAGCCTGTTCCAGACGCTCGGCCTCAACCACCCGAGGTGGATGCCGCTGGTGCGGAAGCTGACGATGGGCGCCGCGGCGCTCGTGACGCTCGGCAACATCTCGATCCCGCTGGCCGTCCTCCTCGGCCTCGTGAAATAGGGCACCCCATGGAACTCAAGGCGAACATTCCGGACGGGCCGATCGAGAAGAAGTGGGACCGGCACCGCTTCGAGGTGAAGCTCGTGAACCCCGCCAACAAGCGGAAGTACACGGTGCTCGTCGTCGGCAGCGGCCTGGCGGGCGCCTCCGCGGCCGCGACGCTGGCCGAGCTCGGCTACCGGGTGAAGTGCTTCTGCTACCAGGACAGCCCCCGCCGCGCCCACTCGATCGCCGCCC
>CAYXGZ010000033.1:0-14580 GCA_964464755.1 uncultured Planctomycetales bacterium
CGCCGCTGGTTCGTGAAGTCCACGAGCAGGATCGAGTTCTTCTTCACGATGCCCATGAGCATCACGAACCCGATCATGCTGTAGAGGTTGAACGAGACGTCGGCCCACTTCATGGCGACCAGGGCCCCGGTCACGCTGAACGGCATCGCGAGCAGGACGAGCAGGGGGTGGACGAAGCTGTTGAACTGCGACGCGAGGATCATGTAGGCGATGACGACGCCCATGCCCAGCGCGAAGAGGAAGGCCAGCCCCGCCTCCTCGAAGAGCCGCGACGAGCCCGTCACCTGCACGCCGTACCCGGTCGGCAAGTTGGCCGAGGCGATCTCGCGCACCGCCTTCAGCGCGTCGGCCTGCGACTTGCCCGGCGCGAGGCCCGCCTGGATCGTGATCGCCCGGCTCCGGTTCCGGCGCGCGATGGACTGCAGCGAGGGCTCCACGGAGATGTCCACGACGTCGGAGAGCCGCACGAGCTTGCCCTCGCGGTTGCGCACGAAGAGCCGCTTCACGTCCTCGGGCCGCGAGCGGTCGTCCGAGAGCAGCCGCACCCGCACGTCGTAGCGGTGGCCGCCCGACTTGAACTTGCCCGCCCGCACGCCGCCGATCAGCGAGTTGACCGTCGTGCCGATCTGGGCGACGGAGACGCCCATCGTCGCCGCGCGCTCCCGGTTGGGGCGGATCCGCACCTCCGGCATCCCGACCTGGTAGTTGCTGTTCACGTCGACGAAGAGCCCGGACTCCTTCATCTTCTCCTGGATCAGCTCGGTGCGGGACCCGAGCTCCCCCCACTCGCGGCCCGTGACGACGAACTCGATGGGGTACTGCGAGCCCCGGGTGGCCGTCAGGCCCCGGAGGTTGAGGTTGTTCACGAAGGCCCGCAGGCCGGGGATGCCGTTGAGCTTGCCCCGGACCTCGCCCTCGAAGGCCGCCTGGGTCGTGGGCTTCCCGCGCTGGCCCGGCGGCTTCATGGTCACGAACATCATGCCCGTGTCCACCTCGCCGCCGCCGAAGCCGCCGACGATCGCGAACCAGCGCTCGACCTCCGGCCGCGTCGCCAGCCAGGCCTCCGCCTCCTTCACCCGCGCGTCGGTGTAGTCGATCGACGACCCCACGGGGGTCTGCATGCGGACCATGAAGATGGACTGGTCCTGGGTCGGGACGAGCTCCTGCCGCAGGCCCCGGGCGATCCCCAGCGAGAGCGCGAAGAGCCCGAGCGCGACGACGAGCACCGCCCAGCGGGCCTTCAGGCAGGGCCGGAGCACCGCGGAGTAGGCCCGCACGAGGCCCCGGAAGAGCCGCTCCGTCAGGCGCCCGAACGCCGTCGAGTGGCCCCCCGTGTGCAGGAACTGCGAGCAGCGCATCGGGGTCAGCGTGACCGCCTCGAGCAGCGACATGAGCACCGCGACCGAGATCGTCACGCCGAACTGGTAGAGGAACTTGCCGATCAGGCCCTTCATGAAGGCGATCGGCAGGAAGATCGCGACCAGGGCCAGCGTCGCCGCCAGGGCCGCGAACATGATCTCGCGCGTCCCCCGGCTCGCCGCGAGCACCCGCGGCGTGCCCTTCTCGCCGTGCCGGACGATGTTCTCCAGCACCATGATCGCGTCGTCGACGACGATGCCGACGGCCAGCGAGAGCGCCAGCAGCGTGAAGGTGTTCAGGGTGAAGCCGAGGAAGTAGAGGATGATGAAGCTGCCGACGATGGAGGTCGGGATCGACAGCAGCACGTTGAAGGTCGAGCTCCAGGAGCCGAGGAAGAACCAGCAGACCAGCGAGGTCAGGATCACGGCGAGGACCAGCGTCGTCTGGATCTCGTGCACGGCCTCCTCGACCGAGCGGGTGCTGTCGAAGTTGAGCTGCAGGGTCATGCCCTCCGGCAGCTCCCCCTTCAGCTCCTCCATCCGCTTCTTCACGCCGTGGGCGACGTCCACCGCGTTCGTGCCGTACTGCTTCTTGATGCCGAGGCCGACCGCGTTGCGGCCCTGCGCGCGCGCGATGCGGCGCCGGTCCTCCGTGCCGTCCTCGATCACGGCGAGCTGCCCGAGCAGCACCGGCGCCTCGTTGCGGTAGGCGACGACGAGCTTCTCGAACTCCTTCACGCTGGCCGCCTCGCCGAGGGCGCGGACGTTCATTTCTCGGTCGGCCGACTCGATGCGCCCCGCCGGGACCTCGACGTGCTCCCGGCCCAGGGCCGCCAGCACGTCGTCCACCGTCAGCTGGCGGGCCTCGAGCTCGCCGCTGCGCAGCCAGATGCGGAGGTTGCGCTGCAGGAAGCCGCCGAGCGTGACCTCGCCGACGCCCGGCACGGTCTGGAAGCGGTCCTTGATGTTGTCCTTGGCGTACTCCGCGAGCTCGCCGGGCGGCAGGTCCGCGATGACCCCGACGAACATGATCGGGCTGTCCTCGGGGTTCTGCTTGCTGACGATCGGCGGGTCGATGTCCCGGGGCAGCGTGCGCTGCGCCTGCCCGATCTTGGTCTGGATGTCCTGGATCGCCGCGTCGATGTCGCGGCCCAGGTCGAACTCGACGGTCAGGGAGGCCCGGCCTTGGAGCGAGTTCGACGTCACCTCGCGCACGCCCTCGACGCTCATCACCGCGTCCTCGAGGACGTCCACGACGTCGGTCTCCATGACCTGGGGCGAGGCGCCCTCGAGCGAGACCTGGATGCTGACGATGGGGAAGTCCACGTCGGGCATCTGGCTGACGCCGAGCTGGGTCCAGGAGACGGCGCCGAACACCACCAGGAACGCCATGAGCATCCAGGCGAAGACGGGCTTGCGGATCGCGACGTCGGCGATGGACATGGCTACTTCGAGGCCTCCGCCACGGGGTCCACGTCCTGGCCGTCCCGCAGCGCGGCGCCGCCGTCCACGACGACGACCTCGTTCTCCGCGAGGCCCTCGAGGATCTCCACGCGGCCGGCGTCCCGGAGGCCCGGGCGCACTGGGCGGGACTTCACCTTGCGGGCGTCCTTGTCGCCGGAGACGACGAAGACCACGAAGCCCCGGTCGGTGGGCAGGATCGCCCGCTCCGGGACCGTGACGCCCTTGCGGGTCCCGAGCACCAGCGTCACCGTGGCGTAGGAGCCCGCGCGGATCCCGCCCTCGCGGTCGATCACGAGCGCCTTGCACTCCACCGCGCGCGTGGACTCGTCCGCCTTCTGCCCCGTGTGGAAGAGCCGGGCCTTCCGCGGGGGGCGGTCGGGCTCGTGCCGCAGCGAGAAGACCAGCTCCTGGTCCTTCACGAGCCGCTGGGCCTCCATCTCGGGCAGCGAGAAGCGCACGTACATGGAGGAGAGGTCGAGGATCGTCGCGACCTCGGTGTCGGCCCGCACGTACTCGCCGCGCGAGACCTTC
The DNA here is from genome assembly GCA_964464755.1 of uncultured Planctomycetales bacterium. Taxonomy (GTDB): domain Bacteria; phylum Planctomycetota; class MHYJ01; order MHYJ01; family JACPRB01; genus CAYXGZ01. Next base: position 3,354 of record CAYXGZ010000033.1, read on the forward strand.
TTGCGGTCGATGATGCCGGCCACGGGCGGCCGGACGCTCGCGAAGCGGTGGTCGCGGCGGGCGAGCTCCCAGTCCACGCGGGTGCGCTCGGCGTCGCCCTTCGCCTTGTCGAGGTCGGCCTTCCAGGTCGCGAGCTGCTCCTCGGTGATCCACTCCTTCTTCTGCTTGCGGCCCTCCTCGTAGAGCTTGAGCCGGTTCTCGTAGAGGGTGCGGGCCACGTCGACCTGGGCGAGGGCCCGGTCGTGCTCCGCCTTCGCGCGCTCCTCCGCGAGCCGGTAGTGCTCCACCTCGATGGTGAGGAGGACCGAGTCCGGGCCGACGGCGTCGCCCTCCTTGAAGCGGATGTCGTCGATGACGCCCGCCACGCGGGCGGGGACGCGGATCTCCTCGGCGGCCTCGAGCGTGCCCGCGGCCTCGAGGGTCACGGAGACCTCGCGGGTCGCCGCGGGCTCGACGCGCACGCGCGGCTTGCGGGCCGGGCCGCGGCCCGCGCCGGCCGGGCCGGGGGCGGGGGGAGGTGGCCCGCAGCCGCAGGCCGCCGCCAGCGCCAGGACCAGGAGTCGCTTCATCATGGGGTGTCCTCTCCCGGGAGCAGTCCCGCGGCCGTCCAGAGCCGGGCCGACGCGAGCTTCAGCTCGGTCCGCGCCCGGTCGCGGCCCAGCCGGGCCCGCTCCAGGGTGTTCAGGGCGGTCAGCACCTCGAGGTTCGTCGCGATGCCGAGGCGGTACTCCGCCCGCACCAGCTCGTGGTGCTCCTCGGCGCTGGCCAGGGCCTGCTCCAGCGAGACGAGCGCGCTGCGCAGCGTCCCGACGCCCGCGTGGGCGTCGTTGATCTCGAGCACGACCTCCCGGCCCAGCCGCTCCAGCTCGAGGCGGGCCGAGCGGACGGAGGATTCCGCCTCGCGGACGGCCTCGCGGGTCCCGCGGTCCACGAGCGGGACGTCCACGCCGAAGGTCAGCTCCCAGTCGCCCGCGTCGAACGCGGACTCGCGGTGCAGCCAGTAGGCGGCGTCGAGGCCGGCGCGGGGCCAGCGGGCGCCCTTGGCGGCCCCGACCGCCTCCTCGCCCGCGATGATCTCCTCGCGGCGCGCGTCCAGGTCGCGGCGGTGCTTGAGGGCCCGGGCGATCCAGGCCGCGGCGGGGCCCGGGTCCGGGGTCTCCGCCGCGTCGTCCTCGAGCGGCCGCTCCCCCTCGAGCCCGGTCAGGAAGCGCAGGCCCTCCCACGCGACGGCGCGGACGCCGAGCAGCTCGTCGAGTCGCGCCCGGGCGGAGGCGACCTCCGCGACCTGGGCGAGCACCTCGGTGCGGCGGGTGATGCCCGCGCGCTGGCGCTCCTCGAGCTCCTGGAGGCGCTCCTCGGCGAGCGCGAGGGTCTGGCGGGTCGTGGCCGCGTCGCGGTCCGCCTGGCGCACGGCGTGGAAGGCGATGGCGACGTCGAGGTAGAGGAGGACGCGGGCCCGCCGCAGCCCGTGCTCGGCGGCCCGGCGCAGCGCGGACTGCTGGCGCATCGCGTGGAACTCGCGGAAGCCCGCGAAGACGGGCTGGTGCAGGGCGAGCTTGTACTCGGCGTCCTGGCGCTGGCGGCCGGAGGCGTCCTGCCGCGTCACGGAGGCGCCGAAGGTCACCTGGGGGAAGAGCGTCGCCATGGCCCGGGCGTACCGGGCCTGGAGGCGCACGGTCTCCTCCGCGGCCAGCGCGAGCGCCTCGCTCCTCCAGAGCGCCAGCTCGTGGCAGTCGAGGACGGTGAGGGCCTCCTTGGCCCGCGCGGCGTCGACGCGGCGGCGCGCGTCCGGCTCGGAGCGCACCTCGGGCGCGCGCTCCCAGAGGACGCGGGAGGCGTCCCAGCGCTCCGCGTCGGGGCCCGCGGAGCAGGCCGCGGCCAGGAGCAGGACGGCCGGCAGGAGTCGGTTCATCGGGTCGGCTCCGGTTGGTGGGGCATCAGGCGGTCGAGGGTCTCGAGCGACGCGACGAGCCGCGAGCGGTCCCGGGGCCCGAGGGCGCCGACGACCGTCCGCATGCGCTGGCGCCGGCGGCGGGCGTACTCCTCGAGCAGCTTCCGGCCCCGGGCCCGGGGCACGAGCAGGACCTCGCGCCGGTCCGTCGTCGAGCGGATCCGCCGCAGGTAGCCCGCCTCCTCGAGGCGGGCCGCGAGTTCCGTGACGCTGGGCCGCGAGATCCCGAGGATCCCGGCGACCCGGGCGGGCGTGCCGCGCTCCATCTGGCCGAGGGTCCAGAGCACGCGCATCTGCGCCGAGGAGATCCCGTGCATCATCCGCTCCCGCGCCGGGATGAGGAAGAAGCGGGAGAGCACCGAGTGGAACAGCGCGTCGGCGCGGGCGAGGTCGTTCATTCGGAATCCTAACTACTTTCGGGCCGTGGACTGTAGTCGCGGCGGGGGGGGAATTCCAGCGGAATCTGCGGAACCGGCCTTGCGGGCCCCCCGGGGCCGGGACTACAGTCCGCGCATGAGCGCCGCGCCCTCGCCGACGATGGTCCGCCGCCAGCTGCGGGCCGGGGAGGCGCCCCGGCCCACGCCCGCGGTCTTCGTGCAGCTCGGTCCCGAGGACCAGGTCCGGGTCCTCGAGCGGCTCCGGCCCGAGGAGGGCACGGCGCTGCTGCGGGACTCGGACAGCGCGTCCGTCGCCCCGGGCCTGCGGCTCCTCGGCCCGGACCGGGCCGCGCCCCTGCTCCGGGAGATCCCGCCCGACGACCTGGCCGACCTCCTGCTGCGCCTCGAGCCCTCCGAGCGCGGGGCCTACCTCGCCCCCCTGGGGCCGGAGCTCGGCGAGGAGGTCTCCCGCGTCCTCTCCTACCCGCCGGACTCCGCGGGCGGCCTCATGTCGCCGCGTTTCCCGACGATCCCGGAGCCGGTGACGGCGGCGCGGGCGCTGGAGCTCATTCGCGAGTACGCACGCATCGAGTCGCTGAACTACCTCTACGTCGTCGACCCCGGGGGGAAGCTCGTCGGCACGCTGCCCGTCCGGGCCCTGCTCGCGGCCGGGCCGAGGGACCGCGTCGCGGACCTCTGCGCGCGGAAGCTCGTCACCCTCCCGGTCCGGGCGACGCGCGACGAGGTCGTGGCGGCCTTCCGGGCCCAGCACTACCTGGCCCTGCCCGTCGTGGACGAGCACGGCCGGATCGTCGGCGTGATCACCGCGGACGACGTCCTCGAGGCGGCCCGCGAGGAGGCGGACCTCGTCCTCTACGGCGCGACGGGCGCCGACGCCCGCGAGTCGGTCTGGAACGCGGCCCGCGCGGCCCGGCTCCGCCTGCCCTGGACGACGGTGACCGTGCTGGGCGGGCTCGGCTGCGCCGCGGTGACCGGGCTCTTCCAGGCGCAGCTGGAGCGCGTCGTCGTCCTGGCGCTCTTCGTGCCCCTGGTGCTGGCGCTCTCCGAGGCCGTGGCGGCCCAGACGAGCACCCTCGTCATGCGCGAGCTCTACGCCGGCCGGTCCGCGACGGCGTCCGCGGGCTTCCTCGGCAAGGAGATCCTGATCGCGCTGCTCGTGTCGATCTACGCCGCCCTGCTCGTGGGGGGCGCGTCCTGGTTCTGGCACCGCGCGCCGGGCCTGGGCCTCGCCATCGGCGGGGCCGTCATGGCGAGCGTCGTCTGGGCGTCGGTCCTCGGGGTCACCGTCCCGGGCGTGCTGAGGCGCTTCCGAATCGAGCCGTCCCTCGCGGCCGGCCCCCTGGCTCTCACGCTCGCGGACCTCTCGACGCTCGGGATCTACTTCGGCCTGGCCTCGCTCGCCTAGCAGCGCTCCTGGTACTTCCAGTTCCGGGAGCGGCCCTTCGCGATCCAGTCGAGCGCCGTCGCGAGGCGCTTGGCCCGCGTCTCCGGGCGCTTCGCCTCCGCGATCCACTCGACGTACTCCCGGCGGTACCCCGGGGCGAGCTTCTCGAAACCCGCCCGGGCCTTCGGGGACTTCGCCAGCGCGGCCGAGAACTCGGCCGGCATCCTGGGGGGCTTCCGCGCCTTCGACGTCCGCTTGGGCCGGACGCCCGAGGCGTTGAGGCGGGCCGCCGCCCGGATGGCGCGGACCAGCGCGGCGTCCGGCGCGAGCTGCGAGATCTCGACGAGCTTGCCGGCGCCCATCGGGCTGTTCGCGCTGAAGAGCTTCCTCGCCTCCGGGATCTCGCCGGTCCGCCAGAGCCCGAACGTGGCGTGCGCCTTGAAGGCCGCCATGCCGCCGAGGATCCCGTCCTGGTCGAAGTTCGGGAAGCCCCAGCGGATCCGCTCCTCGACCTCGGGGAGGGCCTTGTGGAACAGCGCCCGGACCTTGCGGAGGATCGGCCTCGCGAACGGCGCGGCCCGCTCGATGTAGGCGTCGACCGCCGGCAGCTTGCGTCCCATTCGTCGCGGAGTATACCCGGCCGGCCCGCGACCCGGGGTAGGATGGGAGCGGGAATCTCGAACCCCGAACCCGGAGGAAGACCGATGGCCGCCAAGCCCGCCAAGCCCGCCGCCGACGCCTGCGACAAGTGCCACCAGCCGAGGGTCCTGCGGTACTCGAACTTCCAGTTCTTCTGGACCGAGGGGACCGACATGACGATCCCCGAGCTCCCCGAGGGCTCCATCCTCGAGATCCACCCGACCTACATCATCGTCGACGCGAGCGACGGCTGGCGCATCGTCATCCCGATGGACAACATCCGCTTCATCAACGTCGCGAACCCGGTGTAGCCGTGAAGCGGGCGATCGCGGGCTTCGCCGCCGGCCTGGTCGTCGCGGCCGCGGCCTACCGTCTCGGCGCGACCCGGCAGGACGCCGCGGTCGAGGCGGCCCGGGACCGGGCGTCCGTCGCCGAGCGCTCCGAGGCCGCCGCCCGGGTCGAGCGCGAGCGCTCCGTGGCGGAGCTCGAGGGCCTGCGCGGCGAGGTCCGCGACCTGAAGGCCCGGCTCGAGGCCCCGCCGTCCCCCGCGGCGCCGCCGCCCCAGGCCGGGCCGGCCCCGGCCCCGCGACCGCGCCCGGATCTCCGCGCGCTGGCCGCCGACCTCGCGAGGCTGCGCCCGAAGTTCCGGGGCTCGGGCTGGGACGACTGGCCCCCCGAGGCCCGGGAGCAGCGCGAGCGCATCGAGGAGGCGCTCCTCGCGCTCGCCGCGGAGCTCGAGATCAGCCCCGACGAGGCCTCGAGGACCCCGGACGGGCTGGCGCTGCTCGCCCTCGAGCTGCTGCGGCAGTCGACGCCGCCCCTCGACCCCGCGCAGGAAACGAGGCTGCGGGCCCTGCTGGACGCCACGCGGCCGGACTGGGAGCGCTGGAGGTCCGAGCGCGCCTCGAAGACCGCGCTCGAGGCGCGGCGGGGCTTCCTCGACGTGGCGGGCCGGACCCGCTCCGAGTTCCTCGCGGCCTTGTCGCCGGAGCAGCGCGCGCTCGTGCAGGATTTCGGCCTCCTCGAGCGTCAAATCCAGGGCTCGCAGGTCTGGTTCGACGGGCCGCGCGAGGCGGTGACGCGGTCGATGGCCGCCCGCTGGGCGACCGCGCTGGACCTGGACGAGCGCCAGGCCGCGGCCGTCGACCCGATCGTGAGGGACTACATCAGGCAGGCGGCCGTGCTGAACGACTCGATCTGGGCCCGGAGGCGCGCGGGGGAGGAGCTCTCGCGCGAGGCGGACTACGCGCTGAGGCTGGACCTCATGATCGCGACGCAGAAGCGGATCGCGGAGGCCGCCGGACTGAACCCCGCGCAGGTCCAGGCGTTGAAGGAATGGCAGTTCACCTACGGGGCCAACGTGACGGACGGATCCGAATGAGGCACCTGCTCGCCCTGGCGCTCGGTCTCGCGCTCCCCGGCCTGGCGGCGGGGGACGTGCTGGGCCAGAACACCGGGCTGCTCGGGGAGTGGACCTTCAACGCGGGCCACGCCCGGGACTCCAGCGGCCGCGGGGGCCATGCCGCCGTGCACGGCGTGAAGTTCGAGGACGGCGCCGCGGTCTTCGACGGCCGGTCGTACCTCGAGCTGGCCGTTCCGGAGGCGGTGCTGCGGCGACAGTACCGGCGGATCGAGGTCGAGGTCCGGGCGAAGTTCGACCGGCCCGGGTACTACTACAACACGCTGCTCTCGCATCCCTTCGTCCAGGTGGGGGTCCACTCCCTGGGCTCGGGCCAGGGCCGGCCGTGCTACTCGCTCTCGACGGTCGAGTCGGATCTCGGGCCCGCCCCCGGCGAGGGCAAGGTGGATCCGCGCTGGGGGAAGGGCCGGCGGCTGACGGCGGACTCGAAGGACCGCTTCTACTACTGGGGCTGGGTCGGGGACGGCGCGACGATCGTGGAGCCGGGGGCCTGGGTGACGCTCCGGACGGTCTACGACGGGACGCGCGTCACGCAGCACCTCGACGGCCGCCTGGTCGGGACGCATCCCGTGAGGGCGCCGGGGACGAAGGTCGGGGCCTGCGAGGGGGCGGCGCCCCGGGCCTACCTCGGGCGGGCGCTCTCGGACACCAACGGGGATCACCTTTTCGTCGGCCGCATCGACCACGTGCGGATCCGGGCCTATCCCTAGGCCTCCGGCCGGGAGAAGACGAGGCTCGCGTTCGTCCCGCCGAACCCGAACGAGTTGCTGAGCACCCAGCCCGGCTTCGCGTCCCGCGACTCCTTCACGACGGGCAGGTCCGCGACCGCGGGCTCGGGGTCGTCGAGGTTGATGCTCGGCGCCAGGAAGCCCTCCTGCAGCATGAGCAGGCAGAAGATCGCCTCGTGCACGCCCGCCGCGCCGAGCGTGTGGCCCGTCATCGACTTCGTCGAGGAGAAGGGCGGCACGCGCCGGCCGAAGACCGAGCGGATCGCCTCGAGCTCGACGAGGTCGCCGGCGGGCGTCGAGGTCCCGTGGAGGTTGATGTAGTCGACCTGCTCCGGCCCGGCGCCCGCGTCGCGCAGCGCGGCCCGCATCGCCTCCTGCGCGCCCCGGCCGTTGGGCAGGACCATGTCCTCCCCGTCGCAGGTCGCCGACGCGCCGCGGAGCAGGGCGAGGATCCTCGCGCCCCGGGCCCGGGCGGCCCCGGGATCCTCGAGCACGACGACGCCGGCCCCGCCGGCGAAGACGAAACCGTCGCGGCCCCGGTCGAGCGGCCGCGAGGCCCGGGCGGGCTCCTCGTTCCACGCCGACGACAGCGCGTTCATCCCGTCGAAGCCCGCTGCGGAGTAGACGTTGACGTCCTCGGCGCCGCCCGCGAAGACGCGGACCTGGCGGCCGGAGCGGATCAGGTCGAGGCCGAGCAGGATCGCGTGGGCGGAGGTCGCGCAGGCCGAGGTCACGGAGTACGAGTGCCCGCGGAGGCCGTGGAGCACGGAGAGGTTGGCCGTGATGGCCGAGCCCATGACGCGCGGGACGTGGAAGGGGCCGACCTTGGCGCCGCCGCGCTCCTCGAGCTTCTCGCCGAGCGCGATGGCGTCGGGCATGCTCGCGCCTCCCCCCGTGCCCATGATGACGCCGGTGAGGGGGTCGGTGAGCTCGGCGGGTGTCAGTCCCGCATGGGCGACGGCGTCCTGGAAGGCCACGGCGGAGAGCAGCGTGGAATCGCTGAGGAACCGGGCCTGCTTGCGGTCGAAGAGGGGGCGCAGCGGGGCGGGATCGACGAGCCCGGCGACCTGGGACTTCAGGCCGCGCTCGCGCCAGGCGGGGCGCATGGAGACGATGCCGGAGCGGCCCGCGCGCAGGGCCCGGGCGTGCTCCTCCGGACCCCGCCCCAGGGGGCTGAGGAGGCCGAATCCGGTGACGGCGACCGGGCGGGTCATGTGGCGGGGCCCCTCGCGACGCCCGGCATGATAGCCGCGGGCGGCCCGCCCCCCGGCGGGGAATCCGCCGGTATGATCTGGAGGGCGCCGGCGGCGGCGCCGGGAGGGCGGACCGCGTGATCTCGAAAACGTACCGGGTTTTGGCGGCCGGCTCGCTGCTGGGCGAGATCGTCCACGCGGCCGGGGCCACGGAGTTCCGCGTCGCGGGCCCGGCCGGCGAGGCCTGGATGACGCTGATCCGGGAACTCGTCGAGAGCAAGGATCTCGTCGTCCTGCTGCCCGGGAACCGGATCGGCCAGGGTCCGCACGACCGGGACGTGGAGCAGCTCGAGGCCGCGCTGGAGCTGGCGACGCGCTCGTACCCGGTGACCGTCGAGGGTCTGGCTCCCCGGCCGCCCTCGCCGCCGGATCCGGCGGTCGACGTGGCGCTGGAGCAGCTGCGCGGGGCGGTGCAGGAGGTCCTCCGGCGCCGCCAGGCGTCCGGCGAGGCCGAATCGACCCTGGCCCGGTGGATGCGGGCGACGCCGGCGACGGGGGACGGCTCGACGCTGGGGCGCTGCCTCGACGAGCTCTTCGAGGCGGGCCGGCGCGGCGACGAGCCGCTCCGGCTCGTGATCGACGCCGCGACGGTGCTGCTCCGGGCGCCCGGCGTCGACCCGGCGCTGGAGAACTTCGCGCGGCAGTGGACCCGGTTCCGCGTCGAGCGGCCGGAGCGGACGTACTGATGAACGCGCCCGCCGGTCCCGGGGCCCAGGCGGTGCCCGCCCCCAAGCGGCCCAGGTACGGGCTTTGGCAGTGGATCGTGATCGTGGTCTCCGTGCTCGCGATCTCGGCCCTGCTCATCGCGGATGTCCAGGACCAGGCGAGCAGGGGACAGGGCCGTTCGTCGGCGGGCTGCGTGGGGGCGGTCCTGGCCGCCGCCGCGCACGCCGCGTGGATCTCGCTCGACCGGGCCCGCCACGGGCGGAAGGCGGGCGCCTGGAGGTTCTTCGCCATCCTCTTCGGCCCGCTGGCCATCTGGGTCTACCTGGCCTGGCAGTACGGGCTCCGGTCCATGTACTTGATCCCGCTCTCCATGCTGATCTACGCCACCGTGCTCGGCGTCCCGGTCCTCTACTACTGGGTCTACGGCTTGTAGGCCGGGCCGCGACGAGCCCGGCCTGATCGGGCCCTCACCACTCCAGCAGGGCGGTCTCGAGGGCGAAGCCGGGTCCGACCGCGGCGACGAGTCCCCGGTCCCCCTTCCGGGCCTCCCCCGACTCCAGCAGGTCGTGCAGGCCGAAGAGCACCGCCGCCGAGGAGACGTTGCCGATCCGCCGCAGCGACTCGCGGGTCCAGCGCACGTCGACGCCGAGCGCGCGCTCGTAGGCGGCCAGAACCTTCGCGCCGCCCGGGTGCAGCACGTGGTGACGGATGTCGGCCAGGCCGAGGCCCCGCGCGGCGAGGAAGCGGCGCAGGGCCGGGGCCACCCGGGCCTCCACGACCTCGGGCACGGAGGCGTCCAGCACGAGCCGGAAGCCGTCGTCCGTGAAGTCCCAGCCCATGACGTCGCGCGTCCCCTCGAAGAGCTCCGAGCCCCAGGCCGCGATGCGCGGGCCCGCGCCGCCCTCCTCGACGAGGACCGCGGCCGCCCCGTCGCCGAAGAGGGCCGCGCCGACGAGGTTCGTCGTCGAGCCGTCGCCGCTCCGGAAGGTGTGGCCGCAGAGCTCGACCGAGAGCAGCAGCGCCCGGCCCCGGAGCCCCTGGGCCGTCCGCCCCAGGCCCGCGGCCCCGCCGGCGCAGCCGATCCCGAAGAGCGGCGTCCGCTGCACGTCGGGCCGCATCCCCAGCTCCATCGCGAGGAGGGAGTCCAGGCTGGGCGTCGCGAGCCCCGTCGTCGTCGTGAACCAGAACTGGTCCACGTCGCGGGCCGACCAGCCCGCGCGGTCGAGCGCGGCGCGGACCGCCCGGCCCCCCAGCGCGGTAGCGTGCTCGACGTAGTCCCGGTTGCGGGCCGAGAAGGGGCGGGGCTCGAGGTACCAGGCGGCCGGATGGCAGAAGTGGCGGTCGCCGACCCCGGCGCGGTCGAAGATCTCGAGGAGCGCGTCGCGCCGCGGGTGTCCCCGGAACAGCTCGCGGCAGGCCTCGCGGGCCTCGGCCTGCGAGACGCGGTGCGGCGGCAGGGCCGTCCCGGTGGCGGCGATCATGGCCACGCGGCCTCAGCGCTTCCAGCCGCCGCGGCGGAGGTCGCCGCGGAACATCGGCCAGCCCTCGCCCTTCCCGGCGAGCTTCAGGCTCCAAGCCCGGCCGTAGTTGTCCTTCTTCGTCTCGTCGGACGTGCCCTTGCCGCCGACGAAGAAGAGATCCAGCATCCCGTCGCCGTCGAGGTCGGCCACGACCGGCGCGGAGCCGATCGCCTCGTAGGGGCTCTTGCCGGTGCGCGACTCGAAGGTCCAGAGGTCGCGCCCCGAGGCCCCGTCGACCGCGACCATCACCGTCCCGAATCCCGCGAGCAGGTCCGGCTTGTCGTCGCCGTTCGCGTCGGCGACCGCCGCCCCGCGGGTGACGCTTCCTTCCTTGCCCTTCCGCGTCCACTTCGTCCGGCCCTTCGCATCGAGGACGTGCAGGTCCCTGCCGGCGACGACGAGCTCCGGCGTGCCGTCGCGGTCGAGGTCCGCGGCGCAGGTCGGCGCGAAGAGGTACTCGCCCTCGAGGCGCTGCTTCCAGCGCAGCCCGCCCTTGGCGTCGAGGCAGTACACGCCGCCCCCGCAGGTCGCGGCGACGATCGAGAGCTGGCCCTTGGCGAATTCCACGGCCGTGACGCCGTGGTACATGCTGTTCCGCGGGAACTTCTCCTTCGCCTCGTCCGTCGCGAAGGCCCAGAGCTCCGCACCGTCCCGGCCCGAGAGCGCGCGCACCTTGGCGTCGCCCATCCAGGTCGTGACGATGACGTCGAGGATCCTGTCGCCGTCCAGGTCGACGAGGCAGGGCTCGGACTGGACGTGGCCGGGGACCTTGGCGGACCAGCGGATGGCGCGCTTCGCGGGGTCGATGCAGCAGGTCCGGCCCTGGCCGTCGACGGTCGTCATCGTCCCGACGACGATCTCCGGCTTGCCGTCGCCGTCGAGGTCGGCCACGGCGGGGGGCGAGTCGGTGCCGCTGGGCAGCTTGAGGGTCCAGAGCTCCTTGCCCTTGGAATCGAGGCAGAAGAAGGTCCCGTCGCCGGAGTCTCCGGCGACGATCTCCGGCTTGCCGTCGCCGTCGAGGTCGGAGATGGCGACGGAGGCGTCGAAGGGGCCGCCGTGGGACTTGAACTTCCAGCGGAGGGAGCCGTCCTTGCCGTCGAGGGCGTAGAGGTGCTCGTCGCCGTAGTAGGTGCCGAAGACGAGCTCGGGGCGGCCGTCGCCGTCGAGGTCGGCGGCCTGGGGGGAGCCGTAGCAGGGGCTCTTGAGCTCGAAGGTCCAGCGCTTGGGCGGGGCGGGCGGGGCCTGGGCGAGGAGCAGGAGGGCGAGCA
>CAYXGZ010000033.1:14590-39623 GCA_964464755.1 uncultured Planctomycetales bacterium
CCGCCCCCGCGGGGGGGGGGGCGGGGGGGGCGCGTTCGGGGGGGGGGGGGGCGGGGGGGGCCCCGGGGGGGGGGGGGGGGGGGGGCGCCTGGGCGAGGAGCAGGAGGGCGAGCAGGGCGGTGCGCATGCCCGAAGCGTACCCGTCGGGTGAAGCGGGCGCTACTCCGGGGCGGCGTTCCATGGGGTAAGCTGGGGGGCGAAAACCCGGGGAGGATCCATGAGAACGTTGATCGTGCTGGCGGCCCTGCTCGCGTTCACTGGCTTCGGCTGCGCCCAGCCGGGCGCGGCGGGAACGACGCCCGCGCCCGTCGGCTCGGGCGGGCCGGACGAGCCGCCGCCGCCGAAGGAGGAGTCCGTCCAGCCGCGGGCGGGCTACGTCTGGATCCGCGGCAACTGGACGCAGCGCGGGGGGAAGTGGCGCTGGGAGTCCGGCTACTGGGAGCACGAGCGCCCGGGGCAGGTCTGGACCGACGGCCGCTGGGAGAAGCAAGGCACCCAGTACCGCTGGATCCCCGGCAGCTGGTCGCCGGCGAAGTAGGCGCGGCCTACTTCGTCGCCTTCCCGAAGGTCTTCAGCTCGAGCAGGTCCTCCTCGCGGTCGCCCTCGGTGGTCCGGCGGCGCACGAGGCCGTTGTCCTTCGCGTACCAGTGCTCGACGACGAGCCCGCGGGCCAGCGTGCACCGGACCTTCGTCGCGAGGAACTCGCCCGCGGGGACCTTCACGAGCTCCTCGCCGAGGTTCTCGAAGGTCCAGGTCCGGTCCTTGCCCTCGTACTTCCGGATCGCGACCTCCCATGTCCCCTTCTCGACGGGCGACTTGAGGAGGAGCAGGGCCTCGTCCTCGGGCGCGGCCTTCTCGGTCCGGCGCATCCACAGGCCCTTGTCGTCGGCCCAGAGCAGCGTGCTTTGGAAGCTGGAGTCGTCCGCGAAGAGCCGGCCCTCGACCAGGTGGCGCAGGTTCTCCTTCTCGCCGCGGGCCTCCTTGACCTCGACGACGAGCTCCTTCTTCACCTGGCCCTGGCGGGACTGGACGTAGGTCCACTTGTTCCCGACCTCGAGGGGCAGCCAGGCGTCGCCGGCGGCGAGGAGGACGAGGGCGAGCGATCCGAGGACGAGCCGCATGGGGACCTCCGGAGCTGGACAGGGACGTCGAACTCCATCATAGCGCGCGGCGCGGCCGCTCAGGCCGGATCGTCGCCGCGGACGCAGATCGAGCGGACCGTCCGGCTCCCGTTGAGGTAGCGGACGCGGACGGTCGAGCCGACGCGGAGGCGGCCGTGGAGGGCGGGGGGCAGCTCCCATTCCTGGCCGCCGGAGCGCAGCAACAGGAAATCGTGCCGGGCGTCGCTGCGGAGGTCCCAGTCGAGCTCGAGGTGGTCGACGGGCCCGACGTGCTCGCGGGTCGGGAAGCAGAGGTCGAGCGCGCTCTCCCGGACGGACCCGGCGACGAGGAGGAAGCCGAGGAGGAGGCCGACGGCGACGCCGATCCGGCCGGCCGCGGAGGTCGCGCCCATCTCCGGCCCGAGGCCGAGGCGGACGAGGCCGCCGGCCTCGAGCACGAGGGCGATCGAGGACGCGAGGAGCAGGGCGGCGAGGGCGGCGCAGATCAGCGCCAGCGCGGCGTGCCCGAGGAAGGCGACGAGGCGGTAGGGGATGCTCACCTCGTGGACGGGCCGCCAGGCGGGCATGCGGGGGGCTCCTGCTGGGGGACGGGATCCAGCATACCCGGGATCGCGCCGAGCGCGTCCGCGGCCTTCGGGGTACAATCCCCGCATGGCCCTCTGCGCGCGCTGCAACAGACCCCTGCCCCCGAACCACGTCTGCCACTTCTGCGGGTCGCCGGAGTTCCACCAGCTGGAGGGGAGTTCCACCCGGCGCGGCAAGATGGACGCGCTCCGCGTCTTCGTGCGCCGGCTCTTCTGGCTGGCCGTGGTCGGCGGCGCGGCGTGGTTCTTCCTCTTCCACGAGAAGGGGAAGGAGATCGTGGGCTGGTTCCGGTAGCGGGGCCGGCCGCTACTTCCCGCAGCACTTCTTGTACTTCGTTCCGCTCCCGCACGGGCAGGGGTCGTTGCGGCCCAGGGGCGGCGCCGCGTTCCGGAGCGGCGGGCTCTTCATCCCGCCCTCGGGTCGCAGCCGCTCCCGGTACGACGGGCCCAGGGCCCGCACGAACGACGCCAGCGATCCGCCCCCGGCGAGGCGCCCCTGCGCCGCCAGCCCTTCGCAGAACAACGCGACGATCTCGGGCACGCGCGGCCGGATCGACGCGGGCAGGTCGAGCCGGGGCAGCACCTCGAGCAGCGCCGCCCGCGCGCCCGCCTCGCCAACCGTCCCCGGCGACGCGCCCTCGGCCTCGCAGGCGGCCCTCAGGAATTCCGAGGCGATCGAGACGCCGTACTCCTTCTCGGCCGAGGGCAGCGCCCCGAACGCCGGCGCGTCCGCGAAGTCCGCGGCCCAGTTCCCGATCTCCTCGAGCTCGTAGGGGTTCATCGTGCGATCCGATCCGCGGGAGGATGGCCGGGTTGACCGCGACGACGGGACCCGGGGGGTCCCCGGCGACTCACTTCAATCCCTCGAGTAGAGCAGGACCTCGGCCTCGGCGAAATCCCGGACCGACGTCCAGGACCGCGGAACGCCCTCCTCGTACCGGCGGCGGAGGTCCGTCTCCTGCCTCGCGACTTCCGCGCCGACTTGGCAGACCCCGGACTTCGCAGCCTTCGCGTTGAAATGCCGGACGTAGGCCCCGAGGTCCCAGGGCTCCGGCGGACGTTGCGTCATGGCGCCTCCCAGGACCGACAGTCTACGACAGGACCGACCCCGCGTCGTTCGGGTATTCTGGTCGCTGGATGATCTACCTGGCCTGGAGCCTCCTGGGGCTGAGCGCGCTCGGCGTGCTGTACTGCAATCGCCGCTATCCCGAACTGGCCGGCGTCGCGGGGCTGCTGGGGGCGGCGGGGGCGGGCCTGCTCTGGGGCTGGCTCGCGGCCGCGGCCGGCGTCGCGGTCTCCGTCGGCCTGGTCTTCCTCATGGGATGGTGGCGCTTCCACCGGTAGGGGGGCGCCCGGAATCCCGGACGCGCCCCGCCGCGTCGACTTCCCGGCTACCGCCCGGCTCCCGTCACGGCGATCAGCACCTGGGCCAGGATCGCGAACGTCCAGAGGATCGTCACGATCCACCCGAGCACCAGTCCGGCGCCCGCCGACCCGGGGACGGGCTGGCCGTGCTTCCGGAACGTCTTGCTGGCCGAGTTCCCCAGGACGACCGCCGCGGGCCCCAGGATGATCCCGAAGCAGAAGAACCCCAGGATCCCGTAGACCAACGCGCGTCGCGCGTTGCCCCGGGCCTTCTCCAGCTCCACCTGCTTGACGACCTCCTTGTCGGTCGCGGTGCCCTGCTGCTTCCGCAGGGCCGGGTCCAGGATCTCGCCGCAGTGCTTGCACTTCTTCGCGTCGTCCAGAATCTGCTCGGCGCAGTACGGGCAGGCCTTCATGGTTTCCTCCGGTTCAACGGTCCAGGTTGGCGACGATGAAGAACGCGATCGCGGCGGATCCCAGGACGAACCACGCGCCGGACAGGATGAACAGCGCGGTGAGCGTTCCCGGGGCCGGGAGTCCGACCGACTTCAGCCGGCCCCGGTAGTACATGGCGTAGGCGAAGACGATCGGGCCGAGCAGCGGCCCCAGGCCGCAGAAGACGACGGTGCCGATCGAGGCGGCGATCACGCTGTGCAGGATCTTCTCGTCGATCTCCTGCCGGACCAGCGACTCGTGCACGGCCGCGCCGACCGAGCGGCTGTTCTCGCGGGCGAGCGCGGCGTCGAGGATCTCCCGGCAATGGGGGCACTTCCGCGCGCCGGGCTGGATCGCCTCGGCGCAGTACGGGCACTTGGCGGCGGCGGGTTTGGCGACGATGCGGGCGCCGCAGTAGGGGCAGCTGTTCTCGGAGACGGCGATGCTCTCGGTGCAGGCGGGGCAGGGGACCTGGCCGGCGGCGTCGGGCATCGAACCCCGATGCTATCCCGGCCCGTCGCCCTTCCGCAAGGTTTGAACCCGGGCGGGGGCGGGTACCGGCGCCCGAGAACGCGCGGATGGCCCGAGAACCTGCCGCCCCCTAGAACGTCACCTCCAACCGGTCGTCCCTCAGCAGCTTGAAGCTGAACGGCCGGTCGATCTCCTTCACGGCCGCCGAGCGCGCCTGCGCCGCCCCCGCGAGCGCCCCCTTCACCTCCTCGTCCGTCAACTTCGCGCTCAGGATCTCGTACTCCCCGCTGAACCACGAGAACTCGTCGTCGAACAGCCGCCGCGCCACGAATCGCGCCTCGGGCAGCAGCCTCAACGCCCGGTCGAAGAGCTCCCCCTTCGACGCGCCCCGCAGGATCTCGCGCGCCCTCGCCGCCCCCTCCGCCGCGTCGAAACCCAGCGCCAGCGAGAAGAACTCCCCGTCCAGGTACTGGTCCGCCGCCACCGCCGCGTCCCCCGGCAGGCGGATCATCCGGTCCACCGGCCTCGCCGCGATCCCGAAGCCCGCCTCCAGGAACTGGAACTCCTCCCGCCCCGTCACCCAGTGCAGCTCCCCGCCCAGCCGCCCGAAGAAGTCCGCCAGCCCGCGGTTCAGGTACGCGTTGTCGCACCACGCGCTCACCCCCCAGCGCTGCACCCCCTCCGGCAGCCGCGCCCTCCGCTCCGCCGGCCAGTGCCACGCCATCGGGTTCGGCTCCCAGCCCCGCCGCAGCGTCCACGTCCCGCCCTTCGGATCCCTCCACCCCGGCACCGCCGCCGCCGCCCCCAGCGCGTCGAGGTCCTCCAGCACCTCCGCGTCCTCCCACTCGTCGTGCATCGGGCGCAGCCCCGCCAGCGCCACCTCGCAGTGCCAGCGCGACAGCGAGCCCCAGCGCCGCGGGAACGCGGGCGCCAGCTTCTCCTTCACCGCCAGCAGCCAGGCCGTCGCCTCCTCCGGCGCCGGCGTCCGCAGCGCCAGCCGCCGGAACTCCGGCACCGACGCCAGCGCCACCGACTTCCCGCCCGCCACGTGCGCCGCCTCCGCGAAGTCGAACTCCAGCACCGAGTCCGCGAAGGTCCCCAGCCGGACGTTGAGCCGCCGCGAGAAGAGGGGATTCGGATCGATGACGATCGTGTAGAGCCGGCCCTTCCAGGTGAAACGCTCGGGCGACCAGGGGTCGCGCGAGGCCACCCAGTCCTTCACCCCGTGCGCCAGCAGCCGGCGCCGGAAGTGATCCACGAAGCGGTCCCGCGCGGCGCGCTTCGAGCGCATCCGCCCCCAGGCCCCCAGCGCCACCGCCGCGGGCAGGCCCAGCGCCGGGACCAGCGGGACCCAGTCCATCACGACCACTGCGTCGGCGTCGGCACCTCCGCGCAGGCGCAGGGGATCGCCCCGCAGCGCGGACAGCCCTTCCCGTACTTCGCCAGCGCCGCCTTCTCGAGGTCGATCCCCGACAGCGACGCGATCGTCGACAGCCACGCCAGCACGTCCGCGAACTCCTTCTCCGCCTCCGCCCGGTCGCGGTTGCGGATCGTCTCCGCGAGCTCGCCGACCTCCTCCATCAGCCAGAGCACGTTCGTCTCCAGCCCCCGCGCCTCGTCCCGCGAGTGGTACGTCCGCCGGATCAGGTCCTGGAACTCGCGGATCCGCATCACGTCCTCCGCGGGGCCGGTCGGCGCAGCCCCAAGAGCCGCGCGGCCCCGAAGTAGATGATCAAGGCGGCGAGCAGGATCACGCCCAGCGACGCGCCGCGCTGCCAGAGTCTAGTCGCGGGCTCCCAGGGCAACAAGGGCAGCCCCCAGCGCGCGACCGACCAGGCCCCGCCGCCCATCAGCGCCGTCGCCGCGACCACCTTCGCGAACTCCCCCTTCAGCGCGCCGCCCCTCAGCTCGGGGTACCGCGAGCGCAGCAGCCCCTGCAGCACCGCGAAGTTCACCAGCCCGCAGATCGACGTCGCCAGCGCCAGCCCCGACTCCCGCAGCGGCCAGACCAGCGCGAGGTTCAGCCCCAGGTTCAGCGCGACCATCGCCGTGCTCACCTTCACCGGCGTGCGCGTGTCGCCGCGCGCGTGGAAGGCCCGCACCTGCACCTGGTTGACGCAGTAGCACCACAGCCCCGCTCCGTAGAACGACAGCACCGCGCCCGCCCGCGCCGTCTCCTCCGGCCCGAAGCGCCCGTGCTCGAAGATCGCCGAGATGATCCGCGGCCCGAAGAGCACCAGGCCCAGCGACGCGGGCAGCGCCAGGAAGAACGACCCCGCCGTCGAGCGGTGGAAGAGCCGCGAGAACTCCGGCTTGTCGTCCTTCGCCGCCGCCGCCGACAGCGCCGGCAGCACGGCCGTCGCGATCGAGGTCCCCACGAGCGACAGCGGCAGCTGCACGAGCTGGTTGCCGTAGTACAGCGCGCTCACCGCGCCGTGGCCCGGCACGCAGATCTCCGCGATCAGGCTGTCCACGAGCTCGTTGACCTGCACCAGCGCGAGGCCGAACACCGTCGGCAGGAAGCGCGACACCACGCCGCGCTGCCCCGGGTCCGACGGCTCCCAGCGCGGCCGCGCCGCCCAGCCCGCCCGCTTCAGCGGCCAGGCCATCACGAGCAGCTGCAGCGCGCCGCCCGCGACGATGCTCCAGGCCACGCCCTTCACGGCGGCCGCCGGCGGGAAGCCCGCCGCGAAGACCGGCAGCGCCGCGATCCACGTCACGTTCAGCACGACCGGCGCGAACGCGGGCGCGAAGAACTTGAAGAGGCTGTTCAGCGCCGCGCCGAGCAGCGCCCCGAGGCAGACCAGCGGCAGGTAGGGCAGCAGGATCCGCAGCAGCTCCGCGACCAGCCGGACCTTCTCGTCCGGCCAGAACAGCGGCAGGAGGTAGGTCGCGCCGATCCCGAGCACCGTCACGCCGCCGAGCAGGAGCAGCAGCGACGTCGCCAGCCGGTTCAGGAGCGCGAAGGCCTCGTCCTTCTTGTCCTCCGTCGTCAGCTTCACGAAGGCCGGCACGAAGGCCGCCGTCAGCGCGCCCTCGCCGAAGAGCCGGCGGAAGAGGTTCGGGACCCGGTACGCGATCGCGAACGCGTCCCAGACCAGCGACGCGCCGAAGAAGTGGGAGCAGAGCACGTCGCGGACCATGCCCAGGACCCGCGAGAGCAGCGTGCAGAGCGCGATGACCCGGGCCGAGCCCAGGACCGACGACGAGTGCGGCAACCTTCCCCCCCTCGACCCGGGGGCATCGTACCACGGCGGGGATCGGCTACAATCGGGGCATGACGGGCCTCCCCCCGCGCCTCGAGGCGCTGCGCCGCCGCCACCGCGCCGTGGTCGCGGTCGACCGCTTCCTCGAGTTCGCCTTCGTCCTCGCCGGGGGCGTCGGGATCGTCCTCCTCCTCGACCGCCTCGCCTTCGAGTTCGGCCTCGCCCGCCTCCACGCGGCCCGGCCCGGGCAGGTCGCCCTCGCCTTCGGGGCCTCCCTCGCCGCGGCCGCCGCCGCCGCGCTCGCCGCCGCCTGGATCCTCCGGCCCTCCGCCGCCGCCCTCGCCTGGAGGGCCGACAAGGTCCTCCGCTCCGACGAGCGCATCCTCACCGCGGTCGGCCTCGAGGCGGGCTCGCCCTTCTCCGACCTCGTCCGGGCCGAGGCGGACGCCGCGCTCGAGCGAGCCGACTTCCGCAAGGTCCTGCCCTGGCCCGCGATCGGCTACCGGGGCGGGCTCCTCGTCGCCCTCGGGGCGGGCGCCCTCCTCGCGTTCCTGCCGCCCGTGTTCCGCGAGGGGATCCCCGGGCCCCACGCCTCGATCTCGGTCGCGCCGCTCCGCGGCGTCGCCCCGCTCGTGATCACCGCCGAGGACCAGTCCCAGGGCGCCGTCACGAGCCGGCGCTGGGAGTTCGGCGACGGCGACTCCTCCTCCGCGGCCGGCCCCGTGGACCACCTCTACTCGCGCCCCGGCCGCTACGTGGTCCGCCTCGCCGTCGCGGGCCCCGGCGGCGCCGACGGCGCCGAGGCCGTCGTCGAGGTCCTCGACGCGAAGGCCCCGTTCGCCGACTTCCTCGCGGACCCGCGCAAGGGCCGGGCCCCGCTCGACGTGCGCTTCCGCAACGCCTCGAGGAACGCGACGACCTTCGCCTGGAGCTTCGGCGACGGCGCGACCTCGACCGAGGCCGATCCCGTGCACCGCTACGCCGCGCCGGGCCTCTACACCGTGTCGCTCGCCGCCGGCGGGGACCGCGTGGAGCGCAAGGCCTACATCAAGGTCGTCGGCGCCGACGCGCCCCTGGCCGACTTCCGCGCCTTCCCGCGCAAGGGCCCCGCGCCGCTCGTCGTGGCCTTCGAGGACAACTCGACCGGGAAGATCGAGTCCTGGGACTGGGACTTCGGCGACCGCTACGCCGGGGCGTCCCGCGCGAGCTCCGAGCGCGCGCCGAGCCACGAGTACCGCCAGCCCGGCCGCTACACGGTCCGCCTCAAGGTCCGCGGCCCCGGCGGCGAGGACGTCCGGATCCGCGAGCGCTACGTCGAGGTCACCGGCGACGGCTCCGGCGGCGGGGGAGGCGGGGCCGGCCCCCTGCCCGAGTTCGCCACCGTCGGCGCCTCGCGCGAGAGCGGCCCCCTCTTCGGCGACCCCTCGGCCCGCCGTCCCGCGGAGTTCAAGCCCGAGACCGTCGAGGGCGCGCCGAAGGGCGACAACCTCGTCGAGAAGGTGAAGAACGTCTACTCGCCGGGGGGCGACCCCGCGGCGCCGCCCCCGCCGCCCGCGTCGTACCCGCAGGTCTTCGGCGAGTACCGCCGGGCCGCGGAGGACTCCATGACCCGCGAGCGCATCCCGCCCGGGCTGCGCGACTCCGTGAAGCGCTATTTCGACTCGATCCGACCCCGATGATCCACCTCGACAACGCGGCGACGACCCGGCTGCGCCCC
The DNA here is from genome assembly GCA_964464755.1 of uncultured Planctomycetales bacterium. Classification (GTDB taxonomy): domain Bacteria; phylum Planctomycetota; class MHYJ01; order MHYJ01; family JACPRB01; genus CAYXGZ01. The sequence continues at coordinate 23,490 of CAYXGZ010000033.1, forward strand.
GAGGCGCGCGAGGCGATGCTCCGGGCTCCCTACGCGAACCCCTCGAGCATCCACGCGGCGGGCCGCGCCGCCCGCAAGGCCCTCGAGGACGCCCGCGAGGAGATCGCCGCCGCCTACGGCGGCGACCCCAAGGGCCTGGTCTTCACCTCGGGGGCGACGGAGGCGGACAACTTGGCGGTCTTCGGCGTCGCCGAGGCCCTGGCCGCGAAGGGCCGGCACCTCGTCGTCTCCACCGTGGAGCACCCGGCCGTCCTCGAGGCGGCGGAGAAGCTCGAGAAGTCCGGCCACGAGGTCTCGCGCGCGCCCGTCGGCCCCGACGGGCGGGTGGACGTCGCGGCCTTCGCGAAGCTCCTGCGCCCGGACACCGTGCTCGCCTGCGTCATGGCCGGCAACAACGAGACCGGGGCGCTGCAGCCGGTCGCCGAGCTCGCGGCGCTCTGCCGCGGCCGCGGGGTCCTTCTGCACGTCGACGCGGCCCAGCCACCCGGCAAGGTGCCGTTCCGCTTCGAGGGCGACCTCGTGACGCTCTCCGCGCACAAGATGCACGGCCCGCGCGGCATCGGCGCCCTCTGGGTGAGGCCCGGCACGCCGCTCGTCCCGCGCCAGCTCGGCGGCGGCCAGGAGTTCGAGCTCCGCGCGGGCACCGAGAACGTCGAGGGCGCGCTCGGCTTCGCGGCGGCGGTCCGCCACGGCGAGCGGGACCTCGCGGAGGGCGCCGCGCGGATGGAGCGCCTCCGGGCGAAGCTGCTGGCCGGGCTGGAGGCGAAGGCCGCGCCGCTGCGGGTCCACGGACCGGCGCGCGAACGGATGCCGCACGTGCTGAACGTCGCCTTCCCGGGCGCCGACGGCGAGGCCATCGTCGTCGCGCTCGACGCGAAGGGGATCGGCGTCTCGAGCGGCTCGGCCTGCGCGTCGCAGAGCCTCGTCCCCTCGCACGTCCTGCGGGCGATGGGCCTGACGGCGGAGGAGACGCGCTCGTCGGTGCGCTTCTCGCTGGCGCTGGACACGACGGAGGCGGAGATCGACGCCGCGCTGGCGGCGGTCCCGGGCGTGGTCGCGAGGCTGCGGGCGCTGGCGCCCGCGGAGCGGCCGTGACGCGGATCCAGGTGACGCTGACCACGGTGCCCGACCGGAAGGCCGGCCGGCGCCTCGCCGACGCGCTCGTCTCCGAGGGCCTCGCGGCTTGCGCGACCCTGCTGCCGGGCGCGGAGTCCATCTACTCCTGGAAGGGCAAGGTCCGCCGCGACCGGGAGCTGCTGCTCGTGATCAAGGCCCCGGCCCGCCGGGCCGCGGCCCTGCGCCGGCGCGTCCTGGAACTGCATCCCTACGACCTGCCCGAGCTGCTGCACCTGCCGGTGGCGGGCGGGCACCGGGCCTACCTCGACTGGGTGGAGGCCCCGTGAACTTCACCACGAAGCTCGTGGTCGGCGTCGCGGCCGTCTTCCTGGCGGGCATCGCGGTCGTGCTGTTCGTCCGCAATCCGGAGGCGACCCGCATCGAGGAGCGCCTGCGCGCCGCCGTGGACGACGCCCGGGCCGGTCGGGCGGACGCCGTGCTGGCGCTGCTGGCCCCGGGCTTCAAGCAGGACGGAGAGACCTTCGACCAGGCCGCCGCGAAGATCCGCCACCACGTCCGCCCGGGCAACTTCCGGGTGCTGGAGTCGCGGTCCATCGACGTGAACGTGAACGACGCGGAGACGAGGGTGGTCGTGTTCCTGCGCGTGGACGCCGAGTCGTCGCCCTACGCGGGCGGCGCGGACGTGCGGCTCGAGCTCACGATGCGGAAGTTCGCCGGGACCTGGCTGGTCACGGGCTACCGCCTCCCGGGGAACGTCGCGGATTTCCTGAGATGACCATGAAACGCTTCCTGCCCCTCGCCCTCCTGGCGCTGGCCGCCTGCGCCTCCGGGCCGAGGTCCATCCGGGGGATGTTCGTCCCCGTGCCGGAGCCGCTGCCGGCGTCGATCTCCGCCCTCGCCTCGGGGGATCCGGTCGCGCGCGACCGGGCGGCCGAGGAGCTGCTCGCGGCGGGGCGGGACCCCGCCCGGCAGAACGGCGCCGTCGAGGCGCTGCGGACGGCGGCGCAGGCCGTGGATCCCGAGGTCCGGGCCACGGCGAGGCGCCTGCTGGGGATGCTGGCCCGGGACGAGAGCCGGGTGCCCCGCGAGGAGCGGCGGACGTTCGCGGTCTCCGAGCCCGGCGGCGGCCGCCTCCAGGTGGAGTTCCACCTCGCGCGCTTCGCGGACGGCTCCGGGGAGCTGCGCGTGCGGCTGGTCGAGGGCCGGGCGGCGGAGGAGGAACTCTTCTCGGGTCGCTCGGTCGAGGAGCTGGCCGCGAAGGTCGTCGCGGCGGCCCGGGCCCGGGGCTACGACGAGAACGCCTTCCAGCTGGATCCCGACGGCCGGCTGAAGCTCGGCTCGGGCACGTACCTGCCCTCGGAGCCCTGGAACGCGGACCGCAACCGGCTCGCTGAGCTGGGGCTCTGGCTCGAGCGCGTGCCGCCGGACTGGCGGGGCATCCCGCCGGAGGCGCGGGGCGCCTGGGTGGTCCGGGCGCGGACGATCGACGGCCGGGGCTTCCGGGACGGGATCCTCCGTGGCGACGTCGCGGTCGCGGAGGGCCGGATCCTGGCAACGATCGCCGACGTGCGCGAGGCGCACGCGGCCGGGGTCCTCGCGTTCCGCCGGCCGGAGCTCGTGGCGGTGCCCGAGGGCGGGCCGCCTCCCGGGGAGGCCGACGCCCGCCCGCCGGTCCTGGAGTCGGGGACGCTGACGCTGCGGCAGGGCGAGCTGCAGGTCGAGTGGGCGCTCGAGCTGAAGGCCAGGCTCGACGGACGGCTCGAGCTGCGAGTGAAGGAGAACGGTGCGGACTGGCCCGCGATCGAGGCGAAGGACTGGCCCGGGATCCGGGACGGCCTCAACGCGGCGGCCGAGCGCCGGGGTCCCGGGGCGCCGAGGCTGGGGGAGAGCGAGGGCCTGCTGTTCGGGAACTACACGCTGCCCTGGGAGCCGTCGCGCTGGATCCGCGACCACTCGCTGCCGGAGCTGGGCGCCTGGGTGGACCGGGCGGAGGCGCAGGACGGCTTCGGGCCCGCGGCGGCGCTCGGCGGCTGGTGGATCGAGGCGCTGCTGCCCGGCGGTCCCGCGGGGAAGCGGGGCTTGCGCGAGGGCGACCTCCTGATGCCGGAGGCGCCGGTGCCGGATCCGGCCTCCCTGGCGAAGGCCTGGGCGGAGGGCCGGGTCAAGGCGCTCCGGTATCGCCTCCGTTGAACGATTCCTTTACCGGAACGCCCTCGGGAGCTAGCTTGGTTGCCGGTCCGGGGGATGTACCCCCGCCTTTTCTAGGGAGGATTTGGATGAAGAAGCTCCTGCTCGTGCCGGTGGCGGCTCTGCTCATCTCGGCGGGCGTCGGTTGCGGCGGCCCCCAGATCGCGGCGAACAGCGTCGGCGATTGGTACGCCCAGAAGTACAACGAGGTCCCCTGGCTGTACGGCAACGTGCTGTCCTACGGGATCTACAGCTTCGTGCACGGCGCCTGCTGGTTCGTGGACGGCATCATCAACGTCTACTTCTTCTGGGGCAAGGACGCCCAGCCCTTCGGCGACGGCAAGGGCACGACCTTCGAGCACAAGAACCCCTCGCCCGGGAAGAAGTACTAGTCCTTCGATCGAACCGAACCGGAACCCCCGGCCGCGAGGCCGGGGGTTTCGTTTTTCAAAGCAGCCCGACCCCGGTCATCGCGGCCTTCAGCTTGTCCACGTTGGCGGGCGCCATCTCGCAGAGCGGCAGCCGGACCTCGCCGTTGCCCCGGCCCATCAGCTTCAGCGCCGTCTTCACGGGCACCGGGCTCGTCTCGATGAACAGGCTCTTCATCAGCCCCACCAGCTCCAGGTGCATCTGGCGGGCCTTGGGCAGCTCGCCGCGCGCCATCGCGGTGCAGAGCGCCGCGAGCTCCTTCGGCACGACGTTCGCCGCGACGCTGATCACGCCGGTCGCGCCCTGCGCCATGAGGGGCAGGGTCAGCGCGTCGTCGCCCGAGATCACCGCCATCCCGCAGGACGCGTGGATCTGCGCGGACTGCTCGAGCGAGCCGCTGGCCTCCTTGATCGCGACGATGTTCCGCAGCCCGGCGAGCCGGACCGCGGTCTCCGGCAGCAGGTTCACCGCCGTTCGGCCGGGCACGTTGTAGAGCACCAGGGGGAGCTTCGTCGACCTGGAGACCGCCTCGTAGTGCCGGTACAGCCCCTCCTGGGTCGGCTTGTTGTAGTAGGGCGTCACGACCAGCGCGGCGTCCGCGCCGAGCTCCTGCGCCATCTTCGTGAGCTCGATCGTGGTCCGCGTGTCGTTCGTGCCCGTGCCCGCGATGACGGGGACCTTCCCGCGCGCCGCCTTGACGACGGTCCGGATCACGTCGCGCTTCTCCGCGTGCGACAGCGTGGGCGACTCGCCCGTGGTCCCCACGGGGACGATCCCGTGCGTGCCCGAGGCGAGGTGCCAGGCGACGAGCTCGCGCAGCGCGGCGAGGTCGACCTTGCCGGCCTTGAAGGGCGTCACGATGGCGACGATGGAACCGTGGAACATGGGGGTCTCCGGTTAGGGAAGGCTGGAGAATCTACGGGACGCGCCGCGGGGGCGCAAGTCAGTCCTTGAGGCGGATCGAGATCTGCGTGTCCGAGGCGGTGCGGCCCTGCGTGGGGAAGGGCTCGCCCTTCCCCTCCGGCGGGGAGACGAGCCCCCTCGAGTGGACCACGAGCGAGAACGCGGCGTCCACCGAGACGAAGCAGCCCAGGGCGGGGTCGACGTAAGCGACGACGCGGCCCTTGATCCGCCCGACGGCCTCGAGCGGCCGCGGCGGCACGAGCTCGAGCTCGAAGTCGGAGACCAGCTTCACGCAGTCGCGGCCCAGGACCTTCGCCCGCCCCGCGTGGCGCAGGACGGAGGCGCCGTGGTGGCCGAAGTCGGTGGTGTTGGTCGCGAAGTGGAATTCCCGGCGGGCCGTCCCCCCGGGCGCGAGCGGCCCCGGCGGCAGCGCGAGGAGCAGGTCGAGGTAGTGCGCCTCGGACTGGCCCTGGAGGCGGCGGCTCTCGAGGAAGGTCCCGTCCCCGGCGACCCGGCACTGGAACATGGCCGGCTTGTCCTCGTTGATCTTGTCGGCCGCGACCTCGGCGCCGTCCACGCTCTGGGCCTTGAGGGTTCGCTTGAAGCGGAGCTCGCCGAGCCCGTTGCCCCCGCCCTCGATCTCGACGTAGCCCTCGTGCTTGGCCTGCGTGGGCATGCGGAAGACCTGGCCCTTGGCCTCGGTCACGCTCGTGAGCTGCGTGCGCTGGAGGTAGGTGTAGGCCCGGTACTTCCGGGCCGAGAGGTCCCAGGCCAGCGCGACCTCGCCGCCGGCCGGCAGCTCGGCCGCCGGCTCCCGCGTGGTCCAGTCGAGCTGCGCGATGGAGATCTCGGGCAGCGGCGGCAGCCCGGGCGTCGGCGCGGGGGTCGACGACGCGGCCGGGGGCGCCTGGACGTCGCAGCCGACCAGCAGCAGCGCGAGCAGGGCGAGCCGCTTCACGCGCCCACCGCCCGTTTCACGGCGGCGGCGATGCGCTCGGCGGCCCCGCGGACGAGGCGCGCGTCGCTCCCCTCGACCATGACCCGGCAGAGGTTCTCGGTGCCCGAGTAGCGCACGAGCACGCGGCCCGTCCCGGCGAGCTTCGACTCCATGTCCCCGATGACGGCCGCGACGGGGGGGATCCCCGCGAGATCCGGCTTCGCGCGCACCGGCACGTTGAGCAGGACCTGGGGCGCCTTGACGAGTCCCGCGCAGAGCTCGGAGAGCGGCCGGCCGGTCTCGAGCAGGATCCGCAGCAGGCGCAGCGCGGTGAGCATCCCGTCCCCCGCGGTCGCCGCGTCGAGGAAGATCACGTGCCCGGACTGCTCGCCGCCGAGCCGGGCGCCGCTGCGCATCATCTCCTCGGCGACGAACTTGTCGCCGACCTTCACGCGGCGCAGCTCGAGGCCGCGGTCCGCGAGGAACTTCTCGAGCCCGAAGTTCGCCATGACGGTCGAGACGACCACGCGGCCGCCGAGCGTGCCCGCGGCGCGCATGGACTCCGAGGCGACGGCGAGGAGGAAGTCGCCGTCGCGGACCTCGCCGCGCTCGTCGACGACGATGCAGCGGTCCCCGTCGCCGTCGAAGGCGACGCCGAGGGCGGCCCGGTGGCGGCGCACGGCCCCGGCGAGCTTGCCCGGGTGCAGGGCGCCGGCCCCGCGGTTGATGTTGCGCCCGTCCGGGTCGGCGTGGAGGACGACGGCCTCGGCGCCCGCGGAGCGGAGGAGGCGCGGGGCGAAGGCGGAGGTGGCGCCGTGGGCGCAGTCGACGACGACGCGCCGGCCGCGCAGGGGCCGGCCCGGGGGCAGCTGGGCGCGGAGGAAGGCGAGGTACTCGGCCGCGCCGCGCCGCTCGGAGCGCGAGGGGCCGGAGGACCGGGGCTCCGTCGCCAGGATCTCCTCGATCCGGCCCTCGGCGGCGTCGGGGATCTTGAAGCCCTCGCCGGAGAAGATCTTGATGCCGTTGTCGGCGGCCGGGTTGTGCGAGGCGGAGATGACGACGCCGAGCGCGGCCTTCCAGCGGCGGGCGAGCCAGGCGATGCCGGGCGTGGGCAGGACGCCGACGCGGAGCGCGCGGACGCCCATGCCGGCGAGCAGGGCGCGCTCGATGGCCGGGCCCGACTCCCGGGGGTCGCGGCCGAGGACGATGGTCCGGCCCGAGACGCGGGGGAGGGCGAGGGAGCGCCTCAGGCCCGGGTCGATGCGGGGGTGGAAGATCCCGGGCTCGCGGCGGAGGAGGAGCCCGAGGGCGGCGCCGAGGGCGCGGACCCGGGGGGGCGCGAGGGGGCCCTCGCCGGCGCGGCCGCGGATCCCGTCGGTTCCGAAGAGGGCCATGGGTGGGGGGACATCCTACCCGATGGGCCGGGGAGGGGCTACTTCGCCGGGACGAGGACGGCGGCGACCCGCCGCTCGGGCTTCTCCTCGGGCAGGGCGACGACGCGCACCCGGGGGCGCCATTCCTCGACGAGGAGGTCGCACTGCACGGGCAGCTCGTGCCGCCCGGCCGCCAGGCCCTCCGGGACGATCACGTAGGCGTGCAGGTGGGCGGCCGTGATGCGGCGCACGAGGTCCTCGGGTCCGGAGAGGCGGACCTTGACGGTCGTGGCGCCCTCGATCCGCGGGCCGGGCCCGGCCGCCGAGACGCGCAGCGGCACGTCCGCCACGTCGTGCTCGAAGGGGATCGGCGCGATGAAGACCTCGATCGAGAAGTCCTCGAGCAGGCGCACGTCCGGGGCCGCCTCGGCGTCGAGGACGCCGCGGACGGGGAAGGTCTCGATGTGGCTGCCGATGTGGATGGGGCGGATCGGGAGCTCCTTGAGGGACTCGCGGAGGTGCTGGGGGACCCGGACGCGGACCGAGGAGGGCTCGACGCGGATGCGCTCGACGCGGAAGCCGGGGCGGGGGGAGTCGGCGAGGTCGGCCATCGAGGCGCGGACGGGGAGGTAGAGCGTCTCGAGGCGGGAGTAGGCGACGCGCAGCGAGAGGGGCGGGAGGCCGACCGTGTTCGGGAGGTTGAAGTCGCGAAGCGCCAGGGCGAGGGTCTTCTCGCCGAGCTTGTCGGCGGGGAAGGCGGAGTCCTCGAGGACGGGGGCGCAGGCCAGGTTGCGGGTCATGGCCTCGAGCTGGTCGCGGGGCCCGGTGACGCTGAGGGGGAACTTGTCGCCGGGGCGGATCTCGCCCGAAGGGAGGTAGTAGCGGAAGGCGCCGACCTCGGTGGTGCGGACGACCGGCTGGAAGACGGCCGTCGTCGCGATGGTGTTGGTCTTCTCCGAGTAGAGGAGGGTCCAGGTCAGCACGGCGAGCAGGGCCGCCGCGGAGATCGAGGCCAGGTTGTCGCCGAGCCACTTCACTTGCGGACCTCCACGGACCGGGTCTCGAGGGGCGGCGGGGCGAGGGACACGCTGGGCTTGTCGCGGCCCGAGAGCAGCTCGCGCAGGGCCTGCCCGAGCGCGTCGGGCGTGAGGTCGCCGGCGATCTTCGCGCCGACGACCAGGGAGACGCGGCCGGTCTCCTCGGAGACGACGACGACGGCGGCGTCGCTGTCGTCGGTGACGCCGAGGGCGGCGCGGTGGCGGGTGCCCATGGACTTCGAGAGGCCCTGGTCCTCGGTGAGGGGCAGGAAGACGGCGGCGGCCGCGATGCGGTCGTGGCGGACGAGGACGGCGCCGTCGTGGAGCGGGTTGTCCGGGAAGAAGATCGTCTCGAGGAGCTCGGCCGTGAGGACGGCGTCGAGCTTCGAGCCCTCCTCGGCGAACTCGCCGAGGCCGACCTCGCGCTCGAGGACGATGAGGGCGCCGTGCTTGCGCTGGGATAGGCGGCCGACGGCCGCGACGATCTCGTCGACGACGCCCGGCGAGGTGCCGCCGCCGACCAGCGGGAGGAGGAAGCGGGTGCGGGCGAGGCGGGCCAGGGCCCGGCGCAGCTCCGGGGCGAAGATGACGACCGCGGCGATGTACGAGCCCGAGAGCAGCCAGGTCAGCATGGCCTTCAGGTGCTCGAGGCCGAGCCAGTCGGCGACGCGGACGGCGCCGACGAAGGCGAAGACGGCGAAGAGGATGAGGCCCTTGAGCACGCCCGCGCCGCGGGTGCCGCGGATCGCCCGGAGGACGAGGAAATACAGGACCGCGAGGATCGCGATCTCGACGAGCGACCGGGGGCGGAAGAGGTCCTCGAGCATCAGTTCATTTCAGCCGCGCGGCCACGCGGGCCGCGTCGGACATCTCGCGGACGTCGTGGACGCGGAGCACGTCGGCGCCCCGCAGGACGGCCGCGGCCACGGTGGCGGCGGTGCCGTCGCGGCGCTCCGCCGCGGGCCGATCGAGGATCCGGCCGATGAAGCTCTTGCGGGAGGTCCCCACGACGAGCGGCCGGCCGAGCGAGCGCAGCTCCTCGAGGCGGCGGAGGATCCCGAGGTTGTGCTCCAGGGTCTTCCCGAAGCCGATCCCCGGATCCAGCAGGATGCTATCACGCCGGATTCCCTCGGACAACGCCCGCTCCATGCGCTCCGCGAAATAGTCGCAGATCGCGGCGACGACGTCGCGGTAGCGCGGGGCCCGCTGCATCGTCCGGGGGTCGCCCCGCATGTGCATGAGGACGACGGGGACGCGGTGGCGGGCGGCGACCTCGCCCATCGCGGGGTCGCCGAGGGCGGAGACGTCGTTGATCATCCGGGCGCCGGCCCGGCAGGCGGCGTCGGCGACCTCCGCCTTGCGGGTGTCGACGGAGACGAAGCGGCCGGCCTCCGCGAGCGCCCGGACGACGGGCAGGATGCGCCGGAGCTCCTCGGCGGCGGGGACGTCGGCGGCGCCGGGCCGGGTGGACTCGCCGCCCACGTCGAGGAAGTCGGCCTCGGCCATCGCGAGGCCCGCGCGGACCGCGGCGTCGGCGTCGGGCAGCCGCCCGCCGTCGGAGAAGGAGTCGGGCGTGCAGTTGAGGATGCCCATGATCCAGGGCCGGGTGCCGAAGCGGAGCGCGCCGCCGGGGGCGGGGACCGCGATGCGGCGCCGGGACCAGGCGCGGACGAGGGCGGCGTGGCCGCGGGGCGGGCGGCCGGTCACGACACGCCGGCCGTCGTGCACGACCCAGGGCAGGCCGGGCGCGGCGGGGGCGGCGAGGACGCGGGGGACGCTCACGCGGACAGGTTCGGTCCCGCGGGGCGGGGCGTCAAGGACTCAGCGCGACTTGCGGCGCTGCTCCTCGAGGAGCCGGCCGTAGCGCGCCTCGAGCGCGGGGTCGAGCGCGATGGCCTTCTGGAGCGAGGCGACGGCGGCGTCCGCGTGGCCCGCCGCGGCCTGGGCCTCCCCGAGGTCGCCGAACCACTCGGGGCGGGGCTCCGGCCGGGAGATCAGGGTCGTGTACTCGCGCACGGCCTCGGCCGTCCGGCCCGCGACGAGGAGGCTCCGGGCGTAGATGCGGCGCGACCGCGGGTCGTCCCAGGGCCCCAGCGCGTAGCCGCGCTCGCTGTCGGCCAGCGCGCCGGCCCAGTCCTCGCCGAGCCGCCGCAGGCGCGCGCGGCAGAACCAGGCGGCGGCGAGGCCGGGGTCCAGCCGCAGGGCGAGGTCCAGGTCGGCCCGGGCCTCGGGGAGCCGGGCGGACTCGATGCGCACGTCCGCCCGCAGCGCGAGGACCTCGGCCAGGGAGGGCGAGTGGGCCAGGGCCGCGTCGTACTCGGCCAGGGCCTCGGGCAGGCGGCCGAGCCCGGCGAGCACCACCCCGCGCACGGCGCGCCAGGTCGCCGGGGCCCGCGGGTGGGCCAGCGCCCGGTCGATGTCGGCCAGCGCGCGCGCCCCGTCCCCCAGGTGGAGGCGGACGTGCGAGCGGAGCAGGAGCGAGGGCGGGTGCCCCGGGTCGCGGTCGAGGGCCCGGGCGATCGCGACGAAGATCGCCTCGCGGTGGGCCTCCAGCCGCCCGGGCTCCCGGGCGACGAGCACGGTCGCCTCGAGCCAGGCCCCGTCCGCGTCGGCGGGCAGCGCGGCCGCCTCGCGGGCCGCGCCCTCGAGGTCGCGCAGCGCGCAGAGGGCGACGACGCGGAAGCGCCGGGCCGACGGATCCGCCGGATCCCGGCGGGCCGCCTCGTCGAAATCCTCGAGCGCCCCGCGGGGGTCGCCGGCCCGGAGCCGGGCCGCCCCCCGATTGAGCCAGCCCACGCCCGCGTCCGGGAGCAGGGCGATCGCGGCGCCCGCGTCCTCCGCGGCGGCGCGCGGGTCCTGCCGGGCGGCCGCCAGGCCGAGCCGGGCGAGGGCCGAGCCCGGGTGGCGGCGCACGAGGTCCTCGAAGCGGGCCGCGGCCTCGACGCCGCGCCCCCGGAGCAGGTCGATCAGGCCGAGCAGCAGCGGCAGCTCCGCGTCCGTGCCGCCCTCGGCGATCCGCCGCTCGCAGGCCGCGTAGGCCTCCTCGCTGCGGCGCTCGACCATCAGGCCGCAGGTCGTCGCGATCGCGAGCTTCGAGGGGTCGCCGGGCAGGGTCGCGTAGAGCCGCCCGGCCTCCGCGAGCCCGCTCCGGGCCCGGGCCCAGGACTCGTCGGGCAGCCAGCCCGCGGCCGGCGCGTCCACGACGCCCTCGGGGCAGCAGGGCGCGTACTTCGGGCGAACGGTCCGTCCCAGCAGCAGCGCGATGACCTGCTCCAGCCGGCCCCGCGCCTGCTCGTGGATCGCGGCCCGCGAGCCCGGCGAGAGCTCCCCGGCGCGGCGGAACGCCCGAATGGCCTCCTCGTGGCGGCCCCGGTACGCGAGCAGCCGGCCCTTCCGGAACCACGCGTCGGGCGACTCCGGCCGGAGCGCCACCGCGGCCTCCACCTGGCCGAGCGCGGAGGCGAAGCGCCGCTGGGCCTCGACGGCGCTCGACGGCCCGCCCGCGAGCAGGCGGACGCCCTCCTCGAGCTCGCGGTCGGCCAGCAGCAGCAGGTCGCCCGCCGGCGGGGACGCCGCGCTCCTCCAGAGCGCGAGCGCGCCCAACGCGACGACGAGGGCCGCGACCAGGATCGGGACGCGGCGCCGGCGGAGGCGCGAGAGCGCGGACGGCGAGCGGCCCGTGACGGGCCGGCCCTCGAGGTGGCGGCGCAGGTCCGCGGCCAGGGCCTCGGCCGTCGGGTAGCGGTCGGCCGGGTTCTTGGCCATGGCCCGGCGCAGGATCGACTCCAGCCTCGGGTCCGGGCCCGCGGGCCCGGGCTCCCGCTCGATCACGTTCCGCGCGACGTCGAAGGCGTCCGAGCCGTCGAAGGGCGGCCGGCCGGTGAGCAGCGCGTGCAGCGTGGCCCCGAGCGCGTACACGTCGGCCCGCGCGTCGAGCCGGTCCCGCTCGCCGCGGATCTGCTCGGGCGGCGCGAAGGCCGGCGTCCCGAGGAGCACGCCGGACTTGGTGAGGGCCGGGCCCGAGTCGTCGGCGCGCGCGAGGCCGAAGTCGGCGAGGTAGATCCGGCCCGCGGCGTCCTCGAGCAGGTTCCCCGGCTTGATGTCCCGGTGGAGGATGCCCGCCTCGTGGAGGCGCTGGACGACCGACGCGATCGTGGCCATGACCTCGACGGCCCGCGCGGGCTCGAGCTTCCGGTCGTCGAGCGACGTCCCGTCGATGAGGGCCATCGCGAGGTAGGCGACGCCGTCGATCTCGCCGGCCTCGTGGAGGGGCACGAGGTTCGGGTGGACGATGCGCGCGGCGAGCGCGGCCTCGCGGAGGAAGCGCTCGACCTGCGGGCCGCGGTCGGTGCGGATGCGCTTCAGGGCGACCCAGCGGCCGAGGTCGGCCTGCCAGGCGCGGTGGACGACGCCCATCCCGCCGCGGCCGAGCTCGGCGACGAGGACGTACTTCCCGAAGCGGCGCGAGGGGTCGGCGGCCGCCGCGGCGGCCTCGGGGGGCGGCTCCGGGCCCCCGGGCTCGCGGTCGAGCCGCGCCGCCTGCTCCGGGGTGAGCCGGCCCCGCTCGACCAGCCAGGCGACCGGGCCCGGGCCGCCGGACTCGGCGGCCTCGAGGGCCTCGTCGAGCTGGGACTCCGAGATCCAGCCGCGCTCGAGGGCCAGCTCGGCGAGGCGCTCGCCGCGCTGGGCGCGGAGGCGGTCGCGGAGCCCCTCGAGGCGGGCGGGATCAGGACTCGAAGAGCTCCCGGAACTCGCCGGCGGCATCCGATTCGGTGTGGACATAGTGGCGGATCTTGCCGGCCAGGAGGGCCCGGAGCTCGCGGCGCCCGGCGCGCAGCGCGGTGCGGATCTCGCGCGGGGTGACGCCGTGGCGGGCCGCGAGGTCGGCGTACGAGGGCCGGGCGGCGGGGTCGGCGAGCTCGTAGTCCCGGAAGACGTCCGCCTCGAGGGCGCGGGCCGGGCGCAGCGCGGCGTCGAGGTCGCGCACGGCCTCCTCGAGGAGCTCGGCGGCCCAGGCCCGGTCGAGGGCCTGCTCGGGACCCCCCGCGGGCGCCGGCGCGGCGAGCAGCGAGCCCGCCTCGAGCGGAAGGAACGCGGCCCCGCCGCCGCGCTTGAGGGCCCGGGCGTCGCGCAGCTCGTGGAGCAGGAAGTTCCGCAGGCAGGCCTTGAGGTACTTGCGGAAGCTCCCGCGGTCGGGGTCGGCCGCCGCGAGGATGCGCCCCTCCATGAGGCGGAGGAAGAACTCCTGGGCCAGGTCGGCCGCCTCCTCGGGCGTCACGGAGGGCTCGGCCCGCAGGGCCCAGTACACGGGCTTCCAGTAGCGCCGGGCGAGCTGCTCGAGGCGCTCCCTCCGGGCCGCGTCGTCCCCCTCCCGGAAGGAGAGGATCTCCGACCACATCGTGGAGGGGAAGGGGGCGGGGGGGCCCGCCGTGGGGGTCGTCATCCGGGAAAAAGTATATCCGTTCCGCCGAATTTCCGGGCCCGGCGGCCTCGGGCGGGACAGGAGGGGGAGAACCCAAGGAGGATCCCATGGCGATTCGAAACGTCCTGCTGGCGGCCGCCGTGCTGTGCGCGGCGGCGACCCCGGTCCGGGCCCAGGAGACCTGGGTCGACCGGGCCGACATGCCCGAGTCGACGGCCCTGGCCGGCGCGGCCCTCTTCCCCGGCGAGCTCTACGTCTTCGGGGGCGCGAACCCCGACACCTGGGTCACGAGCTCCACGACCCGCCGCTACGACCTGGCGACGAACACCTGGAGCTTCCGGGCCTCGATGCCCGCGCCGCGCTGCGCGATGGTGACCGCCGTCGTCGACGGGCGGGTCTACCTCGTCGGCGGGGCCGACGACACCCAGGAACTCGCCTCCGTGGTCGTCTACGATCCCGCGACGGACTCGTGGTCGTCGCGCGCGCCGATGTCGACCCCTCGCTTCGGGTCCGCGGGCGGCGCCGTCGGCGGGAGGATCGTCGTCGCGGGCGGGACCTACTCCTACTACGCCTCGACGGAGATCTACGACCCCGCGACGGACTCCTGGTCGGCCGGCTCGCCGATGCCCCAGGGCCTGCTCTGCCCGTACTCCGCCGTCGTGGGCGGCAAGCTCCTGGTCGCGGGCGGCTTCTCCGACACCGTGCTGGGCGACGCCCTGAGCAACGTCTCCAGCGCGACGCACGAGTACGACCCGGCCACGGACGCCTGGACCCGCCGGGCCGACATGCCGGAGGGCGTGATGTACGGCCTCTGGGCCGGCGCCTCGGCCTCGCTCGACGGCAAGTTCTACTGCCTCGGCGGCGAGATCATCCTCCTCGAGGGCGAGTTCAGCGCGAACCTGGAGTACGACCCCGCGACGGACGCCTGGAGCAACCGCCTCGCGGAGCCGCACTGGACGGCCTTCAACTGCGCGGTCGGCGGCCTCGGTCGCATCTTCGTCGTGGGCGGCTCCTACGCCGGCGACGGCGTCCGCCTCCAGGAGTACCGGCCCCGCCCGCTGCCGCCCCCGTCCGCGCCGGCGGACCTGGTCCAGCGCCGCGCCACGGGCGCGACGATCGACGAGGGCCAGCCGTTGACGCCCCAGGCCCTGCGCCTCGGCGCCACCCTGGAGTCGGCGGCCGCGGTGAAGCTGGAGATCGAGCTCCGCAAGGTCGCGCAGGACTTCCTCGGCGTCGCGACCCACGTCGGCGTCCTCTCCCCGGAGGGCGCGCTCGAGGTCGAGGTCCCCTCGCCCGGCGTCGGCTCGTGGAAGTGGCGGGCCCGCGGGGTCAACGAGGAGGGCGCGTCCTCGGCCTGGGTCGAGTTCGGGACGGTGGAGGGAGCCGCCGACTTCGTCCTGGCGTTCCCCCCGGTCCCGCCCCCGCCGACGGGATCGTCCTCGTCGGGCGACGACGGCGGCAAGGGCTGCGGCGGGTCCGCGACGGGGGCGACGGGGGCCCTCGCCGGAATCTGGGTGCTGATCCTCGCGGCGGCGGGCTCGGTGCGCCGGGCCTAGCTCCCGCGGTTCTCGGGTCGCCCTTCCTCCGGTCACCCCGGGGGAAGGGCGTGCCTGTTTCTAGGCCTGCGTGGGGCCGGGGAGCGGGCCGCCCGAGGGCTTCCAGCCGGCCGCGTCGCGGCGCTTCTCCTCGGCGTCGCGCTGGACCTGCTTGGCGGCGTCCTCGGCGACCTGGCGGTCCTTCCACTCCTCGAAGTTGCCGCCCTCGAGGATCATCTTCACCTCGTCGCCGGCGAGGGTCTCGTACTTCAGGAGGGCCTGGGCGAGCCGCTCGACCGAGGGCCGGTTCTCCGTCATGAGCCCGCGGGCCCGGTCGAGGGCCTCGGCGAGGAGGCGGCGGACCTCGCCGTCGATCTCGCGGAGGGTCTCGTCGGAGACGGTCGTGGTGCGGGCGACCTCGCGGCCGAGGAAGATGTGCTCCTGGTTCTCGGCGTAGGCGACGGCCCCGAGCTTCTCGGAGAGGCCCCACTCGCAGACCATGGAGCGGGCGATCTCGGTGGCGTGCTTGATGTCGTTGGAGGCGCCGGTCGAGATGTCGTTGAGGAAGGTCTCCTCGGCGACGCGGCCGCCCATGGCGACGGCGAGCTGGGCCAGGGCGCGCTGCTTGGTGAGCGAGTGCCGGTCCTTGTCGGGCAGGAACATCGTCGCGCCGCCCATGCGGCCGCGGGGGATGATCGTCACCTTGTGGACGGGGTCCGTGTGCGGGGCGAGCTTCACGGAGACGAGCGTGTGGCCGGCCTCGTGGTAGGCGGCGAGCTTCTTCTCCTCCTCGATCACCTCGCGGCTCTTGCGCTGGCGGCCCCAGAGGACCTTGTCGCGGGCCTCCTCGAGGTCGGACTTCTCGACCTGCTCCTTGCGCTTCATCGTGGCGATGATCGCGGCCTCGTTGACGAGGTTGGCGAGGTCGGCGCCGGAGAACATGGGCGTGGCCCGGGCGATCGTCTTGAGGTCCAGGTCGCGGGCCATCTTGATCTTCTTCGTGTGGACCTTGAGGATCTCCTCGCGGCCCTTCACGTCGGGGAGGTCGATGACGACCTCGCGGTCGAAGCTCCCGGGGCGCAGCAGGGCGGGGTCCAGGACGTCCGGCCGGTTCGTGGCGGCCATGACGATGACGCCCTCGTCGGTCTCGAAGCCGTCCATCTCGACGAGGATCTGGTTGAGGGTCTGCTCGCGCTCGTCGTGGCTGCCGCCCAGGCCGGCGCCGCGCTGGCGG
>CAYXGZ010000034.1:0-38265 GCA_964464755.1 uncultured Planctomycetales bacterium
GGCGTGCTCCAGGGCCTCGGCGGGCAGCATCGAGGCATGGAGGCCGCCGAAGACGACCTTCCGGCCCGCCGCGCGGAAGCGGTCGGCGAGGCGGTACGACTCCTCGGCCTGGGCGCTGAAGGTCGAGATCCCGACGAGGTCCGCCTCCGGGAGCTCCGCCAGGTCCCCGAGGTCGGCGACCTCGTGGTACGAGACGTCGTGACCGGGCGGCGTGAGGCCGGCGACGGTCAGCAGGCCGAGGCTGGGGAGGGAGGCGATGACCTTCCCCCGGTTCACGAATCCCGGGAGGGTGACGCCGAGCTCGGCGAGTTCCCGGGTCTTCACGCGGACCCCGCTCATGGCGACGAGGGCGATCTTCACGCGGCGCTCCTTTCCGGGTCGGGCCGGCCGGCCGCGAGGAGGGCCGTGCCGGCGACGAGGGCGAGGACGGGGACCGCGGAGGCGTGCAGCAGCGGCCGCCAGGCCGCCGCCCCGGCGAGCATCAGGGGCAGGCCGATCATGCCGACCAGCATGAGGCGGCAGCCGAGCGCGCGCAAGGGCTCCGGCCAGGCGGTCCTCCGCATCCAGGGGACGTAGAGCAGGTTGAGGACGGGCAGCATGACGCCCGCGATGTGGGCGAGCCGGACGAGCCGCCGGGGCAGGGCCGCGTAGTCCTCGAATCCGGCCGGCGGCGCGACGGGCCCCCCGAACGACCAGGTGCCCAGGACGGCCCCGGCGACGAGGCTCAGGCAGATCATCCCCCACGCCGCCCGCACGTTCGCCGCGCCCGCCATCGGACCCCCATTTAGTTAAGTGCTATACAAGTATACCGCGCCGGGGGCGCCGCGTGACGCAAATTGTAAACTAATTAACTAGCTAAGGCCCCGGCGGTGCAGGGCCCACTCGGCGAGCAGGAGCAGCCCCGCGAGGGCCGCCGCCGCGGGCGCCCACGGCAGCTCCCGCCAGGGGACCGGCGGCGGCGGGAGCGCGCCGGAGGCCGCGGGGAACGCCGACGCGTCCAGCGGGGCCGGGCCCGAGACCGCCACCCACTCCGTCCGCCCGCCCGCCTCCAGCTTCAGCAGCCCCGCCCGCCGCAGCGGGATCCGCCAGCCTCCGTCGGCGGCCGCAAGCTCCCGCGTCGTCCCGCCGCCCCCGTCGACCTCCGTCGCCCGCAGCGTCCCGCCGCCCGCGAGCCGCAGCACGTCCCCCGCGGCCGCCCGCCAGGGCGCGCCGCGCCGCCCCTCGACGGCCAGCCAGCGCAGCGCGTTGCGCAGGAAGATCGGGAACGACGACCGCAGGGCCGCGTCGCCCTCCCCCACGCCCACCCCGAAGCCCGTCTCGATCCACGCCCGCCCCGGCCCGCCCTCCCCGGCCATGATCGGGCCGCGGTCCGACGTCACCAGCGGCGTCCCCTCCGCCAGGATCCGCGACGACTTCAGCGCGAGGTCCGTCCAGTCCACCCAGCGCTGCACCGGCGCGTTGCGGTCCCACGACACGACCTTCGGCGCCGGCACCGTCGGGCCCGGGCCCCCGAGCACGAGCCAGCCCCCGTCCTCCAGCGGCCGCGGCGGCGCGACCCGGTCGAAGACCACCACGCTCTCCGGCGTCCAGGCCTCCCTCCACCGGCCCCCGCGGGCGATGCCGAGGCGGAACTCCCCGGCCTCCGCGAAGACCCGCAGCGCCGACACCAGGTGCGGGTCCGGCTCGCCCTCCGCCACGACGAGGACCGGGAACGGCTCCGAGGCCGGCAGCACCCACGCCGCGGCGTCGTCGCCCGGCACCGCGTCCGCCGGCGCGAGCCTCGCCTCGAGCAGCGCCTCGCCGGGGCCCGCCTCGACCTCGACCTGCAGCTCCCGGCGCTCCCCCGCCGCCAGCGCGAGGTCCCGCTGCTCGACGACCCGGCCCCGCGAGCGGATCTCGAGCCTCCTCGGCTCCCCCGGCCCCCCGGCCTGGACGGCCGTCAGCGCGAGCGCGACCTTCGTCCCGCGCCGCTGCGCCCCGCCCGCCGCGAGACCCGCGTTCGCGCGCGGCGATCCCGCGGGGATCGCGTTCACGCCCGCGGGCCAGGGCCGGGACCCGATCACCCAGAGCTCGGCGCCCGGCGCGGCCGACTCCGCGATCCGCTTCAGCTCGGCCGGATCCAGCGCCGCCCCCTCGCGCGGGATCCGCTCCAGCGCCCGGAGCCGGCGCTCCGCGTCCGTCGTCGCGGGCTCCAGGATCCCCGCGGCGTCCAGCAGCGCGGCCGAGTCCCGCCTCCCGAGCCGCCCGAGGAAATCCCGCGCCGCCTCCAGCGCGGCCAGCCTCCGGGGCCGGCCGTCGGCCTCGAGCACCTCGAGCTCCGGGGAGGTGTCCACGACCAGCGCGAAGCGCCGGGGCTCCGGCGAGATCCCGCGCACCTCCGGCTCGGCCAGCGAGACCGCGAGGAGGGCCAGGGCGAGGAGCACGGCGGCCAGCGAGGCGACGTGGCGGAGGCGGGAGAGCGCCGACTCGCGCTCCTCCTCGACGAGCACCTCCTCCCAGAGCGAGAGCGCGGGCACCGCCAGGCGCCGCACGCGGCCCCGGTAGAGGTGCAGCGCGACCACGGGGACGGCGAGGAGCAGGAGCCAGAGGGCCCCGGGGCTTCCGAAGCTCATCGGGATTCCAGGATCCCGCCCCGGCGCAGCAGGTCGCGGATGCGCTTCTCGAGCGGTTCGTCGCTGCGGATCCGGGAGTAGTAGAGCTCCCGCTCGCGGGCGTAGCGCTCCAGCTCGTCGCAGAAGGCCCGGAACCGGCCCCGGTAGCGCTCGACGACCGCGGGCGTCAGCGGCACCGCGCGCTCGCGGCCCGTCTCGAGGTCGACGAGGTGGTAGCGCCCGCGCTCGGGCGGCTCGACCTCCTCGCGGGCGACGAGGTGGACGAGGTGGACCTGGTGGCGCCGGGAGAGCAGCGAGGAGATCCCCGCGGCCCGGCCCTCCGGGTCGTGGAAGTCCGAGACGAGGATCGCGAGCGAGCGGCCCTTGCCCCGGGCCAGCGGCGCGGCCAGCGCGGCGCGGAAGTCCGAGCGCCCCGCGGGCTGGAGGTCCTCGAGCGACCGGAGCAGCTCGTGGACGGCGCCCTTGCCGCGCAGGGCCGGCGTCCGGGTCTCGAGCGCCTCCGCCATCGCGTGGACCGTCACGGTGTCGAAGCGGGCCAGCCCGATGTAGGCGAGCGCGGCGGCGACCTCGCGGGCCGCCTCCATCTTCGGCGGCCGGCCGAAGGCCATCGAGGCCGAGCGGTCGAGGATCACGTGCACGTGGACGCTCTCCTCGGCGGCGAACTCCTTGACGAAGAGCGACCCGTGCCGGGCGTAGACGTTCCAGTCGATGTAGCGGATCTCGTCGCCGGGCGCGTAGCGCCGGTGGTCGGCGAACTCCACGGAGGCCCCGCGCCGGTCGCTCCGCCGCTCCCCCGGGTCCTCGCCCGAGAGGAGGCGCCGCGCGAGGAGGTTCAGCGATTCCAGCGAGCGCACGAACGCGGGATCGAAGGGCATGGGCCCATCCTATCGCGAATTCCGAAGGGCTGAAATGGCCGGACCCCGCGCGCCGTCCTAGTATTCAGGCATGCTCGACTACGTCACCGCCCTGCCGTGGTGGAAGACCGCGCTCTGGGGCGCCGCGGGCCTCGTCGCGGCCTGGATCCTGTTCCGCCTCGCGTGGCGCTGGTTCCGCCGCCGCTCCGAGCACCGCTCGCGGGCCGACCACGTCGCGGTCCGGCTCCGCGAGGTCTTCCGCGAGGTGAGCCCCCGCCGCGGGCTCGGCGCCCCGGCGATCGACTTCAAGGACAAGGGCCGGGCCTGCCGGCTCGTGCTGCACTCCGCCCGGAAGCTGAGCGTCGAGATGGAGATCCAGCCGGACGTGCCGCTGCCGGTCGTGATCCGCTCCCGGAAGTGGCTGAAGATCTGGCCCGTGCTCCACGGGCTCGAGGCGCTGGAGCGGGTCGTGCTGGCCGACGCGGTCGTGGACGACCAGGTCGAGCTCTACGCCAACGGGATGTTCGCCGCCTTCATCCAGGACCGCGTGATGGAGCAGGTGCCGCTCGACGGCCCGCCCACCGGCCTCGGCGAGAGCCTGCTCGTGCTCTCGGCGACGCCCGGCGTGCGCTCGTACGAGGTCCGCTTCGAGCCCGGCGGCCGGGACCGCCTCCACCTCAAGCTGCGGACGGAGGACCTGCTGTACCGGCCCGAGGATCTCGAGAGCCTGCTGCACCACGTCGCGAACCTGCACGCGACCTTCGCGAAGTTCGGGCGCCCCGAGATGCCGCCCGCCCCGAACGAGGCTCCGCCCCCGGAGAAGAAGACGGACGGGAAGGCGGACGGGGATCCGAAGGGAAGCTAGCGCTTCCGGTTGGCGGCCTTGCGGACGAGGTCGCTCTTGTCGTCCTTCGCCTCCTCGACCAGCTCCTGGGCCGCCGGGTGCTGGATGCGCGCCGCGATGGCGACGGCGAGGGCGCGGACGTCGTCGTTGAGCCCCTTGAACATCGGGAACTTCTTCCGCTGCTCGAAGACCTTGCGCAGCGACTGGATGGCCGTGGGGGCCGGGACGGCGGCGAGGATCTCCAGGATCTTGCGGATCTCCGGCTCCTCCTTCGCCTCGTCCAGCCGCTTGGCGATCTCCGGGACGACCTCGACGTAGGCGAGGTCCTTCGCGGTGATCATGGCGGCGTCGACGACGCGGGGCTCGGCCGAGGCGAGCGCCTGGCGGAGGATCGCGACGGCGGGGCCCTTCTCGAGGCGGCGCACCAGCTTGAAGGCGGCCGTCTGCACCTCGGGGTCCTTGTGCTGCAGCGCGAGCTGGATCGAGACGGACATCGTGGGCGTGGCGACCACGTCGAGGACGCCGAGGATGCGCACGAGCATGCGGGGCTCGGCGTCGGGCTTCACGAGCGAGGCGAGGTGCTGGGGGCCCGAGCCGCCGATCTCCTTGATCGCCCGCGCGGCGGCCTGGCGGGCGTCGATGAACTCCGAGGTGCGGATCACGGCCTCGAGCTCGGGCAGCAGCGGGGCGCCGAAGAGGGGGGCCGCGCGCCAGGCGGCGTCGCGCGACTCGAGGTTGCCCTTGCGGATCGCCTCGAGCAGCGGGTTGGGGGCGCCGGCCTTGACGAGCTCGGCGGTCTTCGCGTGGAAGGCCGGGTGCGGCAGGCGGGCGAGGAGGTCGCGGCCGCCGACGCGGCGGAGCTGCGTCTTCACGAGGTCCGCGAGGAACTCCAGCTTCTTCTGGGACCAGGCGAGCTCGACGACGGCCAGCCAGGCGTCGCCGAGGGCGGTGAGGACGCCGGAGTCCGTCTCCTTCTCGAGCATCGCGACGAGCTGGCCGCGGAACTTCTCGTGGAGGGCCCAGGCCCGGTCCGGGTTCGAGTTCCGGAAGACCTTGGCGGTCATCGTGACGGCGCGGCGCCGGAGCACGGGGTCGGTCTCGCCGAGGTGGAAGACCAGCTTGGCGACGACCTGGTCGGCGAGCTCGTTGAAGTTCCCGAAGCGGAGGGACTCGATCATCGGGACGACCTCGCCCTCGCCCTCGTCGGTGAGGAAGCGGTCGGCGGGGGCGACGAGCCAGCCCCGGGCGCGGAGGTCGAGCTTGACGACCAGGTAGCCGCCGCTGGAGACCGCCCGCAGGGGCGCGATGGGCAGCGGCTCGGCGTCGGGGAACGGGAGGAGCGCATCGCCGGTGGCGGCCTGCCCGACGTCCGGGAGGGTCATCTCCGGGAGCGGGGCGTTCTCGTCCTCGACGGCCTCCTCGGCCGGGATCTCGATCTTGAGCCCCTTGAAGAGGGCGTCGAGATCGGTCGATTTCGGCGGGGCGCCGCCGGGCTCGGGTGGGTCGCTGGACACGGAACGGACTCCTTGGGGTTCGGGGGAACACCCCACTATCGCGCCGCCGCGAGCGGGAGTCAAGCGGGGCGATCGAGACGGCGCGCGTAGCCGCCGCCGGAGCCGCCGGCGGGGTCGACGCGGAGCTCCGCGCCGGGCCGGAACTCCGGGTGCCGGGCGAGGAACGCGGCGACGGCCTGCTCGTTCTCGTCGGGCTCGAGGGAGCAGGTGGAGTAGACGAGGCGGCCGCCCGGGCGGACGAGCGGGGCCGCGGCGTCGAGGATGGCGTCCTGGAGCGGCCGGAGGCGGGCGAGGTCGGAGGGGGCGATCCTCCAGCGCGCGTCGGGGCGCCGGCCGAGGACGCCGGTGTTCGAGCAGGGCACGTCGAGGAGGACCGCGTCGAAGGAGCCGCGCAGGGGCGGGCGGCGCGCGTCGGCGACGAGGAGGCGGACCCGGCCGGCGGGCAGGCCGCGGGTCGAGGCGGCGACGAGGGCGGCCTTGTCGAGGCTGCGGTCGAGGGCGACGACGCGGGCGCCGAGCGCGGCGAGGTGGGCCGTCTTGCCGCCCGGCGCGGCGCAGGCGTCGAGCACGAGCTCTCCCGGCCGCGGGTCGAGCAGCGGGGCGACGCGGGCCGCGGCCTCGTCCTGGACGCGGAGCCGTCCGTCGCGGAAGGGCTCGAGGGCGGCGAGGTCGCCGGCGCCGGCGAGGGCGACGAGGCCGCCGGGGCGCTCCTCGACGGCGACGCCGGCGGCGCCGAGGAGGGCCGCGGCGGACTCGCCGGAGTTGGACCAGACCTGGACGACGGGCGGGAGGTTGCCCGCGGCGCAGATCGCCTCGACGCGCTCGGGGCTCCAGCCGTGGCCGAGCCAGCGGCGGACGAGCCAGTCGGGGTGGGAGTGGGCGACGGAGAGGCGCTCGACGGGGTCGTCGCCCCAGGGGGCGCGCTTCAGGCCGAGGGGCTCGAGGCCGGGGCGCGGGAGGGGGACGTCGCCGCCGAGGCCGCGCTGGAGGTTGCGGAGGACGGCGTTGACGAAGCCGGCGGCGGCGGGCTTGAGGCGGCGGGCGGACTCGACGGCCTCGTGGACGGCGGCGGAGGGCGGGACGCGGGTGAGGAAGAGGAGCTGGAAGGCGCCGACGCGGAGGACGTCGGCGAGCTCGGGGTCGGCGGGCCGGCCGGAGGCGGCCTCGAGGAGGCGGTCGAGGGTGAGGCGGTGGCGGGCGACGCCGTGGACGAGGGCGGTGAGGAGGGCGCGGTCGCGGCGGTCGGGGACGGAGGCGCGGGGGGCCTCGAGGGCCTCGTCGACGAAGCGGCGGGAGCGGGCGGCGTCGCGGAGGACGGCGGCGGCGAGGTCGCGGACGTTCACCACACGATGTCCCGGTCGCGGCGGGAGTGGGGGCTGAAGATCCAGAGGCGGCGGTACTTCGCGTGGCGCTTGAGCTCGGCGCGGTCCGCGGGGGTCAGGAGGCGGGAGAAGTAGCGGGCCTTGAACTTGAGGAGGCCGCTGCGGTCGATGGCGCGGAGGCGGGCGGCGAGGGGGCGCAGGGGCGAGGCGCCGTCGACGCGGGCCGCGTTGGCGAAGTCGATGAGCCAGGGGCGGCGGTCGGCGTCGGCGACGAGGACGTTCTTCTTCTGGCGGAGGTCGAGGTGGACGACGCCGCGGCGGTGGACGGCCGCGAGGGTCTCCTCGAGGCGGGCGAAGACGTCGTCGGGGAGCTCGCCGTCCTTGAACTTGCCGAGGGTGCGGCCGGCGACGTACTCGAGGCGGAGGACGCGGCCGCGGGCGGCGACGCCGAGGCTGCGGGGGACGCCGGGGACGCCCTCGAGGCGGCGGAGGATGGCGTCCTCGCGGCGGACGAGGAGGGGGCCGAGGAAGGCGCGGGTGACGGCGTTCTTGCCGGAGAAGTCCTTCTCGACGGCGAGGCCGCCGTCGTGGGGGACGACGCGGACGACGGGGGAGAGGAAGCCGCCCTTGTCGCGGAGGACCTCGGGGCCCATGGCCGCACCTACCGGAAGAGCTTTTCCACGCGGGGGAGGATCTCGTGGCTGTAGAGGAGGACGGCGACCCCCGCGGCGATGGCGAGGGGGACCCACTGCTCGGAGTTCTCGCAGACGGCGGCCCAGCTCCAGGGGCGGTCGCCGGCGCGCTCGTAGCGGGTGAGCTTGGGGAAGTAGCCGGGGACGGCCTTGTCGTAGTGGTCCCAGGCCTCGCCGAAGATGTCGCGGAGGCGGTCGCCCTCGCGCTTCTGCTTGAAGGGGGCGTAGTAGACGACGAAGACGGCGACGCCGAGGCCGAGGAGGATCCAGTTCATGTGGGCGGCCCACCAGGGGGCGGCGGGGTTGCCGCGGGCCATGAAGGCGAAGCCGACCATGCAGAGGAAGGTGCCGATGTAGAGGGGGTTCTTCACGTAGGCGTAGGGGCCGGTGAAGGTGAGGACCTTGTTCTTGACGAGGTGGCCGGCGGCCCAGATGCGGACCCAGGCGCCGACGAGGTTGAGGCCGATGCCGGTCCAGAACCACCAGCGGAGGTACTTGCGGGCGTCGGTGGAGTCGGCGAAGCCGATGAGCAGGACGATGACGGTGTAGACGACGAGGAGCCGCCAGGAGAGCTTCTTGAGTCGGGAGGCCTTCACGGGAGCCGCATCCTAGCACGGGCCCGGAGCCGCTTCCAGCGGGAAAGTGTACTTTATATTTTATAATTTATGACTTGACACTTACGGAATATAACTTACAATTCGGGAGCTCGCCATGCTCGTCCTGGGGATCGAATCGTCGGGAACGCTCGGGGGGGTCGCCCTCCTCGACGACGGGACGCCGCTCGGCGAGGCGGTCTTTGAGAAGGGGATGGTCCACGGGCGAGACATCGCCCCCGCCGCCGCCCGCCTCCTCCGGGAGGCCGGGCGCGGACCCGCCGATCTCGGCCTCGTCGCCGTCGACATCGGCCCGGGCAGCTACACCGGCCTGCGGGTCGGCCTGGCCGCCGCCAAGGGGCTCGCCATCGCGCTCGGCCGGCCCGTGATCGGCGTGCCGTCGCTCGACGCGGTCGCCCTCGCCGCCGCCGGCCTCGGCCGGTCGCTGGCCTGCGCGCTCGACGCCAAGTGGGACCAGGTCTACGGCGCCCTCTACGAGGTGCGCTCCGGACGCCCGGAGCGGACCTCGGAGATGTTCGCCGAGCGGCCCGAGGAGTTCGCCGCCCGGGTCGCCCCGGGGACGATCGTCGCGGGCGACGCGCTCGACCGCCACGCCGCGCTCTTCGCGGCCCGCGGGGCCGTCTCCGCGCCGGAGGGCCACCGGGCCCCCCGCCCGTCCGTCGTCGCGGCGCTGGGCCTGGCCCGGCACCTCGCCGGCGAGCGGCACGACGCGGCGACGCTCGTGCCCCTGTACCTCCGCAGGACGGAGGCCGAGGAGAAGTTCGGACCGAAGGGATAGCGGGCCGGCCGGGGGCCGGCCCGGGAGAGAGGGGACGATGGGACGTGCCCCCCGACGCGCGATCCGGCCATAGGGGCCGCCGCGCCGGGGTTCCGGGGATGCTCGCGGTCCCGTGAGGGGGAGACGCCGGATTGCCTCCACAGCATCCGGGGGATCATTCACGGAGAGAGGGCCCGGGCATCCCCGAAGGCACCCCGCGGACGGAGGCGACATGAGAGGCCACCGCGTCTGGGCCGAGATCGACCTCGCCGCCTTCAAGCGGAACATCGCCGCCGTCCGCGCCGAGATCGGCCCCTCCGTCCGCCTCATGGCCGTCGTCAAGGCCGACGCCTACGGGCACGGCGCCGTCCCCATCGCCGCCCACGCCGTCCGCGCCGGCTGCGACCTCCTCGGCGTCGGCGACTCCACCGAGGCCCTCGAGCTCCGCGAGAAGGGCATCACCGAGCCCATCCTCATCCTCGGCGCCATCGTCGAGGAGGAGATCCCCCGCGTCGTCGAGTACGACGTCGCCGTCAGCGTCAGCTCCTCCGACCTCCTCGACATGCTCGACCGCGAGGCCCGCCGCCAGCACCGCGTCCTGCGCGTCCACCTCGACGTCGACACCGGCATGGGCCGCCTCGGGGCCTCCCCTTCCCGCGCCCGGGAGCTCGCCCTCGAGATCTCCGCCCACGCCAACCTCGAGCTCGAGGGGCTCTGCACCCACCTCGCCAGCGTCGGCTCCGCCAACGGCGCCTACACCCGCGAGCAGCTCGACCGCTTCCTCGAGGTCCGCGCGGACCTCGCCGCGCTGGGCCTGCGCCCGCGCCTGGTCCACATCGCCAACAGCGTCGGCCTCTTCATGTTCCGCGAGGCGCACGCCGACGTCGTCCGCTCCGGCATCGCCCTCTACGGGCTCGACCCCGGCCTCTTCGCGAAGCTGCGGCTGCCCCTGACCCCGATCCTCTCCCTGCGCACCCGCATCGCCTTCCTGAAGACCGTGCCCGCGGGCAGCTACATCGGCTACGACCAGTCCTTCTGCTGCAAGCGCCCCACCCGGGTCGCCACCTGCCCCGTCGGCTACAACGACGGCTACCCCCGCCTGCTCACCAACCGCGCCCAGGTCCTCGTCCGCGGGCGCCGCGTCCCCGTCATCGGCACCGTGACGATGGACTACATCATGCTCGACGTGACGGACCTGGAGGAGGTGCAGCCCGCCGACGAGGTGACCCTCGCGGGGCGCGACGGGCTGGAGGAGATCCGCATCGAGGAGCTCGCGCGGACGATCGGGACGATCCCCTACGAGCTGACGTGCGGGCTCGGGCGGAGGGTGAAGCGGGTCTACGTCGAGACGCGGGACGCGGCGGCGGGGCCGGCCGCTATTCCCACGCCACTTTCACTTCGAACTTCCGGCTCTTGAGCGTCACGTCCCCGACCTTCTCCTCGGGGCGCAGCTCGCCGGGCTTCGGGATCCGCTGGAAGATGTCCTGCGCGGCCTCCACGTCGGCCGCGATCGACAGCGACACCGGGCGGCCCTTCGCCGCGTCGAACTCGAACTTGCCGGCCGTGACGTTGACCTTGACGGTCGTGCCGCGCGAGGTCTTCGCCTCGACCAGGCCCGTGAACGTGATCGTCGCCTTCCCCTCGGCCAGCTTCTCGAGCTTCACCTCGAAGGCGCCCGTGCCCGAGAGGCGGTCGGCCACGGAGACGAGCTCCGCCAGGCCGGCGGCGTCCACCGTCCAGACCGCGCCCTCCTTCGGCTCGCCCTTGGGCAGCAGGCCCAGCGCGGCGTCCCAGGCCCCCACGCCGGCCGCCTCGAGCGGGGCGGGGTCGCCGTTCTCGAGCTTCACGACCTTGCCCTTCTCGGTCTGCGTGACCACCAGCGCCCGGCCCTGCAGGTCCGTCGCCTCGGTGCGCGGCGAGATGTTCGTGCCGGAGACCTGGAGCTTCGAGGCCGAGCAGGCGATCCGCTGGCGCAGCGCGCCCTCGGCCGCCTCGATGACGACCTGCGAGAACTCCTCGGTCCGCACGAGCGACAGCTGGCGCGTCTGCGTCTGCGTGTCCTTCGTCGTGATGTCGAACTCGGCCACCAGCTCGAGCTTCACCGTGGCGCGGTCGCCGACGGCGGGGGCCTTCGCGGCCAGCCCGGGGGCCGCGTCTTGCGCGGAGACCGAGGCGGCCAGGACGACGACGAGGGCGGCGACGCGGATCATGAAACCTCCCGTAACCCGTTGACGGGCGTGCGGTTGCCCGTCCAAGGTCGCGATTCTATAATCGCGGCCTCCGCCTTCCAATGAAAATCTCCGACTTCGACTATCGCCTCCCCCCGGAACTCGTCGCCCAGGCCCCCGCCGCCCGCCGCGAGGAGTCGCGGCTTCTCCTCCTGCCCCGCGCGGGGGGGCCGATCTCCCACCGCCGCTTCCGGGACCTGCCGGGCGAACTTCGGGCCGGAGACGTCCTCGTGCTCAACGACACCCGCGTCGTCCCCGCCCGCCTCTCCCTGCGCCGGGCCAGCGGCGGCCGGGTCGAGGGCCTGCTCGTGCGCCGGACGGCGCCCGGCACCTGGGAGGCCCTGCTGAAATCCAAGGGGCGCGTCGCCGTCGGGGACCGCCTCGGGCTCGAGGGCCCGCTCGGGGCCGTCGTCCGGGAGAAGACCGCCGGCGGGTCCTGGATCCTCGAATTCGACGCGGAGGCCGCCGCCGCGCTGGACCGGCTCGGGCGGGCCCCCCTGCCCCCGTACATCCGCCGGCCGGACGGGCCGGACGAGACCGACCGCGCCCGCTACCAGACGGTCTACGCCGACAAGCCCGGGGCCATCGCCGCCCCCACCGCGGGCCTGCACTTCACGCGGGAGCTGCTCGCGGAGCTCGCCGACGCCGGGGTCCGCATCGTCCGGCTGACGCTGCACGTCGGCACCGGGACCTTCAAGCCCGTCGAGGTCGAGGACCTGGAGCAGCACCGGCTGGACCCCGAGTGGTACGAGATCCCGGCCGCGACGGCCGCCGAGGTCCGGGCCGCGAAGGCGGAGGGTCGGCGCGTCGTCGCCGTGGGCACGACGAGCACGCGGACGCTCGAGGCCTGGGCGCGGACCGGGGAGTCCTCGGGCTGGACCGACCTCTTCATCCGCCCGCCGTTCGAGTTCCGGATCGTGGACGCGCTGGTGACGAACTTCCACGTCCCGCGCAGCACGCTGCTGGTGCTCGTGTGCACCTTCGCGGGCCGGGAGCGCGTGCTCGGGGCCTACGCCGAGGCGGTGCGCGAGCGGTACCGGTTCTTCAGCTACGGCGACTCCTGCCTGATTTCGTGAGCCGGGGGCCCGTCCCGGGCGTACGGTAGGAGGACGCGGGACGCCTGACCCGGGAGATACCATGCATCGAGCCCTGCCCCTCGTCCTCCTGCTCGCCCTGCCGCTGTCCGCCCAGGATCCGAAGAAGCCCGCGAAGACCCCGGCGCCCAAGCCGCGGCCGGCGGTCCCGGCCGAGAAGGTCGCCGCGGCCGTGAAGGCCGGGCTCGGCTGGCTCGCCCGCCACCAGTCCCCCGACGGCTCGTGGACGGCGGCCGACCTGGCGGAGCGCTGCGGCAAGGCGGCCGGCTTCGGCGGCGACTGCGCCTCGAAGGAGCACCACGAGATCAGCCCCGTCGTGCTCACCGGCCTCGGCGCGTGGGCCTTCGCGGCGGCGGGCTACGGGCCGGACTCGCCCGAGGAGCTGGACGGGATCGTCGCGGGCGGGGTCGTGAAGCGGGCCGTCGCGTTCCTCCAGGGCTGCGTCGGCGCGGACGGCGCGATGGCCGGCGGAGCGCGGGGCATGGAGTCGCACTTCATGGGCGGCTTCGCCTTCCTGCGCGCGGCCGCCACGCTGGGGATCCCGGGCCTCGAGGCGGCGGTGGCCTCGTCGACGACCTACGCCGAGAAGGGCCGCAACCCCGGCGCGGGCTGGCGCTACTCGCCGCGCTGCGGCGACAACGACTCGTTCGTGACGGGATGGGGGCTGCTCTTCCTCCGGGCCGCGGAGTCGGCCGGCGCGCCGGTGGCGGGCGAGGGCGTCCGGGAGGCGCTGGCGTGGATCGACTCCGTGACGGACAAGGACGGCGCGGTCGGCTACACGGCCAAGGGCCAGGGCAACGTCATCGACATGACGCGCAAGAACCACAAGGCGCACCCGCTGAACACCGCGCTCGCGCTGGCCGCGAAGACCGCGTGGGGCGTGCCGAAGGACGACCCGCTCGTGAAGGGCGGGATCGCGCTGCTCCTGAAGGACCTCCCCTCGTGGGAGACGGACGAGGACACGGACTTCTGGTACTGGTTCGTCGGCGGCTGGGCGCTGCGCAACGCCGAGGGGAACGACGGGAAGAACTGGGGCGAGTGGAGGAAGGCCGCGCAGGGCGCGCTGGTCGCGAAGCAGAACTCCGCGTCCGGCCTCTGCCTGAAGGGCTCGTGGGACCCCGCGGACAAGTGGAGCGGCCAGGGCGGGCGGATCTACGCGACGGCGCTGGACGTCCTGGTGCTGGAGCTGACGCGGGGCTCGAAGGCGACGTCGATCGAGCCGCGCAAGTCGCTGCCGAAGGGCAAGTAGCCCTACGGCTTCGGCCGGCCGAAGCGGGTCGGGCGGGGGGGGATGCGCCGCGTCGCGCCGCCGCCGTCCACGGGCTTCGGCGTGTACTTCGGGTCGCGCAGGCCGTCGAGGATCTTCGAGCCCCGGTCCGACGAGCGGTCCGGCTTGAATTCCATCGACCGGATGCCCTCGATCTGCGCGTTGATGTCGTCGATCAGCTCCGCGGGCGAGGCGTAGCGGAAGTCCTTCTCCTTGGTCATCATCCGCTCGATGAAGTACAGCAGGTGCTTGGAGACCTTCCGGTTCTTGATCTCCGTCGAGTTGAGCGCCTCCATGACCTGCTTGGCCATCACCTCGAGGCTGTCCCCGCCGCCGAAGGGGACCTCGCCCATGATCATGTGGTACAGCGACGCGCCCAGCGAGTAGATGTCCGCCCGCGCGTCGATGTCCGCCGAGCCCTTGGCCTGCTCCGGCGACATGTACTGCACCGTGCCGCTCGTCGTCTCCTCGTCCACCTTGCCGCCGATCGCCAGCGCGAAGCCCAGGTCGCAGAGCTTCACCGAGCCGTCCTTCAGGATCATGATGTTCCCGGGCTTGATGTCCCGGTGGACGATGCCCTGCCCCTGGATGTAGTCCAGGGCCTTGGCCGTCTCGAGGATGATCTCCAGGGCCCGCGCCTCGGGGACCCCCTTGTCCCGGTCGATCGCGTCCTGCACCGACTCGCCCTCGAGGTACTCCATCGCCACGTAGACCAGCGGCCCGTTGCGGCCGCTCTCGTAGCCCTCGACGAGGTTCGGGTGCTTGAACTTCACGAGCAGCTCGGCCTCGCGCAGGAAGCTCGCCAGCGCCTTCGGGTCCCCGCTCTTCGTCGGGTGGAGGATCTTCAGCGCGACCTTCCGGCCGCCGTGCTTCTGGTCGAGGGCGAGGAAGACCGTCGCCGTGCCGCCGACGCCGAGCTTGCCGGCGATCTGGTAGCCGGGGATCGGGTCCTTCGAGGCGGGCGCCGCGGGCTTCGCGGGCGCCGCCGCGGCCTTGCCCGGGGGCGGGGAGACCTTCTGCGTGGGCTGCATCCCCATGAGCCGCCGGGCCCCGGCCTCCAGCGCCGCGGCCTGCTGCTCGGAGACCACGCCCCGGCCGAGGAGGATCTCGCCGATGGTCCGCGACGAGCCCTCGGGCTGCGACTTGAACTCGTTGAGGCAGCCGACGGCGGCCTCGCGGGAGATCATGTTGTTCTTCACCGCGAGCGCCAGGAAGATCGTCTCGAAGCTGTCGCCGTCCACGAAACGACTCTACCGCCGCGGGGGACCCGGCGTCAACGGCGCCGCCCGCGTGCTATGATGCAGGCGTCCCCGAGGGCCGCGCCGTGATCCGGATGGAGCTGAACAAGATCGTCATCTCCGAGACCAGCGACGAGCAGTACGTCGTGCTCAAGGAGCAGGAGGGCCCCCGCGCCTTCCCCATCGTCATCGGGATCTGGGAGGCCGTCGCCATCGACCGCAATCTCAAGAACAAGAAGACGCCCCGGCCGATGACCCACGACCTCATCGAGAACGTCCTCGCGGGCCTCGACGCGCGCCTCGAGAGCATCGTCGTCAGCGACCTCCGCGACCGCACCTTCTACGCGAAGCTCCGGGTCCGCCGCCACGGCGAGGCGACCGAGATCGACTCCCGGCCCAGCGACGCCATCGCGCTGGCCGTGCAGATGCGGGTGCCGATCTACGTGGAGGAATCGGTGCTCGAGAAGATGGCCGCCCCGCCCGGGGCCGAGCCCCCCGTCCCGCCCGACGACGCCGAGGCCTAGGGCCGGGAGTAGAGCAGGACCAGCAGGCTCGCGTACTGCAGCAGCACGTCCGTGCGCCCGTCCCCGTCCAAGTCCTGGAAGGTCATCCACTTCGGGTCGCGCTCGACGGGGTGCGAGAGGGCCACGTCCTTCTCGAAGTCGATCACCGCGCGCTTCGAGCCGAGGTTCCACGCGGGCCGGCCCCGGTAGACCTCCACGGCGCTGGTCTTCGGGTTGAACATCACCAGGTCCGGCCGCCCGTCGCCCGAGAGGTCGCCCGGCACGTGGAGCAGCGGTCGCGACGCCGCGCCGCGCTTCTGGATGTCGTCCAGCGTGACCCGCAGGTCCCTCGACCAGACCGGGCCCTCGAACTTCACGCCGTCGTGCTGGAAGATCTCGTAGGACAGCGTGATGTCGCCGAGCACCTTGACCGCGAAGGCCCCGGCGAGGACGTCGGTGCGCAGCCGGGAGGCCAGGCAGTCGAGCTTCCCGTCGCCGTCCATGTCGAGGAACTGGGGCGAGAGGCTCACGCCGTCGATGCGGATCGTGGCGTCCGCCTGGAAGTTGGAGCGGCCCGTCCCGAGGTACGGGAGGATGCTCGTCTTCAGGCTCGTGAGCAGGCCGAGGTCGCCCTCGACCTTGGTCACGACGAGGTCGGGGATCGCGTCGCCGTTCACGTCGAGGAGCTGGATGTCGGAGAGGCTGACGGAGTCCTTCTTCAGCGGGTCCGCGAGGCCCGGGACGACGGCGCTCTTCGCCCGCGCGAAGGCGCGCGGCCGGTCCTGGAAGAAGGTCGTGACGGAGCCGCCCCGGATCGTGACGACGTCCTGGCGCCCGTCGCCGTCGATGTCCGAGAAGACGATCCGCGGGAGCTCGTCGTAGAGGGTGAAGAACGACGTCCCGGGCGCGTAGCCCCGGCTCACGCCCGCGTTGAAGTCGAGCGCGAAGCGGCGCGGCGGCAGGGCCCGCTTGTCGGGCGCCACGTCCGCCTCGATGCGGGCGGAGGCACCGAAGGTCCCGGGCGCCGTCTGGAAGTAGACGCGGTAGCCCTCGGGCGTGGGCAGCGCCAGGTCGTCCTTCCGGTCGCCGTCGAGGTCCTGGGCCCAGGACCAGATCGGCAGCGTGCGGTCCGGCGGCGACTCGAACCAGGTCCGCAGGTGCAGGAGCTTGACCGGGTCCTCCCCCATCCGGCCGTCGACCGCGGCGTGGACGCGCAGGCCGTCGGGGACCACGAGGCCGATCTCCACGCCCCCGCCCGGCAGCCAGTCGCCGAACGCGAGCGCGCAGGCCTGCGGGATCACGGACCAGACCTGGTCGGGGCGCTCTCCGTAGCGCCGGTCCTTGCCGCCGACGTGGAGGGCGAGCCAGCGGGTCGGGGGCTCCGCGTCGTGGTCGACGCTGACGTTGAGGGCGTCGGGGATCCCGTCGCCGGTGAAGTCGTAGAAGACCGTGTCGGTCCGGCGGCCGTGGACGAGGAGGTGCCGGACCTCGAAGGCGCCGCGGGGGGCGGGCCCGCCGCTCGCGGGGATCGCCGCCGCGAGCACGACGGCCGCCGCGAGAATCCGCTGAAGGACCTTCATGGGAGCGCGGTTATCTTACCGGAGCATGAACGACCCCGCTGGTATAATCGCCCCCTCCATGGAGGCCCCCGAATCCCCCGCGAAGGCCGTCGCGGCCGCCGCGAAGGAACTCGAGGCCTCCGTCCGCGACCTGCCCAAGGGCGCGTGGCTCGTCTCGGGCGGCACGCGCTTCTGCACGAACTCCAACGACGCGCCCTGGAGCGCGATCGTCGTCCGCGGCGAGGACGGCCGCTGGACCGTGACGCCGCGGCCCGCCTTCCTGCCCTGGACCCGGGGGCGCCTCGCCCCGGTCGCCGAGCTCCGCGCCGCGCAGCTCGCCGCGCAGCTGGCCGCGCCGCGCCCCCTGACCCGGGCCGAGCGGCACCCGTTCCACGCAGGCGACTCCCCGGCCGAGCAGCTCCGGGCCTTCGCGTGGCGGACCGCCGAGGGCGCCGCCGCGATGCTCCTGGTGCTCGCCGCCGTCACCGCGATGGGCCTCGTGATCCTCGACGGGACGGCGCGGGACCTCCTCGGCCGCGCGGAGGTGCTGACGCGGCTGGGCGTCGACCCCATCCCGCGCGCGGGCGAGCTCGCCTCGGGCCGCTTCGGCGGGGCCCTGCTCCTCGCCGCGCCGATCGCCTTCTTCCTCGGCCTGGTCCACGCGTCGGTGCACTTCGTCGGCGCCCGGTTCCTGGCCGTCGCCCGCTTCGCCCCCTGGGCCTCGGCCTTCCTGGCGCTCGTGACGGCGGGCGCGGTCGCGCCGCGCGCCGCGTGGTACTGGGTCCCGATCCTCGGGCTCCTCGTCCCCGGCGCCGCGCTCCTCGGGTCCACGCTCGCCTGGGGCCGGGGCCGGGACGTCCGGCGCGAGCCGGACGCGCCGCGGCGGAAGGCCGGTCCCGTCGCCTGGGCCGCGGGCCTCGTCCTGCTCGGCGCCGTCGCCCTCCTCGTCCCCCTGCCGCGGGCCGACCGGGACCGCATCGAGTCCACCGCCCTCTTCCGCGACCGCTTCCTGCTGACGAGCCGCCCGGGCCGGGCCTTCGCCGACTTCTACTACCGGCACACGCGCTGGGCCGTCGAGGCGCTCGCGCTCCCGGTCCAGCCCTCGGGCCCCGCCGGCGCCTCCGGCTTCGAGCGCCAGCAGCGGACGGCCCTCGTGATCGGGGCCGTCGGCGGCGACGAGAAGGGGCTGAAGGAGCTCGACTTCGCGATCGAGCGGGTGCCCGAGGGGGGCGACGCCGAGCCGCTGCTGGCCAAGCGCCAGCACGACCTCTACGTCCTCGCCTCCTCGGTCACGGCGCCGCTGCGACGCCTCCGCGAGCTCGGGCTCCTGGACCGCACCCTCGCGATCGAGGGCAACTCGAAGCGGCCCGACGACGTCCCGAAGATCGCCCTGCTGTCCAACGAGCAGGCCTGGAGGGACCGGCTGGTCCGGCTCTACGAGCCCGGCCTGCTCGGCTCGCTGCTCCTCGAGCTCACCGGCGAGGGCTGGGTCTGCCTCTTCTACCTGGGCCCGGTCGTCCTGCTCGTCGCGCTGCTCGCGCTCGCCTCGGCGCTCGTCGCCCCGGCCTGGACGACGTCGGCGCGAGCGGGGCGGATCGCGACGGCGGCGCTCTGCGGCCTGGTGCTCGCGGCCTTCGCGGTCCACGTCGCCGTCTCCTCCGGGAACGCGGGGCGGATCCGCGAGATCCGGGCGGAGCGGATCGACGACGTGAAGACCATCGAGATCCTCAAGGCCGGGCTGGCCGACTCGGACCCCGACGTCCGGCACGAGGCGGTGTACCGGGCGTACCAGTGCCTGGGCCGCTCGACCTTCCCCCGGGGCGCGCTGGTGCCCGAACTCCTGAAGGCCGCGGAGGACCCCGAGGTGCGGATCCGGCTCTGGGCCGCGCCCGCGCTCGGGCGCTCGCACGACGAGCGGGGCCGGGCCGCGATCCACCGGGCGATGAACGACCCCGAGATCTTCGTCCGCTACCGCGCGGCGCAGGCGCTGGGCCACCTCGACTCGCCGGTGGGCCGGGCGGTCGTCATCCGCCCGACGACGACCGCCGCGCTGCGGAAGATGATCCGCGAGGGGAGCTGGTACGAGCAGACCTACGCGCTCGAGGCCTACCGGCACCTCATCCCGGGCACGCTCTAGAAGTTGACCTTCTTGCGCCCGCACTTCGGACACTGGTCCCAGTCCGGCTTCGCCATCAGCATGAGCGCGAGCGGGAAGAGGACGAGGGTGCACTTCAGGACGAGGGCGAGGCGGGGCTTCCAGGGGAACCAGCGCGGCTCCATGGGCGCGTGCCCGCAGCCGGGGCAGCGCAGCGGATTGGACGAGGGTCCCGCGACCACCTAGGCGTGGGCCTTGGCGGCCTTCTTCCCGCCCTTGGGGGCGGCGCCGGCCTCGTAGGAGGTCAGCCAGCCGCGGTGCCGGGCCGAGCGGCCCCGCACGACGTCGAAGAAGAGCGACTGGATCCGCTTCGTGACCGGGCCCGGCCCGCCGGAGCCGATGACGCGCCCGTCCACCTCGCGGATCGGCGTCACCTCGGCGGCCGTGCCGCAGAAGAAGGCCTCGTCGGCGATGACGAGCTCGTCCCGCGTGAAGCGCTGCTCCTCGACGTCGATCGACAGCTCCTTCGCGAGCGCGAGGACCGTGTCGCGCGTGATGCCCGGCAGGATGCAGGTGAGCGGCGTGGTCTTCAGCTTCCCGCCCCGGACGATGAAGAGGTTCTCCCCGCTGCCCTCGGCGACGAAGCCCTCGGGGTCGAGCAGGTCCGCCTCGTCGAAGCCGAGCCCGCGCGCCTCCTTCTTGGCGAGGACGCCGGTGACGTAGTTGCCGGTGACCTTGGCGCGCGTCATCACGGAGTTCGGGTGCGGGCGGTTGTAGGAGCTGACCTTGACGCGGATGCCCTTCTTGAGGCCCTCCTCGCCGAGGTAGGCGCCCCACTTCCAGGCGGCGACGCAGAGGCGGATCGGGTTGTCGGCCGGGAAGACGCCCATGACGCCGTCGCCGATGTAGGCGAGCGGGCGGACGTAGCCCTCCTTGAGGCCGTTCGACGAGAGGGCCAGCAGGCAGGCCTCGGAGATCTGGGCGGCCGTGAACGGCGCGGCGAAGCCGAGGATCTTGCAGGAGTCCTCGAGCCGGCGGACGTGCTCCGCGAGGCGGAAGACCGCCGAGCGGCCGTCGTCGGTGGCGTAGGCGCGGATGCCCTCGAAGGCGGCGGCCCCGTAGTGGAAGGAGTGCGTCAGGACGTGGATCTTCGCGTCGTCCCAGGGGACGAGCTTGCCGTCCATCCAGATCCACTGGAGCTTTTCAACCACGGGGGGCTCCTTGCGAGAGGCCCGAGGCCGCCTTCGCGAGAAACGCGGCCTCGTCGATCACATTAATCCCCAGCTTCCGGGCCTTGTCAAGCTTGGCGCCCGCGCCGGGCCCGGCGACCACCAGGGTGACCGTTTTCGAGATGGAATCGGCCGTCCGCCCCCCCAGTTCCTGCACCTTCTGCCGGGCCTCGTCGCGCGTCATCCGCTCCAGCCCGCCCGTGAAGACGACGACCTGGCCCGCGAACGCGTCGCCCTTCGGCGCGGGCTTCCCCAGCTCGATCCCCGCCTCCCGCAGGCGCTTGACGACGGCCCGGTTCGCGGCGGACGCGAAGAAGTCGCGGATCGACTCGGCCACGATCGGCCCCACGTCGGGGACCTCCTGCAGCTCCTCGACGGTCGCAGAGGCGATCCGGTCGAGCTCCCCGAAGTGGTCCGCGAGCGCCGCCGCCGTCGCCTCCCCCACCTGCCGGATGCCCAGGGCGTTGAGGAAGCGCGGCAGCGTGGACTTCCGCGACGCGTCGATCGCCGCGAGGAGGTTCGCCGCGAGCTTCTCCCCCATGCGCTCCAGCCCGAGCAGCTGCTTCGCCTCGAGGCGGTAGAGCCCGGAGGCGTCCTTCACGAGGCCGCGGTCGACGAACTGCTCGATCCACTCCGGGCCGAGGCCCTCGATGTTCATCCCGCCCCGCGAGGCGAAGTGCGCGATCCGCGCCTTGACCTGCGCCGGACACGACAGGCCGCCCGCGCAGAACAGGTCCGTCTCGGAGGTCTCGACGCCCGCCCCGCAGACCGGGCAGGCCTTCGGGACCGCGATCTCCTTCTCGCGGCCCGAGCGCTTCGACTCGATGACCTTGACGACGTACGGGATCACGTCGCCCGAGCGGGTGACGACGACCCAGTCCCCCACCCGGGCGCCGAGCTTGCGGACCTGGGCCGGGTTGTGGAGCGTCGCGTTGGACACGGTCACGCCGCTGATCTGGACGGGCTCGAGGCGGGCGACGGGCGTCAGCTTGCCGGTGCGGCCGACCTGCCAGTCGACGGCGAGGATGCGGGTGTTCTCCTCGCGCGCCGGGAACTTCCAGGCGATGGCCCAGCGCGGGCTCTTCGAGCGCGAGCCCAGCTCGTCGCGGATGGAGAGGTCGTCGAGCTTGAGGACGACGCCGTCGATCTCGTAGGGCCGGGCGTCGCGGCCCCCGAGGAGGCGGTCGAAGTAGCGGCGCAGGTCGTCGACCGACTCGGCGACCTCGAGGTCGTCGACGACGGGGATGCCGAGCTCGCGGAGGTGGGCCATCGCCTCGGTGTGGCGGCGCCAGCGGCGGCCCTCGACGCGGCCGATGCCGTGGGCGAAGAAGCGCAGGGGGCGGGTGGCGGTCACCGCGGGGTCGAGCTGCTTGATGCTCCCGCTGGTGAGGTTGCGGGGGTTCGCGTAGGGCGGCTCGCCGGCCTCGAGCTGGCGGGCGTTGACCTTGCGGAAGTCCTCGAGGCGGAGGTAGGCCTCGCCGCGGACCTCGAGGAGCGGGGGCGCGCCGGAGAGGCGCAGGGGCAGGCCGCGGATCGTGCGGACCGTGTGGGTGACGTCCTCGCCGATGCGTCCGTCGCCGCGCGTCGAGGCCAGCGCGTAGGCGCCGTCGCGCCAGGTGATCTCGAGCGAGTCCCCGTCGATCTTCGGCTCCACGCTGAAGCGCCGCTCGACGGGGCGGCCGAGGTCGGACTCCATGCGCGCGAGCCAGGCCTCGACCTCCTCGACGGCGTAGGCCTTCTCGAGGGAGAGCAGCGGGATGGCGTGCTCGACCTTGGCGAACTTCTCGAGGGCCCGGCCGCCCGTCTTCTGCGTCGGGGAGTCCGGGGTGACGAGGCCCGGGTGCTCGCGCTCGAGGTCCTCCAGCTTCCGATAGAGGACGTCGTACTGCGCGTCCGAGATCTCGGGGTCGTCGAGGACGTAGTAGCGCCGGTTGTGGTGCTCGATCTCGGCCTTCAACTTCTCGTGCGCCCGGCGGGCCTTCTCCGGGATCGCCATCACGCCTCGGCGGAACTGTAGAGGCGCCGGCGGAGCTCGTCGAGGCGCATCGGGTCCGGCGGGACGCGCCCGGCCGCCTGCTCGAAGAGGGAGCGGCGCACGAAGAGCATGGCGGCCTCGTCGAGGCCGAGCGAGCGGGCCATGGCGGCCAGGAGGCGGCGCTCGGGGCGGCCCAGGCCGTGGGCCTTGACCAGCTGGGCGAAGCGGCGGTCCATCGCGCGCTGGCGCTTCGCGGCCGCCGAGAAGGGCCAGCGGAGGAAGAACGCGACGATCGCGACGAGGGCCAGGGCGAGGCCGAGCTCGACGGCGATCGCGGCCTGCGGGCCGGCGGAGCGGACCAGGGTCTCGTGGAGCTCGCGGAGCGTGTTCATGGCAGGTCCGAGACGACCCGGCGGATCGTCTCCCTCACCTTCTCGTTGCCCTCGATCGCGAGCCGGGACTCGAGCATCTCCTTGGCCCCGTCGATCTTCATCTCGGCGATGGCCGTCACGGCGGCGGTGCGCAGGCGCTCGTCGCCGACCTGGACGAGCGGCGCGAGCAGCAGCGAGGCCTCCTGCTGGCCGAAGGTGCCGACGACCTTGGACGCGGCGGCGCGGATCTTCGGGTCCCGGTCGGCCACGAAGGGCAGGAAGAGCGCGGCGAGCCGCACGTCGTGGAGCTCCTGGAGCGCCTCGACGATGCGCGACGAGAGGCTGAGGTCCTTGCCCGCGAGCGCCTCGAGCATGAGCCGCAGGCCCCCGCGGCAGCCGGCGAACGCGAGGATCTGCACGACGAGGGGCCGCAGCGGCGAGCCCTCCGCCTGGAGCACCTCGACGACGACGGGCTGGATCTCCCGGTCGCCGCGGCCCGGCTCCGCGAGGCGGAGGGCCTGGAGGCGGCGGACGGGGTCGAGGGCGATGATCGCGTCGACGAGGCGGTCGATCGTGCCCGGGTCGATGCGCGCGGCGACGCGGTCGGCGAGCTGGCGGGGCGTGGGCTCGGGGCCCGCGAAGCTCGCGGCGTAGCGGGCCGGCGAGAGGTCGGCGACCTCCTTGAGGACCAGCTTGCGGACCTCGCCGCCGGAGCTGTCGAGCAGCGGGGCGAGCAGGCGGGACTTCTGCGACGGGAGGTGCTCGGCGACCATCCGGCAGGCGACGAGCTTGACCTCGTCCGCGGGGTCCTCGAGGCGCTCGCGGGCCACCTCGGCGAGGTACGGCACCTTGAGCCGCTCGAAGGTCCGCAGGACGTGGATGCGCACGGCCGCGTGGCGGTTGGCCATGAGCGACTTGATGGCCTGGTCGCGCTCCTTGGGGGCGAGGTCCGCGCTCGAGACGAAGTCGAGCAGCGGGATCGCGGCGTCCGGCGGCAGCGCGGGGTTCGCCTCGACGGCGCCCCAGAACGGGAGCTCCTGCAGGCCGCGGAGGCGGTTCAGCCGCTCAGCGGGCGAGCGGTGCAGGTACTCGGCGATGGCGGTCGGGAACTTCGCGTCGCGGCGGTGCCGCATGATCTGCACGGCGGCGTCGCGGTACTTGCCCGGGCCCTCGAGGTAGAGGCGGAAGAGGGTGTCGCACATCGCCTCGGTGCTCGAGGCCTGCATCGCCTCGACGTAGGCGGTCCAGAGCGGGCCGCCGACGTGGTGGAGGGCGACCTCCTTGACGGTGCCGTAGACCTCGGCGCCGC
The DNA here is from genome assembly GCA_964464755.1 of uncultured Planctomycetales bacterium. Classification (GTDB taxonomy): domain Bacteria; phylum Planctomycetota; class MHYJ01; order MHYJ01; family JACPRB01; genus CAYXGZ01. The sequence goes on from CAYXGZ010000034.1 coordinate 24,078, forward strand.
TCTCGACGGCCACCTGGAGGAAGATGTCCTTGCGGTGCAGGGGCCAGGTCTTCAGGAGCATCGGGAGGGCCTCGTGCATGGCCTTCCGGTTCGCGTCGATGAACGCGCGGCTCTGGGGGTCCTTGCGCGCGCCCCAGTTGACGAGGTGGAAGTGGAAGTTGACGGCGATCTTCTCGAGGCTCTCGGCGATGTTGAATCGGATCAGGGTGGAGGCGTCGTCGACGCCGAGGGCCAGGTCGCGCGCCACGTCGGCGCCGCCGATCTCGCCGAGCATCTTGTAGGCGCTGCGGCGGGCCAGCTCGTCGTGGCCGCGGATGAGCTTGCGGCCCAGCTCGAGGAAGAAGGCCCGGGCCTCGCGCAGCCGGCCCTTCACCTCGGGCATGAGCGTGTCGAAGTGGACGACGACCAGGTCGGGGCGGCCGAACCCGCCGGTGGCGGTCAGCAGCTCGAACGCGCCGGCCTGGACCTCGTAGCACTGCTCCTGGAGGCAGGCCTCGAGGAAAGGCACGGCCTCCTCGGGGGACCAGCTCCGGATGACCTGGAAGGTGTCGCGGATCGACATGGATCGTCCTCCACTCCCAAGTCTAGCCCGGCGCCCTCGGGGTTGCGCACCCGAAAACGCGGGGCGTTCCGGGTCGCGGGAACGTCAGGAGCCCAGCAGCTCCTTGAAGCGCCGGCCGCGCTCGGCGAAGTTGCGGAACTGCCCGAAGCTGGCGCAGGCGGGCGAGAGGAGCACGGTGTCGCCGGGGCGCGCGGCCCCCCGGGCCAGCGCGACGGCCGCGTCGAAGGCCTCGGCGCGCAGGACCTCCGTCCGGCCCGGCCCGATCGCCTCCGCGATCGCCCCCGCGGTGTCGCCGGTGAGGACGGCCGTGCGGACCCGCTCGGCGATGCGCCGGCCCAGCGCGTCGAAGGGCAGCTTCTTGTCGAAGCCGCCGGCGATGAGCACGATCGGCCCCTCGAGCGTGTCGAGCGCGGCGAGCGTGGACTCGGGGTTCGTCGCGATGGAGTCGTTGTAGTACTTCACGCCGCCGGACTCGCCGACGAACTCGAGCCGGTGCTCGACGCCGGGGAAGGTCCGGAATATGTCGGCGGCCGCGGCCTCCCAGCCGTCCCAGTCCGGGAGCGCGAGCCGGCTCGCCGCGGCGGCGGCGGCCATGTTCTGGAGGTTGAACCAGCCCGGCAGCTTGCGGCCCGCGACGTCGAGGACCCCTTTCCGCCCGAGCAGGCGCCAGCGCAGCTGCTCGCCGGCCGCGACGACGTCCGCGTCGCCCTTGAGGCTGAACCGGGCGGCGGCGCCCGGGCCGTCGAAACGCGAGACGATCGGATCGTCGGCGTTGAGGACGCGCCAGTCCGCGGGAGCCTGGTGGCGGACGATCGCCCGCTTGGCCTCGCCGTAGGCCTCCATCGTCCCGTGGCGGTCGAGGTGGTTCGGGGTGAGGTTCATCACGACGGAGACGTTGGGGCTGCGGCGGATCGCGTCGAGGTGCTCCAGCTGGAAGCTCGAGAGCTCGAGGACGACGAGGTCGGAGGGCCCGATGCCGTCGAGGCGCTCGAGGAGGCTGACGCCGATGTTGCCGCCGACCCAGGTCCGGCCCGGGGCGCGCTCGAGGATCTTCCCGACGAGCGCGGTGGTCGTGGTCTTGCCGTTGGACCCGGTGATGCCGACGACCGGGCGGGCCGGGCAGAGCTTGAAGAAGAGGTTCATCTCCGACTCGAGGGCCCGGGCCCGGGCGAGGAGCGGGTGCGTCGGCGGGATGGCCGGGTTGACGAGCACGAAGTCGGCGGAGGCGACGTCCTCCTCGCGGTGGCCGCCGAGGCGGTACTCGACGGGCAGGCCCGCGAGGCCGGCGATCGACTCGCGGAGCTCGGACTCGGGCCGCTGGTCGGTGACGAGGACGCGGGCGCCGCGGGAGACGAGGAAGCGGACGGCGCCGACGCCGCCCCCGAAGAGCCCCAGGCCGAGGAGGGTGACGCGGGCCCCCGCGAGGGGCGGGACGCCCTCCATCATCCGCCAGGGCGTCATTCCCGCTTCCCGCCGGTCTTCTCGCGGGCCTCGGCGGCCCGGCGCTTGATCGCCTCGAGGTCCCCGGCGTCGAGGGCGGAGGGCTGGAGGCGGAAGTGGACGACGGTCCGGTCGGTGATCGTGAAGGGGATGAGGACGTCGGTGAGCAGGTCGAGGGGGAAGACCTGCCACCAGGGGGAGCTGAGGGTGACGAGGCGGCGCTCGGAGCGGCAGCCCTCCTTGAGGACGAGGACCTCGCGGGTGCCGTACCAGACGTAGGGGACGTCGACGGGGGTGACGCCGGCGTCCTGGCCGTCGACGAGGACCCGGGCGCCGGGGGGCTCGCTCTTGATGCTGACGAAGCGCTCGACGCAGCCGGTCCCGAGGACGAGCGCGAGGGCGAGGAGGGGGAGCCGCTTCACGTGGGCATGATAGCGGGATCGCGGGGAAATAAAAAACCCCCGGTCCCTTTCGGGACCGGGGGTCGTGATCTCAGGTCTTAGCCCTTGATCGTCCAGCCGATGGTCAGGAGCTGCGTGGACGTCTCGCCGGAGAAAACCTCCAGGAGGTCCGAGCCGCTGACGATGGCCAGGTTGATGTCCGTCGAAACCGCCTTCGAGTGCCAGAAGACCAGCTTCACGTCGATCTCGGTGCCGATCTTGTCCGTGGTGCCGCTGACGCCCGCGAAATCCTCGACCGCGGTGCAGAGACCCAGGAGGACCGTGAGATTGACGTTGTTCTTCATCGCACCCGAGGTGAACGACATGCCGCCGCTGACCTTGATGGCCTGCATGTTGGAGGCGATGTTCAGGCCGAACGTCGCGCCCTCGAAGACGAGAAGATCCTCCACGTTGTCGTAGTTCAGGAAGTTCCCGACCTCGGTGTCCGCCGGATCATCGTCGCCGGACAGACGGGTGAAGCTCAGCTCGAACCAGGTGTTGTTGTCGGCGTTGACCAGGTAGTTGCCGCCGACGTAGATCGCCTGGCCCTTCGCGTCCAGCGTGTCGGGACCGGCCACGCCCGCGTCACCGTTCTGGATGTAGATCTCGGCGAAGATCTCGAGGTTCTTCATGCCGAGGTCCTTCAGGCTGGCGCCGACGCTGATCGTCCGCGTCGCCGTCTCCGCACCGGCCCACGAGTTCGTGGCGACCAGCGCGCCGATCCGGCTGCCCTTGCCCAGGCTCTTCAGGTTGTAGTAGAGCCACAGGAAGTAGGCCGCCTCGTCGTCGTCCGCCATGAGACCCTCGGACACCGCGGGGAGGAGGGCCACGCCGAGGTTCAGGTCCTCGGTGTTGTAGCCGACCACCACGCCGGTGGGGGTCCGCCAATCCGCCGAACCGATCGTCGTGGCGCTCAGGTCACGGTCGAAGCCCGCGCTACGGCCCGGGAAGTAGAACGAGTGCCCGTTGCCGCGGATGTCGTAGGACAGGTCGTTGTGCGTGCCGATCGTCACGGTCACCGCGGGGTTGAACAGCTCCGCGATCTTGATCTGGAGGTCCCAGATCTCGGGCGTCAGGCCATCGTTGCCCATCAGGGCCGGCGAGCCGTCCAGGCGCTGGTTCGCGACGCTGACCAGGAAGCTGATCTTCTCGGTGAGCTCCACGTTGAAGCCGATGCGAGCATTGGCTTCCCAGGTCTGAGTGCCGCCGTCCGCGCCCAGCGTGATGGCCAGGGCGTAATTCCGGACCACGAAATCGACATCCGCATCGAACAGCACCGTGACCTTCACGGTGTCGGTCCGACCCTTGTCCGTCGACAGACCCTGCTGCGCCCACGCGGGCGCCGCGAGGCCCAGGACCAGGGCCGGAGCCAGCCACAGAGACTTCCTCATGCTAACGATCCTCCTCTAGCTAACCCTTCAACCAACCCTCTCAACACAGTCGACCCTCGTGCTCCCTCGGGTCATCCTGCTTCTCCAGCTCCGTCCCTTGCCCATCCCAAGCTCTTGGAACACCCCTAGGTCGTGTTCCGTAGCTGGGGGGTTTGGTCGGGTGGCCGGTTCGGCCGGTTGACCTTCGGAAGCCTTTGGATCTGGCTTCCTGCAGTCCGACAGGTCGATTCCCCCTTGCTCTCCCTTTGGACTGCCGAAGTTGGAACCAATTTACGAATTGTGCAGAACGTGTCAAGGCCTTTTATTTGGATGGGCCCCAGCCGGATCGATAGGGGGTGGATCCGGGGGACCCCGACGAATCGAGGTTCCTGATCGAAATATCCGCGCTCGGCCTCGTTTCCAGGCCTGGCGGACGCCCGATTGTCAAAGCGATCCCGGCCGCCGGCGGCGGTCCGAGACCAGGTGCTGAAGTATCACTTCGGCCACCTGGAGATCCCCCCTTGAGGTGATTTTCAGATTCGCCGCCTCCCCCTCCACCACCCGCACCCTCCCCCCCGCCCGCTCCACCAGCTGCACGTCATCCGTCGCATCCTCTATTCCATGTCCATCCTGATAGGCTCTCCAGAGGACGGATCGACGGAAACCCTGGGGGGTCTGGGCCGACCAAAGCTCTTCCCGCGCAACGGTTTCCTTGATGATCCCCCTGGAATTCGCCCGCTTGATCGTGTCCCGGACGGGCACGGCGGCGACCGCCGCGCCGTCCCTCTCAGCGGCCCGGATCACCCGGCGGATGAGCGATTTCGAAACGAAAGGCCGGGCCGCGTCGTGGACCAGGACGAGCCCCCATTTCGGGTCGACCGCCTTCAGGCCCTCGAGGACCGAGTCCTGGCGCCTCGCCCCGCCGGGGACCGCGCTCTCCCCCCGGCGGAGAACGAGGGGGGGATGTTCCACCGGGGTGACGACCACGATCTGCCGGACTTCCGGGAGGCTCCGGAACGTCGCCAGCGAATGCAGATAAAGAGGACGGCCGCCGAGCGGCACGAAGGCCTTCGGGATCCGGGCCCCCAGCCGGGTCCCCGACCCCGCCGCCACCAGCACGACCGCGACGCCGCGCATCGGGCGGCATTGGTACCACGATTCCCCCGCCCGCACAAGCCGGGCCCCGCTTGACAGCCCCCCGAGGTTCTGGCAACCTTTCTCGCCTTGCCCCCCTCCACCTCCAAGAAACTGAAGGTCAAGTTCTGGGGAACGCGCGGGTCCATCGCCTGCGCGGGTCCCTCGACGGCCAAGTTCGGCGGCAACACCTCCTGCATCCAGGTCCTCGGCGGCTCCGAGGTCGTCGTCCTCGACGCCGGCACCGGCATGCGCCAGCTCGGCCTCGAGCTCGCCGCCCTCAAGCGCCCCCTGCGCATCCACCTCCTCCTGTCGCACACGCACTGGGACCACATCCAGGGCTTCCCCTTCTTCACCCCGATCTACATCCCGGGGAACGAGATCTTCGTCTACGGGCCCCGCGCCCTCGAGAAGTCCCTCCAGGAAGCCATGATGTTCCAGATGCAGTACGCCTACTTCCCCGTCCGCGGCGTCGAGCTGGCCGCCAAGCTCGAGTTCCGCGAGATCGACGAGGAGTCCTGGATGGTGGGCGACATCGAGGTGTCCAGCAAGTCGATGAACCACCCGATCCGGGTGATGGCCTACCGCTTCGCCAAGAACGGCGTCTCCGGCGCGTACACGGGCGACAACGAGCCCTACTACGACGTGCTCGTCGAGCGGGCCGGCCCGCGCGTCGACTCCGGCATCCACCGCCGCGCGGAGTTCATCCAGGAGTGCAACCAGCGGGTCGTGGACTTCTTCCGCGGGGTCGACCTGCTCGTCGCCGACTCCCAGTACACCGACGAGGAGTACGCCCAGAAGCGGGGCTGGGGGCACAGCTCGATCAGCCAGGTCCTCGACCTCTCGCTGCAGGCCAAGGCGAAGAAGCTCGTCCTCTTCCACCACGAGCCCACCCACGACGACCGCCAGCAGGCCGCCATCGAGCGCGCCGCGAAGGCCCAGGCCGCCAAACTCGACCGCAAGCTCAAGGTCGTGATGGCGCGCGAGGGCATGGTCGTCGACGTCTAGTTTCCCGCCTCCACGCCCTCCGGCGGGGGCAGGCTCAGGAAGTCGTTCTCCCTCAGGCTCGTCACCAGCTTGTGCTTCGGCGCCGGGGCCACCGTCCCCCCCGCGGGCGGCGGGGTCGTCGACCGGGCCACGACCGTCAGGTGCTTGCGCTCCACGGCCTGCTGGATCGACGCGACCCGGACCTCGAACACGGACGCCGCGAACACGAGGTGCGGCCCCAGCTTCCCGGCCAGCTCCGGGGAGATCCCCGTCACCTTCGTGAGATCGTCCGCCTTGGCGAAGGACCGCCACGAGCCGTCCTCGGTCCGGCCGTCGCGCCAGGTCACGATCGCCTGCGCCAGGCCCGCGGTCAGGCCCTCGTCGAGGCACTGCAGCAGCTCGGCCGGCGCCGTGTTGGGGTTGATCGCGAGCTTCGTCGCCGGCTTCTTCCCGTGCGGCCAGAGGGTCACCAGGCCGAGCAGGCCCTTGCGGTCGGCGTCGCCGAAGATCGCCTCGCGTTTCAGGCCCTCGATCCGCGTCAGCTCGTCCAGGGTCGTCATCCGGGCGTTGCGGGCGCCGGCCTCGTAGTCGCCCTTCGTGTCCGCGTCGAGGTAGTCCACGATGCGCCGCGTCGTCTCGACCGGCTCGTGGCCGAGGAGGGACACGAGGCGCTGCAGGCGCTCGGAGACGGCCGGGACCTCCTCGCCCTCCTCGTTGACGAGGGCGTTGAGGTTGAAGCGCCGCTCGGAGTCCTGGATCGAGACCCGAACGGACGCGTCGCCGAGCGCGAAGGTGAAGGGGTCGGCCCAGGCCTCGTGGAGGTGGTCCGTGGCCGCGGATTTCTCCGCGTCGAACTCCAGCCGCAGCATGGCCTGGGCGTGGCCGGCCCGCACGGCGTACTCGCCCTGGAGGGCCCCCATCGCGTTGTCCGCCACCGACCGGTTGTGGCGGGAGGTGAGGGCCATCTGCCCGATGACGAGGGTGAGCAGGACGAGCAAAAGGAGGGCGAGGAGGAGGACGATCCCCCGGTCGCGGCGGCGGCGCATCGGCGATTCAACGCCTCGGGGTGGAGGGGGTTGGCCCGTTTAATATTGACAGCCGGACCGGTTCTGCTACAGTTCCCGACTGGTACTCCACACCACTCGGGAGGTCTTATGGTCCGTCGGGTTCTGACGCTGTCGCTCCTGGCCACCGCCGGTTTGACGGTCGGCTGCGGAGCTTTCTCCGAGCGCCCCGCCGGGTACGAGCAGCGCGACTTCAAGACCGATCCCGCGCTGCGCTTCAAGCGGATCCCGCTCGCCGAGGCCCACCGCACGGCGACGATCGGTTTCCCGATCGAATTCGACGGAATGTTGAACCGCCTGGACGAGCAGTACTACCAGCCGCTGTTCACGGACATGAAGCCCGAGGACTTCCGCAACTTCTCGGCCTTCTTCCCCGAGGCCGCGGTCTGGGACGTCCAGGGCCGCGTGAAGGGCTCGGTCGCGACGCTCTTCATCCACCGCAACACGCCCGACATCAACGCCCTGCTGTCCGCCGACCGCTACACGCCCTTCCGCTTCAAGGGGGTCGTGCGCGACAACGCCGAGAGCCGCGCCTGGATCGAGGTCGTCGGGGTCCAGCGCCTCGGCGCCCCCTGGTTCAACGCCGACAGCCTCGGCCTGCTCGTCAACGGCCTCGACTCCGCCGCGGAGAACAAGCCCGCCGACGCCGTCCGCTTCCTCAACAAGGCCCTCCAGTCCCAGCTCAGCCCCGCGGGCCGCGCCGCCGCGTACAACGCGCTCGGCCGCATCGCCCACGGCCTGAAGGACTACTCCGGCGCCGAGAGCTACTACCGCAAGGCGCTCGAGAGCGACCCCAACAGCGAGGACGCCCGCGACGGCATCTACCGCTGCTCGCAGCGCATGGAGCCCAAGCCCATGGCCGCGAAGTCCGCGGCGCCCGCCGTCCACGCCGCCGCCCTGGGCGGCGACCCGTCCAAGATGGCCGAGGCGATCGAGAAGCTCGCCGCCGAGAACGCCGCCCTCAAGGCCAAGGCCGAGGCCGACACCTTCGAGGCGCAGAAGGCCATCGCCGCCGAGTCCGCCCGCGCCAACCAGCTCGAGGCGAAGGTCAAGGAGCTGGAGGCCTCTTCCGGCACCGCCGCCGCGGCCGCGACCGCGAAGGCCGCCGAGCTCGAGGCCAAGGTGAAGGGCCTCGAGGACGCCGCCGCCGCGAAGACCGCCGAGACCGACGCGAAGATCAAGGGCCTGGAGGAGGCCGCCGCCAAGGCCGCCGAGACCCAGAAGGCCCTCGAGGCCGAGCGCGACGACCTGAAGAAGAAGATCGAGACCGCCGGCGGCGACGCCGCCAAGACGGTCGAGCTCGAGGCCAAGATCAAGGCCCTCGAGGAGGCCGCCGCCAAGTCCGCCGAGGCCCAGAAGGCCCTCGAGATGGAGCGCGACGACCTGAAGAAGAAGCTCGAGACCGCCGGCGGCGACGCCGCCAAGACCGCCGAGCTCGAGGCGAAGATCAAGGGCCTCGAGGAGGCCGCCGCCAAGTCCGCCGAGGAGCTCAAGGCCGCGACCGCCGAGCGCGACGAGCTGAAGAAGAAGCTCGAGGCCGGCGCGGGCGGCGACACCGAGGCGATCAAGAAGCAGCTGGCCGAGGCCGAGGCCCGCGTGGCCGAGCTCGACCAGAAGGTCAAGGACCGCGACGAGACGATCAAGAAGCTCCGCGAGGAGGTCGACCGCCTCACCGAGGAGCTGAAGAAGAAGGGCGAGTAGCCCTCCCCCACGGGAAACGAAAAAACCCCGCCGCGAGGCGGGGTTTTTCTTTTCGCCGCGATCGCTACTTCAGCTTCGCGTCCACGAGGGCCAGCTTCGCCCGCTCCAGCGCCAGCGCGCGCCGCAGGTCCACCAGCGCCTCCGCGGACACCGGGTCGCCCAGCGCCGCCCAGGCCCGCTCGCGGGCCGCGAGGTCGGCCTCCCGCGCCGAGCCCTCCTCCCTCAGGCGCCGCAGCTGCCGCTCGTCGGCCTTGTCCACGACGGCGGCCCGCCAGTCGGACAGCTCGTGGTCCATGCCCTTGTACTCGTGGGTGCGGGACGTGAGGCGGGCGGCCTGCTCCTCGCGCTCGAGGCGCACGACCTCCTCGTCGCGCCGCTCGAGGTCGCGCTCGAGGCGGCCCGTGTCGTACGGGTTCGAGCGGCCGCAACCGGCCGCGGCCAGGACGAGGACGGGGATCCACGCGCGCATGGGGCCTCCGGTCATTTCAGGTACTGCTCGTTGGCCTGGTTGTAGGAGTCGATGTCGCCGATGTCGTACCACGTCCCCGGGGCCCGCCAGGCGTAGAGCGGGATCCGGTCCTTGATCCACTGGACGAAGTAGCCGGGCGCGTCCTTGCGCTGGCCCTCCGCGAGGTACTCCGCGAAGCGGCCCAGGTGCGCCCGCCCGTAGTAGTACACGCCGATCGAGACCAGCGTCGACGCCGGCGACGGAGGCTTCTCCTCGAAATCGAGGACCCGCCCGCCCGCGTCCGTCTCCACCACGCCGTAGAGCGTGGCGAGCTCCTTGCGGCCGACGTCCTTGACGCAGACCCCCGCGCCCTTCGGCCGGGCGAAATCGACGAAGTCCTGGAGGCCGAACTCGAAGAGGTTGTCGCCGGCCACGACGAGCAGCTCGTCGTCCACCTTCGCGGCCCGGAGCACGAACTCGATGTCGCCGATCGCCCCCAGGCGGTCGTCGTTCGACGTCGTCAGGTCGTCGAAGATCTCCAGGGGGACGGTGACCCGCCCCTGGTCCTTCGCGTCCCGGAGCCAGGAATAGTAGTGGCCGGCGAAGCGGTGGTTGGTGACGAGGTAGATGCGGTCCAGGTCGCGGATGCCCTGGAGCTTCCCGCAGATCCGCTCGAGGATGGGAACGCCCCCGATCGGCAGCAGCGGCTTGGGCCGCTCCTTGGTCAGCGGATAGAGCCGAGTTGCGTAGCCCGCCCCGAGCACGAGTGCCTTCATGGGGGGCGATTATCCCACCCGCCGCCGGCCCCCGGCAACGAATTACCAGGACAGGCGCATCCCGGCCGTCCCCGCCCACGCGGAGTCCTCGCCGGCCAGGTCGTCGAGCAGGTCCGAGCCGCCCAGGACGCCGAGGCGCACGAACGTCTCCGCCGACCCCGAGAGGCGCCAGCTCAGCGACGCGTCCAGCTCCGTTCCGAGCCGCCGCCCCGACGACCGGGCCACGCCGGAACCGTCCACGAGGTCCTCGGCGAGCCGGAAGACGCCCGCGTCGAGGCGGAACTCCAGGCCCGTCGCCGGCCGCCAGCCCGCCGCGACGCGCAAGGCCGTCACGTTCGAGTCCCAGTCCAGCCCCGCCTCGGGGTCCTCGACGAGCAGGAACCGGGACTGGTTCTCGTAGCTCAGGAAGTTCCCGTTCTCGCCGTCGAGGGGATCGTCGTCCCCCGAGCGGTGGGCGATCGACGCCTCGATCCAGGATCTCCCGCCGTACCAGCGGCCCCCGGCCTGGCCGGCCCGCGCGCGCTGGTCGACCCCGCCGCCGATCGAGCCGCCCTGCCACCAGCCCTCGACGAAGAGCTCCCACTCGCGGCCCGCGCCGAAGTAGCCGTTCCAGCCCAGGCCCGCGGAGATCACGCCGTCGCCGGCCGCCTCCCCGGCGAAGTGCGCCAGCGCGAGGAAGCCCGCCGAGCGCTCGCTGAGCGGAAAGTTCGCGAAGAGCGCCGCGAGGGACTCGTCGTCGCCCGCCGCGCCCCGCTCGCGCTCCACGAGCGCGACGGCCTCGAGCTGCAGGAAGTCGTTCGCCCGCCACAGGCAGGCCAAGCCCGCGGGGCGGGAGACGTCGCGATCGGCCGTCGGCAGGACCGCGCCCGCGTAGGCCGACTCGGCCCGGGTGTCGAGGAAGAACGGCTCGTCGTGCGGTCGCAGGCTCCACGAGTACTCGAAGGAGCCGGCCCGGAGCGTCACGCCGGATCCGGTCCACTCCAGGTAGAGCTGCCGGACGACCGGGGGGTGGCCGTCGTCGCCGAGGGGCTCGTTCAGCCCCGCCTCGAAGGGCTCGTGGGCGAGCTCGAGGATCGAGCGGAAGGCGGGGGTCCAGGCGAGGTCGAGGCGCAGCGAGGCGTCGTAGGGGAGGATGAGCTGGGAACCGCCGGAGGGGGGAGTCGCGCCGTTGATCGCGGCCCGCAGGTCCTCGAGGGAGCCCGCGCGTCCGAGGCCGGCGACCCGGGCCGACCCCGCGAGGGTCGCGGTCACCGAGTCCCGCGGACGTTCCAGCGGGGGAGCCTCCTGCCCGTGGGCCGTTCCCGGGAGGCCGGCTGCCGCCAGCCACCCGAGGGCGATCCCGAGACCACGTCCGAGCGCCGCCATTCCACCTCCGGTCCGACCGCCCTGCCACGCCCCGTGCCGCACCTCGAGGTCCTAGGGTATAAACCCCGGGTCCGGATGTCACGGAGCCGTCGCCGCGTCCCGTTGGAGGGGATCGAGGCGGGCTCACGGGCGGCGGCCGGTTCCGCGACGCGCGGATCCCGGGACCGCAGGCGCCTGGATTCCACTCCTGCAGGGCGCCTGCAGACTCGCCGACTCCCCCGCTTGTGCAAAGAACGCCGGTCACTCCACGTCCCGGACGCCGCTCCGCGGCGCGTTCCCCGGAACCGGCCCCCCAACGGGGACCGGCCGGACACCCGTCCCCCGCCGTCGCCGGCGGAGGAACGACCCCGAATCGGAGTCGCGTGTCCCGACATCCTTGGGTATCGGTCCCCGCCCCCCGGGGGCTTGAGGAAAAAGTTTTTTCCCGAATTCGGGGGCCCCGCGCTCAAGTCGGCCCCGGTCCCCGCCGAGATATTCCATGCACAACCCATACCCCTCTCCGTAGCGGGGCCCCCCACCCAGGGGCCCCGCGTTTTTTTTTGCCGCGGCTTTGCCCTCCCCGCGCCCCACTCCGCGCGGAGGTGCCCCATGATCCGCTGGATGTTCCTCGCCCTGCTCGCCGTCCCCTGCGCCCCCGACGAATGGACGGAGTTCCAGGCCCTCTCCCGCGACCGCGACCCCGACAAGCGCTGCCAGGCCGTCGACCGGATCCGCGCCCACGGGGACCTCCGCATGGTCCAGGCCCTGCTCCCCCTGCTCGGCGACGAGCACCCGAGGGTCCGCAACCGCGCCGCCGCGGCGGTCCGCAACGCCGACGGGGCGGCCGTCGCGCCCTTCCTCCACGCCGCCGGGCTCCGGAACGCCAACCGCTGGATCCGCGCCAAGACCGCCGAGGCCCTCGGGGGGCTCGCCCGGCCCGAGAGCGCCGGCCCGCTCGCCGCCGCCCTGGGGGACGCGGATCCCGACGTCCGGACGGCCGCCGTGGACGCTCTCGCGGCCGTCGAGGGGGCCCGGGCCGCGGATCGGCTGCTGCGCAGCGCCACCAAGGACCCGGCGCCAGGCCCGCGCGCCGCCGCCGTCGAGGCCCTCGCCCGCGTGCGGCCCGACGCGCTCGACGCGCTCCTGGACCCCGGCTCCAAGGACCCGGACCCCCGGGTCCGCGTCGCCGCCGTGCTTTCGGCCCCCAGGCTGGAGCCCGGCCGGGCCGTCGCCCTGGTGCTGGCCGCGGTCGAGGATCCGGACTGGCGCGTCCGGGCCCAGGCCGCCGAGACCGCCCTCGAGCTGCGGACCCCGGAGCTGGTCGGCGCCCTCATCGCGCGGCTGGCCCGGGAGAAGGGCCGCCTGCGCTGGGACATCTATTCCGCGCTCCGGGACCTGACCCGCAAGGACCTGGGCCTCGGCGCGGGGCCGTGGCGCGACTGGTGGGCCGCGCAGTCGGGGACCTTCGTCGTGCCGCCCAAGGGCGGGACGCCCGAGAACGCCGGCCCGGCCGCGGAGTCCGGCGTGCAGTTCTTCAACCTCCCCGTGCTCTCGACCCGGATCTGCTTCCTGCTCGACCTCTCGGGCTCGATGCGCGATCCGGCCCCGGCGGGGGGCCCGCCCGGGACGAAGCTCGACGTCGCCAAGCGCGAGACGATCCGGACGATCCAGCGCCTGCCCGACGAGACCGGCATCAACGTGATCGTGCTCGGCTGCGAGGGCGACGGCCGCTACCCGCGCGACCAGAAGCGCTGGAAGAAGACCCTGCAGGTCGCGACGCCCGCCACGCGCCAGGAGGCCGCGGGCTACGTCGCCCGCCTCGAGGCGAAGGGCTGGACGAACATCTGGGACGGCCTCGAGGCCGCCTTCGAGGACGACGCGGTCGACACGGTCTTCGTCTACACGGACGGCGGCGCCTCGCGCGGGGTCTTCGTCGCGACCGACGAGATCCTCGCCGAGCTCAAGCGGATGAACCGCTACCGGAAGATCGTCGTGAACCCGGTGGAGGTGCCCGGCGACAAGCCCAACACGGCGGACAACCTGCGGCTGCTGCGCGGTCTGGCCGAGGCCACGGGGGGCCGGGCCCAGCTCGCGAAATAGCGACGGCCGGCCGCGGACCCGCTATAACGGGCGCCATGCCCACCCTCGACTACTCGGTCTCCGCGCGCCGGCCGGAGACCCACCTGCTCGACGTGGAGATCCGCTACCGCGGCGCCGGGGCGGACGAGGTCGACTTCGTCATGCCCGCGTGGACGCCGGGATCCTACAAGATCCGCGACTACGCCCGGCACGTGCAGGACTTCTCGGCGGGCGGGCTCCCCTGGCGCAAGGCGGACAAGCAGCGCTGGCGGGTGCGGACCGGGGGCCGCGACGTCGTCGTCCGCTACCGCGTCCACGCGCTGCAGTTCAACGCCCGCGGGGCCCACCTGGACTCCGACCACCTCTACCTCAACGGCGCGGCCGCCCTGATGTGCCCCGACGGCGCGAAGCACCTCTCCCCGACGCTGCGCCTCGCCCTGCCGCGGGGCTGGCGCGTCTCCACGGGCCTGCGCCGCCGCGGGCCCGGGCGCTGGGTCGCGGCGGACTACGACGAGCTGGTCGACTGCCCGATCGAGGCCGGCCGTCACGCCGTGCGCACGTTCCGCGTGCGCGGCGTCCCGCACCACCTCGCGGTGGTCGGCGGCGGCAACTACGACCTCGACCGGCTCGCGAAGGACCTCGCGAAGATCGTCGGCGTCGAGGCCGCGATGTTCCGCGGGCTGCCCTACCGCGACTACACGTTCCTGCTCCACACCGTCGCCGAGGGCTACGGCGGCCTCGAGCACCGGAACTCCTGCACCCTCCAGTACCCGCCCTTCGCCTTCAAGCCGCGGGACAAGTACGACGCCTTCCTCGAGCTGGCCTCGCACGAGTTCTTCCACC